>NZ_CALXSK010000031.1 GCF_944391105.1 uncultured Victivallis sp.
AAATCACCAGCGATTTTTCTTCATTTGGATATTCTCGTTTCGCTTTCCCTGCCGCGCTAGCGGCTCAGTTCAAGAAATTAACACCTTCTGAGTATGAAACACAATATGGAATTCCTATCGTTGAAATAGCACCTCAAGGGGTTGTTTCTTTGCGATCTATTATAGATTCATCTAAAAATATTGAAATCTCATGCAATAATACATACGGACCGTATCCAAGAATCACTATCACTTGTAAAGAAATTATTATAACTTATACATATGAGGATGCCGTTCAAATCAGGGATGGAATATGCGGGATTTTAAACAAACAAGTGAGGCAGTAATGCAGATGCGATATTGCAAACAATATACAACTCAAACGTGGAAGAACATCTTCCAGCCATTTTCGGAATGGAATTCCATTTGCTTTGCAAATTGCAGCAAATGAATATAGGATCGCCAGATTCTGTCCATCGGTAGTGTCCGATATTTTGCGCACTCATCCGCCAGGCATATGGCTTTCGAGACCTATTTTATCTCAAATTGAAGATCTTTCAGCTGCCCTCTATTCAACTTCAGAAGGAGCTCTGATTTATGGCTCAAAACGGAGAAGAGACGAAGACAAAAGTGGTAGCGGGGGATGGAATCGAACCAACGACCTTCAGGTTATGAGCCTGACGAGCTGCCACTGCTCTACCCCGCGCTGTTTATCCTAAATATAACATGAAAGCCTGATTTTTTCAAGGCCCGGCAACGAAAAATTTCGCTTTTTCAGAGCTTCCGGCGTTCAAATCGGAATCTCTGCATGAAAAGAGTCAGCAGGATTCCCGGCCTTCAGTTGACGGTGAGCTTGTAAATGCCGTTTTTAAATTCAAAGCAGAGCGTTTCCGCCAGTTCGTCTGCAAGCCGGCGCGATTTTTCCTGTTCCACTCCGAAAAACTCGGTGATGAATTGCGACATGTCCGGAATCGACAATTGAACCGGCAGCGGTTCCGGAAGCTGGATCGCATTTTCGATGGCGGCACGAGCCTGTTCAAGCGTCCGGCTCATCTGAAAGAGCAGCGGCTCGATTTCCATTTCAGTTACAGGCGCGCTCAGATTGAATTTCTGTGCGAATGGCCGCATCATGAAGAAAAAACGGATGCGCGAGAAGATTTCATTGATCTCGTTGACCCGCAAGATTCCTTGCGTGACAAGTGCACGCGCTTCGGCCGGAAGCACGGCCGAGAGTTCTTCCCTGGTCGCAGCCGTGCGCCCGCGGAGACGGGCGACCGGATCTCCCGCGATTCCTTCAAGCGCGAATCTGCGTTCATAGTGACGCGCGAGCTCCAGATAGAGGTGCGGATCCGCCTCGGTGATCCCGAGCGTCCGGGCCGCGTGCGTGACTTCCCCCGCAATCCGGTCAAAAAACGCCTCGTCGGAACATGCGAGAAATTTCCGCAACAGCCCCGCGACCGACGCCGGATCCGAGTCGATTGCAACGCGCCGCTCGCCGCTTGTGCGGCGGTAAAGAGCGGCAACTTCGGGAAAACCTGTCTCTTCCAGCATCCGGACGACGGCGGCGGCAAGCTCCCCCTGACCGAAAACAAGCTCGGGTCGGTTGCTGTTCAACAGCGTGTATTCGACCGCGAGCGCGATATCTTCGGCCATATAGCTGTTTTCCCGCAGTCCCGCGGTCAGAAAACAGTTGATGAGCCGCGTCTGAAGAGTCAGCGGATCGAACGGGGTCCGGCTGCCGTCTGGGTCCTGAATGTAGATGATTTTGTCTGCAACTTTTACCATGATGGCTTATAGTATACCATTCTTTACGGATTCCGGCAAGCGTCTGAAGTGCGTTTTTTTTAAAAAAAGCTGTTCCACAGGGGTTGCTATTTGAACGTACGGCGGTATATTACTACGATTTGCTGTATTTGCACACGAACCATAAACAACAACAATGTGGGAGTCGAAACTGTGAGTTATACCGTACTCGTGTTCGTCAAACAGGTTCCGGATACCCAGAACATCTCCGGCGATGCAATGACGCCGGAGGGGACCGTGAACCGGGCCGCGCTCCCGGCGATTTTCAATCCGGAGGATTTGAATGCGCTGGAACTGGCTCTGCAGCTCAAAGATCGTTACGGCGCGCGCGTCGTGGTCGCAACGATGGGAATGCCGGCCGCGGCGGAGGTGCTGCGCCAGGCGCTCTATCGCGGAGCCGATGAGGCGGTCCTGGTGACCGACCGCGCTCTCGCCGGAGCCGATACGCTCGCGACGAGTTACACGCTTTCCTGCTGCGCGAAGAAGCTCGGCAAGTTTGATCTGATCCTCTGCGGTCGGCAGGCCATCGACGGAGATACCGCCCAGGTCGGTCCGCAGATCGCGGAAAAGCTGAAGATTCCTCAGCTCTGCTATGTCGAAGAGGTTCGGAGTCTCGAGAAGGGCAAGGTCGTTGTCCGCCGCGCGATCGAAGGCGGCTATGAGGTGCTCGAAAGCCCGACTCCGGCGCTCCTGACCGTCATTGACGCAAACGAGCCGCGTCCGATGAATGCCAAGAAACTTATGAAATTCAAGCGCGCAAAGACCGCGTCCGAAGTGGCGAAATCGTATGCAAATGCGAACTACACCGAAGGTGCGGCGCTGGACGAGGAACTTAAGAAGCTCGAAAAGAACGGGCTGCTCATTCGCGAGTTCTCCGCGAAGGACATCGATGCGGATCCTGGCCGGATCGGTTTCCCGGGATCTCCGACCAAGGTGAAGAACGTCATGAGCGTGGTGCTCACAGCGAGCGAAGCCAAGAGCGTTCCCGCGACCGACGAAGGCATCAGCCTTCTGATTCACGAACTCATCAGCGATCACACTCTGGGGTAAGCACATCATGTCTGAAAAAATGGGAAATGTCTGGATTTTCATCGAGCAGGAAGCCGGGAAAATCGCCGATGTGAGCCTTGAACTCGTCTGCAAGGGTCGCGAACTCGCCTCGAAGCTCGGCGTCAAAACCGAAGCACTGCTGCTCGGCGACAAAGTTGAACATTGCGTCGATACGCTGTACAGCTACGGCTGCGATACGGTCTACCTCGTTGAGGATGAGCGGCTTGAGCCGTTCACCGTTCTGCCGTATGCCCGGGCGATCGTCGACCTTGTGAAGGAGCATAAACCGAATATTCTGCTCTTCGGCGCGACGCTGAAGGGGCGCGAACTTGCGCCGCGCGTCGCCTCCGAAAAGCTCGGCGGCCTCACCGCCGACTGCACGGATCTCAAGATCGACGACTTCGAGGACAAGAAGAACAACAAGAGCTACACAAACAAGCTCATGCAGATCCGTCCCGCCTTCGGCGGCAACATCATCGCGACGATCGTGAACACCTGGGACGATCCGCAGATGGTGACCGTGCGCGAGGGCGTCATGAAGATGGACAATCCGGATCCGACCCGCAAGGGGAAGGTTGTGAAGGTCAAGCCCGCTCTCTCCGACGTCGAAACCGTCGTGAAGGTGCTTGAGCGCGTCCGTGCCGACAAGGAAGTCGATCTCAAAGGAGCTCAGATCATCGTCGCCGGCGGTTACGGGGTCGGCAGCAAGGAGAACTTCTCGCTGATCTACAAGCTGGCGGAAGCGCTCGGCGGGGAAGTCGGGGCTTCGCGCGCCGCTGTCGACGCAGGGTGGATCGACCACGATCACCAGGTCGGGCAGACCGGCGTGACCGTGCGTCCGCGTCTTTACATCGCCTGCGGCATCTCCGGTTCGATTCAGCACGTTGCCGGTATGAAGGAGTCGAAGAAGATCATCGCGATCAACACCGATCCCGGCGCGCCGATCTTCAGCACCGCCCATTACGCGATTGTGGGCGACCTGAATACCGTGATTCCGCAAATGATCAAAGCCTTCAAGGCCAAAGCGTAAGAGGGGTGGATTCCAATCATGGCTAACTTTTTCAAAGACAACAGCGATCTGGTCTTCACGCTGAATAATCTCGACCTGACCGAAGTGGCTTCCCTGCGCGAGCAGAACTACAAGTTTGCGCAGGAGTTTGACAATGCGCCGACCTCGTTCGAGGATGCGCTCGACAACTACAACCGCGTGCTCGAAATCGTCGGCGAAATCTGCGGCGACCGCATCGAGCCGCGCAGCCGCACGGTCGATGAGGAAGGCCCGCACTTCGAGAACGGCAAAGTCACTTATCATCCGCTGACGGTTCAGAACCTGAAGGATCTGGAGCAGGCCGGCGTGATGGGTGTGATGCTGGAACACCGCTTCGGCGGACTGAACTTCCCGGTTTCGGTCTACACGATGATGACCGAGATGGTTTCGCGCGCCGACGGTTCGCTTCAGAATATCTTCGGGCTGCAGGACATCGCCGAGACGATCAGCTTCTTCGGCTCGGAAGAGCAGAAGCAGAAGTATCTGCCCGGATTCGCCTCCGGAGAATTCGACGGTTCGATGGACCTGACGGAGCCTGATTTCGGTTCCGATCTTCAGTCGGTCCGGCTGCGCGCCTGGCAGGATGAAAAGACCGGGCAGTGGTATCTGAACGGCATGAAGCGGTTCATCACGAACGGCTGCGCGCAGGTTCACCTCGTGCTGGCCCGTTCGGAGGAGGGGACGACCGACGGCCGCGGTTTGTCGATGTTCATCGCCGAAAAATGCCCGCAGCTCGTCGTCCGCCGCATTGAGCACAAGCTCGGAATCCATGGCGTCGCGACCTGCGAACTGCAGTACAACGACGTTCCGGCGCAGCTCTGCGGCAAGCGCCGTTTCGGCCTCATCAAGTATGTGATGAGCCTGATGAACGGGGCTCGCGTCGCGATCAGCGGTCAGGCGGTCGGCATCGCGGAAGCCGCTTACCGTGAGGCGCGCAAGTACGCCTCTGAACGTATGCAGTTCAAGAAGTCGATCGATCAGTTCCCGGCGATCTACGATATGCTTTCGAACATGAAGGTCAAGCTCACTGCTGCTCGTGCGCTGCTGTACGAGACGACCCGCACGGTCGACCTGCGCAACGGCTACAATGATCTGGTCGAGCGCGGAGAAGCCACTGCGGACGATCGTGCGAAGCAGAAGTACTACAACAAGGTCGCCGCCGTTCTGACGCCGATGTGCAAGGCTCTCGCGACCGAGATGGCGAACCAGGTGACCTACGATGCGATTCAGATCCACGGCGGCACCGGCTACATGAAGGATTTCAATGTCGAACGCTTCTACCGCGATGCGCGCATCACGAACATCTATGAAGGCACGACGCAGCTTCAGGTTGTCGCGGCGATCGGCGGAGTGATCCAGCGTGACAACGACGTGCGGATCAAAGAGCTCGCCTCGCTGGACTTCCAGGGCAAACTGGCTCGTCTGCGCGACAAGGTCATGGAGTTGCATGAGCGCCAGCTCAAGGCGGTTGCGTTTGTCGCCGAGAAGAAGGATCAGGCTTACCACGACCTCATGGCGCGCAGCCTTGTGGAGATGGAGACCTATATTTTCGTCGGACTGCTGCTGCTGCGTGACGCAATGAAGTGCGAAGAGCGTGCCGCGATCGCGGAGCGCTGGGTCCTCGACGCGGTTCCGGAGTTCGAGAAGCGCTTTATGCGCGTCATGTCCGGCGATGTGACGCTGATCGACAACAATCGCGACATCATCGATTACTGAGAGTTGCGGAAAATAGTGTAACCATCGCGGCGGAACGCCCCGGAAAACGGGCGTTTCGCTTGCGATATTTAAAGAGGAAGCACAAATTATGAGTATGAATAATGCCTATCTGGCGCGTGCGAAGAAGATGATTCCGGATCCGCAGATTCTGTCGGTCGTCACTGCGAAGCGTGCGAAGCAGCTCGCTCTCGGAGCCCGTCCGATGATCAAATGCGACTCCGAGAATTATCTCGACTGGGCGCTGCTGGAAATTGCCGAGGGACTTCTGACCTACGAATTCGGTACGCCGGGTGAGTCTTCTTCCGCCCTGCCGACGCTGGGAGCGGAAAATGACGCTCCTGAAAACGAAGCGTAAGGGGGAGAGGAATGAGCAAGCCGGTTGTGGCTGTCCTGATGGGCAGCAAGAGCGACCTGCCCGTGGTGGAGGGAGCGTTCAAGATTTTTGACGAATTCGGGATCGGATATGAGGCGCATGCCCTGTCCGCCCACCGGACGCCGACGGAAGCGGCCGAATTTGCCGCCGGAGCGGAGGCGAACGGATTCAAGGTTGTGATCTGTGCCGCCGGAATGGCCGCTCATCTCGGCGGGGTGGTCGCTGCCCATACGACGCTTCCGGTGATCGGGATTCCGATTGCATCGGAGCCGTTCAACGGGCTCGATGCGCTTTTCTCGATCGTGCAGATGCCGCCGGGAATTCCGGTCGCTGCCGTGACGGCCGGCAAGGCCGGAGGAAAGAACGCGGCTCTCTATGCCGTGTCGATTCTTGCCCTTTCCGATGCGGCTCTGGCTGAGAAACTCAAGGAATTCCGCCGGCGCCAGACCGAACAGGTGCTGAAGGCGGACCGTGAACTTCAGGACGAATTGAAGAACCGGTAAGCGGAAACGGGAGGCGGAAATGACGGTCAGTGCGATCATCGGAGTTTTCGTCAAGATATTCTTTCTCTTGACGCCGTTTTTCGTCTTGTCCGTCTACGTGACGTTGACGCGTGGCGAGCCTGAAATTTCGCGGCGCAGACTGGCGGTTCGGACGACGGTTGCCGTGCTGGTGATTGCGATGGTGCTGTATCTCTTCGGGGAGCAGATTTTCCGCTATCTGGGCATTACGCTCGATGCCTTCCGGATCGGCTCCGGAATTGTGCTGCTGCTCAGTGGAATCGAGGTTGTCCGGGGGGGCGGAGTCCCGACCGGAGTGCGGCAGGCCGATGACGATGGTGACATCTCCGTGGTTCCGCTGGCAATTCCGTACACGGTCGGGCCGGGCACGGTCGGTACACTGCTCGTGATGGGAGCAGGGGTTCCCTCCACGGAAGTGCGCATTGCTGAAATTCTCGGAATCATCTTTGCGGTTTTCGCATTGGGAGCGCTCTTGTTTTTTTCGGACAGACTCGAAAGGCTTCTGAAACGAAAGGGGTTGAATATTCTGAGCAAACTGACCGGATTGTTTCTGGCTGCGCTTGCTTCTCAGATTATTTTCGAGGGCGTGAAGAATATTCTTGAAAGTTGATGGCGCGCAAGGAGCGGCATCATTTCGGATGGTGAATCAACGATCGCGGGAGCGGAGGACATGGGGCGGAATTTTCTGTTCAAACTGCCGAATGAGATTGATAAGCTGATGCTGCTTGCGGAGGAGATCCGCAGGCTGCCGGAGTATCTGCAGCTCGATAAGAAGTCCCGCTACACGCTCGATCTGGCGCTTGAGGAGATGGCGGGAAACATCATCCTGTACGGCTACGACGTTCCGGGCGAACGGGTGATTGAGATCGGAATCGAATTCGGCGCTTCGGAAGTGGTGCTTACGCTGCGTGACGACGGGAAACCGTTCAATCCGCTTGCGGCTGAGCCGCCACCGTCGGGTGACGTTGAGGAGCGTGACATCGGCGGAGTCGGAGTTTACCTGGTTCGCAGTATGGTGCGATCGATGGAATATCGCCGGGAACAGGGGCGGAATGTTCTGACGCTCCGGATCGGCAGAGGGGAGTAACCGGAATGAAAATCGTGTTTCAGAACGAAAACGGGGTGACGGTTGCCCGGCTGTCCGGGAGGCTCGATTCCGCAACCTCACCCGCGGCGGAACGGGAACTTGCGGCCGAACTGGCCCGGAGCAGGGGATTCTTGATGGATCTCGAAGAGGTGGAATACGTGAGCAGCGCCGGGTTGCGGGTGTTTCTTGTCCTGGCCAAGCAGGCGAGAGCCTCCTCCAGGGCTCTGGGGCTTTGTTCGCTTCGCAAAGAGGTGGCTGACGTGTTTGAGATCAGCGGTTTTTCAACGTTGTTCGCTCTTTTTCCCGGGCCGGAAGCCGGAGTTCAGGCGCTTTCTGAATCGGGGCCTGAGTCGGCTGAGTAGGCGGGTTGTTCCTGGAATTTTGATTCAGAATCTATTAAAACCTTTGCAGGAAAGGGATTTCTTTCGTGGAAGCATCTGTTACCAGCGGGATCGCGTGTCTGCGCAATCTGGCTGCAAACCTGAAGCGCGACATCAATTTCGATGCGCTGCTCACTCCGGAGCTGAAGGCTCAATTTGAGGAGAGTCCGGCCCGGGGGCTTCAGGCGCTTGCAGCGGGACTTCAGCTCGAGCCGGAAATACACAAGGACGTTGCGGAACTGGTGGATACCTATCAGGGGCCGGCGCTTCTTGAACTGGAAAATGGAAACTGGGTCTGCGCGGTGAATCTGAAGCAGATCAAAGGAGAAGCCGTCACTCTTTACGATCCGCTGGTCAAGGGGAAAAGTCCGCTGATCAGCGTCCCGGTTTCACAGTTGAAGGAGAAGCTCAAGGGGCCGGTTCTGATTTTCCGGCAGCTTCAGGCGGTCGACAACCGCAAACACAGTTCGCTTTTCGGACTCACGGCGATCGGAAGGCATCACAACATTCCGATGGACATCCGGCGGCTGCTGCACGATTACGCGGTCGGGGAAGGGGAGGTTTCCGTTCGGCAACTTGTGGAGATCGCTTCCGAAAACAACCTCAAGACGAAGCGGATCAAGTTGAAATGGAAAGATCTCGCCCGCATGGGGAAGGCGTTTCCATTCCTCGGCATGAAAAAGGACGGCTCCTATCACGTGATCTGCGGATTGCGGCATGTGGAGGCGGAGGACGGGGCGTACGACCAGGTTGTGCTGGTCGACCCGGCGTTTCAGGCCGATCACCCGGGGCAGCAGTTCCAGTTTCTGAAGCGGGAGGAGTTCGAGGAGATATCCGCGGGGAAAGCTCTGCTGGTCAAGCGGGTTTACCGGCTCGCCGATGAGGAGCAGCCGTTCGGCTTGCGCTGGTTCATTCCGGAATTCCTGAAACTCAAGGGGCTTTTCGGCCAGATTGCGATGGCGGTTCTGATGATCAACGCGATCGCGCTCATCACGCCGCTGTTCTTCCAGATCGTCGTCGACAAGGTGCTGGTCAACAACACCTATCAGACTTTGAACGTGCTCGGGGTGGGCATCGTCGCGGCAATTCTCTTCAATGCGTGTCTCGAATATCTGCGCAACTATCTGCTCTTGTTCGCGACGAACAAGATCGATATTTCGACTGCGACGAAGACCTTCAAACACCTCATGCGGCTGCCGATCGAATTCTTTGAGCGGGTGCCTTCCGGCGTGCTGCTCAAGCACATGCAGCAGACGGAGAAGATTCGCGGATTTCTTTCGGGAAATCTCTTCTTCACCGTGCTGGAACTCTTCAGCCTCGTGGTGTTCATCCCGTTCCTGCTTCTTTACAGTGTGGAGCTCACGCTTGTGGTGATCGGCTATTCGGTGCTGATGGCGCTGGTTATTGCGCTTCTGATCAAACCGTTCCAGAGCCGTTTGAACGAGCTTTATCAGGCGGAGGGAAAGCGCCAGAGCATGCTGGTCGAATCGATCCACGGAATCCGCACGGTGAAGTCGCTGGCGATCGAACCGGTTGAGGAGAAGGCGTGGAATGACTCGACCGCCTATGCGATCAAATCCTATTTCCGGGTCGGAAAAATTTCGATGACGGCGCGGACGATCAGCCAGGCGCTGGAGATGCTTATGACGGTTTCGGTGATCTGGCTCGGGGCACTGCTGGTGTTCCGGCATGAGATCAGCATCGGCGCACTCATCGCGTTCCAGATGCTTGCCGGCCGGGTCACCGGGCCGCTCGTGCGGCTCGTGGGGTTGATTCACGAATATCAGCAGGTGGCTCTGTCGGTGCGGATGCTCGGCGTGGTCATGAATACGCCGGTCGAACCGGCCGGCGGCGGGGTTCGGAATCCGCTCCGGGGAAATATCTCGTTTGAGAACGTGACGTTCCAATACCGGCCGGATACGCCGCAGGTCATCAAAAATTTTGATCTGGAGGTTCCGAGCGGCTCGACGATCGGCATCGTCGGACGTTCCGGATCGGGCAAAACGACGCTTACGAAACTGCTTCAGGGACTCTACCCGGTTCAATCCGGCCTCATCAAGATCGACGGAATCGACCTGCGGGAGATCGACAAGGCGCATCTGCGTTCGAGCATCGGCGTGGTGTTGCAGGAGAACTACTTCTTCAACGGGACGGTTCGCGACAACATCTGTCTGACCAAGCGCAATGCGACACTCGAGGAGATTATTTTCGCCGCCCGTCTCGCCGGTGCGCACGAATTCGTTTCGAATCTGCCGAAGGGATATGACACCATGCTCGAGGAGAATGCGTCGAATCTCTCCGGCGGACAGAAACAGCGTCTGGCGATCGCGCGGGCGCTGCTGACGAATCCGTCGATTCTGATTTTCGATGAAGCGACCAGCGCGCTCGACCCGGAGAGCGAGAACGTGATTCAGGAAAATCTTTCGGCGATTGCGAAGGGACGGACGGTCCTGATTATTTCACACCGGCTCAGCATCGTCAGCGGTGCCGACCGGATCCTGGTGATGGACAAGGGAGTCAAGACCGATTTTGCGCCGCATCGCGAACTTCTCACGCATGACGGCATCTATCGTGACTTCTGGCATCAGCAGATGGAAAGGAACCTGAGCAAATGAGCGAAAACGAAAAACTCTGCCGCAAGGCGATTGAATTTCAGCCGGATGCTCTGGAGATCAAGCACGAGCGTCTTCCGTGGTGGGCGCGCTACGGCATCTGGAGCGCGTTTCTCTTCATGGCCGGGGCGGTCGTCTGGGCGACGTTCGGCAAGGTCGACATGGTTGTCACCGCGGAGGGTAAACTTGTGACGGACAGCCCGAACATCGTGATGAAACCGTTGGAGCGGACCGTCATCAAGAGCATCAATGTGAAGGTCGGCGAGGTGGTGAAGAAGGATCAGATTCTTTTTACCTTCGATCCGGTCATGAATGTCGCGGAAGCGGAACGGCTCGCCTCGGAGCTCTCCACGCTCGGGGCGCAGGTCGATCGGCTGCTCGCGGAGTTCAAACATCTGAAGTACGAAGTCTCCGATCCGCAGAATGAGGATCAGGTCTGGCAGAAGGCCATTTATGATCAGCGCCAGAAGTTCTACGAGGAGAAGATCCGTTATTACGATCAGAGCATCAAGCAGATTCAGGCGTCGCAACATACGACCAGCGAGAGTCTTGCCAAACAGGAAGAGCAGCTTGAGGCGATTAAGCGGATTGAACTTATGTTCACGGAGCTGCAGGAGAAAAATACCGTTTCGCTGAAGGAGACGCTTGAAATTCAGATTCAGCGCATGGAGCTGGAGGCGTCGGTGATCAATCTGCGCAATACTCTTGTTGAACAGCAGCACCAGGAGCAGACCGCGATTGCAAGCAAGAACTCCTACATTGAGGAGTGGCGCAACAGCATTTCGACGGAACTTGTGAGCGTGCAGCGCGAACTGACCAGCACCCAGAAGCAGTACGACAAAAGCCAGGCACAGCTGACGTATGACGTTCTGCGGGCACCGTGCAATGCGATGGTGCATGAAATTGCGAGTTTCCCGGTCGGCTCGGCTGTGCGGGAGGCGGAGGCGCTCATTACGCTTGTGCCGCTCGACAGCGAAATCGAGCTGGAGGCTGAAGTGCGTCCGCAGGATATCGGCAGGGTGCACATCGGCTCCGAGGTTCGGGTGAAGCTCAATTCGTTTCCGTTCCAGAAACACGGGACTCTTGACGGGGTGGTTCGGACAATCTCGGAAGATTCCTTCGAAAAACAGCAGGGGGAACCGGGCAGTGCCCGGACATATTACCGGACGCGCATCACGCTTTCCGGACATCTGCGGAATGTAAAAGATGATTTCCGCCTGATTCCCGGAATGGAGTGTCAGGCGGAGATCAAGGTCGGCGAACGCCGGATCATCGAATATCTGATCCATCCGCTGATCAAATCGCTTGACGAATCGATGCGCGAGCCGTGATCGTTCGCCGGCAGAATATGGGAGAAGGGATGAAATGAAAAATCGGGTGCGCAGATTGTTTCACGCCGATTATCTGATCACACCGGAGCGGCGGATCGACAACGGCGCCGTTCTCTGCGAAAACGACCGGATTCTGGCGGTCGGCGGCATTTCCGCGTTTTCGATGGAGCCGGGACTTGAAGTGCATGAGTTCATGGACGCCTATCTGACGCCGGGATTCATCGATACGCACATTCACGGAGCCGGCGGGTTCGACGCGTCGTCGGTGGATCTCTCCCCGAAGTCGATCGAATCGATGAGCCGGCTGCTTGCGGAGCGTGGAGTTACGTCGTTTTTTCCGACGGTGGTTGCCGCGCCGCGTGAGACGATGATCGCCAACCTCCGGCGACTGGCCGAAGTGATGGAGCCCGTGCTGCCGGGCGCCGATGCCGCCGGGATCAATCTGGAGGGGCCTTTCATCAATCCGGCCAAACGCGGTGCGCAGGAGGAGGAGTCGATTGTTCCGATCGACCTCGGCTTTGCACGCGAACTTATTGAAGCGGGGAACGGGCTGGTAAAGGTCATGACCTTCGCTCCGGAGCTGGAGCATTCAACCGAGCTTGTGGAGCTGCTGCTCGAATACGGCGTCAAACCGTCGATGGGACACAGCATCGCGAACGAGGAGCAGACGTTGCGTGCGATCGACGCGGGGGCGTCCTATTGTACGCACCTCTTCAACGGCATGCCGCCGCTGCATCAGCGGGCGATGGGGTTACCGGGAATCGCTTTGACGGACGACCGGGTTACGGTTGAGCTGATCATCGACGGGCGGCATATCAATCCACGCATGGTGGATCTGGCGTGCCGTTGCAAGACGTCGTCGAAACTCGTCGGCATCAGCGACTGCACGATGGCGGCGGGGATGCCGAACGGCGAATATCGGATCGGTCCTTCCATGATCCGGGTTCGGGACGGATATTCCCAGACGGAGCAGGGAATCCTGGCCGGGACGACCACGATGCTCGATACGGGCTGGCACTCTCTCATGAACGGAGGGCATCTGACGGAACTTCAGGCCGCTTCGGCGGTCACCTGCAATCCGGCGAATGCGTTCCATCTGAATGATCGCGGGACTCTGATGCCGACACACCGCGCTGATCTGGCGATTTACGAGCGCAGAACCAACCGGCCGCTGCTAACGGTGTGCAACGGGCAGATTGTCTACCGTGCGGAGGAGAGATGAAATACGAACTTCTTGACAGCGGGAATCTGCAGAAACTCGAACAGGTCGGCGAGTTCCGGCTGGTTCGTCCCGCGTTGAACGCGTTCTGGCGGCCGGGGCTTCCGCGCGTAGAGTGGGAAGCCGCCGATGCGGTGTTCACCCGCGACAGTTCCGGCGGCGGACACTGGAGCTTCCGGCGAAAACTGCCGGAATCATGGATGGCGGAGTGGGGCGGTTTCACTTTGAAGATCAAACCGACCGGGTTCGGTCACCTCGGCTTTTTCGCCGAGCAGTATCGCAACTGGGATTTCTTCCGTTCGGCGGATTCCGGACTGAAAGAGGGGGTCAGGGCGTTGAATCTTTTCGGCTACTCCGGCGTTGGATCGATGGCGATGGCGGCGACGGGAGCGTCGGTCTGCCATCTTGACGCATCGCGCGGCATGATCGAATGGGGGAAGGAGAATCTGACGCTCAATCCGCAAGTCCCTTCGACGATCCGCTGGATTGCGGACGATGTGAACAAGTTCACTCAGCGCGAACTGCGGCGCGGCAACAGTTACAATCTCATTGCGCTTGATCCGCCTACTTTCGGGCGCGGTTCGAGCGGGCAGCTCTGGAAGATCGAGGAGGATCTTCCGAAACTGTTGAATGTCTGCAACCAGCTGCGCGAGCCGGGGCGTCCGTTCACGGTGATTCTTTCGTGCCACTCGCCGGGATTCTCCTGTCGTGTGCTTGAGCGGCTGCTCGTGGAGGCGTGCGGCCGGGGAGGGGAGTTCGAATCATTTGAGATGACGATCCCCGAATCGACCGGACGTGAACTGCCTGCCGGAATCTCGGTCCGCTACACGGTCGCGCACAATCGTGGATGACGTCGGTTCTGCTGCCGGCGGGAGTCGGAGGGGAACGTTCGAGCTGAAACGCCCCTCTCTCCGGTTTTCAGGCGGCGGCTTTCTCCGCGGCGTCTTCTGAGCGCTCCTGTTTCCTCAGCTTCACAATTTCCCGTCTCATGATGAAAAACGCGAGGACGAAAGCGATCGCATCTCCGAGCGGCCCCGAGAAGAGCACGCCGTCATATCCCCAGATGAGCGGCAGCAGCAGGATCAGCGGAATCTGGAAAACCAGCTGCCGGGTCATCGCGATGAAAAGCGCGACCGGCGCTTTGCCGATGCTCTGGAAATACTGCGAGATGAGGATGCTGCCGCATCCGATCGGCAGCAGCAGCAGGAACCGGCGCATGGAATAGACGCCGATTCGGATCAGTTCGGTCTCGTCCGCGCCGACGAAGAGCGTGAAGATCGGGTGTGCGAACACCTGCACGCAGAAATATGGTATCAGGGCGAAGAGGGCCGCCAGTGCGATCGAACAGTAGAAGCTCTTCAGCACGCGGTGATATTTCCGCGCACCCGTGTTGTACCCGACCAGCGGCTGCATGCCCATACAGACGCCGAAGACGAGACCCATGAGCAGCTGGTTGACGGTCAGGATCACGCCGAAAGCAGACATGGCCAGCAGGCTGCCGTGCTTGAGCAGCATGTGGTTCTGGACAGTCCAGATCACGCTTCCTGCGACATTGATCGCGAACGGTGAGCAGCCGTTGTAGAGGATTCGCCACAGATACTCCTTCCCGTAGAAGCGGAAGGTGCGTACATCCAGTTTCGAAATGCTTCGGTGAGACCGGAAAAAACACATGACCCAGAGTGCCGACGCTCCCTGGGCGATGACGGTCGCCCACGCCGCTCCGGCCATCCCCCATTCAAAGCAGGCGACGAAGAGCCAGTCGAGTCCGACGTTCATCACTGCGCCGATCACCTGCGTCCACATCGCGAGCCCCGAGTAACCTTCTCCCCGGATCAGATTGTTCTGGAATCCGAGCATCACAAAGATCGTGCCGTAAAGCGAGACCGAGAGATAGCTGCGCCCATAAGGCAGCGCTTCCGGCGGAATTCCGAACAAATGCAGCAGAGGATCGAGAAAAATCAGGCCGGCGGATGTGATGACCGCGGCGGCGATGAGGTAGATCAGCATCGACATTCCGAAGAACTTCTGTGCCTCCTCATAGTTTTTCTTGCCGAGTTCGATCGAGTAGAGAACCGCGGTCCCCCGTCCGATCAGGATCGAAATCGCAAAGATGATCATCGAAATCGGCATGGCTGCGTTCATCGCAGCCAGTCCGGTGGCGCCGACGTAGTTCCCGACGAACATGCGGTCGACAATGACGTACAAGTTTCCGATGATGAGCCCCGCCATGGAGGGAAGCGCGAGGCGAAGCAGCAGCGGCATGACTGGATCCGTGCCGAGTTTCTCTGTTTGTGAACGCATGAAAATCTCCTGAAAAAAAATACAACCACGCGGGAGACCGCTCCCGTGTGATTGTATACAATATAACCCCGAATTGTTCGGATTTCCTGCGGGAGATCGTTTTTTCTGCTATTTTTTTATGGGGAAAGCGCTGATGAGGCCGCGTTGAAATCCGCCGGGAGTGATGAATTCGCCTGCTTCAACATCCTGTTCCGTGAATCTGGCGAGCAGAATTTCGCCCCGTCCGCAGCGGTTGCGATCGTAGACGCAGTAGAGGAATCCGTCGTTGCCTTCGGTGAAGTCGGGGTAGGAGACGCCGGGACGTTCGTCGAGCAGGAGCCGGCCGTGCCAGCTTGCACCGTCATCGGAGGAGAGCCAGGCGGTGAGTTTTTCGCGCTGGAAGGCGGGAGTCTCGCCGGGAAGCGGGAGCGGGGTCTGATGGTTTATGAGCAGGAGCTTTCCAGATTTGAGGCGGCGGAGGGCGAAGCGGGAGTCCGGGCCGCCGAGTCGGGAGTCGCCGATATCGCGCCAGGTTCTGCCGCAGTCGTCGCTGAACGCCTGGCCGATTCCGTAGTGGGTGCGCACGAGAATGCGCCAGACTCCGTCGCGTTGTTCAAGAAGGATGTGTTCGTCGAAACCGCGGTTGGGGATGTCGGGTCCGACTATGAGTTCAAAGGTTTGCCCTTTGTCGCGAGTGACGGAAATGTTTGAACGGGCGATGGCGGTGTATTGCGGATCGAGTTTATCAGGATAAATTCCCCAGAGCGCGGTCGGAAACGCCCAGGAGCCGTCGGAGAGGGCGGTTGGTTTGTTCATCATGACCCCTTCTGCGATGCGGCGGGGGGCGCTCCAGACGGGGGAGTCGGTGTCGGGATCGTCGCAGACGGCGACCCAGACGCCGGATCGCCCGTCAAAGATATCCCAGATGCCGGTGGTGACGCACTGGCTCCAGCTCCACCAGAGACGGCCGTCCGGATCGAGCCACAGGGTCGGATCGAAAGCCCGTTCTTCCGCACCGTCCGGCGCGACGATCTGGATCTCCCTCCAGGAGAGTCCGTTGTCCCGGCTGGTTGCGAGAACCAGATAATTGCCGGGTCCTTCTCCGTTGAGTTCGCCGCCGTACCAGGTCGCGAAGAGTCGTCCCGAATCGAGACGCTCGATCCCCGGGATTCCCTGATGGCGCCGGGTCGCAACGGCCTCTTTTTCCGTGATCGGCGCGGGGCGGAATCCGGCCAGCGAATATTTCTTCATTTTCAGACCTTTCCTGTGGGGTTGCATATGTCGGGTTCTCTCATATTATACAGGAGAAAGAGAGGATGTCAAGAAACGAAAAGTGGAATTTCTTTACGGTTTGTCAGGTTTCATCGGAAATTGGATATGTACCGGAAATATTGATTTTTTTTGAAATCAGACTTGCAATTTCATTTTTTTGTGCCATATTTAAAAATAGTTTTTCATTATGGATTGAGGTTTTTATTTTGAAACGTCCGGCATACAAGCTTGTCAAGGGTTGGCGATGGCAGTGGCGAAAGCCCGCCATGGCTGTTTTTTGCGTGCGTTGAAGCCGGAGCAAGAGAGATTGTATCAGGGATAAAAGATAACATAGATTCCGGCGGTTTGACGAACAGTGCCGGTTATGGCGGGTCCGATCATGTATGATTGCGGGCCCGCTTTTTTTGTGTCGAAATTTCAGAGAATCACGGATAAAAGGAGAAATCGAAATGCAGAGTTTTGAAGAATTCAGGGAGCTGGCGAAAGGCGCGAACCTCATTCCGGTGGTGGAGACGCTGATCGCTGATCTGGAGACGCCGGTTTCGGTGCTTGCGCGCCTGGCGGATGATGACAACGTCTTTCTGCTCGAAAGCGTCGAGGCGGGGGAGCGGTTCGGTCGATATTCGTTCCTCGGAGTGAATCCGCACGGGGTATTCACGGTCGAGAACGGCCGGGCGTATCTGACGGATGCCGCAGGGCGCCGGGAGCTGCCGATGCCGGACGGACCGTTCATGGCGCTCCGCGGAGTGTTGCAGGGAATTCAGGCCGCGACGGTGGAGGGACTTCCTCCGCTCTTCGGCGGCGCGGTCGGGTATCTCGATTACGAGACGGTTCGGGAGTTCGAGACGCTGCCTGAACCGAAACCGGGCCTTGAAGGGCCGACCAGCGCGATGCTCATCACGGACGAGACGATCATCTTCGACAACGTGAAACATACGATGATGCTCTGCGTCTGCGTGCGCCCGGCGGAGTTCGAAACGCTCAAGGCCGCGTATGACCATGCGGTGACCCGGATCGCCGCACTCGCGGAACGGTTGCGCCGCCCGCCGGTCATCCGGCTCTCCGACCGTCCGGAAGCTCCGGAACTCATCTCGAACTGCGGTCGTGAGACATACATGGAAATGGTCCGGAAGGCGCGGAAGCACATCTATGATGGAGATATCATTCAGGTTGTTCTTTCCCAGAAGTTTACGGCGGAGAATTCCATTCCTCCGCTCCAGTTGTACCGGGCGCTGCGCATGGTGAATCCGTCACCGTACACGTTTTATCTGAAGATCGGCGGCAGAATCCTGATCGGCTCCTCGCCGGAGACGCTCTGCAAGCTCGACAACGGCAATGCGATTCTGCGCCCGATCGCCGGAACCCGGCCGCGCGGGAAGAATCGGGAGGAGGACATGGCGCTCTCAGACGAACTTCTGCGTGACGAGAAGGAACGCGCTGAACACCTGATGCTGGTCGATCTCGCCCGCAACGACCTCGGCAGGGTCGCGCTTCCCGGCAGCGTTCAGGTCAAAGACTTCATGACGGTGGAACGTTATTCCCATGTGATGCACCTGGTTACGACGGTTGAGGCGTTGCTGCGGGAGGGGTGTGATGCGTTCGATCTCGTGCGGTCGGCGTTTCCCGCCGGGACGCTCTCCGGTGCGCCGAAGATCCGGGCGATGGAGATCATCCGCGACCTTGAACCGGCTCCGCGCGGATTGTACGGTGGCGCGGTTGGTTACTTCAGCTACACCGGGAACATGGATCTGGCGATCACGATCCGCACAATCATCCTCGACGGCAGGAAGATGGAGATCCAGGCCGGAGCCGGAATTGTCTACGATTCCGATCCCGCCGCGGAATACCAGGAAACCTGCAACAAAGCCGCCGCCATGTTGAAATCGATCCGGCTTGCCGCCGCGAATCTTGAACTTTGATTGAGAGAGGTGAGATCATGATTCTGATGCTTGATAATTTTGATTCGTTCACATACAATCTTGTGCAGTATCTCCAGCAGCTTGGTGCCGAAGTCGAAGTCCGTCGCAACAATGCGATCACGCCGGAGGCGGCGCTCGCGATGCGCCCGGAATCGATTGTTCTTTCACCCGGTCCCGGTCGTCCCGCCGAGGCCGGGATCATGCCGGAGTTGATTCACCGGGCGGTCGAGGCCGGAATCCCGCTGCTCGGAGTCTGCCTCGGTCATCAGGCGATCGGCGAGGCATTCGGCATGAAGCTGGTGAATGCCGGACGCATTATGCACGGAAAGGTTTCCGAAATCACGCATGACGGCAAAGGTTTGTTCCGGGGACTTCCACAGAAAGTCAAAGTGGTTCGTTACCATTCCCTGGCGCTTGCGGAAGATACGCTGCCGCCGGAGCTGGAGATCACCGCGCGCAGCGAGGACGGGGAGGTCATGGGAATCCGCCACAAAACGCTTCCCGTTGAGGGGATTCAGTATCACCCCGAGTCCATTCTGACCACGACCGGGAAACGGCAGCTCGCGAATTTTCTTGATCTGGTCGCGGAATATCGGCGCGGCAGGAGGTGAAAAATGCTGACGCGTTATCTTGATAAACTATTTCGCAGGAGAGACCTTGCTCCGGCGGAGATGGAGGAGGCGCTGCGGATCGTGACGGGCGGGGAAGTGCCGCATTCGCAGATCGGTGCTTTTCTGGCCGCACTGCGGATGAAAGGCGTTTCCTGCTCCGAACTGGTCGGGGCGGCCCGCATGCTGCGGCGCGCGGCGGCGTTCATCGACTGTGGACAGCGTGAAGTCGTCGATGTGGTTGGAACCGGCGGCGACGGCTCCAACAGTTTCAACATCTCGACTACAAGCGCATTTGTGGCCGCCGGCGCGGGGGTGACGGTCGCCAAACACGGCAATCGCGCCGCATCGAGCCGCTGCGGTTCGGCCGACGTGCTTGCGGCGCTCGGATACAATCTCGATGCGCCGGTTCCGGTCATTGAACAGGAGATCGTCGAAAACGGAATCGGTTTCCTTTACGCGGCGAAACTGCATCCGGTGCTCGCGAATGTGGCGGTGATCCGGCGCGAACTGCGAATCCGCACCGTGTTCAATATGCTCGGGCCGTTGTGCAACCCCGCCGGCGCGAAGGCGATGGTGCTCGGCGTTTACGCACCGGAGCTGACCGAGCTTTTCGCTTCGGCGCTGCTCGAACTCGGTGTCCGGCATGCGCTGGTCGTGCACGGCATGGAGGGCATTGACGAGATCAGCTGTTGCGGTCCGACCAGAGTCTCTGAGCTGCGGGATGGCGAGATCCGCACGCGCGAACTTCTTCCGGAACTGTTGATCGGCGAAAGTTACGACCCCGCCGAGATTGTCGGCGGTACTCCGGAGGAGAATGCCGGGATCCTCCGCTCGGTGCTGGACGGTACAAACCATGGCGGACCGCGCGCTTCCGTGCTGTTGAACGCCGGTGCGGCCATCTACGTCGCCGGTGCGGCTCCGACCCTGAAAGAAGGCATTGCACTGGCTGAACGTTCTCTCGACTCCGGCGCGGCATTGCGTAAACTGGACCAACTCATTGAGGCGAGTCATGGAAAAGGTGCTTGATACGATCGTGGCGAAGAGCCGAATCGAACTCGAAGAGAAGAAGAAGCGCATTCCCGCCTCCCGGCTCGAAACGCGGCTCGGTACGCTCCCTGAGCCGCTCGGATTTGAATCCGCCCTCAGGCGGCCCGGTGCACGGGTGATTGCGGAACTCAAAAGCGCCTCTCCATCGAAGGGAGTGATCCGGCCGCATCTCGATATCGAGATGCTCGCGCCGGAACTCGAAGACGCCGGAGCGGCGGCCCTCTCCGTGCTGACGGAGCGCAACTATTTCGCCGGATCGCTCGAAAATCTGGAACGGGCGCGGAGATGTGTTCATATTCCATTGCTGCGCAAGGACTTCATCTATGATGAGTACCAGATTCTCGAGGCGCGTGTATACGGGGCGGATGCGATTCTGCTGATCGCGGCGATGCTGACCGTTGCGGAATTCCGGCGCCTGTACGCGTTTGCGCGTTCGCTCGGGCTCGACGTTCTCTGCGAAGCCCATACGGCGGAAGAACTTTCGATGCTGCTCGAAAACGGTGCTGTCATCGTTGGCGTGAATGCCCGCAACCTCTCGACCTTCGAGACGAGCCTTGAACTTTCGGGTTCGCTGATCCGGAGGATTCCGGCGGAAAAACTCGCCGTCGCCGAGAGTGCGATTCGGAGCCGTGAGGATTTGATGACTCTTCAACAACTTGGAGCCAAAGCGTTTCTGATTGGAGAGACGCTGATGCGTTCCGAACATCCGGGAGAAACACTGTGCGAACTTCTGTCAAAGTGAAGATCTGCGGCTTGACCCGGCGTTGTGATGTCGAGTGTGCGGTTGCCGCAGGCGCGGACTATGTCGGATTCGTACTCGTTCCGAGTTCGAAACGATTTGTCCCGCCGGAACGGCGGCGCGAACTCATTGCGGATCTTCCCGCAAGTGTTCGGAGCGTTGCTGTGGTCGCCGATCCGACGGAACAGGAAGTTTCAGAAATTCGGAAGTTGTTCGACATCATTCAGTTTCATGGTCATGAGCCGCCCTCCGTCGCGGACGGGACGCACAGTTGGAAAGCTCTTCCGGCGTCGACGGCGCCTGAGCGGTTTTTCGAGTACCGTGTTGAGCATTTCGTCGTCGACTCCGACTGCGGCGGCTCGGGGCGCTGCTGCGACTGGCATCGCGCGGCGCTCGCGGCGGAGCGATATGAGATCCTGCTCGCCGGAGGGCTTTCTCCGGAGAACGTCGCCGACGCAATCAGGCAGGTAAAACCCTGGGGGGTCGATGTCTCCGGTGGCGTCGAACTCTCCCCGGGAATCAAATCAAGAGAAAAAATACAACATTTTATCGAGGAAGCAAAATCATGAACTCACATTACGGAATTTACGGCGGCCAGTACATCGCCGAAACCCTCATGCCGACCCTGATCGAGCTTGAGAAAGAGTACCTGAAGGCGAAAGACGATCCCGCGTTTCAGGCCGAATATCGCGAACTCCTCGCCGATTACGTCGGGCGCGAGTCGCCGCTCTATTACGCAAAACGGCTCTCCGAGTCGCTCGGAGGAGCCCGTATCTATCTGAAACGGGAAGACTTGAACCATACCGGAGCGCACAAGATCAACAATACGATCGGGCAGGCATTGCTCGCCCGGCGCATGGGCAAGACACGGCTCATCGCCGAGACCGGTGCCGGAATGCACGGCGTCGGAACCGCGACCGTCGCGGCGCTCTTCGGAATGGAGTGCGACGTCTTCATGGGCGCTGTCGACGTCGCCCGTCAGGCGCCGAATGTCGAACGGATGAAAACGCTCGGAGCCCGGGTCATCTCCGTCGAATCCGGTTCCGCCACGCTGAAGGATGCGATGAACGAGGCGATCCGCAACTGGGTCGCCACCGCAGAAAACACCTTTTACGTGATCGGCACGGTGGCCGGACCGCACCCGTATCCGGCGATCGTTCGTGATTTTCAGTCCGTGATCGGAACGGAGAGCCGTCGCCAGATCCTCGAAAAACGCGGGAAACTTCCGGCGGAAGTCCTCGCCTGCGTCGGCGGCGGCAGCAATGCGATCGGCATGTTCTCCGCTTTTCTCAACGATCCTGAGGTCAAACTCACCGGCGTCGAGGCCGGAGGGGAGGGGATCGAAACCGGGAAGCATGCCGCCAGCATCGGCGGTGGCCGCGTCGGCGTTCTGCACGGCTGCAAAACCTATCTGCTCCAGACGCCCGATGGTCAGATCGTCGAAGCGTACTCGGTGTCTGCCGGGCTCGATTATCCCGGCGTCGGCCCGGAACACAGCTACCTTGCAGATTCCGGACGCGTAAAATATGTCGCGATCAACGACGACGAAGCCGTCGCCGCTTTCGATACACTTTCACGTCTTGAAGGAATCATCCCCGCGCTCGAATCGAGTCACGCGCTCGCTCAGGCGATCAAGGTCGCGAAAAACTATTCGCCTGATGAGTCGATCATCGTCTGTCTCTCGGGCCGTGGCGACAAGGATATGGACAATATTGCAAAATACAAGAAAAGCCGGGAGAAATAAATCATGGAATCACGCATCAACCGCTGTTTGAACCGTTGCCGCGCTGAACAACGCAGCGCACTTGTCGTTTACGCCACCGTCGGCTGTCCCACGCCGGAGGAGAGCGAAATCCTCATCCACCGCCTGATCGATGCAGGTGCGGATATGATCGAGCTCGGCGTTCCGTTTTCCGACCCGATGGCCGACGGCCCGGTGATTCAACGAGCCGGACAGGTCGCGCTGAAGGCCGGTACCACTCTTCCGGAAATTCTCAGAATCGCCGGGCGAATCCGTGCGGCCCATCCGGAGACGCCGCTCGTGCTCTTCTCCTATTACAATGTGTTGCTGAATCACGGGCTGGATCGTCTCGGCGCGGATCTGAAAGCCGCCGGCGTCGATGGGGTGCTCGTTGTCGACCTTCCGCTGGAGGAGCGGGGCGAAATCATTCCGATGTGTGATAAATACGGAATCGAACTCATTCCTCTGGTTTCACCGGCAACTTCACCGGAACGCGCCGCGAAAATCGCGGAAGGATGCAGCGGTTTTGTCTACTGCATCACGGTCCGCGGCGTCACCGGAGTGCGCAGTTCACTGCCGCCGGAACTCGCCCTGGAACTGGAAGCCGCGAAACAGGCGTGCCGTCTCCCGGTGGCGGCCGGATTCGGAATCTCAACCCCCGAAATGGCAAGGGAGGTTTCCGCGCACGCAGATGCCGTCGTTGTCGGGAGCGCCATGGTCGGGACATTGCTCGACCACGGCGCCGATGCAGCCGTTTCGCTCATCGGTTCCATCGCAGGCGGAATGCGTTAGAACGGCAGCTCTTCTCCCGCCGGAGTGTCCGGCGCGGAGGAGGGGGGCGGCTCCGGCGCATTGCGGACGGGGGAGGGGACGTCCGACTCGAAGTCGGTCCACTGCCCCTGTCCGCCGTCGTCGCGGGTCAGAAGTTCGATCTTACGTTCGAGTTTATCGAGCTTCGCACGGCAGGCGCGAGCAAGTTCGCTTCCCGCTTCGAAGTTCTTCATGAGTTCCTCGAGCGGCAGGCGTCCCGTCTCCATTCTGGCAACGAGGGTTTCGAGTTTCTCCAGCGCCTGCTCGAACGGCATTGCCGCGAGTTCTTCGCTCGAAAATTTTTCCATGCAGTCTGATTCCGCCATTCTACTGCAGCATCTCCAACATGTACTGGAATATGAGATCGCCGTTGCCGGGCAGCCACTCATGGCCGAAGTCCGGGTAGAACACATGTTCTTTCCTGGAAGTGATCTTGTTGTACGCCGCGAACTGAGTCGACGGCGGGCAGACCGTGTCCATGAGACCGGTCACCATCAGAATTTGGCAGCGGATGCGCGGCGCGAGATTCTGCACGTCGATATACCCGAGACGCTCGAAAAACTCCTCCTCGCGGGCATGGGTCGGATCGAACTGGCGGAAATAATATTGCAATTCCTCATAAGCGGCCTTGGCCAGATCCATGTTCCAGACCCGCCGGTAGTCCGAGAGAAACGGAAACACCGCACACGCCCGGTTCAGTTCCGGAACGAGCCCGGCACAGGCGAGCGTCAAGCCGCCGCCCTGCGAGCCGCCCATCGCGCCGACCCGGGTTTCATCGACATCGTCCATCGCCATGACGAGACGGGTCAGCCGCACCGTGTCGAGATAGATGTTGCGGAACAGCAGCTTCTTCGGATCGGGATCATCCACACCGCGGATGATGTGCCCGCGCAGCGTCGTTCCTTTGATCGGGGTCATGTCCTGCGAAAGACCGCCTTGGCCGCGCACGTCAAGAGCGGCAACCGTGAAGCCCGCGCTGACAAAATTGAGTTTGTCACTCCAGTCGCCCGAGTTGGCGGAGTAGCCGTGGAACTGCACGACCGCCGGATGTTTGCCGGATGCCTTCGCCGGCCGCAGCAGCTTGGCGTAAACCCGTGCTCCGCCGGTCCCGGTGAACCAGAGGTCGAAACATT
The DNA here is from genome assembly GCF_944391105.1 of uncultured Victivallis sp. Classification (GTDB taxonomy): domain Bacteria; phylum Verrucomicrobiota; class Lentisphaeria; order Victivallales; family Victivallaceae; genus Victivallis. The sequence goes on from NZ_CALXSK010000031.1 coordinate 24,672, forward strand.
CGGCGTTCGGCGACTGAAATTTCGCCGGAGTCAGCTCCAGTTCCGGCGGCGTTGCATCAAGCTCCGCAAGCGATTCCGCCCAGTAGCGGTCGAAATCCTTTGGAAGGGGAGAGCTGCCGAGATAAGTTTTCATTTCGGCCAACGGCATATCGATCAACATGATGCAATTCCTTTTCGTTGTTGAAACAGGGGAACGGAATCCGACCGTTCCTCATGATGTGTTTCCCGCTTATTTCGTGATGTAATCGGGTTTATCTGTCCGGAACGGACACGCCGGGAACCCGTCTTTGTTATAGAAGTTCAAGTTGCCCGCATAGCTGACCCAGCCGTAGCGGACGGCGGCAGGTTCCTTGACCGACGGAGAGCTGACTACGACCTTGTCACCATCGATGACGGCGTCGGCCCAGACAAATTTCCCGTCCTTCCCGGCGATGGCGAAGCAGTTCAGCTTCCCCTCCCTGCTGCCGGAGGCGACGAGGCCGCCGCCGACGTTGTCGAACGAGAGAATCGCCTTGTCCCCCTCAATCTTCATCGAACGGAAACTGGGACCGGCCGAGATGATGTTCTTTCCGTAATGAATTCGTTCAGCCTCCTTCGCGAGCCGGTAGCCGACAACCTGCTTGTTGGCCGGGTGGATGTCGGAGTGGTCGCCCGCGTCGATGCAGACGGCCATGCCGGTGTAGGGTTCGCTCAGAGTTGCGGTCTGCGCTTCACGGAATGCGGCCCAGGCCGGGTTGCCTGGCGCACGGTCGACCCAGTAATCATCCGGAAGCCGTTTATCCGGCGAATGCTTTTCAAATCCGGAGAGCTGCACGAAGAGAAACGGCAGTTTCGGATTGTGCCAGTTCGTCCGGAGATCGGAGATCAGCAACTTCTGAAGATTGATGTAATCCGCCGGATCTCCGGCGTTGCTTTCCCCCTGGTACCAGAGCACGCCGCAGATCGGATAGACGGTCCACGGAGCGAGCATGGAGTTGTAGAGTGTCGCCGGAAAACTCGGATGACGTTCATCCGAGGTCATGTATCCCTGCGGATCAGGACGGAGCCCGATGCGTTTCAGGTCGGCGGCGAATTCGAGTTTGAAGCGCCAGTCTCCGGCGATGGAAATCTTCTGATTCCCGTTTTGCAGGAACATTTCGTCGGTGTTGCCCATGAGGCCGCCGGTCCCATACTGATCGCTCACGCGGATGGCGATGACGTTGCGGCCGGCTTTTACGAGATTGCCGGGGATCTGATAGTTCCGGTCGACCGACCAGTAATTGTCGACGTCGGTTCCCGTCGCTCCGACTTTGACGCCGTTGAAGTATGTCTCGTCGCAGTCGTCGATCGCGCCGAGGGAGAGTTTGAGCGGTTTCCCCGCCCAGTTTGCGGGCAGATCGATTGTTTTGCGAAACCAGGCAACTCCGTCTACATCTCCCGGGAAGAACGCCTCCTGGCATGAGACCGTTTCCCAGTCGGAATCGTTGAAATCAGAATTTTTCCAGGAGGCTGCCGCCGCGGTCTCCCTGCTGTACGTTTCATAGAACCGCTTCTGCCAGTCGAGGAACTTCTTCTTCGCCTCGGCGACGGCGGCTTCGTATTTTTCCTGAAGCTCCTTCGAGTTCCGGCTGATCCGGTCGATCTGATACATCTCCTTCGTTCGTCCGGCACGTGCATACGCGTCGTAACTGATCCACGGCTGGATCGCGGTTCCGCCCCAGCTTGCGCTGATGAGGCCGATCGGAACGTCGAGGTCTTTCTGAAGCTGGCGTCCGAAATAGAACGCAACGGCGCTGAACGGCGCGACGGTTTCCGGAGTGCAGAGTTTCCAGCCCGGTCCCACGACTTCGCTCTGAACGATGCCGGGAGAGACATATTTTTTCGACGTGGCGTTGTAAAGGCGGATCTTCGGATAGTTGGCCTGCGCGGCCTCTTCCTTGCCGTTTCTGGAGGACCAGAAGCGACCCTTGCTGTAAACGGGCATCTCCATGTTGGACTGGCCGGTCGCGAGCCACACGTCTCCGATCAGAACGTCCTTGAACACGATCGGTTCGCTGCCGGGAGCGCCGGTGACGCTGACCATATAGGGGCCGCCCGCCTCCATCGCGGGAAGAACCGCTTCCCAGAGACCGTTTTCACCGGCTGTCGCGAGCACGCTGTTCGAGCCGACACCGACAAGAACCACTTTGCCGGGATCGGCGGTTCCGCAGATCCGGATCGGGCAGTTGCGCTGAAGCACCATGTGATCTCCGTATACCTTGCGGACCGAAAATTTCTGCGCCATCGGGATGGACTGGAAAGAGTTCTGCGTTTCCGCCCTGGCCGGAATCACGACCTCCGGTTCCGGAACGACCGGAACTTCTTCCGTCCCGCAATCATATGTTCGGGTTGTGCAGCCGGCAAGAAGGATCGCCGCGGCGAACGCCATCGTCAGAGGAACTTTTCTCCCCATCTTCCCACTCCTTGTTTGTTGAATTGGAATCGACCGATTTTCCCATATTATAATACCCGATTGGTTTTTTTTCAATCGTTCATGAGAAAATTCGGGCCGGATTTTGATTTTACATCGTTTTTTCGGCGTATCCGGCTTGCATTTTCGAGCAAACCAAGTTAAGTTATATCTCATTGAATACCGAAATTGTTCGGTGAAATTCACAACCAGTTAAGGAGTCTTTTTATGGCGGTCAGCTACAAAGATCTCGGCCTGGTGAACACGAAGGAAATGTTCGCCAAGGCGATGAAGGGCCACTACGCGATTCCGGCGTACAACTTCAACAACATGGAACAGCTCCAGGCGATCATCCAGGCCTGTGTCGAAACCGAGTCCCCGGTGATTCTGCAGGTTTCCAAGGGCGCCCGCGAGTACGCGAACCAGACGCTGCTGCGCTACCTCGCGCAGGGCGCGGTCGAATATGCCAAGGAGATTTCCGGCGGCAAGGGCATTCCGATCTGCCTGCACCTCGATCACGGTCCGGACTTCGAGACCTGCAAGAGCTGCATCGACATGGGATTCTCCTCGGTCATGATCGACGGATCCCATCTGCCGTATGAACAGAACATCATCGAGACCCGCAAGGTCGTCGAATACGCGCACAAGTTCGACGTCACCGTCGAGGGTGAGCTCGGCGTTCTGGCCGGCATCGAGGATGATGTCAAGGCAGAAAAGCACACCTACACCCGTCCGGAAGAGGTCGAAGACTTCGTCAAGCGCACCGGCGTCGACTCCCTCGCGATCGCGATCGGCACCAGCCACGGCGCCTACAAGTTCAAGCCGGGCGACGATCCGAAGATCCGTCTCGACATCCTCGCCGAGATTGAAAAGCGCATTCCGGGATTCCCGATCGTGCTTCACGGCTCCTCGAGCGTTCCGCAGGATCTGGTCAAGATCATCAACGAGAACGGCGGAAAACTCAAGGATGCGATCGGCATCGGCGAAGATCAGCTCCGCGCCGCTGCGAAATCCGCGGTCTGCAAGATCAACATCGACTCCGACGGCCGTCTCGCGATGACCGCCGCGATCCGCAAGGTCTTCAACGAGAAGCCGGAGGAATTCGATCCGCGCAAGTATCTCGGCCCGGCCCGTACCGCGCTGAAAGAGCTCTACAAGCGCAAGAACATCGAAGTGCTCGGTTCTGCCGGCCACGCTTACGACAAATAAGCGCTTGATCGCTTGACGATCAGAAAAATTCGGTCTTCCTCATGCGGGGAGGACCGTTTTTCTTTTTTCTGTTTTGTATTTCAGAAAGGTTCGACGAAGAGACGTGAAGCGATTGCGTCGCGTGTTTCCGGTTCGAAGTTCCCGGCTCGCGGAATCAGACAGTTGGCATTGGCCGCTGCAAGTGCGAGTCGGAACGCTTCTTTCACCGGGGTTCCGCAGAGCAGTTCCGAGAACAGAACCGCGGAACAGGTGTCGCCAGCTCCGAGCGGGGAGAGAATCGACAGCGGCGGCTGTTTGCAGCGATACGTCTCGTTTTCGACGGCGAGCCATGCGGCTTCCGGTCCGCCGGTGATGACGAAAACCGCTTCCGGCCAGCGTCTGCGCGCGACTGTCAGCGCCGTTTCCGCAACCTCTTCTCCGGTCAGCTTCTGAAGTTCTCGACGATTGATTTTCAAAACGAACCTTTCCGCTAGATCGAGCGCCGGAGCGATTCCGGAAACCGTATCGAAGAGGATGGGAACTCCCTGTTCCTTCGCAAGTTGCGTGATGCGGCAATAGAGTTCCGGATCCGTCCCGTCCGGCAGGCTCCCGACGATGGCGGCGCCTGCGGCGGCGGGAAGATGTTCCGCGAAAAGAGCGGCCATCGCCGAGGCTTCTTCCGGGGTCACGGGGGAGGAGGGTTCGATCAGTTCGGTCATTTCTCCTGTCGCCTGATCCAGACAGGTCAGGCAGCAACGGGTTTCCGCTGTGGTGAGAATCCGGTGAAAAAGGATTCCCCCGGTTCGGAGTTCCGCCTCATGGCGCTCGCCGTTCCCGCCGCCACTGAATTGGAAGAGCCGGGTCCGGCAGCGTCCGTGGCAGGCCGCTGCTCGGCAGAAGTTGACGCCTTTTCCGGCGGCATAGGCGTCCCGCGCGGTCGCACGATTGACTTCGCCCAGCGTGAGCCGGGGGAATGTGAGGGTCTTCTGCCAGGCCGGATTCGCGCCGAATACGAGGATTTCTGGGGAGGGGCGATTCATGCTTTCCCCCACTTCCGGATCAATGCTTTTTCGGTCGCGAGCGTGTAGCAGCCGTTTTCATCGAGGGTGGCGGCGAGTTCCGGATCCAGTTTGCCGAGATCGGAAATCGCGGTTAAGGGAAGGTCGGGACAGTGTGGCAGAATCGCGGTTTTTCCGGGGAAACTTCCTGCCGCTACGGCTTCCAAACCTTTTTTCAGTGCGTTCATGCCGCCGATGGCGGCGAGGGCGCGCTCCGGGTGGAGTATCCCCGTCGCGGCGAGACGCAGGGTTTCGGCCATATCGTCGAAACTGCTGCCGCTGGAACCGGTGTAGCGGACTGCCCGGCGGGTGATCGCCCCGAGATCGAGAGCTGCGCTCTCCCCCGCAGGGATTCCGGCAAAAACATTGACCAGCGCTCCATCGCGGAGGAACCGAGCCGCTTCCTCCACAAGTGCCGCGCTCGGAACGAGAATGACCGCATCGTCGAATCCTTCCGGCGCAAAGTGGCGGAGCTCCTCAGAAAACCGTTCCCGGTCGACGGCGCCGGGATTCAGGAATTTCAATTCGATTCCTTTTGCCGCGGCCCGCTGGGAGAGTTGCCGTTTCAGGTGTTCCAGCCGCTGCGTATCGAGGTCCGTGACGAGGATTCGGGAAGGGCTGTCCGGGGCGGAAATGGCCAGTTCCACGTGCATCTGTCCCATCGCTCCCGCGCCACCGACGAACCAGGCGTTGCCGCCGGGACGCAGTCCGGTTCGCCGTTCCCTGCGGTAAAGAGCGGAGATATCCCCGCCGGTCGCCCCCTGATAATAACGGTTCTGATAGTGCAGGGCGCCGACGTCGATCCGACTGGGAACGTCAGGTGTTTTCCCCAGAAAACTGACGATGCCATGCTGCCCGGCGAGCTCCGCGAGCGCCTCGGCCTGTCCGCGATCGGTCACATTCCAGCAGACGATATCGTCGAACCGTTCCCCGGCGGGAAGGTCGGTCAACCGCACAACCGGCCGACCGAGTTCCTCTTCCAGATTTCGGACGGCTGTCTCCGAAAGTTGAAATGCGGCGATTTCGCCGGGAGCGAAGGTGCGGAAAAGTTCCCCCGCCCGGAGACTCCCGCTTTCTCCCTTTCCCGATCCGATGAGCGTACGGCCGCCCGGCATTGGGGTGTCCCGATGCCGGATGCCATACGATCCGCGCACACAGCTCCAGGGTTCGATGAGGGCGGTGGCCACACAGGAGAGCCTCTCCGGAAAATCGAGCAGATAACTGCGTCCTTCGCCTCTCCAGACCCGCGCATCAATGAGACCGTACTGCGCGTATGCTCCATCCATCGCATAACCGTAGGCGCAGCTGCGGGAGTTGACGTAGATGTCGCACTGAATCAGAAATCGTTGCCCGGGGGCATAATGCAGCGGAACGGCATCGCCGGTTTTGACGATGGTCATCACCGCTTCATGGCCCGGCGTGAGCGGGCTGGCGGCCAGGTCTCTTCCATAGAGCTTCGGATGATCGCCGCCCGCCCGGATGATCTTGATGTCGGAAAAGCAGAGCCCGACCGCGTCGATGCGGACAAGCATCTCCTCCGGTCCCGGCTCCGGGAGAAGCAGTTCCTCGCAGATCAGTTGCTCCATCCCTTTCCCATGGAGTCGCCAGGCTGCGAATGTCCGCGGCAGCGGAGCCGGACGCAGTTCAAGATCCTGCAGCAGCGGCATCAGCACATCGGCGGCGTTGGTGGTCACGGTGTCGACTTCCAGATTCCGGATGGCTTCGAGTTCTTCCCGGGAGTCCACAGGACAGACGTCCACTTCGATTCCGCGCGCATGAAAGAAGTCGATCTTTTCCCGGGTGATTCCGTCGCGCCAGAGGCAGAGCCGGAAAAGCCACTCGTAGGCATCCGGTTCGGACCTCGCGAACGTTTCGATCGGGAATCCCTGCACCCGCAGCCGGGGTTCGCGCTCATGCAGCAGTTTCAGCAGATTCGCGTAAAACGAAAGGACGACGACCCGGTGAAGCAGTTCGCGTTTCGTAATCTCCTCAAGCACGGCCAATGCACAGGCCGGATCGTCCTCCTTGAGTTCAATCAGCAGTTCGACGGTGCCGCTCATTCCACAGGCAAGATCGATCACTTCTTCCAGGGATGGAATCTGCGTGCCTGCAAATTTGCTCTCTTTCCACGAGCCGAAATCCAGAATCCGCAGTTCCTCGAACGTCCGGTCGCGAACCGGACCGGTGCCGTTGCTGCATCGTTCGAGTGTGTCATCATGCGTCACGACCAGCCGCCCGTCGCGGGTCGGGTGCACATCGAACTCGATGGCATCCACTCCCGCTTCGATGGCGGCACGGAACGAAGGCAACGTGTTTTCCGGATAACGGGAAGGCATCCCGCGGTGACCTACCACTTTGAAGAATCTCGGCATCGTTTTCCCTTTCGGTTGAAGGATGGATTGTTTCGACCTTTTGCCATTTAGTGTAATCGTATTGGCGCGGAAAACAATCGGAATTGGCCGGAATCCGTCAGAAAACTTTCAAACATTCAAAAAAAATGAATGTTCGATCATTCTTCCGCTTGCAAAATGTCTTTTTTTTGAGTACAGTATTTCCATGAAACGAGAACGGATTCAACAATTGATCCGGCTGCTGCGCCGGGGGGAGATTCTGACCAGCGCCGGAGCCGCCGATCGATTCGGGGTCAGTGAAGTGACGATCCGCCGGGATTTTGAATTTCTGACGGCGAACGGCGAAGCGTGCCGGTTTCATGGAGGAATCCGGGCCGCTGACTTCCGTGGAGACCCGGCTCTCCCGATCGGTCTCCGTCGGGAGTGGCGGCGTGAAGTCAAGCGCAGGCTTGCCGGGGCGGCCGCGGCGGAGCTGCCGTTGCAGGGATGCATATTTGTCGACGGAGGAACCACTACCGCACAACTCGGTCATTTTCTCGCCCGTCCTGACTTGCGGGTCATCACGAATTCCCTGGCTCTGCTGCGGAGTTGTGCGGAGGCTGGGGAGCCGATGCCGCTGCTGCAGCTTACCGGTGGCGTTTACAACCGGAAGTCGGAGATTCTGGTCGGCCCGGAAGCGGTTCGTACGGTGGAGCATTTTCATGCTGATGCCGCAGTCATTTCCGGGACCGCGCTCGACGGGGATTTTCTCTATGACAACCGCGAAGATGCGGCGGAACTCCAGCGGAAAATGATGGAGAACTCCGAGCAACTGATTGTGATCGCCGATTCGGGAAAACTGGGCGGCAAGGCGTTGTGCCGGAGCCTGGAGGCAGACCGAATTTCGCTTCTCATTACCGACTTCGATCCGGAAAAACACCCCGTGGTCGCGGCGTTGAGAAAACGCGGGGTTCGAGTGCTCGTTCTCTCCATGCCGACGAACTGAAAAAAAACATCCTGATTTCCTTTCCTGTAAAAGTACCTTGTTTTTCGATGTCAGGTCGTGAATCATGGAAAAAATATCAGATTTTGCTTTGACAAAACCGGCCGGGAGGGATATATTCCTGAGATGCCGGATTTTCCGGTTGTGCTGATGAAAATGATCGACTTGTACGATAAAATCTGCAACCTTTGTCAGCTTTTCTGAATCTGAAAATCGTTCGTGCCGGAGGAGGATTGCATGGAATTTTGCGGTGAATTTTGGTTTTCCGTGTAAGATCGGCCTGTCGACAAGTCAGTAAGAGTCCATAGAGAGGCGTTCCGGCCGGGAGCAGATTTCCGTCCGCACGAAGAAACTTGCAAGTACCACTCACTCGGCGGAAACAACCTGTCCGGCCGCCTCTCCTCATGATAGAATAAAATCGTGCGCGTTGGTGTCAGCGGGGACGTTTGTCGGCTTCAGAACAAACGAAAACAGAGGAGATCGGTATGGGCGGCAGATTGAGCAGGTTGTTTTTGTTTACGGCGATGGTTGTCTGCTGTATGCTTGTTTCGTATGGTGCCGCGGCACGGGAGTCATCGGCGTCCGCTTCCCCGTCATCGCAATTGATCGAATACCGGCTTCCCTGTCTGACCGTTTATGGCGATGAAAGCCATGGGCAAATTTCCCGGCTGCCGTTGAAATTTTCCCGAACCGGCGACGACAAGCCGCTGCGGATTCTGATCGGCGACGACACCCCCGGCGGCAGCGGCGAGACGATCCGCAACAGTGTCTGGCTGGCGGCGATCACGGCCGCGATGCTGCGCAACGATACGATGCACGGCGTGACCATCACGCTGGAATTTTCCGGTAACATCGACGGGCCGAGCGCCGGAGGCGTAACCTGCCTCGCGATTCTTTCGGCACTGGACGGTCGCACCCTGCCGGACGACTTTGCAATGACCGGCACGATCCTGCCGGACGGGACGATCGGCGTCGTCGGCGGAATCCCTGAAAAAATGCGCGCGGCGGCCCGTTCCGGCGTCCGGAGAATCTTCATCCCCGCCTTTCTGCGCATCGTGAAAGATCCACAGGGAGAAGATGTTGACTTGAGCCGGCTTGCGGAAGAGCTCAAGGTTGAACTGTACCGGGTGACGAATATCTCCGAGGCGTATGCCATTCTCCACAATCTGCCTTACTCCGGAAGCGAATACGTGAACGTGCGGGAGATGACAAAACTTTCCGCCGCGACCGAGGATGTTTTGATTGAGTATTACAAGGCGCTGCGGGACGTGGTCGAGAAGCAACTTGCGGAGAATCCGGATTGTGCGGATTTCAGCTGGGCGCACTCCTATCGGCTTTCTCCGGCGATGGCGGAAACGTATTATCAGGAGGGGAAACTGCTTCCCGCGACCGAACAGATGTTCCGTACCTGGCAGACCTGGATCGCGTGGGGGAAAACTGCCGCGTATCTTCAACAGTTCCAGAAAGACAATGAGTCGTTTTGGGGGCAGCTTGTATCTTCTGATAAAGCCAGGATTCGGAAATGGATTCCGGCTTTTCGCAAAGCGCTCCCCGGATATGCTCAGGTCTGCAGCGAGGAGCAGTGTCATCTCAATGCGGAATCCATAAGGAAACAATATCCGGAAGAGTATCCTCTCATTGGTTATTTCCCGTTTCGAAAAGGGCAGACGGAGATCGCCGCCCAGCTGGAACCGGTTGGTACGCAAGTCCATCTGCAGGGATGCTGGCTGTACCTGGATTTGCGTCGAGTCGATGAATCGGTGTTGTCTCAGGCTGATGAGGAGGAGTTAAGCGGTTACATGAACCATGAGATAGACATGTTGATGTTCCTGCATCTTTCGCTGATGGATACCAGCCTTTACGATGATTTTCTGGGAGAGCTGGGCGATACGCTGCCGCGGCTGCGGCCGAACCGGCGTGCGTCCGAGGTGGAACGTCTTTTTTATTCGGGCGCGCATGCGGTGGGGGCCGCGGCCTGGGGAAATCTGCAGGCCTTGTTGGCCATGTTGAGTGCACAGGGGGAAGAGGTTTCCGAGTTGGATGTGCTCAAGGAGGATCCGTTGCTGCTGCCGTTTCAGATACAACTGCAACATTCTGATGATTTTCACGGCATGCTCTCTCCTGCCGCCGATGAAAAGCCGTCTTTTCCGGATTACCATCTGCAGGCGTCATTGAAGTCGCAGGTCGAAACACTGGCGATGGCCTCAGCGGTGTTGATGACTTACGGAGCGGATGAGAGCAATGACTTCATTCCCCACCTCCGGCGGAACGCGCGCGAGGCGGCGATCCGCAACATCAACGAATGCGTCAACGCCGGTATCCCGTGTTTGCCTGCCATCTGTGACTTTGAAATCGCCGAAGCAACCGACGGCCCCCCGACCGACGTTCTGATTCCCTACTGGCGCGCTTCGCTCTATTCCAAAGCGCTGCTGATGAGCTTCCGGAAGGAGTGATCCACGAGGGAGAAGACATCTGATTCCCGGCAAGGAGCACCGGAGGAGCGCAAATGAAAACTCGGAGAAGGAGAAGGAACGTGTGACGGACAGAAAATTGTAAGACCGGCTTGCCGGGACAATTCGCCATTCAGGCAGGAAAACAAACACAATTTATCACGAAATATATTGAGTGGATTATGAAACGATTTCTTCTTTTTCTTCTGACGGGATTTCTGGTGCTGACGACCGCAGGCGCAGAAACGGAAAAACGTTCCTGGGGCGACCGGTTCAAAGGCGGGGCCGTTGTGGCTGCAAAGATCGCAATGCAGTTGAATTCGGAACTCAAAGCACTTGGAATCAACAGCAGAGATATTCTTGCCGAAGTAAAAAAGAATCCCGCACAATTCCGCGTCGTCGTACCCGAACACACCCGGAAACGCCTGATTATCTTTACTCCGGAACAGGAACAGACCATTGCGGACTCCTGCCTGGAAGAGATCAGACAGCAGGGATTGATCTGTCAGGATGCGGCGGCCGAGGCCCGCGTCCGCGCGATCGCGGAAAAAATCGCCGCGGTTCTTCCGGAAAAGACCGAAGTAAAACTCTTTCTGCTCAAGGATGATTCCGTCAATGCGTTCTGCCTGATCGGCGGGACGCTTCTGGTCAACACCGGACTCCTGAATACCGTGAAGGATGACAATCAGATCGCCGCTGTTCTCGCGCACGAATACGGACACGCGGCTGCGCGCCACGGCGCGGAAAATCTGACCAAGCTCATGATGAGGTCGGCCGGTGAGGTCTATGTCGCCGAAATCGCAGAACAGAACAAACGCAACGGCAAAAAGATCCAGGGATTTCTGCTGAAAGTCGGATACGGCATCGGCAGCAACCTCGGATTTCTGCTGCCGTACAGCCGCACGATGGAAGAGGAGGCCGACAGACTCGGAATGATCTTTCTCGCGAAAGCGGGATACGATCCCGGGGCGATGGTGACGCTTTTCCGGACATTCGAACAACTCACCCCGGATCCAGAGGATCCGTTCTGGAATTACTTCTCCACTCATCCGCTCAACAAAAAACGGATCGCGGCGGCCGAGGCGGTTCTCGCCGAACTCTCCGGCGCGGCGGGCGAAACGACCGGCAAGGGCCGGTAAGAACAGCAGACTTCTCCAAAGTAAAACGGAAAGGAATTCAATATGTCAAGTTCTCTGAAATCGGGTCTCATCGGCTGTGTCATCGGAGTCGCCGTCGTGATTCTGGCCATCGCGGGCTATTCATGGATCAAAGGAGGCGAAAACGAGGTAATAATAGAGAACCCGGAACCTCCGAGCCCACCGGAACCTCCTGCTCCACCGGAACCGATGCCGGTAATCGTAAAAGATCCGGTTCCGGTTCCCGCGATCGACCGGGTTGTCCCGCGGGTCATGAAAGCGGAATTCGGTCTCACCGGACGCGGTGAGGATGCGAAGTGGGGAGTCCAGGGCGAGGCTAATTTTAAATACACTGTCATCGTGAAGGCCGATTCCGAGATTCAGGAAAAAAAGGCGCTTGAGGGCGGCGAGATCAAAGTGACCGAAATCCGGACGTTTGAAACCGTTCAGGATTCCCTGGTCGTTTCCGATGTGAATATGAGACTGGCCCTTGATACATTGCCGATCGATTTCTTTTCCAGCGCGATCGATAAAGCTGTCGGCGCATGGGCGTTGTTGACCGGAGACGTTGCTTCCGGGCAACCGGTTCTCACCACAAAAAATTATGTGGTGGAAAAGTTGAAAAGCATCGACGGCACGGATGCACGTTCTCTGCTTGGTACCATCGGACTGCAGCCCACCCGGGAGGCGGAGGCTTTCCTCAATGAGTTCGCCAATACGGGACTTCGGCGAGCGCTTGGCGGCATTCGGGGAATTTCCGGAAAGAGTTATAAGATCGTCTACTATCAGAAAGCCTCCGGGGAACCGATGCTCGTCAAAGCCACCTACGCAAATGGTTCGGAAGTGACCGACGAAGAGGAAATCATGGTTCTCAAACGCGTGAACGCCTTCATCGATTACAACATGGTTCCGAACGAGGATTGTGAACCCGGACACAGTTGGAACATTCAGGCAAGGGATATACAGGAGGCATTCGATCCTTATGTGGAAGGCAGTTACTCCGGCGTTGTGCGTGCCACCCGGAAATCCAATGAGGAGAACGGTGACTGGCGGATCGCACTTTCTCCGAGCACCATCGACGTCGTCAACGACAACGGCAATACGACCGGCCATCTGAATCTGGAAAACGGCCATGCGCTGGTCAACCCGAAGCTGCTGATCGTCAAAGACCTATTTGTGGAGGGCAAGGCCAATCTGCAGAAGCTCTCCCGCCATCACTGGCTGTTCACGGCGCGGATCAGCGGAGAGTGTGATTTCCAGGGGCGAGTGGTCACGGTCGAGAAGTGAGGTCGCGGCGTCATGGTTTACGTCTGTCCCGTCTGCAGTCGGGGATTGCACAGGGTGTCCGAGACTTGTTCCGGATGCGGTCTCCTGTTCGATCCGGCGCAGTGGCCCGAGGAGGCATACTCCTTGAAAGGAATGCGCCCCCGGTTGAAAATCGTCTGGGGGAACGGCGAGATCTTTGAGCCGAACTCCGATGATTTTTCGATCGGCCGCATGCCGGACGGGGCGGGACTGGCGTTGGGGAACGGCGTCGGCGTATCGAAGAACCATGCGCGGGTGTCCCGTACCGGCGACAGCTGGCGGATTGAGAAACTCGGTGCGCATGAGCTTCTGGTCGACGGCCGTTCCGTCGAAAGCGCTCCACTGGAGAACGGTTCGATCATTACGATCGGTGTGTTTCTGCTGAAGGTCATGATCACCTATGAACAGAACCGGGTGACTGCGCTTCCTGAGGGGACGCTCTGCTCTCCAAATGAAATCGGACTGGAGGGAACGCGGATTTACATCGGCGACGATCCGACCCGATGCCGAATTCTGATTTCCGGTGCGGATTCCTGTCATGCGCTTTTATATCGCCGGGACGAAGATCAGGCGTGGTGGCTGGTGGACTGTGCTTCGACCAGTGGAGTTAAAATCAACAACGAACGTGTGAGAAACAAAAAACTCTATCCCGGCGATGAGATCTCGATTGCCGGGCTCGATTTTGTGTTTCAGGGGGACAGTCTCACCTTCGGACACGACGACTCCGCGGGAATCGCTTTGACGTTCCGCAATGCCGCAGCAGAGGCGGCAAATGGATTTTCGATCCTCCGGGATCTGAATTTCAGCATTGAGCCAGGGGAGTTCGTCGGGGTTCTCGGCCCGAGCGGCTGCGGCAAAAGCAGTCTGATTCAACGCATCGTCGGCCTTGCGAAGTTTACCGGCGGAACGATGGAGGTCAACGGGGAAAGATGCAGTCAGCCGTTTCCGGCAGCCTACCTTGACGCGGTCGCTTACCAACCCCAGCAAAACACGCTTCATCCGGACTTGACGCTGCGCGAGGAGTTCGCCGCCTATCGTTCGCTGCATGCGCTGCGCGGTCGCAGAATCAGCCGGAAAGATGCGTTTGACGCCCTGCGGCTGCTCGGACTCGAAAGCGAGTTGCGCAAACGCACTTCCCAGCTCAGCGGCGGCCAGCAGCGACGCGCCGGAATCGCGCTGGCGCTGCTGCGTAAACCGCAGCTGCTCGTGCTCGACGAGCCCACCTCCGGACTCGATCCGGCGACCGAAACCGAGGTGATGGCATATCTGAAGCGGATTTCAAACCAGAATAAGAGCGTGATCTGTTCGACACATATCATTGAAAACATCGATTTGTTCGACAAGATCATCGTTCTTTCGCGGGGGATGCTGGTGTTCTGCGGGACGCCGGGCGAACTGCTGAACTTCTTCCGGATCGACCGGCCCACGGAACTCTACCGGATTTTCGCTTCGGGCAGCTGTGAGGAACAGCGGGAAACCGCACGGAAATTTGCCGGTCAGTATGCCGACTCTTCTCTGGCGTCCAAATACCGGCAGGCGGCATCGAGCCGGCCGTTGACTGCGAACGGCCGGCCGGATGCGTTCAAGCAGATTTACGGTTACTGGAAGCGGATGTTCTTTGAGCTGCTGAGTTTCAAAAACGGCGGGGTGTGGTGGAAAACATTCTGGACTTCAGGCTGTTTCATTCAGATGATTCTGCAGCCGTTTCTGGTGGCGCTGGTGCTGAAGATGGCCTGCGCCTACGATCTGGTCTCATCGGACGGCGCAAAGGAGGTTCTGTTTTTCGCTTCGGTGGCGGTGTTCTGGCTCGGGATCAACAACTCCGTGCGGGAACTGGTTCGGGAACGCATTCCGTGGAGATGTCTGGAACGGCTGGAACGGATTTTCGTTTCCTCGTATCTGGTGGGGAAACTCTCGTGGGCGACGCTGATGTGTCTGTTGCAGAGTTCGATTTTCGCGCTGTTTTTCTTCGGGATTCTGCCGCAGTTTCCGCTCGCCAATCCGAACACGGATCCGGGGAGTGAATTGCTGCTGACCGGTGAGCTCTTTGGGGTCTTGTTTCTGGTCAGTGTCACGGGAGCCTGGATCGGACTGGCCATCTCGGCGATCTTCAAGAAGGAGAACGCGGCTGTCGGACTGCTTCCGGTCATCCTGATTCCGGTGCTGTTCTTCAGCCAGCCGATCATCCGGAACGACAACTATTCCGACGGACTTCTTGCGCCCGGTTCCGGAAAAAGCGGGGATGACTCCGGCAATTATGCCCCGGTTGCCGTGGCGGTTCAGAGAATCATGCCGTGCCACGCGCCGGAGGTTCTGATGGATCGGCTGAACGGCCTGCGGCTCGGAAATCGGAAGGTTACACCGGAGAAACTCAGGGAAGCCTGGTGTGAAACGATTCTGATTCTGGGGGCATATCTGGCGCTTTCGCTGGCTTTGATGATTTTGTTTCAGATAAGGAATGAGAAGGAGTGGGAGGGCCGGTAAGTTGAATGAGAAGTCAATCGTCTGGAAGACCCGGATCGCGGAGAACCAGCAGTATCAATCCACCTGGCACGTGGAGGTCGACGGCGTCGATTATATCGCCAAGCGAATTGAAACCGGCAATGCGGAAAAACTGCAAGCCCTGGTGAAACGGCTGAGGCGGCAGGTGCGTTTCAGCGCAATTCTCAACGAGGAGGAGCAGAAGCGGATCGCCCTCTTTGAGGAGATGGTGGAAACACCTGATTACGTGGCTTTTCTGCGGAAATACCGCGACGGTTATCCTCTGGATAAATGGCTCGCGGCCCGGCGTGGATCGGTACAGGATGCGGTGGATTTGATTCTGAAAATCGCGCGTGCCGTTCTGGTCGCGCATGAGCACAATGTGTTTCACGGCGATTTGAAACCCGCCAACATCATCGTCGGAAAGACCGGCGGGATCGCCATCATCGACTGGGATACCATGAGCATCAGCGACGGCGTCCGGACCGAACTTATCGGGCAGGACGTCACCATCGATCAGGTGCACGGTACGCCGCAGTACATGCCGGTCGAACAGTTTCAGGGGCGGAAGATCACCGCTCAGAATGACGTTTACGCGCTCGGAGTCATCCTCTATCAGATTCTCACGGGGGAGACGCCGTTCGATCGCGACTGTGGAAAAACGCCGACCCAGATGGCGATTTACAAGCAGAACCACGAACCCGAAAGTATTCTCGTTAAATTTCCGTCGCTCGGAATTCCGGCCGATCTTGGGAAAATCATCGAAGAGTCGTTGAAAAACGACCTGAACCAGCGGATATTGTCCGTGGCGATTCTCATCCAGCGCCTGGAGGCGGTCGGGAAAATCTCCTCGGCGACAACCGCCGCCGTTCCCGTGGAACAGTCGTCCGCTCCGGCCGCTTCCGCCGCGGCGAAGGGCAGGGGCAGGGAGTATAAACTCGTTCTCATCGGCCACACGGGTTCGGGGAAAACGGTTCTGGCGGCCGGGTTGTACGCCACGCAGGACAAAGATTTTTCGGTGGAGGATCCCGGCAGCAAAACGCAGACCGGAATCCATGCGATCAACACGAAGACGATTCTGGAGGAGGGGCACTGGCCCGCGGCGACGAGTGTGGGCGACATCACCCGGCTGAGGTTCAAGCTCAACTACAAAGGCCGGGAGGAGTCCATTGCATTTGACGAGTACGCCGGAGAACGCCTGGAGATGGAAAATTTCGACCAGGCCATTCTCAAGAATCCGGACGGCGCGTTGATTCTGCTGAATCCCGGCGGCAGGCAGTGGCATGACGTCCGCAGAAAAAACAGCTTGATGTCGGACATGAAGCATTACATCGAACTGCTCAGCCAAAAGATGAACAATCCGCCGATCGCCCTGGTGGTCACCGCATCTGACCGGCTTCAGAGCGACCTGCGGGAGTTTGCTCTCCGGTTTCAGAGTTATGTCAGCGAATTGGAGAACTATCTGATCCAGAAAAAATGCGTCTATAAGATTTTCTATGTTTCGGTTTCCGGCGTACTGGAAAATCAGGAGCATCCGCATCTCAATCCGCAGGGGATCAAAGATCCTTTCATCTGGCTGCTTCAGAGATTTTCCTCCCGGTCGCACAGAACCGCGGCGAGGAAAATCGCGATTGCCGCCGCCGTCGTCGCGGTGATTCTGGGGCTGGCATGGAGCGGAAACTGTGCACGGGAATATTTCAAAGTGAACGGCTTCCGGAATTCCTTCCTCGCCTTGCAGGAGGAGTTCAACCGGAAAGGAACCAGATCTCTGGACGATTTGCTCGATTACCGCAACGCTCTTCTCGAGTTGCGGAACTCCGCCTGTCGGCAGAATCACATCGATCCGCTGTTTCGGCGGGAGGTGTGTTCGGCGGCCTGCGAGCCGTGGTTCCTGATGAATTTCTTCCAGAAGAAGTTCCGGAATGAGATACGTGCGCTGGAGCGCGAAATCGATTCCGTCAACGGTGATTACTTCCGGCGTGTACTGGAGCGGGCCCTGCGCAGACCCGATCAGGACAATCGGAAAATCGCCGCAGGTCTCACTGTGTGGAAGCCGTTGCAGCCGGAGGCGGAAACGGTCCGGGGAGAGCTCAAAGGGAAATATGACCGGGAGGTGCCGCCGGCTGTGGAGCGTTTTGATGCGAACGAACTTGAGCGAAGGTTCCGGGGACTGATTGAATCGACGACGATCGTTTCGTATCCTTCTGACGTAGCCGAGTTGTACCGTGAGTGGTCGGAACGGAAAAGTGTTCTGCCCGTGGAGGAGCGTCGGGAAATGGAGGAACGGTTGCGGAAATTGGAGAAATCGGCCCGGAACATGGTTTTCCTGCGTCGTTTTGATTCTTTGCAGAAAAAGGTCACCGGTTTCAGAGACGATATCGATGCTCTGGTGAATCTCGTGAATGAAGTCAAACAATTTCAGGACATTGACGTTCCCGGTGTTGATGAACAGGACGTGAAAACGAAAAAAGCGGAGCTGTGGACCGCTCTCGTTCAAACCGTCACGAATTTCATCGCGAGTGAAGCTGCTAAGGCTCAGAAAAAGTTGATGACGCAAGAAGTATATACGGCTCCTGACTGGGTGCGGCCGGTGAAAGAGCAGCTCGTGGTTCTTTTTCCTCCGGAACTCCGGAAACGGTTTGAAGTTCAAATCGATCAGCTGGTCAGCTCCGGAAAACGGGAATGGGAGCAGATGCAACTTGCAAAGATCACCGCATTCATCACTCGAATCCAACATTGTTCCGGGGCTGATGCTCTTGATGAATTGAAAGGATTTTATTTGGAAAACCGCAGCAACCCCTATCTCGACCAGGTGGAAAAAAAGGTTGCGGAAATGGCGGAGAAGGAATTCTGGGAGAAGTGGAATCAATTCGATTATACGGAGTTGGCGTTCATTCGTCTCAATGAATTTTGCAACAAAGTTAAGGCAACCCCAAGTAAGTTGATTCAGGAGAGCAAACTTTATAAGTTCGCATCCAGGTATTCCAAGTGGATGCAGAATGATCCGAAGTACACGATCCAGATCGAGAGAGTAGAAGGTTGGAGTGCATACAAGGACGGTGCGTATATCTATAACAGCGATTATGCAATTGAAAAATTTGGAAAAAAGTTGAAAACATCTTGGGATCGCAATATTTGGAAAGACAATACGGATATTTTTTATGGAGACTGGAAAACAATTTACCGTGATTTCTCAATAACGTGTTGCCCCTGGGAATGGTTTAATTGGGGATTTCGGCCATATGCGAATAATGAATCATGGAAACGATTGGGAAAAGATTGGAAATTGGAATACCGGACTTTAGAAATTCACCCAGCCAAAGGGAATCGTATATATTTTGGCCAGAAATGGGTTGAGAAGAGCAATGGTTGTGCTCAGATAACGTTTGACCTGATCACGCTTCGAATTTACTACACCATTTCCGGAAAGTCGTTGCCGGAGATGGAAAGTGAGGTGTTCGGCAAATGATTACACTGGAACAGGCATTTTACGGGCGGGATCCCGAAAAAGGATATCAGCTGCTCGGATCAAGTGATCCTCGACACGACGCGGTGGTGACTCGGCTCTGCGATGCGGCGGGTACTCCGGACGGAAGTCCCGTTGTGGAACCGTTTTACATCCATCATATTGAAAACGGCTTCCGGTATATGATTTCCGGCTGTGCGGGTACTCCGGACGGGGAGGGGAGGATGACGCTGTTCTTCCACGCATTCATCGGCGGTCAGTTCGAGCTGGAACGTGCGGGATTCGGAATCGGCGTTCTGATTCAAGAGAAGGCGTTCCGGACGAAATACGAACCCGGCCCGGTGTTTTCCGCGACGTTCGAGGAAAGCTGCTACACGCTGCCCTGGGGAGAGACCTCCTGGAACTGGAATCACGAAAAACTCGCTGTCCGCAGCCGCAAACCGGAGCTTCCGCTTCTGACCGGGTTATTGAAAAACGCGATAGATTCGACTTCGTGGGCCTCGTTTTCGTTTCGTCCGATCGATGAGCTGCAGCTCTATGTGATCTCCGAATTCGTTCCGTTGCCGCGCGACCGCAACTGTGTCTCCACTTCCGGCGAACTCATCCGGGAAATGACTCCACGGACGCAGGAACCCGTTTCCCTTTCGGAAGGCGCCCCCCACGCAGTCCGTTCCCCGAAATGGAAAACTGTTCTGCCGATCCTTCTTGCCGGGTCGCTGCTGCTCAACTGCCTGCTTTTGTGCGTACTGCTTTTTCAGAAATCAGACAAGGCATTGTCATCCCATTCGGAAGAGGTGAAGGAGTCGAACACCCCGGCCGGAACCACCCGCGCCGAAGTGCTTCGCGAGTTGCGCGATGAGTTTGAGCGGCAGGGATATGAAAGGCTGAAATCCAGTGAAGAATTTGAGAAGAAGATGATGAATAATAATGCTTTAAAAGAGCAATACGAATATGCGACAGAGAAGGAGAAAGGGAAATGGAAAGGAAAAGAGATTATCCTGCAAGCGGAAAATTACATCCGTTTTGTTCATGAATTTATTTTTGAAGAAAATGTGGAGAAGGAAAAATGAAAACCTGTTTTCTGTTGTTTGCCGTGATTGTGTGTATTGGATTTTCCGGATTGTTTCTCGGCTGCTGTCTGGAGCAGCGGCAAAACTCTCCGACGCCGCCGGATTTTGAACAGGAAAAGGCGGAACTGCGTTCGCTCGCCAGGCGCTGCGGCATTCCGGAGTCGCAGTGTAACACCTTGAGCGCTCTGGGGCTGATTTCCGCAATCCGGATTAAACTCGATAATTCCGAAGACTATTACGGGTCAACCTTTTCCAGTCAGGAACTGGAGTTGCTGTCAAACCTCGTTTCCGATGAACCGGAGCTCATGCAGAGGATTCGCACGTATGATGACTATATCAAAAAACTCAAAGGTCACAGGGTCATCCTACTTCCGTGAGGTTGCCATGAAACAGGAAAAATATCGGACACTGCCCTTGCCCAACCGCAATCCAACCTCCTTTAAATGGTAAAAAAAACAGGAATCCCGATCCAAATTATGGTTAGAAACGGCAACGAGGAAATTGTCTGACTCCTATCTCTGGACATGGTACCATTCGTTACCAAACACGGTTTCCAATTCTCAAACAACCGGTGTTAATATATCTTCGCCCTTTTTTACAACCAGACCCATCAGAAATCATACATATTTCAACATAAAAAACAGAGGTGGGAAAACCGTTCTTTTATGTTTTTTATCCGGTTATTCCGGTTTTTGTAACGATGAGAGAAACGGTTTTCCTTGTATTTTGAGGTGAAGCAGACTTGCAGCAGACCCAAAATTTATATCCGGTTTTTATCCGGTTATTTTGAGAATCATGAGGAAACTTGAGCTCAAACGCGAAAACAGAGCAAAATCAAAACCACCGGCTTAGCCGGTGGTATGCACCACGCCTTCAAGGCGATATTGCCGGCAGCCCGACACGGGCTCTGAAAAAATTCGCCAATTG
>NZ_CALXSK010000032.1 GCF_944391105.1 uncultured Victivallis sp.
GTTTTTTTTGCTGAAATATAAGTTGCATCCAGAACCATCATCTTTCAACTTTTTCTTTTCCTATGGGATGGCTGTGAAAGAAAATCTAACCTTCATAGTAAAAAATCCTTCTTCAAGTTTCTTAATGCTGCCAGCTAATACAGCCAGCCCCAGTACTCCCTGATGTTGTCAATATCTCCATTCCTCATCAGATCATATCTTACGCTGCGCACATGTCCATCCAACTGGACAGCATTCAACAAATCAGTACGTACATGATAAAACTCCTTCTTTAATTAAACAATCAAATCTCTTAATGCTGCCAGTTAATTCTGCCAGCCCCAGTACTCCCTGAGGTTGTCAATATCATTATTCCCCATCAGATCATATCTCACGCTGCGCACATGTCCATCCAACTGAACAGCATTCAACAAATCATTATGTACATAATATGGGGCCCCCCAGTTACCTCCGTTACCATTATAATTCATCATGTAATGCCAACCGCTTGGAAGTGCATCCTTCGCAGGATTATTAGCGTATCGTCGTGAATCCGCAAGAAACATGCATGAACTGATTCGTTTCAACCGAGAGAATTTGACGTATCGTCGCAACGCATTACCGTCGTTAATAGTACCTGAAATCGCTTGTACACTCAGAGTCATTGAATTATATCCATAGCCAAAACGGCCTGAGATCGACGGACAAATCGCTACCGGGAGATCATTGATCGACTTGAAGACATCTCCATTGGAATCCGGACTCTGGTTGTTCCCCAAATACATCCGCAGTTTGGCAGGCCAGCAGTTAATGTTTCTGTACTTATCTGTAT
Organism: uncultured Victivallis sp.; assembly: GCF_944391105.1. Classification (GTDB taxonomy): domain Bacteria; phylum Verrucomicrobiota; class Lentisphaeria; order Victivallales; family Victivallaceae; genus Victivallis. The sequence goes on from NZ_CALXSK010000032.1 coordinate 812, forward strand.
TGTCAGTGCCGAAGTCGACTGGTGCAATCGCGGGAACAACATAATCATCGTAATCCGCACCATATTGTATTCCTGCCAGGCCAAGCTGTTTTAAATTGCTCTGACAACTGGTTGATCTGGCTTTTTCACGCGATTTGTTCAAGGCTGGAAGCAACATACCTGCAAGAATTGCGATGATCGCAATCACAACGAGGAGCTCGATGAGGGTGAAGTTCCGTGCCGTCCGGTTCGGGAGATCAGAGACTGGATGTATTTTTGTGTTCATGATGCCACTCCTTGATGTTGAGGTATTTGATCGATTTTTTGACTATTGGTTACGCGTTCAGTTTCCGGACGGAACCGTTGACGACGAGTTCCGGTTTGAAGTATTCGTGCGGATTGGTTTCCGGTGTGTATTTTTCCGGGTGCATCAGGATCTCGAGAATCGTTTCGAACTGTTTCTCGTAATTGAGATCGACGCAGTCGAGCGGTGGATGCTGAATCATCGCATCGCGTTTCGAGCCGATGGAGACCAGGCTCAGTTTTTCCGGAACGGCGATTCCGGCGTTGAGACAGGCGTTGACCGCTCCGGTGAAGGAATCGGTGCTGATGCCGATGAGGGCGGTGAAGTCGATTCCGTCCTTGAGCACCTTCGCGAAAAAGTAGTAGGCCTTTTCCGGGGCGTAATCGCCGGAACGGATGTTGCAGTCGAGTACGCGACATTTCATGTCGTGCAGTTCCGCGTAAGTCAGTACGCCGTTCAGACGTTCCCGGATGACGCCGTTCTGCGGTTCCGAAATCAGAACCGCGATCCGGTGGTGGCCGTTTTTAAACAGGTGATCGACTGCGAGGCTCCCGGCAAACGTGTCGTTTGCACCGACCGACAGAAGTTGAAGATCGCCGCGATGGCGGTTCATCAGCACCAGCGGAACCTGGGCGGCGTACTCTTCCAGTCGACGGAGAATGTCGGAATCCCATGAGCCCGCACTCGTCAACATCGCGATCCCCTTCACGTTCTCTTCCTCCAGCGGCAGGGAAAACGGAACATTTTCGCTGTAATCGTAACGGTGAATCAGCAGCCGGTTCGGCGCATACTGTTCTTTGATGACCTCCAGGTGCCGTTCCATGAGCGTCAGATCCGACGAGTTCCAGCGCGGGACCACAAAAAGGAAGGTCGGGGGAACTTCCGCATTCAATTTCCCGATCGCTTCCGTCACGTAGGTGCCGCGCCCCGGTACGACGCGCAGCAAGCCGGCAGAGCGGAATCGACCACTGTTTGATCCACGATCAACTGGCTCACGTTGAACCGTTTCATGATCTCGCGGCTCGTGATGAATTTTTCCCCGGGGGCGTATTTCGAAAGCTCCCGGCGCAGCTGGTCGTACAGGATATCTGTTTTCAAGATCGCCTGATTCATGGATGATTCCTTTTGCGTGCTTCTGTGTATATTATGGTGTCTTTTACACGATAATGCAAGAGTGATTCGCGAAAAAATCAGATAATTTTATTTCGTGATGGACAGGAGGCAGGAATGGAATCGATTTGAAAATGAGACAGGGGAGGGACATTTTTTCCCGCCCGATGGACAAAATGTCGCATCGGGAAGTCGTTGCGGGGGCGCTTGATGCACGAAAAAAAGTTGGCACGCTGTATGCTTAATTGCCGGGTGTCGACACGAAAGAGTCGAAATGAAGGAGGAATGAATATGAATATGATGCAGAGATGGAATCTGAACGACGGGCTGCTGCCCGCCACGCTCGGCGGACTCAATGAACTGTTCCGCTCGGTGTTCGATGCCACGACTGATTTCGGTCCGGAGTGGCTGTCGGATCGGATCGGCGCCCTGCCTCTGGATATGGAGTGCGGCGAAAAGGAAGTGACCGTGAAGATCCCGCTTCCCGGCTGCAAGGCCGAAGAGATCAATGTGGAGGTTGTCAACGACATCCTCACCGTCAAAGCCGAACGCTCCGAGGAGAAGAGTGAGGATGGCGAAGAGAAGCATTATCTCCGCCGTGAACGTTCCAGCATGAGTTACGAGGAGTCAGTCAAACTCCCGGCCCGCGTCAGAGGACACGAGGCAAGTGCGAGTTATCAGGACGGAATTCTCACCGTCGTGCTTCCGCGCGAGGAGGAGAATGTCGACAAGGCTCATGTGGTCAAGGTTCAATAAGAGAGGAGCAGGATATCATGGAAAAGGATATGCAGGAAAAAAACGAGGTCCGTACGATGCCGGAACCGGTGACGATTGTTCCGCTCGTGGACATTGTGGAAGGCAATGACGGTGTCACGCTTACGTTTGAAGTCCCGGGTGCGAATTCCGAAAGCGTCGACATTGAGGTTCTCAACAATATCATGACGATGAGCGCGAAGAGTTCACTCCAGCGCAATGGTCACCCGGTTGTTTTCAAACGCAACTTCCGCCTCTCCGAGGAGGTCGATGTTCAGAAAATCACCGCGAAAACCAAAGACGGTGTTCTCACGCTCGAAATTCCGAAGGCGGAACGTGCGAAGGTTCATCGGATCAAGGTTCAGTAATGTTCCATATCAAAAAAGCCCGGCAGTCGGTTGGCTGCCGGGCTTTTTCTCTTTTTCGATCACGGACGGTGAAATTCGCATGGAACTCCGGTCTGGCAGAGCGCACAGCCGAGTGCCCGGTCGAGCCAGCCGTAGGTTGTTTCCCGATCCTTTGCGACATGTTCGACCGCATATCGCGCACAGGCCGGTTTGTCGCGATCCTTGAATTCCGGACCGATCGCGTGGGCCGGACAGCGCCGGATGCAGGCACCGCAGCGCGTACACCATGCGAACGGGTCGTCGCCGTAGGGACGTTTGTCGGCCGGGAGTTCGAGCGTCGTCACAACCGAACCGAGACGCATCGCCACACCGTGCTCCGTGATGAGGCTCGCCGAGAGTCCGAACGTCCCGGCTCCGGCGACGAACGCCACATGCCGCTCCGACCAGCTCGACGTGAAGTGTTTGACATCCCACCCCGGCGGCGGATAGACCGCTTTCTGCTCAAGGTGCGGCGCGACCGCGGGAAATCCCGCTTTGGTCAGCAGACTCGCCATCTGGGCGCGCATCTCCTCGTTCAGGATTTCTCCGAAACTGCGGACGGCGGCCCATTCGATCGACGGGCGGACCGTTTCCGCGCGGTTCGTTTCGCGCGCCTTCCGGTTCACCGGCAGCACCCAGGAGATCACCGACTTCGCCTCGGCTTCCGGGAATTTCCGTTTCAGCACTTCGTCCGGCGTCCAGTGTTGCGGTCCGATCAGCTCTTTGAAGCGAATGAAGAACGGATCGTCCGCCGCCGCAACTTTCACTTCGGGCTCCTCGAAGAAGCGGTCGGCTCCGGTCTGACAGTAGAGATTCCGGAGCATTTGTTCGATCTGAGTTCGGTTCATGATACGGTCCTCCACAGTTGCAGAAAAAACGGGAGAGCCGGTTCCGGATCTCCCGCGGGAATCTGATTTATGCTTCGATCTTCTTTTCAAGATAATCGCGCAGCTGCGTCACGTTGACCCGATCCTGAAGCATCGTGTCGCGGTCGCGCACGGTCACGCAGTTGTCGTTGGCGGAGTCGAAGTCGTAGCAGATGCAGTACGGCGTTCCGATCTCATCCTGCCGGCGATAGCGCTTGCCGATGCTGCCGGTGTCGTCGTATTCGGCGCGGAAGTGGCGGTCGATCTCCTTGTAGAGCGCGTAGGCCGACTCCTTGAGCTTCTTCGACTGCGGCAGAACCGCAACCTGAATCGGCGCGACGAGCGGCGGCAGGTGCATCACAATGCGGGTATCCTCCTCCATCCCCTCTTTCGCGGTAGCGGCTTTCTCTTCGTCGTAGGCGGCCGAGAGCAGCGCGAGCATCGTGCGGTCGAGACCGACGGAGGTTTCGATGACGGTCGGCATGAACTTGCGGTGGTTGTCGTGATCCATGTACGAGAGATCCTCGCCGGAGAATTCACTGTGGCGCGAGAGATCCCAGGTGCCGCGGTGGTGGACGCCTTCGAGTTCGCCCCAGCCGAACGGAAACTTCACTTCAATGTCGATCGCGGCTTTCGCGTAGTGTGCGAGCTTCTCGTGGACGTAGATGCGGAAGAAGTCGTCCTTGAACTTCAGCTTGTTCCTGTAGTAGTTGATCCGCTGCTCTTTCCAGTATTCGAAGAACTCCATGCCCTGGGACTCTTCGCAGAAGAACTCCATCTCCATCTGCGTGAATTCGCGGCTGCGGAACGTGAAGTTGCGCGGATTGATCTCGTTGCGGAACGCCTTGCCGATCTGCGCGATGCCGAACGGAATCTTCTGCCGTGTCGCGACCCGCACGCTGTGGAAGTCGACGAAGATCGGCTGGCAGGTTTCGGCGCGCAGGTAGGCGGCGTGCTCCTCGTCGAACACGGGGCCGACGAAGGTTTTCATCATGAGGTTGAATTCGCGCGGTTCGGTCAGATCTTTCGAGCCGCAGTTCGGGCAGGTGGTCGGATCCTCCATCTGGTCGACGCGGTAGCGGGACTTGCAGTTGCGGCAGTCGGTCATGAGGTCGCTGAACTGGTCGAGGTGGCCGGACGCTTTCCAGACGCGCGGGTGGCAGATGATCGTTGAATCGAGTCCCTCGACGTTGTCGCGGGTTTCGACCATTTCGTGCCACCAGAGATTTTCGATGGCGCGTTTCATCCGGGCGCCGTAGGGGCCGTAATCCCAGAATCCGTTGATGCCGCCGTAAATCTCGGAACTCGGGAACACAAATCCGCGGCGTTTGCACAGGCTGACGAGCTTGTCCATCAGCTCCTGATTCTTGACGTTTTCTTCGGCCATTTTTTCTTCCTTGAACGTTGTCGGAGAAACCGTGGTTCGGCCTCTCTTTGTAATGAGTAACGAAAAGAAAGGACGCTTTCCGGAAAAGGCGTCCTCTCCTTAATATAACATCGCTTGAAGAAAAAGCAAGGCAACTCACAGCACCAGTTCGAGTGCAAGCGAGCCTTCGAGCTGGTTTCTTCCGTTCTCCTCGCGCCAGTTGAGCTTGAATTCCCGCTTCAGAACGGCCCGGAGTTCGCAGGTTCCGATGCTTTCGCCGTAGCGCGGCAGAAGCGAGTCGAGTGCCAGGAGGCGCTGGAAGAGTTCATCGCGATGCGGGGTCCGGAACTGCAACAGCGCTTGAATCCGGAATCCTGCCGGGCGGTTGTCCGAGGTGATTCCGGTCAGTTTCACGGCGGCGACGGGGCGCACGCCGCAGCCCGGCGGCGGAAACTCTCCGCGGCAGATCTCCCGATCCGGCGTGAGATTGAGTTTGCTGCCGATCCACTGCGTGAGCGCGCGTTCGAGTTCAGCCGGATCGAACGCGGTGACGGCCCGGTCGGAGTTGGTCGGCGCGGGTGTTCCGTCGGCTCCCTGTGAGGAGGCGACGTCGACGCTGGCGGTGAGCATGAGCCTGCCGGTTCCGCATTCGCGTTCAAGAATGCGTTCGACTGCAAAGGAGTCGCCGCCGCTGTGCCAGATGGCGTTGAAGAGGATTCCGCGACTTGTGACGTTCCGTGCCGGTAGTTTGGCGAGCAGCGTGGAGAGCGTCTGTTCAAATCCGGAGCAGCCGACTCCGCGTACGGCGAGCTCCAGCGTGAATTCCCGGTGCCGCCGATCGTCAGCCGGGGTCGAGCCGGTGATCCGGACGGCGGCGTCCTCATCCCGCTCACCGGACAAACTTCCGGCGCGGATGCCGAGCAGGGCGGCCACGCCGTTCTCCACGGCCGCGAGCGGAATCGCCGACCACTGCGCAGCGCTCGGGACGGTTCCCCACGCACTCGCGGAAAAGTAGGAGCGTGCGAGGTCGATGCGGCAGAGCAGGGTGAGTTTCGCCGTCGTTTTCATCTCCCCGTGATGCCGTTCGCTGCCGAAAACTTCAACGTCGGAAGTGCGTTCGATCCGGCTGAACCGGACGGCGAGAACCTCGTCGTGTTCGCGCGGAAACGCCATCGCCGCACGGGAGAAATCGTTGCGGAAATCCGCGTCGGCGGAGCGCCCCTCGAGCGTTGCCGTGACCGCAATCGTGCCGGGAATCTCATCGGACGGCTCCGGGAATCCCGTCACGGTTACGCCGACGCCGTCGACCTGGTCCGGCAGTTTGCCCGCCCTGGCTTCGAGCCCGGTCACGAGCTGCCGCAGCAGCGCCGCAACTGCCGCTTCCACCGCTTCGGCGCGAAAGGCACTGCGCCGGCTGTAAGCGGTTTCCGAGGCGGCGGGGGGAGTGAAAATCTCATTCATCTGACACCTCCTGTGTATGGGTTGTTATCTATCTGGTTTTTTGTCAACTTTTTGGGGGAATCGGCTTGTAACGTTTCCTGAAGGATATATATTACGATAAAATATAGCGTCAGGAAAACTCAACAAAGGGAGAAACCATCATGTCGAAAACAGCACTGGTGACGGGCGGCGGCCGCGGGATCGGCGCCGGAATTGTGGAGAAACTTGCTGCGGAAGGGTGGAACGCCGTGTTCTGCGGACGCAAGGAGGAGTCCGCGTTCGCGGAGCGTTGCCGGGAGCTGGAGACGACTTACGGTGTGAAGGCGGCCTATTACTGCTGCGATGTTTCGGTTCACGAGGAGCGCGGGAAACTGCTCGCCCGGGTTCTCGAAAATTTTGGTTCGCTTGAAGCGCTTGTGAACAACGCAGGGGTCGCGCCGCTCGTGCGCGCGGACATTCTCGAGATGACCGAGGAGAGTTTCGACCGCGTGCTCGGGATCAACCTCCGCGGGCCTTTCTTTCTGACCCAGCTGGTCGGGCGTTATTTTGCGGAGAACAAGATCGCCGGGACGATCGTGAACATCGGCAGTGTTTCGGCGACGGTCGCTTCGATCAGCCGGGGAGAATACTGCATCTCCAAGGCGGGCGTGGCGATGGCGACGAAACTCTTCGCTGTGAAGATGGCGGAATTCGGCGTGCCGGTCTACGAGATTCGTCCCGGCGTGATTTCGAGCGACATGACCAGCGTGGTCAAGGCGAAATACGACAAACTCATCGCCGAGGGGCTCACGCTCCAGCCGCGCTGGGGGGAGCCCGCCGACATCGGCAGGGCGGTCGCGATGCTTCTGCGCGGGGATCTCGCCTATTCGACCGGACAGGTCATCAACGTCGACGGCGGCATGGAGATCGGGCGGCTGTGATGAAGACGCGCAGACTCAACACGCTTGTGATCGGCTCCGGAGCCTCGGGGCTCGCGGCGGCGCTGCGGCTTAAAACGCTCGGCGTGGACGACGTTCTGCTGCTTTCGGAAGGGCTCAGATGCGGAACCTCGATCAACACCGGCAGCGACAAGCAGACCTACTACAAACTCGGCATCTACGGAGCGGAGCCGGACTCCCCGGCGCTGCTCGGACGGACGCTGTTCGACGGCGGTTCGGTCCACGGGGACGTGGCGCTCGTCGAGGCGGCGATGTCGGTGCGCTGTTTCATGAATCTCGTGAATCTCGGCGTGCCGTTCCCGTGCGATGAATTCGGGCAGTACGTCGGCTACAAGACCGACCACGACCCGAAGCGGCGTGCGACGAGCTGCGGGCCGTACACCTCGCGCGAGATGTGTCTCGCGCTGATCCGTGCCGTGAAGGCCGCCGGAGTCGAGATCGCCGAAAAACGCAACGTCGCGGAACTCGTCGCCGTAGACGGCCGCGCGGCCGGGGCGGTCGCCTGGAACCGGGAGACGAAGGAGTTCGAGGCGTATCTCGCGGAGAACACCGTGTTCGCTGTCGGCGGGCCGGGCGGTCTCTACGCTTCGAGCGTCTATCCGGCCGGACACATGGGGGCGATCGGGCTCGCGCTGAAGATCGGGGCGAAGGCGCAGAATCTGCCGGAGTCGCAGTTCGGACTCGCCTCGACCCGCTTTCGCTGGAATGTGTCGGGAACCTACATGCAGGTGCTGCCGCGTTTCGTCTCGACCGCGGCGGACGGCGTTTCGGACGAGCGCGAATTCCTGCTCGATTATTACGGCGACCCGAACGCGATGAATTCGATGATTTTCCTGAAGGGCTACCAGTGGCCGTTCGACGTGCGCAAGGTTCCGGACGGTTCCTCGCAGATCGATCTTCTCGTGCACGAGGAGACCGTGAAGAAGGGGAGGCGGGTCTTTCTTGACTTCCGGACGAACACGGGAAATCTCGACTTCGCGGCGCTGTCGGCCGAGGCGCGGGAGTATCTCGAAAAATCCAGCGCCTGCTTCGGCACGCCGATCGAACGGCTCAAGAAGATGAATCCCGGAGCGATCGAACTTTACCGGGATCACAACATCGATCTTTACAAAGAGAAACTTGAAATCGCGGTCTGCGCCCAGCACAACAACGGCGGTCTTGCGGGGAACATCTGGTATGAATCGGTGAACGTGCCGCACCTCTTCCCGATCGGAGAGGTGAACGGCTCGCACGGCGTGACCCGCCCCGGCGGTTCGGCGCTGAACGCGGGTCAGGTCGGCGGCTTCCGGGCGGCGGAGTTCATCGCCGCGAAGTATCGCGACTTCACGCTCGATTTCACTCGGGCGGAGGAGGCGGCGAAACAGCTTGAGGCCGATCTCATGCGCCGTCTTGCCGGAACGCGCGACTGGCGGAGCGACCGGCGCGAGCTGCAGGAGCGCATGACCGCGTTCGCGGGTCATCTGCGGCCGCAACAAAAGCTCGACGAGGCGGCGGATGCGGCGCGGAATCTGCTTGACGCGATGGATCGCGAGGGATATCCGGCGGCGGACACGGACCATGCGGTCACGAATTTCCATCTGGCGTTCGCCTCCTGTATCTATCTGGAAGCGATCGCGTTTCAGGCGGCTTCGGGGGCGGGGTCGCGCGGCAGTGCGGCCGTGCTGCGGGCGGACAACTCCGTCATTCCGGAGAATCCCGCGTTCCGGGCGCAGGTGCTCGGGACGACCGTGACGCCGCAGGGAGTGCGGGTCGGCTGGGAGCCGTGCCGCCCGTTCCCGGAGACCGACGGCTGGTTCGAGACGGTCTGGGCGGAGTACCGCACAGGAAAGATCTACGGGTGAAACGATGGCGGAGTTCGATTTCACGATTCTGCGTGAACTGCGCAAGCGTTCGGGGTTGAGCATCGGCGAGGTTTCGGCCGGGAGCGGCGTTTCGGCGGCGGTGATCTCGAAGCTCGAACGGAACCGTACGCGGGCGGAACTCGATACGCTCTACCGGCTCGCCCGCGTCTTCGGCATCACGGCGGCGGAACTGCTGAGTCTGGCCGAGGCGCGGCTGTCGCATCCGCTCAAGGCGACGGCGCACCGCAACGAGGATTTCCTCTTCCGGGAGATCAACTACCGGAACATCCGCTGCCTGCACGCCAAGGCGGAGAAGGGGGCCCGGATGAAGCACCCGAATATCCATCAGGACGACTACGAACTCTGCTGGATTCTGGAGGGGACGCTGCGGCTGACGCTCCCCTCCGAGGTTCACGAGCTTTCGGCCGGGCAGTCGCTCCAGTTCGACGCGCTGCTTGAGCACACCTACGAGGCTTTGACCGATTGTGAGTTGTTGATTCTACACATCAGAAAGGAAAACAGGTTCTGACCATGGCAGGAAACTATCCCAAAATCAGTTCATTCAAAACCGCGGAGGCGTTCCGCGCGCATCTGAAAAGCCTGAGTCTCGATCTTGAAGTCGATGACGCGATTCTCCCGGCTCCGGAGAGCCCGCTTGCGCAGGGACTCGAATACCATGGCCGCCGGATCGGCAACCGCTGGTGCATTCTGCCGATGGAGGGGTGGGACTGCCTGCCGGACGGTTCGCCGTCGGAACTGACCCGCCGCCGCTGGCTCCACTTCGCCGCGAGCGGTGCGAAACTGCTTTTCGGCTGCGAGGCGTGCGCGGTGATGGAGTCCGGCAAGAGCAACACCCGGCAGCTGATGATCACGCCTTCCACCATGCCGAAACTCAAGGCGCTCTGCGCCGAAATGCGCGAACTGCACGCGCAGAAGTTCGGCACGGCGGACGATCTGCTCATCGGTTTGCAGCTGACCCACTCCGGCCGTTACAGTCATCCGCACGACGACGCGAAACTCGAGTCGGTCACCGCCTACTGCCACCCGCTGCTCGACGAGAAGTTCCACAGCAGCGCCGCGAACGTCGTTTCGGACGAAGAGCTGCGGAACATCATCCGCCATTTCATCGACGCGGCGAAACTTGCGCAGGAGGCGGGATTCGACTTTGTCGACGTGAAGATGGCGCATGGCTATCTCGGCCACGAACTGCTTTCCGGCTTCGAGCGTCCCGGCGAGTTCGGCGGGAGTTTTGAGAACCGCACGCGTTTCTTCCGCGAAATCGTCGAGGGAATCCGCCGTGAAGTGCCGGGTCTGGAGATCGGCACGCGCTTTTCGCTCTTCGACTGCCTGCCGTTTGAAAAAGGGCCGGACAAAGTCGGAATCCCGATGCAGCGCAACGGGATCGGCGTCGGCAACTACCATTACGCATTCGGCGGAGACGGCACGGGACTCGGATACGATCTCACCGAGCCGATCCGGTTCCTCGAACTCTGCCGTTCGCTCGGCGTGGAGCTGATCTGCACGACCGTGTGCAGTCCCTACTACAATCCGCACTTCCAGCGTCCGGCCTACTATCCGGTTTCGGACGGTTATCTGCCGCCGGAGGATCCGGTCTGCGGCGCGGCGCGGCAGATCGGCGCGGTCGCGAAAGTCAAGGTGCACTTCAAGGGGACGGGAATGATCTTCATCGGTTCGGGCTACACCTGTCTGCAGGAGTTTCTGCCGCAGGTCGGTCAGGCGGCGGTCCGCGCGGGCAGAACCGACATGGTCGGAATCGGCCGTATGGTCATCGCCTATCCGGAGCTGCCGGCGGACGCGCTCAAGGGAGGGCCGCTGCAGACGAAGCGGATCTGCCGCACGTTCGGAGACTGCACGACCGCGCCGCGCAGCGGCATGGTTTCCGGCTGCTATCCGCTCGACGAGTTCTACAAGTGCCGTCCCGAGTGTGAGCGTGTGAAGGAGATCAAGCGGAAACTCCGCGAAGCCTAAAGCGGATACCAGAGCGGTTCGACTCCCCAGGAGACGAACCCGTCCACGCAGATTCCGAGCGCAACAGCCTGCGCACACCGGGAGAACCAGGTGTCGTAGCGGAAGAAGAAGAGCAGCAGCAACGCCCAGAAATAGTGGTGAATGTGACAGCGGAAACTTCCGCGCAGAACCCAGGACACTGCCGCCGGAATCAGGATGGCGGCGGCGAGAGCGGCGACGTATCGGCCCCCCTCCCGCCGTCGGAATGCTTCCCGTCCGTGCAGAATCAGCAGCGTTCCGACGATTCCGATTCCGGCGGCGAGCGTGATGAGGATGCCGGGACGGCCGGAGAGGAGATCCTCCGGCTTCAAACTGAACCGGATCGCCGGAATATGGCGGGTCAGACCGAAGAACGCGGCCGGCAGAAAACAGCCTGCATAACAGAGCATGGTTTTGCGGTCGAGAGTTTTGAGCGTTTCCCCGGCGGCGAAACAAGCGATGACCGGCGCGAGCGCAATGAGTTGCCAGATCGCTTCGCTTCCGTTGCGTGCGGAGAGCCACGGTGCGCTCCGGCCGCAGACGATTCCGGCGACCACGGCGTGCCCGATGAGCATGAGAGCGGCCAGAAAAAGCGCCGCGCGCGTCTCCTTCCTGCGCAATCCGAGCAGAGTTCCCCAGGAGATTCCGGCCAGAACCGTGGCGATCCATGGAGTGTTGAGAACGTCGAGCATGGATCAACTCTCTTTCAGAATTTCAGCGGCCAGGCGAGGCGCAGTGCCGCTGCGATGAGGATTGCCGGCAGCAGCGGATCTCCGGGAAGCAGCAGCAGGACCGTGTAGACTGCGCTTCCAGCGACCCATCCGGCGGCGGAGAAGGTGGTGCTCCAGCTGCGGGGAAATCCCGATGCTCCCGCGATCTGCGCCCGGATGCTGCCGGTTGCAATTGCGACGATGGCGGTGACCGCGAGCCAGGAGGGCTCCGCCGCGATGACGCTTCCCGGAATGAGCCAGACGGCGGGCAGCACCAGCGCGATGAGCGCGAAAATCCGTGCGGCTCTGGCGCGCAACGGCAGTGCGGGACAACTCAACCCGATACAGCTCCAGAGCAGAGCCGCCGGGAGTCCGTGGAAAAGTTCCCGGATGGACATCGCGTCGAAGGCGGCCAGCAGAATCAGGGCGAAACCGGCGGAGTTCTCCACGAGATCGAATCCGTGTGGATTGCGGCCGAACCGGCCGAAGTAGAGCCGGACCGCCCCGTAGCAGAGGAGCGCGAGAAACACGCCTCCGTAAAACCATGCGGAACGATTTTCTTCTCCCGCGGAGGAGGGCACATCCGCCGGCGGGGGGAGTTGCGGCAGTTCCGTTCCCGTGTCATAGAGCGCCGTGAAGATTCCGGCCGGAACGATCGATTCGCCGCCGAACGGCGCGAGCAGCTTCTGCAGCCGGAGATCGAGCAGTTCCAGATCGGCCGAAACCGCACTGCGCGCCGCGGCGACCCGTTTGCCGTCCGATCCCGGAACCATTGCCCACTGGGCCGTATCGGGCAGCAGCAGGCGATTTTCGCTCGGCAGAACGAGAATTCCTTCCGGCGCGAGAAGATCCCAGAGCTTTTGTACGAAGCCGCGCCGTGCCGCTTCGCTGCCGCGCGGAAGCTGGTCGGCGTAAATCAGGTGGAAGCCCGATTTCAGGCCCGGCAGCACGCGCCCGGGCGGGCCTTCATGCGGGTGGAATTTCGGATTGCCGAAGCGGCCGAGAATCACCCCCTGCGGCCAGATGCTCTCGACCCGTTCGACGAACGGCATCTCCAGCCAGACCCCGGGGATGAGGGAGTTTCGTTCCGAAAGAAAGAGAATTCGGGTCGAATCGGCGTTTGCCATGAGCAGCGCCGGGAGCGCCGGCGCGACCGCGTGCGGCTGCGGAAACGAAACCGGCGGCCGCCGCGGGAGCATCCCGTGGGTGAAGAGAATCGTCGAAAGCGGCAGCAGTACGATCATCGCCAGACGCATCAGCCAGTGCGCCTTGACCCAGAGGATCAGCGAGGAAAAGAGCAGGGGGAACAGCACCATCTGCCAGAGCGCGGCCCGCTCCGGATTTCCGGCGAGCAGAAATGCCGAACACGCGAATGCGCCTCCTGCGAGGAGACGCCATCCTCCGGAACGGAGCGGCAGAGCCGTCAGGTAGCCTCCCGCGAGAATTCCGCAGATCGCCAGCGCGGTTTTCGGACCGGGCAGAAGCGTGTACAGAAAAAGCAGAACCGCCGGGAGCACGAGCAGTCCGCGCGTATCGGATTTCCGGCATCTTTCGCGCCAGCTTCCGGCCAGAACCGCTCCGAAGATCGCTTCGAGCCCCGCGATGAAGAGCGCCGTCGCCGGATTGCCGAAGGGGCCGGAACCGGACTCGAACGAGCCGATCGCCCCCGTGAAGGCCGCCCCGAGAAAGAGACCGGGACATACGCCGCCGCAGATCAGACGGGCAATCCGTTCCAGTTTCCGTGCGGCTGGGGAGCTCTCCCAGGCGGGGAGGGGCTTCCGGTTTGTTTCTGTCGTCATCGGGGCTCCATTGTGTTGATGTTTTTTCAATATAGTGTTAAAGTTCGAAAAAATCCAGTTCCGCGGGTTGCTATTTTGGCGGGAAACGTTATCTTAAAGTACCTGAGTGAGAGTGGATGCATCCGGAAAGGAGAAGTTTGATTGATATGAAGAGCAGTGATTTTCTGATTGCAAGCCTCGGAAAGAGGCTGCTGGATTCTCCGCTCAGCCCGACGACGGCGTTTATCCCTGACGATGCCACCGTCGCCTACGACAGCGATGCCGTGAAACTCGCCGAGTATGTGCGCAAGGGCGAGACGATTCCGGCGTTCGAGCTGGCCGGGCCGCGCGCGAAGATCTACCATGATCCGGCCTGGAGCAAGGCGGCCGTCCTGACGGCGGGCGGGCTCTGCCCCGGATTGAATGACGTGATCAAGTTTCTGACCAGCACTTTGCGCAATCAGTACCGGGTTCCGATCGTCTACGGCATCCGCTACGGCTACCGCGGCTTGAATCCCGCGAGCAAACTCGCGCCGCTCGTGCTGACCGACGAGAACACCGACGATATTCACGAACAGGGCGGGACGATTCTCGGCTCCTCGCGCGGCGAGGAGGATACCGCCGTGATGGTCGATACGCTCATGCGCATGAACATCAATCTGCTCTTCTGCATCGGCGGCGACGGAACCGCCCGCTGTGCGCATGAGATTGCGATTGAGGCGCAGAGACGCGGTCTTTCGATCAGCGTGGTCGCGATTCCCAAGACGATCGACAACGACATCGGTTTCATCGACAAATCGTTCGGTTTCGAGACTGCGGTCGCGACCTGCGGCCATTTCGTTTCCGGCGCGCACAACGAGGCGAAGGGGGCCTACAACGGCATCGGGCTCGTGCGCGTGATGGGTCGGGATTCCGGATTCATCGCGGCCTACGCCGCGCTCGCGAATTCGTACATCAACTACTGCCTTGTCCCGGAACGGAAGTTCACGCTCGAAGGGGAGGGGCCGGATGCGCTGCTGCCGAATCTCGTCGAACGCATGAACAGCAAGCATCACGCCGTGATGATCGTCGCCGAGGGCGCGGGGCAGGAGCTCTTTGAAAATCTTCCGGAGATGCACGATGCCTCCGGAAACCTGATCCACAACGACATCGGCATTCTGCTGCGCGACAAGATCCGCGAATATTTCAAGAAGCTGAACATCGAAGTCAACGTGAAATACTTCGACACCTCCTACGCGGTCCGGAGCGGTCCGTGCCACGGCGCCGATGCGGTATTCTGCGCGATGCTCGCGCAGAACGCGGTTCACGCCGCGATGGCCGGGAGAACCGACATGGTGATCGGCCACTGGGGGGACAACTTCACGCATGTGCCGATTTCGCTCGCGACGCGGCGGCGCAAGAAGATCGATCTCAACAGCCAGCTCTGGACGAGCGTCCGGGCGACGACCTGTTTCTGATTTTTACGTGTTTCCGGAGGAGAGAACATGCTTGAACAACTGAAAAACGTTTCGAAAGCGGTCGATACGCTGCTGGCGTCCGACGGCTTTCCGAAGACGATTCGTCCCGAGTATCTGCGTTCGGCGGTGCTGGATTACCCGCTCAACGGCGGCAAGCGGCTGCGTCCGGCGATTCTGATCTGGTGCTGCCGATTGCTCGGCGGCAAGCAGGAACAGGCGCTGTATCCGGCGGCCGCGGCGGAGGTCTGTCACAACTGGACGCTCGTTCATGACGACATCATCGACCAGGACCAGACCCGCCGGAACCGTCCCGCCTGCCATGTCGCGCTCACGAATGAGGCGCGCGGGCGCTTCGGACTCTCGGAGAACGAGGCCGGGCGGACGGGGCGTGACTTCGCGATTCTGACCGGCGACGTGCAGCAGGGGTGGGCGAACGATCTGCTGCTGCGCGCGGCTGATCACGGGGTTTCGCCGAAGGTGGTGGTCGGGCTGATGCGCCGCTTCCAGGAGCTGGCGAACCGCGATCTCATCAGCGGAGAGGCGCTCGACGTCGAATTTTCGCTGCGTTCGGTCGAGTCGATCGAACTCGACGAGGTGCGCGAGATGCTCATGGGCAAGACCGGCGCACTGTTGCGCTTCTGCGCCGAGGCCGGGGCGATGATTGCGCTCGAAACGGACGATCCGGAGACTCCGGAGGTGAAGAAACTCGGAGAATTCGCGCTTGCCGCGGGCAATGCGTTTCAGCTTCGTGACGACTATCTCGGGATTTTCGGTGAGTTCAAAACCCTCGGCAAACCGATCGGCGGCGACCTGCGCGAAGGGAAGGCGACGCTGCTGTTGCTCTCGGCGCTCCGCATGGCCGAACCCGCCGCCCGCGGGCAGCTGCTGCGGATGCTCGGACGCCGGGAGTACACGCAGCACGACCTTGACTGCGTGCGGAAAATCATGGTGGACTCGGGCGCGGCCGGAAGTCTCAACTGCGAGGCGGAGGTGCTCGCCGACAAGGCGCGCAGGATTCTGAACGAGTTCCCGGAAAATGAGTTCCGGACATGCCTGCTCGAACTGGTCGACTACCTGATTACACGCGAAAAGTAAGTTGCGGAGAGTCCCGGCGGAAGCCGGGATTTCTGCTTCCCGGCACGGGATTCTTCAGAAGAGGATCCGGGCGATGAAGATCGAGTTGTCGCTGCCGTGGTCGAGACAGCGCTGCAGATTTTCCGGCCCGAGCGGTCCGGGGCTCTGCATCCACTCCGAGGCGACGATCCACGACTCCCGGTCGCTGATCCGGCAGCAGCCGAAGTTTCCGAGCCGCGCGCCGCGTTCCGGCACGGCGATCCGTTCGGTGGAGCGGATGACCCGGAGCCGTTCCGGATCGACCTCCGCAATGAAGAGCGGGGCGCGGTGACGGAAGATGTGGTCGTTGTTTCCGGCGCGCCGGGTGTAGACCAGATAAAGTCTGCCGCCGCCCGTGATCCAGTGCTGCTGCGTATTGTAATTTCCGAGCGGCTCCCCGTCGTCGAACCGCCACTCAACGGGGGCGGAATAGTGCAGCCCGTCCGCTCCTGTTGCGACGAAACCGGCTTCGTCATTGCGCAGCGTGAGGAAATAACGGCCGCCGTATCCGGCGATCGAGGGTTCGCAGAATCCGCGCGGCACCGGAGTCGTCAGAAAGCTGCCGCATTCGAGCACGCGCAGACTTTTCCCGTCGAATCCGCACCGCATGACGGCGGCTCGATAACTGTTGTGCCACGGGTCGAGCGCCTCTTCGCGGTTCATCGTGTAAACCGGAATCAGCAGTTCGCCGTTGTCGAGCTCGAGGTACTGGGTGCATCCGGCTGCGCAGGCGAAGAAGTTCCCCTCCGGATCCTCCGGCATATCGAGGACTTTGTATTCGCTCCAGTTCCCGGTTGCTGGATCCATCGTGCTGTAAAGTGTATGGCGCGGCCGCGGCGGCGGGACGAATTCGTCGTCGCAGTAGAGCATGCTCGCTCCCGTGAGCAGAAAGGTTCCTGTTGCCCGGTGGTAGAGCGGGGTCGCGTCTGCCATCGCGATTTCCCAGCCGTCCCCGCCCGGGAACGGACGGCGCGACAATTCCCGAACGGGCCGGATCGCAGACCAGTTCCTCCCTTTGTCGCGGCTGGTCAGCTCATGCAGTCCGTAGTAGATGTCGCTGCCGGAGAGCCGCAGCGGCTGCGTGGTCATGACCGCGAACCCGTCCGGCGTCATCGCGGCGCGCGCGTGCGTAAAACAGGTTTCCCCGGTGAAATTTGTTTCTATTTTCCGGAGTTCAATCTCAAACATGTCTTTTCTCCATCCGGATTCCGCGTGTGATCTCTTCGGCGTCAGACGGAGAAAAACTGCCGGGAAAGGCCGACAGACAGTTCGCGCTCGCCGCCGCCAGCGCCCGCCGAAACGCCTCGAATGGATCGACGCCGCAGAGCAGTTCGCTCGCCCAGACTGCGCTGGCAGTGTCGCCGCAGCCGATCGGGTTCACGATTCTTTCGAGGGACGGAAGTTCATAGACCGCAAGCTGTCTGCCGTCGGAAGCATACGCCCTGCCCGGCCCGTCCGTGATCGCCGCGAGTTTCACCGCGGAGAATTCGAACACTCTGGCCAGACCGTCGCACACATCCTCCGCCCCGGTCATGGCGCGGAGTTCATCCGTGTTGATCTTGAGCCACAGTTCCGCGTTCGACTCGAACACGGGGCGCAGATTCTGGTAGGAGTCGATGAGCAGCGGCCTGCCGCATGCTGCGGCGACGGCGGCCGCACGCGGATAGAGCATCGGATCGGTTCCAGTCGGCAGCGTGCCGCAGAACGCCCCCGCGTCCGACTCGTTGAGCCACTCGCCGAACCGTTCGAGCAGAGCATCGACTTCAGCTGCGGCCGCCGCGAACGACGGCTCGATCACTTCGGTCATCGTCTGCGTTTCGAGACACAGACAGGTCGTGCAGCAGCGGGTCGGCGCGACGGTCGGCACCGAAAAGACCGGCATCCCTTCTTCCTCGAGTCCCGCCCGGATCTTGTCGCCGTTCTCTCCGCCGGCAAACTGAATCAGCCGCGCGGCAACTCTGCCGTGACACGCGGCCGCGCGACAGAAATTGATCCCTTTCCCCGCCGGGAATGTCTGCATTTCCCGCGCACGGTTGATCGCTCCGTAGCGGAAATGTTCGAAAAACAGCGTTTTCTGCCAGGCCGGATTCGGCCCGAGTGCCACGATCCGCTTCATCCGGCAACTCCTCTGAGTATCGCCACGACCTCGGCGTCGGAGAAGTCGCGCGGATTGCTCTTCATGCTGCCGGAGCGGCAATTTTTTACAATGAAGTCGAAGTGTTCCTCCCGGAGTCCGTATCCGCGGAAGTCCGCGGGCAGGCCGGCCGCCCGCCGCAGCTCTTCGAGTGCCGCGATCAGCGCCTCCGGGGTGTCGCGGATCAGCTGGTTTGCGAGGAACGTCATTTTCTCCCGGCAGGTCGGCAGATTCCACCGCAGCAGTTCCGGCAGCAGCACCGCGCAGCAGACGCCGTGCGGCACGTGCAGCAAACTCCCGAGCGGATGCCCGATTCCGTGCACCGCGCCGAGACTCGACTGCGTGAACGCCATCGCGCCGAGCATGCTCCCTTCGGCCATCGCGATCCGTGCCGGTTCCGAGTGACCGCGAACGGCCGGAAGCAGCGCGGGATGGAGTGCGAGCGCCGCCTTCAACGCGAGCGCTTCACTTGAAGGGGTCGCTTTTTTCGAGAGAAAACTCTCGATTGCCTGGGTCAGCGCGTCGAATCCGCTCGCAGCCGTGACGCCGGGAGGACAGTCGTACGTGAGTTCCGGGTCCACAATCGCCACATCCGCGAACATCGTTGCGTGGCGGAGCGACTGCTTGATTCCGGTTTCCGGGTCGATCAGCACCGCGTTCGGCGTGATCTCCGCCCCCGTTCCGGAGGTGGTCGGCAGCGCTGCGAAGAAACACCCCTTGCCGGGGATCTGCCGCCGACCGTAAAAGTAATCCGCCACGCATCCTTCGAGCGGTAAAAGCGCCGCCGCGCTCTTGGCCGTGTCGATCGCCGAGCCGCCGCCCCAGCCGATCACGTTCGCCGCGTGAATCTCCCGTCCGGCGGCGAGCACGCGCTCGACGTCTTCGAGCGGCGGCTCCGGACGGACGTCGGCGACGATCCGGACTTCCCGCCCTTTCAATTCCGGCAGCAATTCGGACTCCACGCGCTCTTTCGAGTGACGTCCCGCGACGACGAGCACATTTCCCCCGGCGAGTTTCGAGCCGAGCCTGTGACGCTCGCCGCAGCCGAACAGGATCTCTTTCGGAAGTTTGAATTCGCAGTTCATGCTTTCCCCTCGTGTTCGGTCAGGTATAAATAGAGATTCCGGGCGGCTTCGCTCTCCGCGTGCTTGCGGCTGGCGGCGCGCCCGAATGCAACATAGCCATGCAGGGAGACCTCCACTTCATAGACCGGCAGATGTTCCGGTCCGGTCGTGCGCAGCACGGTGTAGACCGGCTGTTTCCCCCAGCGGTGCTGCGAGTACTCCTGGAGAAGCCCCTTCGGATTGATTGAGCTCAAAAGCGAACGCGGCTCCGGGTACTCCTCCCGGAACATCTTCAGGATAAAATTTCTGGTCTGTTCGAATCCCCCTTCGAGGTAGAGCGCTCCGAGCACGGCTTCAAAGAGATCCGCCAGCGTCGAATCGCGTCCGGCTCCCCCCGCCTCCTGCTCTCCGCGTCCGACGAGCAGATATTCGCCGAGTTCGAGCTTGCGGGCGAGTGCCGCAAGCGCCCCTTCCCGGACCAGCGCCGAGCGCATCTTGGTCAAAGCCCCCTCGTCGCACTCCGGATACAGATTGAAAAGATATTCGGTCAACACGATTTCAAGCACCGCGTCCCCGAGAAATTCAAGCCTTTGATTGTCGTAGGGGAGGGCGTTCTCCACGGCATAGGAGCGATGGGTCAACGCTTCGTTCAACCGGCTGTTTCCGCAGTTCTCCGCGCCGAGCCGGATTTTCAGTTCATCAATATTGCGCGCCACGGTTCCACTCCGAACTTTCGTATTTGGCACGGGCGAGGATTTCCGCCCGTTCGAGCCACGCATCCGGAATTTCGTGTTCCCGGAACCGGATGTGAAAAAAGGATTCCAGCGCCGCGATCAGCGACTCATTCAGCTTCTCCCAGTCGCCTCCTGCGACTGCAAGACGGATGCTGCCCTGGTGCAGAATGCCGTTCCGGGTGCGGCGCTGCGCGGCTCCCGCATACTTGCCGCCGTCCCCCTCCGCGACGACATCGAATCTGCTCGGGGAGACGAAACACTTCATCGTCGCCCGGTCGACGTGCGCACTCTCTCCGCTTTTAAGTTCCGCCGTCACGCCGAGGGCGGAGAGCATCGGCAGCATCGCCTCGTGAAAAACCCGGTAACTCTCCATCCGGTTCAGTTCCGTGAGCGCGTGCCCGGCCGGAATCACTGCCGTATAGGTGAGGTCCGCATCATGAAAGACATTGCCGCCGCCGGTCGGGCGTCGCACAATCGCGTAACGTGCCGCCTCCTTCTCCGGATAAAGCTGCGAACTGCCGATCGACAGCGAAGGACGGTCCCAGCGGTAGGTGCGGATCAGCGGAACTCCGAGACTGCCTGCCTCTTCAAGCAGAATCTCATCCATGCTCATGTTGAAAAAGGGATCGTGCACCGTGTCGCGCCAGAGCAGCCACTCTTCCGTCATTGTCTGCCGTCCTTCCGGATGCGGCCGGTCAGATATCCGACCCGGTTGTCAAGAGCACTCCCGGCGAGATTGTAGCCGGAAAGCTCCTTGTATTTGCGCGTGAAGTCCCCGATGACCGTGTCGAAATCGAGCTTCACCTTCGGCGCGCGCGCCTTCACACAGCGAAGAAACGAGGAGATCACACGTGCGAGTTCACGTTTGCGGCGCGGCTCCGGCATCTCCTCCACGTGAATTTTGCACCCGTCGAGGTCGATGACGCCCCAGCCGGAGTAGATCCCGACTGGACTCTTGCGGCAGAAGATGTTGCGCAGACTCAAGTCTCCGTGTTCGACACCGGCGGCGTGCATCTTGACCAGCAGCGCAGTCACTCCCGAGACGAACTGCCGGTAAGGGTCTCCCTGTGCGAACTCCCCCGCGAGTTTGTCCAGCGGCAACTGCAGCGAAGAGAGCTCCCGCGTCACGACGAAATCCTCGAAGGGAATCCCGAATCTCGTCCGCCGCGCCGTCACAAGCACCTCCGGCGTCGGGATTTCAAACTCCCGCAGCCGCACCGCCCCGGCCAGAACCCGATCCGGCCGGGGGAGTTTGAAGAGCTTCCGGAATCCGTTCCAGTAACCCCGGAAGTTGTATCGTTTGATGAACACGCCGCCCGCGACGACGGCATAGACCTTGCGGCCGTTCTTGCAGCGGCGGGCGTCGGGATCGTTGATCTTGTTCAGGATTTCCGCCGGATCGTTCCCGGCATGCATCCACTCCCGTCGCACGAGCCCGGAGCAGCCGGAGCCCTCGAACGGAATGTAACTCCCGTTCTCCATGATCGTTTCGAGAATTTCCGGCATGCCGGGCTGTTCCATGGCCTTCTCCTGAAATTACAGGTTTTCGACCACGAGGTCGCCGACTTCGGTGGTCGAGTAGCCCATGCGGCCCGCAGCCATCGACTTGAGCTTGTGGCCGGTCACGAACTCGATGCTCTTCTCGATCGCCTTCGCCGCTTCCTTTTCTCCGAGGAAGTCGAGCATCATCGCCGCCGCGCCGATCGCCGCAAGCGGGTTGATGACGTTTTTGCCGGTGTACTTCGGCGCCGAGCCGCCGATCGGTTCGAACATGCTCACACCCTTCGGATTCAGGTTGCCGCCCGAGGCGACGCCCATTCCGCCGGAGGTCATCGCCGCCAGGTCGGTGATGATGTCGCCCATGAGGTTCTCCGTGACGATCACGTCGAACCACTCCGGATTCTTCACCATCCACATCGTCGCGGCGTCCACGTGGCAGTAGTTCGGCTTGACGGTCGGGTAATCCTTCGCCATCGCATGGAAGGCGCGATCCCAGAGACCGCAGACGTAGGTGAGAACGTTGGTCTTGCCGACCAACGTGAGCTGCGAGGTGTAACCGGCCTTCTTATCCTCTTCGGAGAGGCCGCGCCACGGATTCTCCTTCGTGTGGCGCTTCGCGGCCAGTTCGAACGCGAACTTCAAACAGCGGTCGACCTGCGCGCGGGTGTAGACCCAGTTCTGGCAGGCGACTTCATCGAGCGTATCGATCTGAACGTTGCCGCCCATGCCGGTGTAGACGCCGCCGCTGTTCTCGCGCACGACGACATAATCGATGTCCTCGGGCTTCTTGTTCGCAAGCGGAGTCTCGACGCCCGCGTAGAGCTTCACGGGACGCAGGTTGATGTACTGGTCGAGGTCGAAGCGCAGCTTGAGCAGAATTCCCTTTTCGAGGATGCCCGGCTTCACATCCGGGTGGCCGATCGCGCCGAGCAGAACCGCGTCATGCTTTTCGAGCTGCGCCTTCGCGTCGGCAGGGAGCGTTTCCCCGGTCTTGAGGTAGTGTTCGCCACCCCAGTTGTAATACTCTTTTTCCGTTGTGAAACCGAACTTTCTGCCGGCGGCGTCGAGAACCTTGACCGCCTCGGCGATCACTTCCGGACCGGTGCCGTCGCCCGGCAGTACGGCGATTTTATAATTTTTCGACATTTTGAATTTCTCCATGAATTGCAATCGGAATCAGTAACGCTTCTGCTTGCTGTTGGCCAGCACGCGCAGACGCAGCGCATTCAGCCGGATGAAGCCCTCGGCATCCTTGTGGTTGTAGGCGCGGTTGTCCTCGAAGCTCGCGACATGATCGTCGTAGAGGCTGTATTCGGAACGGCGGCCCGTCACATGGCAGGCGCCCTTGAAGAGCTTCACGCGGACTTCGCCGGTGACGAACTTCTGGCTCTCGGTGATCGCGGCCTGAAGCATCTCGCGCTCCGGCGCGTACCAGAAGCCGTTGTAAACCATGTCCGCGTAGCGCGGAATCAGGCTGTCGCGCAAATGCATGACCTCGCGGTCCATCGTGATCTCCTCGAGTCCGCGGTGGGCGATGTTCAGGATCGTGCCGCCGGGGGTCTCGTAGACGCCGCGCGACTTCATGCCGACGAAGCGGTTTTCGACGATGTCGACCCGGCCGACCGCATGCTCCTTGCCGAGCGCGTTGAGCTTGCGCATGATGTTCGCGGGCGAGAGCTCCTCGCCGTTGATCTTCTTCGGCACGCCCTTTTCAAAGTAGATGATGACATCTTCCGGCGTGTTGGAGGCCTGCGACAGCGGTTTGGTCATGACCGCGATCTCGTCGGGGAACTCGTTCCACGGATCTTCGAGGATGCCGCCTTCGAAGCTGATGTGCAGCAAATTGCGGTCCATGCTGTACGGCTTGGCCGCGGTCGTGGTGACCGGGATGCCGTTCTTCTTCGCGTACTCGACAAGATCCATGCGGCCAGCGAAATCCCACTCGCGCCACGGGGCGATGATCTTGATGTTCGGCTCGAACGCGTAGGCGGTCAGCTCGAAGCGGACCTGGTCGTTGCCCTTGCCGGTCGCACCGTGGCAGATCGCGTCGGCCTTCTCGGCGCGGGCGATCTCGATGAGGCGTTTGCCGATGAGCGGACGCGCAATCGACGTGCCGAGCAGATAGTTGCCTTCGTAAATCGCGTTGGCCTGCATCATCGGGAAGATGAAATCACGGGCGAACTCTTCGGTCAGATCCTCCACGTAGCACTTCGAAGCGCCGGTGCGGATCGCCTTCTCTTCGACGCCGTTGAGTTCCTCCTCCTGGCCCACGTCGGCGCAGAAACCGATCACTTCGGCGTTGTACTTCTCTTTGACCCACTTGACGATCACGGAGGTGTCAAGCCCGCCGGAATAGGCGACGATTACTTTCATTTTACCACTTGCTCCTTGTTTGTTTCAGCGGTTGTGTTTTGTGCGATGAGATAATTCGTGCTGGTCGGGAAGGCGAATTCCAGCCCGGCAGCGTTGAATCGTTCCAGAATCTCGAGATTGATCTCCTGCTTCCACTTCTGCATCTGTACGTAATCGAGCGTCTGGAACCACAGTATGACGCTGATGTCCAGCGAGAAAGCCTGGAAATCCGTGAAAAAATAGAGCGGCGGGAGCTGCTCCGCATCAAATCCCGGATGATGGTCGAGAATATCACTCAGGATCGTCAGGGCAAGTCGCATCTGCTCCGGGGTGGTGTTGTAGACCAGCCCGAGTTTGAACGAGTGTTTGAGATACGGCCGTTCCGTGATGTTTTCGATGGTGTTGTCCGCGACAATCCGGTTCGGAATGTTCCAGATCGTACCGTCCAGCGAACGCAGCCTGGTACTGCGCAGCCCGACCTCCTCCACCGTTCCGGAGGCTTCGCCGATCGTTACCCGGTCGCCGATTTTGAACGTCTTGTCGGATACGATCGACATTGCGCCGAACAGATTCCCCACTGTATTCTGGGCGGCGAACGCGAGCGCCAGACCGACTACCCCGGCGCCGGTGACGAGCGCCGCGACATTCAAATTGAACAGGTTCTGCGCGATGAAGATGACCGCCATGACCCACACCGCGGTTTTGATGGTCCGCCGGACCAGATCCGCGAGCAGCTGGTTGAGCCGGCAATCCTCGTTGACCCGTCTCTGCTGAAAGTAAAAATTCACCACCGCGATGATTCGGAAAATTCCCCAGAGAAATGCGAGGATGAATCCCGCGTAGAAAATCTTGGCCAGCCACAGATCGGTCGAACCGGGAAAATGCACCATGTTGTTGCAGGCCGACAGCCCGATGAGCAGCAGCAGCAAAGTAAGCGGCGCTCCGATGCGTTCGACGATTTCGCGCGGCAGTTCCGACGGCAGTTTCCGCATGAGTTTTGGCAGCAGCGAGAGGAAAAGCCATCGTATCGCGAATGCAAGAACAAGTGTGACGGCAATGCCGACCGCCATCATGAGAAGATTGCCGCGTTCCTCCTGAAACCATTCCACCGCATCTTCCCAGAGCAGACGGAAGAAGCCGAATCCGTCCTCAATGCTGTCGACCTTCGTGATGTCCGGCGTCACCGGTGGCACTTCCGGTTCCGCGGGAACATCGGCAGTTGCGAAAGGCAGCGAAAATAAACTGAACATGAAAACTTTCCCGAATCTCTGCTTTTAAATTGAGAAAATCGCTCTATATTATCCACAAAGCCGGATTCCGGCTCCATTTTCATATAAGATAACACCACTGGCGGTAAATTGCCATTCCGCCGGTAAAAATTCACGATATTTAACGGCGGAGCCGGGACGGGAGAGTATGGCGCAGGAGTTTTTCGAAAGTCTGGTCGCGTGCATCCGGAAGGATGCGGAGGCGCATCCGGGGCAGAGCATCGATCCGGAGGTGCTCCGGGAATTCATGGGCGGAGCTCATTCCACGCCGGAGAATGCGGCCGCCGCACCGCGTCCGACACCGACACAGACACCGTTACCGTCACCGCGCCCGGCGCCGGTTTCGGCGACGCCGCGTTCCATACCCCGTCCGATTCCTGCCCCGGCGCCTTTTCCGGGACGGGAGCAGCCGCAGAATGCCCGGATCGCTCCTGCACCCGTTGCGATGGAGAGCATCCATTCGCTCGACGAACTGCACCCGGCCGTGCTCGCTTGCAGTCGCTGCCCGCTGGCTGCCACGCGGCACAACGTCGTCTTCGGCGAGGGGGATCCGCATGCGAAACTCATGTTTATCGGCGAAGGGCCGGGTTACGACGAGGACATGCAGGGGCGTCCCTTCGTCGGCCGGGCGGGGCAGCTGCTCGACAAGATGATCGCCGCCATGCAGTTTAAGCGCGAGGAGGTCTACATCGCCAACGTCGTGAAATGTCGTCCCCCCGGGAACCGCGTTCCCTCTCCTGATGAAGCGGCCGCCTGCATCGGATATCTCAAGAAACAGATCGCCCTCATCCGGCCCGAGGTGATCGTGCTGCTCGGTGCGACCGCCGTGAATTTTCTGCTCGGCAAACGCGAAGGAATCACGCGGCTGCGCGGGAAATGGCTCGGTTATGACGGAATCCCGGTCATGCCGACCTTCCATCCGGCCTTTCTGCTGCGGCAGGAGTCGGCCAAACGTGAGGCGTGGGCTGATCTTCAGCAGGTTATGAAGGTGTTCGGCAAGGTTTACCGGCGGCAGGGGTAGCCGCGCGGACGGTGCGGGGGGGCTCTTGTAATTTCTGCCCGGATGTGCTATATTCTTTTTTCAGAAATTCAATCTGAGAGGAGAGTGTGTCATGCCTTACGATGTCGCGAATATCACCATCCGTTCCGCCGGAAAAGATCAGCTTTCAACCGTGGCGGAACTCGCCGAGCGGATCTGGCCGGATGCGTATCGGGCGATTCTGAGCGAGGGGCAGATTCGTTACATGCTCAAAATGATGTACGATCTGCCCGTGCTGGAGGAAGAGTATGCGGCTGGAACCCGGTTCGACCTGATCTATGACGGCGACAAGCCGATCGGATTCACGAGTTACGGGCCGTGCCCGGAACATCCGCATTTCTGTGCGAAACTGCACAAACTTTATCTGGACAAGGCGTACCATGACCGTGGCATCGGTACGCTTGCGCTCCGGCATGTGATCGAGGAGGCGCGCAGCCGTGAGTACCGGGTGCTGCATCTGAATGTGAACAGGCACAACGCGACAGCGATCCGCGCCTATGAGCGCAACGGTTTCGTGAAGGCCAGAGAGAGCGTCACCGACATTGGAAACGGTTTTGTGATGGACGATTACGTCATGGAGATCAAGCTCTGAGCCGCGCAGCCTCAGCGGTGTTTCCTCCGCAGACTTGAGGAGGGAATGCCGATCGCCTCGCGGTATTTGGCTACGGTCCGGCGCGCGACCGGAATTCCGAGGGTTTTCAACTGCCCGGCAAGCTGTTCGTCAGAGAGCGGCTTGTCGGGTTGCTCTTTCTGGATGAGTTCCCGGATCTTCTCCATGACCGCCCGGTTCGAGAGTTCCGCGCCGTTTTCTGCGGTGAAGCCTGCGCTGAAGAAGAATTTCAGCGGGAAAAATCCCTGCGGAGTGCGCACGAATTTGTTTGCAACGGCGCGGCTGATCGTGGTTTCGTGCAGTCCCAGCTCCTCGCCGACCTGGCGCATTGTGAGCGGGTGCAGCGCCTCGACTCCCTGTTCAAGGAAGTCGCGCTGAGTCCTTGCGATGACTCCCGCGATCCGGACGACCGTGCTCTGGCGCAGTTCGAGAGCACGCACAAGTTCGCGTGCCTGCTGGAGCTTCTCCCGCAGATAGGCGCGGTCTTCCGGCGAGAGGTCGGGCGCTTCCAGCAGTTTTACATACCGTTCCGCGAGAAAGAGCCGCGGAGTTCCGGTCCGGCATGCGCGCGCTTCGAACGATCCGTTGCTGCGGACGATTTCCACTTCGGGCGCGATGAATTCCGAGTGTTCCGGAGCGAGCGCCGAGCCGGGGAAGGGGGAGAGTTTGCGCAATTCCGCGAGTGCGGCATTGAGTTCGTCGAGGCTGATTTTGAGCGTTCTGGCCAACTGCGGCAGGCGGTTGCGGGCCACCTCGTCGAGGTGGTGTTCGAGGATCTCCTTCAAAACGGGGGTGAGCGCGTGCTTGCGTTCGAGCTGGAGACGCAGGCACTCCGCAAGATCGCGGCAGCCGACGCCGGGCGGATCGAAACTCTGCACAACCTTCAGCGCTTTTTCCACGGTTTCAACCGGCTCGCCTGTGGCCATGGCGATGTCTGCGACGGTGCTGCGCAAATATCCGGAGTCGTCGATCCCGCCGATGATCTCCGAGGCGGCGCGGCGGACCTCCTCCGGCAGCGCGGTCATCGAGAGTTCGAATTCGAGCTGCTGCTGCAGCGTCGGAAGGTCGGAGATGGAGTTCATCAGATACTCTCTGCGTTCTTCGTCCTCGGCGGAAGCGGAGCGTTCGGGAGGCAGCGGCAGTTCATCGTTCCACTCCTCGGCTTCGGCGGCTTCGGCGGGGAGGAGGGATTCATCTTCGCTTGCGGCGGCCGGTTCCGGTTCGGCGGCCGGCAGCGGATCGTCATGTTCGGCTTCGAGCATGGGGTTGCTCTCCAGCGCCTGGGTCAGTCTTTCCTCAAGTTCCAGGAGCGGGAGATTCAGAAGTTCGAGACTCTGAAGCTGCCGCGCCGAAAGCTGCTGTTCCTGTCTGAGAGTGGTCGTTAGTGTTTGCTGATTTCCGGACATGGTGATATATTAAGAAATAATCTTTCGAAAAACTTGTTGTTTCGGGTCGAATGCGTTTGCATTTTACCCGGATAGAATTTAAATTTGAAAACGGTATTTTTCCACCCGGATTCGGGTTTTTTTCAAGAAAAAGCACAATCTTCGCCGGAGAAAGACGGTTTTCTGGAACGGACAGGGTCTATCGTATGGTCAAATTGAGCGTACTCGGCAGCGGCAGCCGGGGCAATGCACTGGTTCTAGCCTGCGAGGCGGGAGCGCTGATCGTGGACATGGGGTTTTCCCGCCGCGAACTCAGGAACCGCATGAGTTCACTCGGGCTCGATCCCGGACGGCTGCGGGCCGCGCTGCTGACGCATGAGCACGACGACCACTCGAAGGGATGCCGCGTCTTCTGCGACGACCTCGGGATTCCGCTTTGCACGGCGGCGTCGACGGCGGAGTATCTGCGCCGCCGGGGAAAATTGCCGGAGCGCGTTCTGGAGTTCGAGCCCGGACATGATTTTCAGATCGCCGGTTTTGAGATCTCGCCGTTCGCGGTTCAGCACGATGCGGTCTGCCCGGTCGGTTTCGTGATCCGGCGCGGAAGCTGTTCGATCGGCATCGCGACCGACCTGGGGGATGTGAATGCTCTGGCCAGACAGCGTCTGCGCGGATGCAGCGCACTGGTTCTTGAAAGCAATTACGATGCGAAAATGCTGCGCGACTCCGATCGTCAGCTCTATTTGAAACGTCGCATTCTCGGGCGGCACGGCCACCTCGACAACGTGGTTGCCGCCGAGGCGATCGGCGAACTGCTGACCGAACGGACTTCGGTGCTGATGCTCGCGCACCTCTCGCAGGAGTGCAATGATCCCGGGCTGGTGCGGGCGCTTTTCGAACGGCGGCTCGCGGAGATCAACCGGAGTGATCTCCGGTTCGAGGTGCTTTCCCAGGAGCGTCCGGTCGGGCCGGTGGAACTTCGGGACGACTCTTCTGCACAGGAGGTGTTCGCGTATGCCGCAAACTGATCCGGAACCGATCAAGGTATTCTGCCGCGGGTGCAAGGCGAAGCTCGACATGAGCGGGCTTGAGCCGTTTTCCCGCGTGGCGTGCCCGGAGTGCGGCACGATTCTGCGCGTGCCGATGCGGTTCGAGCGGTATCTGCTGGAAAAACTCTGCGGCCGCGGAGGGATGTCCTGTGTCTATCGGGCGATCGATCCGCAGCTCGCCCGCCGGGTGGCGGTGAAGATCCTCGACCCGGCCAACGAAGATGTGAACAGCGAAGTCGCGCATTTTCTCGAGGAGGCGAAGATCGTCTCCCGGTTGAGCCATCCCGGGATCATTCCGGTCTACAACTGCGGAGTCTGGGAGGGGCAGGCGTTCATGGCGATGCGCTTCATGGACGACGGCAGTCTCGAACGCCACTTGAAGGAGGGAACGTTGCCGTCGCGGTCGATTCTGCTCGGGCAGCTTACGGTGATCGCCGAGGGGCTCGCATACGCGCAGGGGCGAGGCGTGGCGCACCACGACGTGAAACCGGGGAACATCCTGCTCACGAAGGAGGGCGAGGCCAAACTCGGAGACTTCGATCTGGCCGACGTGTCGGTGGAGAAGGGTTTTGCCTCGGTTCGCGGAGGTTTCGCCAGCCCGGCTTATGTGAGTCCGGAACGGCTTTTCTTCGGTGCGGAGGATTACCGTGGAGACATTTTCAGTTTCGGGGTGACGATCTATGAACTGCTGGCGGGCTCTCCGCCGTTCGGGATTGTCGGCGAGCCGGAGGAGCTGCTTGAACGGAGGAATCGGAAGGAGTATCCGGCTCTGGTGAAACTTTCGATCGGGTGTCCGCGGGAGCTGTCGGATCTGGTGGACCGGATGCTTTCGTATTCGCCCTCGGACCGTCCGGAATATCCGGAAATCATCCGGGTTCTGCGGGAATCCGCCGAGAAGGGGGAGAACTCCGGTCCCGGAACGGAGACCCGGGCGTTTTTCAGCCGTTTCCTGAAACGGCTTGGTTCGAAACAGCAGTAGAAAAGAGAGAAAGGGGAGTTCTGCATGAGGATCACCGGAAAAATCACCGGCGCAATTCTTCTGCTCGGTCTGCTGTGCGGAATTTGTGCGATTCCGATTCTTCTGCTCGGTTTTCCGGAACTGATCCATTCCCACGATACCCCCGGAAGCGAGCACGAGGTGACCGAATGGCTGGTTTTGTTCGGGCTGGGCGGGCTGCTGCTCGGATTTCTGCTGACCGTTCTTGTTTTGATCCGGATCGTGCGGCGGGTCGTGCTGCCGCTGCGGGATGCGATCGAATTCGCCGACCGGCTCGCCGCGGGAGAGTTTCCACCCCGCCTCGCGGAGTACGGCAACAGCAACGACGAAGTGCGGCTGCTCTGTACGGCGCTGAATCTGCTGCGCGACCGGCAGATGAACCTGAACAGCAAGCTCAAGCTCCGGCTCTCGCGCGAGGCCGAGACGCGGCGCGACGCGGAGTCGCACTCCATGCTTCAGCTGCGGATCATTGCGCGGCTGCTGCCGGAGATGCGCATCCCGCTGGGGTCGATCAAGGGGTTCTGCCGGATTCTGCTGCTGGAGCTCGGGTCAAAGGAGCCGGACCGGGAGGAGATGATCCGGCTGCTCGAGGAGACCGGACACCGGGTCGGGACGATCTCCCGGCAGATCGAGCGGCTGCTCGATATCTCAAAGCTCGACCGCGACCGCTGGAATCATTTTGAGGCGGTCGAATTCAACACTGCCGAATTGATGCGGGAACTGGTCGCATTCAATCAGATTTCGCTGCAGGAGCGGGAAGTCATGCTCGTAAATCACTTTTCCGCGAGCGCACCGGAGCGGATGGTGCAGGATCGCGAGCTGCTGCATCAGCTGCTGGTGATCCTGATTCTGGCTGTCGGCCGGGCCGCGGCGGCGGGCGAGACGCTGGTTCTCTCCTGCTTCCGGGAGGATCATCGGGTGGTGTTTGAGGTGTGTGATTCGAAGCATGCGCCGCTGCGTGAGCCGCTCACGGAGCTGTTCCGGGCGTACGAGGAGAGCCATGAGACGGAAGGAATCGCGGCGGAGCCTCTGAGCATATCGATTCTCGGGCTGGTTTTCGCCCGGGAGCTGGCTGCGAAACTCGGCGGTGTTCTGAAGGTGTTTTCGAACGAACGGGCGAATGCGGTGCTGCGGTTCGAACTCTCCGACAACTGTGTGTCGCGCAACGGCGAGGTGCCGCTGATGCGGACTCCCGTGCGGGATTATCCGCAGCGGGAAACGGAGACGACCAATCCGAATCCGCCTGGAGAAGGGGAGCGAATCCGGGTCCTGCATGGAACCGAGGTCTCCGATGCGCCGCTGCTGCTCGGTCGGCTGCTCGGAGCGCAGAACATCGAAGTACACAGTTTCTCCGATGCAAACCGACTGTTTGAGGAGGTTCGCAGAACACGGTATGATGTCATGGTGCTTTCGCCGACGCTGCGGGGATATGAATTGCCGGTGTTGATCGGGGAGCTGCGTCGTGCAGCCGGAAGGCGCGACCTGCCGGTGGTGGTGATCGCCAGTTCGTTCCCGGAGGAGTTCCGGCGGGAGCTGGCGGCGCTCGGCCGGGTATTCCCGCTGAACGTTCCGGTGAATTTCGCGTTGCTCGGCCGGCTGATCCGCGAATCGGTCGGCGGCGGAAAGGGGCGGAGCTGATGGTAAACAATCGCGGAGGAGTGCGGATGAGACGGTTTTTCACAATGGCAACGGCGGCTGTTCTGGTATCGCTGGCGGCGGGAGGATGTGCTTCCCGGGGAACGGATGAGGAGCTTACCTTTCCGGAGCCTGCACTGACGTTGACGATCCAGGAGGCCGGGAAAACATTCCCGATCAAGGTCGGGCAGTATGCGAAGATTTCCCTCAAGGAGAATCCGACGACCGGTTACTCCTGGTTTTTCCGAACCGATACCGGAAAGCGGGGGCCGCAGCCGAAAACCGGGCTGCCGATCGAGCTGGCCGGGGAACGGCTGCTCCCCGCCGGGAGCGGCCTGGTCGGCGCTCCGCAGACGCGGGAAGTGATGGTCAAAGCCGTCCGGCCGGGCACGATCTACCTCGTGGGCAACTGCATCCGGCCGTGGGAGAAGGGGGCGAAACCCGAAATTTCTGTGCGCTACGAATTCCGGGTGACGCGCTGAGCTGCATTAAAATCCCTGGTATTTGAACGGAACGCCGTCTGTGGTGATTCTGATGACTTCGACGTGCCCGTCGAGGAATCCGACATTATTGGACCCGTTGTGCCGGCCTTCGTTGGTTGACCAGGCGCGGTACGCGAAATTGCTGATCGAAGTTCCGAAGCAGTTGTAGTTGAATACCGCACCCTGACTTTTCCGGCCATCCGCAACGACGAGAGTCGTAGTGGGATATTTGGCTCGCGTCTCTTTTTCCAGATTTTCAACAAGTCCCCAGGTGTTGTAGGCATAACTGTAGTTTGCCAGCCGGTTCGGGGAGGATGGACAGTAAAAGACATTCGCTTCGCGCCGGATGATGTCATTCGTGCCGTCCCACTCCTTCCAGTTGCCGGAAACTCCGCAGTAGGGCGAAAGTACCTGGAAATAGTAGAGTCCGAGATTCATCCAGTCCTCCCAGGTGTCGTTCCCCCTGCTGTAAAAGACGCCGTTGTTGTCGGCAAGATACATGGTGTTGGCGTGCATGATCTGCTTGACGTTGCTCATGCAGCTGGATGCCCGGGCCCGCTCTCTGGCCTGATTCAGGGCGGGCAGGAGCATGGAGGCGAGAATCGCGATGATCGCGATTACGACGAGGAGCTCGATGAGGGTGAAATTGCGTTTCATATCCGGTTCCTTTCCGAATTTAAAGGTTCATGAGATCCACAATCGGGTCTCCTCCGGCTATCCCGACGAGAGTTCCCTGATCGCTGCTGACATAGAGTCGCGCGGGGACGGGACGCTCCATGGTGGTGTGTCCGGCTTTTTCCTCTTCCTCGGCCTGTTTGAGCCGGTCCGCCGTGATGAAGAGCGAGGCGGACAGTTCCTGGTCCGTCAGCTTCCGCGGGGAGCGGCCCGTGAGGCTGTTTGCGATGTTCACGAGCAGCTGGGCGTTGTCTCCGAGTTCGAGATTGAGCGGGCGGAGAAACCAGCCGTCGCCGATCCAGACGACCTTCCCCCTGCCGTACGGGAATGAGACGAGAAGCGGTTTCCCGGCGAGCGTGGAGTTCTCCGGGGCGCGGAGCAGCACTTTCGCCCCCTCCGGCATCCGGGTCAGGCAGGTCGCGGCGGAGCTCACAAAGCTCTCGACATGTTCCGTCATCGGATCTTCCGTAAAATCGCGGCAGATCACGCGGAGAAGGTCGGACGGAGGAGGTGCGTCGTCGCGGTTGTAGAGCACGCCGGAGCCGATGCCTCCCTCGGCAAGCCCCAGTCCTTCCAGCAGTTTTGGGTTTCGGCCGATGACGTGGTAATTCAGCGGAGCGTTGCCGCAGATCAGCAGCGACCCGCCTGCGCGGACGAAGTCGAGAATTTTCTGAGGTTCATTCAGCCGGAAGGAGCGATTCTGCAGAAGCAGCATGTCGACTCCTTCGAGGGAATCGCCGTTTCGAAGGAGCTTCACGTTGAAGGAGTTGTCGCAGAGCAGCCGGTACGCGGTCGGGGCGCTGCCGAAGAGTCCGTCGGTGACGCCGCCGCTGACCGGTGTCACGCCGATGGTCGGCTGACCGGGTTTCTCCGGGACGAGACGCCAGATTTCATTCAGCATCGCGAGACGGACCGGGGAAATTCCGGAGAGCGTAAGCGGTCGGATCTCTTCCGGTTCGATCAGCAGCACGACCGGGTCGAATTGCCGCAGTCGGACGGGCCACGGGGAGGCGAGATCCTGTGCGCTCCAGATCTCTTTGCCGGAGACGGAGGGAATCGTTCGTCCGGTCGACGCGTTGCGCACGCGGTAGCCGCCGGCGGGAAGGTGCGCGAGTTTTGCCGATGCCGCTCCGTCGGGATCGAGGTTCTGCAGGAATAAAATGTGCCGTCCTTCTTTGTCCCGGAAAAGGGCGGTTTCGACGTTTTCCGGCAGCGGATGTCCTGCAAGCGGGGCGAGATCGATCAGCGGCGCGACGCCGTTCCGGCGCAGAAGCTGTTCCGTGAGAGTTCGGGTGAATTCTCCCCGGAAGGTTCCGTTCAGCACGAAAACGCGCCCTTTGCCCAGACGGTTTTCGGTCAGGAGCGGAGAGTTGTCCTTGTAGCGCAGGAGCACTTCCGCTCCGCGCAGTTCGAGCCGCGCGCGAGTGGAGCCGTCAATCCGGCGGGCGTGGATTTTGTCGCGGCCGAGTTCCGGCAGATCGTATTCCGCGGGGGCGGTATCGCAGCCGAGGAACGCGACGCCGGTCAGGGCCGAGGCGTCGAGCGTTTCATGCGTTTCATCGTTGACGGAGAGGGAGCCGTATTCGGCGATCAGCGTGCCGCCCTGTTCCACGTACTTCTTCAGAGCATCGACCGCGGCGGGAGTCGAACGGAGATGTCCCGCAACGATGATGGCGCGGTAAGGGAGGCTGCCGTTGCGCAGATCCTGATCGCGCAGCACATCGACCATGCCGCTCCGGGTGAAGAGAGCCCCGGCGTACCAGGGCATCAGGTCGGTGGTCGCGGGACTCATGATCGTTTCAAGGTAATCCTTGTGCGTGATGCCGCGCAGCGTTTCGATCGGGTAGACCATCGCGACGGCGGCGGACTGCCGGGCGGCGGGGTCGAACACGATGTCGGCGAAGTTCTCGATTTCGGCCTTCGCGCCGGGGATGCTGCGGCTCGACGGCCGCAGAAAGTTGCTCTCGTAACAGAGCATGACTCCCGAGGTGCCGCGGATCGCCTGCGTCCAGAGAAAACTTCGCACGTGACGCTCTTCGACTTCGCGCTTGAAGTCCGGAACGAGCGGGGCGGTGTTGACCGAGACGAATCCGCGGATTCCTCCGTAGTAGGTGCCGTCGAGAAAATACCGGTTTTCGATCTTGACCGCAAGTACGTTTTCCGGTTCGATCGATTCGATGATGTCGAAGGTGAAATTCGCGTCGAATCCATCTACGGAACCGATTTTTTTTCCGTTCAGATAGAGGTCGGCCTTGTCGGCGAATCCCTGGCCGTTCAAGTAGAGCTTGCCTACCGTCGGTTTTGCGGCTTTGAATCCGGTGCGGTAGAGCCCGACCTGACAGAGGCGGTAACCGTCGTCGCCCCACATGGCCGGAACCGTGACCTTTCCCCAGGCGGAGTCGTCGAAGTTCTTCTTTTCCCAATCGGCGGGAAGGGAGCTGGTCGCGTCGAAGAATTTCCATTTCCGGTGCAGTCCGGCCAGATCGCTTTCGATGAGATCGTTCTTGTGCGCGCCGCGGACGCTTACGCCGAGCGGCGCCTCCGCATTGAAAATCGGTTTGTCCGGGGAGAAGCCGCGTACCGCGTCGCTGAAGAACATGCGTTTGAGCAGGTCGGAGAGGGAGTCGAAGCTGCGGAATCCTCCGGTTTCCGGATAGTTGAATCCCGCCTCGTGGGAGTAGAAGTCGGAAAAGTCGGTCAGCGTTTCCGGTTTGATGCCGATGCCGGTGTAGTCGAGCCAGAGATTCAAGTGGCTCTGAAGCGTGGAGTAAACCTTCGACCGGGGATCGAGAGAACGCATCTTCGGCATGAGACTCTTCACCGCCTCATAACTGCGTTCCTCCTGGAATTTTTCCCAGTCGATCAGCAGGTTCGGATAAGAACGACCCTCGCGGGCGGCGAGGGTTTCACGCGGGAGCGACTCGTTTTGGCCGTCGTCGGTCGTGTAACCGGGCGGGTTGACCTGATCGAACGAGGAAAACGAGGTGTTCCACGCCCGGTTGGCTTTTTCGATCGATCCGAACTTCTTCCGCATCGCTTCGCGGAACGCCTCGCGACTGATCCGGTGCGGATTGTTGTAGATCATTTCATTGAAGAGTTCATAGCAGAAGATCGGATACCTCCGGGTGTAGCGCATCCAGCTTTTGAACATTTCGATGTACATCGCTTCCCCCTGCGGATGGAAGGGGTCGTATGGGACGAAGTGTCCCGCCTTGTAGACCTCCCTGAACTCCGGCAGATTGCGGATCTGGCTCCATTGCGGGTGCGCCTTGTGTTCATGCCAGAAGCGGATGCCGTTGCCGAGAAAGCGGCGGATGATCGCCTCGTACCAGGGATTTTCGCTCCAGCTGATTTCCAATTTCCCGTTCGGAAGGCGCCTGGGAGCGTAGAGCGTGTAGATTTCATCCGCGTTGTAGATCATGACGTCGGCGGAAAACATCCGCATCATCCACGGGGGACCTTCCACGTCGAGCTGCCAGCCGCCGAGCAGAAAGGTGCGATGCCCGTCGCGGGTGAACGCATTGCCTGCGATGCCGACATCCTGCACGTCCGGGTAGCTCGAATCGTAGTTCACGCCGACAGCCGGATACGGCGTCGGTTTGATCGTGAAGTTGTCTGTGACGGGAGTCGCCGGCTTTTCGACCGGACTGAAATGGAGTTCCAGGTCGGAGAGTTCGAGTTGCCGGTTGGCTCCGAACCCGTTGAATCGCAGCTGAGTGACGGCGGAGGGGTCCAGCTTTCCATCAATCTTCTTCGCATTGCCGTACGGATAGTGTTTGAAGACGGAGACGGGCAGGTCGAACTTTTTCGGTTCTTCGGTGAGCGTTATGTACGTGAAATGAATTTCGTCGTCGGCTTCGATCAGCATGACCTCCTGCTGACCCGGAGATGTCCCTTTCGCGAGCCGGGCCGTGAACGTGATCCGGGCGAGTTCCCCGATGTTGTTCGGAATCGGCAGGGACGCATGGCCAGGCTTCATGAGGTCGACAAGGACGGTGCCGTTTTCGCCGAGTGGTTTGACGGTGACGTCGGATGCGGGCCAGCAGTGCCACTTGGCATGAGCAAGGTCGACTGTTTCGCGAATCGAGCCGTCGGCCGCTTTTTCGGTATAAACCAGTTCGAGGTCTGTGATTTCGTAATTGCGCCCGGCGGGCCAGCCGTTGAACCGGATCAGCGCAGCGGCGGCGGGGTTGAGTTTTCCATCTTCGATTTTCGCATTCCCATAGGTGTAGAGTTTGAGGGAGGAGAGCGGAAACGAATGGAGCTTCCATTCCGGTGTAAGTTCGATCAGGCGGAAGAAAAGTTCGCCGCCGTTTTCGGCGACCATGACCTCAAGCTGTTTGATCCGGTTTTCCGGCAACGCCCGGATGCGGAAGCGGAATTCGCTCAGGACGGCATCGTTTTTCCTGATCGGCAGCGCGAAGAATCCGGTGTTGTTGAGCTGATCGAACCGCAGAGAGCCGTCCGGCATGGCCTGAAGTCGCAACTTGCCCTGCGGCCAGATGTTCCAACGACTGGTCTGGGTGAGGTCGACACGTTCTTCGACTCCGGGCAGAAGGCGCGGCAGCAGCAGGAGGGCGGCAGTCGCCAGACAAATTGGGATTCTCATAGATGCTCCTTTTTCCGAATTATCCGTAAATGATACTTGAACGGCGGACCAGCAGCGTCGGCTGGATCGTCTGAATCACCTGCGGCTGCTGCGGGTTGTGGACTTTTCGCATCAGAATCTGCAATGCGGCGCGAAGCTGTTCGGCATGCGGCTGTCGGACCGACGTGACCGGCAGCGCCAGAGCCCGCGAGACCCAGTTGAATTCGTCGTACATGATGACTGCGACATCTTCCGGAATGCGCAGTTTTCGCTCCCGCAGGTAGTTTACGGTTTCCCATGTGGCCCAGTCGCCGTCGACGAGGAGCGAATCGAATCCGGACCGTTTCGGAAGCTCCTCCCGGATGATCCTCCTGGAAATTTTTTCGTCGTAAGGCACAATTTCAATGATGCGGTCCGGATCGGTCTCGATGCCGGCCCGTTCGAGCATTTCATTGAATCCGAGAATTTTGTTGCGGTTCATGTGCAGAGAGGTTTGACCGCAGAGGAAAAGCGGGTTGCGCCGTCCGGATTCGAGCAGATGCTCCATCGCGATTGCGGCTCCCGCGCGGTTGTCGACGGCGACGTAGGAGACGGAGGAGTCGCATTCGGGTTTTTCCAGGGCGACAAACGGCAATCCGGTCTGTTCCAGATCCGCACACTCCGCAGCCGACATCGGGAATCCGATGACGAAGCCCGCGTATTTCTCCAGTTCGAGCTCCCGCCAGGGAAACTCAAGGTGGGTGCGGACCTGGTGGATTTCCGGCAGAAACTCCATCTTCCCATCCTGAAACAGACCGACGAGCAACCGTCCGAAGTAAGGGTCGTCGTCACCGAATGCACCTTTCCCCTCCAGAAAAATGGCGACCCGGTAGCAGAGCTCCCGATTTTTTCCACCGCTCTCCCGGACATATGTGCCGGACCCGCGCACCCGCTCGATGAAATTCAGCTCCTCGAGTTTCCGCAGACTGCTGCGGACCGTCGCCCGGGAGCAGGCGTAATCCGCCGCAAGTTCCCGCTCGGTCGGAATCCGGGTCCCCGCCGGAAAGCGTCCGCCGCGGATCGCCTCCTGCAATTCCCGGAACAGGTGGTCGTTCTTGTTCTGGACGGCCGGCATTGCTTTGAGCATATTCGTTTCTCCTTTTGTTATATTATGACAAATTTATCCGGCAATGTCAAGACCAGATTGAAAGAAATGTGAATAAATTACGAACATTTTTGAACTAATTGCATACCAATTTTGATGCAGGAAAGGGGTTGCTGTACTTTTAAAATTACAATTGTAATTTGCATATCTTGTTTATTTTGATAATGTTGTGTTGTATTCGACAAAAAATATCCGCTTTTTTTGATAATGGAGCTTGTATTTTCTGATTACAAATGTAATTTTAATATTGGAATCGTCAACGCAGAGAGAAAAGGGAGGCGGTCATGCGAAAACAGACGGTTGCGGAGAAGGGGAGCCGGGGAGGAAAACGCAGGAGCTCCCGATGGCGGATGCTGTTTTTTCCGGCTTTGATCGGAGTTTCGGTGATGGCGGTGTTGATCTGGCTGCTGCTGCATGTGACGCCGGAGCCGCTGACGTCGGAGGAGATTCTGTCGAAGGAGGAGTGGAGCGAGCGGGAGTTGATTGACACGCTTGCGCGGGCATTTGCTCCGCAGAGCAATCGCGGTTCCCATCGGGAGGTGCTGGATCATCTGCGCCGCCAGTTGCGCAAATATCCGGAAGAACAGCAGAAGATGATCCGTATCCGGGCGCTGACCGGCGCGATGGGCGAGACGCTCCGGCAGATCCGGGCGATGCCGGACGACGAGCGTGACAAGATGTATGCCGCCATCCGGACCCAGGCCGAAAAGTGGCACCGCGAGGCGATGAGCGGCAAAGGGCGCGAAATGCTCGACACGATTCGGGCTTCGGAGGAGGGACAGGCGTTGAATGCCGAGGCGGCGCGCATCATCCACAGTGAACTCACGCCGGAGGAGCGGCGCAAATTCGCGCCGATCACGGAAATCTGGATTCGAACGCTGGAATTGTGAAGGGAGGCGTGAAAATGAAATCTCTTTTCGTCAGAAGACGCAACATCCGGCAAGCGGCGGACCGCCGCTGTCTGTCCGGGGACGCATGGTATCCGGCATCGGCACCCAGCCGGACGCAGGAGGGACGGGGCACGGCGGAAACGGTCTCGGCTTTTCGCGGCACGGCCGCGGTCGGAAAGAGCTTTACGCTCGTGGAATTGCTGGTGGTGATTGCGATCATCGCGATTCTGGCGGGACTGCTGATGCCCGCGTTGAACGGAGCGCGCAGCCGTGCGAAGCGGGCGAACTGCATCAGCAATCTGAAGCAGATCGGACTCGGACTGGAGTCGTACCTGGGGGACAATCGTTATATCATTCCCGCGTGCCGGATCATGCCGAAGAGTGCGGGGGAGGGGGAGGAGTTTCTGCCGGGAATCGTCGAGACGCTCAAACCCTATCTTGGGGGAAACGAGACGGTGTTCCGCTGTCCGGGAGACGGCGAGGAGCTGTTTGAGAAGGAGGGGAGCAGTTACGTCTGGGGACGCGAATGGGGAATCAACGGCAGACGGGCCGACGACCGTGAGCTGCGTCTGCTCGGTTACCGGATTCCGCTTCTGTACGACGGCGGGTCGTTTCACGGGCCGGAGGGGGAGACTTCGTCGCGCAACTACCTCTATCTTACGACGCGGATCAGTCTGGATGCGATGAAGGAGAAGGTGGAATGAGTGTGGAATGCTTTTGCCTCACCAAGCGTTACGGGCGGCGGCTGGCGCTGGATGACGTTTCTCTGGAGATCGGGGACGGAGGAGTGACTGGTCTCATCGGTCCGAATGGAGCTGGGAAGAGCACGCTCATCAAGATCATCACCGGGCTGGTGTGGCCGACGGAGGGATTCGTGCTGGTGGACGGGTTTGACGCGCACCGGGAGCATACGCAGGCGATGCGCCGGATCGGGGCGATCATCGAGTGGCCTGCGTTCATTCCGGATCTGACGGCGCGACAGAATCTCGATATTTTTTCCGGCGGGCACGGAGCGCGTTACCGTGCGAAGCGCGCGGAGATTCTGCGGTTCATGGAGCTGGATTCCGCTCTGGAGCGCAGGGTCGGAACCTTTTCGACCGGGATGCGGCAGCGGCTCGGGATCACGCTCGCATTGTTGCCGGAGTCGGAATTCATCATTCTGGACGAGCCGACCAACGGGCTCGATCCGGCCGGAATCGTCGAGATCCGGCAGATCATCCGGGAGTATAATCGGAAGTTCGGAGTGAGCGTGATGGTCAGCAGCCACCTTCTGTCGGAAGTCGAGCAGATCTGCGACCATCTGATTCTGATCGATGACGGCAAACTCAAGGCGTGGGGGGAGATCGGCGAACTGCTCGGCGATGACCGGCCGGAACTGATTCTAGAAGTCGATCGCCCCGCAGAAGCGGCGGAGCTGCTTCGCAAATGCGCGGAGTCGGGAGCTCTGCCGCTCGGGCCGGTGGAGACGGCGGACTCCGGACGGCTGCGGCTTGCTCTCGGGGAGG
The DNA here is from genome assembly GCF_944391105.1 of uncultured Victivallis sp. Taxonomy (GTDB): domain Bacteria; phylum Verrucomicrobiota; class Lentisphaeria; order Victivallales; family Victivallaceae; genus Victivallis. The sequence goes on from NZ_CALXSK010000032.1 coordinate 41,911, forward strand.
CTGCTCCCGGGGCGGTGAATCGTCTGCTGGTCGAAGCGGGATTCGAGGTCACGCATCTGGCGCGGGAGCGTCGGGGACTTGAGTCGTTTTTTCTGCGCCAGACGGAAGGGGAGGGCAGGTCATGTTCAGAATGATCGGGTATGAACTTGCCAAACTGCGGGTGCAGAAGAAGAATTTTGTCATGATCGCTTGCCATTTGTGTTTTCTGGCGCTCTGTTATCTGGCGTTCCGGTCGGCGCAGGGGAAATTCTTTCAGCGGTTCGACCGGACGATGAATTTTCATCTGGAGAATCTGAACGACTACCTTGACGGTCTCTTTTTTGCGCGGGTGGCGCTGGTTCCGACGTTCATCGTGCTCATGCCGATTCTGGTGGCGACGCTGGCCGGGGACACGGTGGCCGGGGAGATGCAGGACGGGAGTCTGAAGCTGTATGTTTCGCGCGCGCGGTCGCGCAGTGCGATTCTGCTGTCGAAATTTTTTGCGGTCTACATTGTAACGCTGCTGTTCTGCATCTGGTTTGCGGCGGTCAATCTGCTGATCGGGGTGGCGATCCTCGGGGTGTCGCCGACGCAGCTGGTGATGTTGACCGACCGGATGTTCGGGACGGATGTGGTGGTGATGGGGTGCGGCGGGGCGCTGCTGCGGTATTTCGCCTCGATGGTTTATTTTTCATTTTCGCTGACGGCGCTCGCGGCGATCACGCTTTTCTTTTCGACGGTGTTCAACCGGATGAGCGCGGCGACGGTGACGGTGATCTCACTGTATTTCGTCTCCTATGTGATCGCTGCGCTGCCGTTCAGCGATGCGATCCGGCCCTGGCTGCTGTCGGAAGTGATGAACAACGCGTTTCTGCTCTGGCTTTCGCCGCTGCCGTTGTTCAAGCTGCTGTTGAATTGTGCGACGCTGCTGCTCTACATGGCGGGATTTCTGCTGGCGGCGGTGCTGATGTTCAACTGGAAGGATTTGAAATAACAAGCCGAACTTGAAAAATTCCGGAAAAAGGTTAAAGTAATGACATCATGAAAAAGCTGAATATATCCGATGCGGAACTCGAACTGCTCAAGGAGTTGTGGGTCGAGTCGCCGTTGACTTCGCGGCAGCTGGTCGACCGGCTGCGGACCCGGACGCAGTGGGGAGAGCCGACGATCAAGACATTGCTGCTGCGGCTGCTGCGCAAAAAGGCGGTCCGCCGCCAGTCGCAGGGAAAATCGTTTCTCTACTCCGCCGCGATCGCGCGGGATGAATATCAGTACGCGGTCGGGCGGAACGTGATCGACCGGCTTTTCGATGGACTGGCCGGAAATTTCTTGACCTGCCTCGTGCGGAACGAGGCGTTCCGTCCCGGCGAACTCGAGGAGCTTCGGCGGTTGCTCGACGAAAAGGCGGCCGAACAGCAGACCACGACGGACGGAGAGACCCAACCGACGGAGTGAAACGAAGGTGAATACGCTTGAGCTCTGCTGGTGTGCGACCTTTCTGCGCGGTGCGTTCTCCGTGCTGCTGCTGCTCGGAGCGGAACGCCTTCTGCGCGGCAGGCTCGGGCCGGAGTGGCGCCGGGGGCTCTGGCTGCTCTGTCTGGTGCTGCTGGTGATTCCGCAGATGAATTTATCGATTCTTCCGGTGAAGCTCGATCTTTCCGGCGCGGCTTTTCCGGTGGTGCTGCGTTCCGGCGGCGCGGCGGCAGGGACGCGTTCCGGTGGAGTGGAGACGGAACTTCGGAAAAATTCCACTCCCCGGGCGGTATGGCGTTTTCTGGTTTTTCACCGTCGCAAATTCGAGGCGGCGGCGCTGGCGGGGCTGCCGCTCCCGGCGCTGCTGCTGTTGCTGATGCGCTATCTGCGCTGCCGCAGACGGGTGCGACGGCTTCCTCCGGTGACGGACCGCCGGGTGCTGGAAAGCTGGACGCGTCTTCTGGCCGGAGCCGGGGTGCTGCGGCGGCCGGTGATTCTGCTTGACTCTTCCGTGATCGGGCTTGGACCCACACTGTTCGGCTGCCTCCGCCGGAAGCTGCTGCTGCCGGTCGATCGGCTCAGTGAGTTGTCCGACCGGGAGTTGGAGCTTCTGCTGGAACATGAATATCAGCATTGCCGTTCCGGAGATGACCGGCTCAATCTGTTCGCTCTTGTGATCTGGGCGCTCTGCTGGTACAATCCGTTTCTGCTCATTGCGCGGCGGAAGGTTCGCAGCAACTGCGAAGTTGCTTGTGACCGCGCCCTGCTTATGCGTCATCCGGATTCGGTGCGGGAATACGGCGGGCTGCTGCTGAAATTCGCCTCTCCGACGCCGGAGCGGGCGTCCGTGGCGATCGGGCTTGTGGAGTCGCCGCGTGAACTTTCGCGACGCATTCGCAGTATGACCGCCACCGCCGCGCCCCGGAACAGCGGCTGGTTTTCGAATCGCAAAGCGGCGTTTCTGCTGGGAGGGTTGATCGTTTCCCCGCTGTTGCTGATTGCGGTCGACGTCCGGCAGACTGCCGCTGTGCCGCGCTCCGCCGCCGTGAAGCAGTCCGCTCCGAAGCAGCAGCTGCCGTATCTCCTGAT
>NZ_CALXSK010000033.1 GCF_944391105.1 uncultured Victivallis sp.
GAGCCCGTGTCGGGCTGCCGGCAATATCGCCTTGAAGGCGTGGTGCATACCACCGGCTTAGCCGGTGGTTTTGATTTGTCTGAATTTATGCGTATTGGCTTGACAAATCCCATGCGGAGCGTTATAGTCTAAGAATGGTTTCCGGTAGGCGAAGCTATCGGAGGGATACGGGTTACTGCCGCGAAGCAGTGGAGACACTGCCAGCCGGTCAGCAGTCCACATCGAAAAACAAGGTGTGGACTAACGTGACTTCATCGCCCTTCGATGCCGAAGCTTGGACGGTGGTGCGGATTCGAGTTTGAACCGAATCTGCAAGTTCAGACCTGCTTTCGCTGTGTTTCCCGCCGCCGTTGACCACGGCGGTTTTTTTTGTGCCCGGAACCGTCGTGAAACCAGGAAAATCGTTGTGGGCCGCTGATCCGTTTTGAGGTGAAATATGGACGAGGAATGTAGACGAAATGAGGAGCTCCGGGGACGGAGTGCGTCTGCTCGTCCGTCCTGTTCGATCTGCCGTTGCGGATGATTCTGTTCCCGCTGCTCCATGCCGGACAGAAACCAGGACTGTTCATGGAAGAGGTATGGAACATGAAGAAGAGAATCACCGGAGCTGCCGCCGTCGCGCGGGAGCTCGAGAAGAGGAATCGTATTAATGCCCGGCTGCTCACCGCGGCCGGAGAAGGCGTTCGGGCGGTCCTGCCGGATTACGCAGGACGGGGACTCAAGGCGGAACAACTCGAAAAAATGCGGGCGGAATTCGGAGAAAATCGGATTTCGCGCCGGGGCGGGGACTCTTTTCCCTTCCGTCTCGTCCGGGCTTTTTTGAATCCGTTTTCGCTGATTTTGCTGGGGCTGGCGGCCGTTTCGTTCGTGTCGGACGTCTGGTTTGCCGAGCCGGGTGAGCGTGATGCGATGACCGTCTGCATCGTGCTTGTGATGGTTCTGGTCGGCGGGGTGGTTCGCCTTGTTCAGGAGACCCGTTCCGGAAACGCCGCTGCCCGACTCAGCGAGATGGTTCGTACCACGGCCACGGTTCTGCGCGACCCGGAGGGGGAAGTGGAGCTCCCGCTCGAAGAACTTGCGGTCGGAGACACGATTCGTCTCGCCGCCGGCGATATGATTCCCGCTGATGTCCGGATCGTTCGTGCGAAGGATCTGTTCGTCAGCCAGGCCGCATTGACCGGCGAGAGCGAACCGGTGGAAAAATGCGCCGACAACTCGGATCGGGAACCGCTCACGGAAAATCCTTCACTCGCTTTTCTGGGCAGCAGCGTCATTTCGGGCAGTGCGCTGGCGGTGGTGCTCGCGGTCGGAGATGAGACGCTTTTCGGCAGTCTCTCCGGAGCGCTTGAACAACCCCGGCCGGAAAGCGGCTTCGAAAAAGGTGTGAACACCGTCTCGATGGTGCTGGTTCGCTTCATGCTGGTCATGGTTCCGGTGGTGTTTTTTGTCAACGGATTCACGAAAGGAAATTTTCAGGGCGCGTTTCTGTTCGCCGTTTCGATTGCAGTCGGATTGACGCCGGAGATGCTGCCGATGATTGTGACGACCTGCCTCGCCCGGGGCGCCGTCGCCATGTCGAAGCGGAAATCGATCGTCCGGAGTCTGAATGCGATTCAGGATCTCGGAGCGATGGATGTCCTCTGTACCGACAAAACCGGAACATTGACACAGGACAAGGTCGCACTCGAATTGCACATGGACATTCACGGCAATGAAGATCCGCGTGTGCTCAAGTACGCGTTTCTGAACAGCTTTCATCAGACCGGGCTGCGCAACCTCATGGACGTTGCTGTTATCGAGCGCAGTCTCGCCGAATGGCCCGACTCCGATGGTTTTTCCGCCGTCTTCGTCAAAGTGGACGAAATTCCGTTCGATTTTCAGCGTCGCCGCATGAGTGTTGTCGTCGCAGAACGCGAGAGCGGCGAAACCACCATGATTACCAAGGGCGCGGTCGAAGAGATGCTCGCGATCTCTCCGCTGGTGGAATATGCCGGACGCGTGGAGCCGCTGACTGAGACGATCCGGGAGGAGATTCTGCATACCGTCGAGCGTTTCAATGATGCCGGAATGCGGGTGATCGCCGTGGCGAAGAAAAGCGGGCTCCCCCGGAACGGGGCTTTTTCTGTGGAGGATGAGGCGGAAATGGTGCTGATCGGCTACCTCGCTTTTCTCGACCCGCCGAAGGAGACCGCCGCGAACGCGATCCGTACGCTGCGGAATCACGGCGTGACGACGAAGGTGCTGACCGGGGACAACGAACGCGTGACCCGCTGCGTCTGCCGCCTGGTCGGAATCCACATCGACCGGTTGCTTTCCGGCGTGGACATCGACCGCATGGACGATGAGACGCTCGCAGCCGCGGCGGTCGAAGCAAATGTGTTTGCAAAACTCTCCCCGATTCAGAAGGCGCGGATCGTCGAGCTGCTGCGCACTTCCGGCCATACGGTCGGTTTTCTCGGAGACGGCATCAATGACGCGGCGGCCATGAAGACGGCCGATGTCGGCATTTCCGTCGATACGGCGGTCGACGTCGCGCGGGAGGCGGCCGACATCATCCTGCTGGAAAAGGATCTGATGGTGCTCGAGCGCGGCATTCTGGAGGGACGCAAAACCTACGCGAACATGATGAAGTACATCAAAATGACCGCAAGTTCGAATTTCGGCAACATGTTTTCGGTGCTGATTGCGAGTGCGTTTCTGCCGTTTCTGCCGATGCTGAGCATTCATCTGCTGCTGCTGAATCTGATCAACGACATCTCCTGCGTTGCGATTCCCTGGGACAATGTCGATGCCGAATACCTGACTAAGCCGCGCACATGGGATGCTTCTTCGGTGGCGGGATTCATGCTGCGGATCGGACCGGTCAGTTCGATTTTCGACATTACAACCTATTTGCTGCTCTTCTACGTGATTTGTCCGGCGGTCTGCGGCGGGCTGCTCTACCGGCAGCTGGAGAGCGAAGCCGTGCGGGCAACGTACGAGGCGGTATTTCAGGCTGGATGGTTCGTCGAATCGATGTGGACTCAGGCGCTTGTCATTCATCTGATCCGTACGCCGAAGATCCCGTTTCTGCAGAGCAGGGCGTCATTGCCGGTCTTTCTTTTCTCCGGAGTCGGTGTGGCGCTGGCGACTGCGCTGCCGTTCACGGAATTCGGGGCGCGCATCGGTTTTGCGCCGCTGCCGGGGAGCTGTTTCGTCTGGCTGGTGCTGACTCTTGTTCTGTATCTGGTTCTGACGCAGTTCATGAAGGGGCGCTGCGTCCGGCGCTATGGAGAACTCCTGTGAGGCCGGCCGCCGTTTTCGGCCAGTTCGCGCGCAAGCAGCCGGAAGAATGGTTCGCGCGCGAATTTTTCCTCCCACGGCGTATGGCCGCAGCGCGGCAGCAGATGGAAGGTGAAGGGGAGCCCCAGCGATTTGAGCGGTTCCCGGACTCCTTCTGCCGGATGCGGATCGGCATCCCCGTGAATGACCGAGATGGGCACTTTCAACTGCGAAAAGAGTTGCAGCAGCTCTCCCGAACGGCGCAGTTCCGCCGCTTCGCTCCAGATCGCACGGTGGAGTGTGCCGTCCGGAGGAGGGGAGGGGGCTTCGTCGGATTTCAGCGGAGCGTATGCGTCACTCCGGGCACAGAGGGTGCCGAATTCGGCGAGGAGCGCGTCGCGGCCGGGAGACTCCGCCCCGGCGAGCAGTGCGGGGAGTTCCGCGAATCGCATCCGCTCTTTTTCTCCGAGGCGGGCCATCCGGCGCGCAGCGATTTTCGGAACGCAGACTTCGGTCAGCGGGGCGCAGGAGATGAGTATGAGTTTCCCGACCTTCTCCGGATATTTCTGCGCGAACAGCGCCGCGAGCCACGCCCCCCAGGAGTGTCCCGCCAGCACAACAAATCCGGCGCTTTCGGCGGCCAGCTGGGCATAGAGTTCTTCCACAAGCGCCCGGATTGTCCGCTTCGTCTGGAACGGCTCCAGGACACCCGCGCCGGTGGCGGCGGCGAGCCCCCGGGCAAGTCCCGCTGCCGAACCGGGCGCGCCGGGACCGCCGTGGATCGCTGCCGCACACCAGGGAGGTGTTCCATATTTCCGCACTGTCGTCATGCGGAAATGTAGCACCGGAAACGGTTCGATGCAAGTGGAAAACTGGAATTCTCCACCGGATCGGCTATATTACCGGAAAAGAAACGGAATGCAGGAGGCGATCATGTATGAACTCGTTCAGGCCGGCGAACGGTCGTGGTACATCGAATCTCCCGCGAAGATCGGCATCGTTCAGCTCAACGACGGCAGCGTCTGCCTGATCGACAGCGGGCTTGACAAGGAGGCGGGGAAGCGGGCGCTCAAAATTCTCGATTCGCGGAAGTGGCAGCTGCGCGCGGTGGTGAACACCCACTCGCATGCGGATCACATCGGGGGAAACCGGTTGCTGCAGGAGCGGACTTCCTGTCCGGTGTTCACGACCTCGATCGAAGGGGCGTTCACATTCCACCCGATTCTGGAGCCGGCGTTGGTCTACGGAGGATTTCCGCCCGCGCCGCTTCGCAGCAAATTTCTGCTCGCGCAGCCGAGCTCCGTGAGGGAGATCACGGATCCGGCGTTCCCGCGGGAGCTGCAGGTGATTCCACTGCCGGGTCACTGGTTCGACATGATCGGCGTGCGTTCTCCGGATGGAACGGTGTTTCTCGCGGACGCACTCGCGAGTGAGGCGGCTCTTGCAAAATATCGCATTGCGTTCATCTACGATTTTGGGGCGTATCTTTCTACGCTCGATGAAGTTGAGAAGCTCGATGCTCCCTGTTTCGTCCCATCGCACGCCCCGGCGACAGCCGACATCGGACCGCTCGTGCGCGTGAACCGGTCTGCCGTGACGGCACTGCTCGACCGGATCACGGCGCTGTGCGGGGTGGGACCGTTCGGATTCGAGGAGATCCTCCAGCGGCTCTTCGACGAGTTCGGGCTTTCACTGGACTTCACGCAGTATGCGCTCGCGGGCAGCACGGTTCGCTCCGCCCTGGCGTTTCTCGCCGATGCGGGGCGGGTCGAACCCCTCTTCAGGTCGAACCGGCTGCTCTGGCGCGCCCGTCCGGATCAGGCGAGCATCCCCGGCGTCTGACGCTCGAGCGAGAGGTCGATGTCATAGTTCGTTCCGCTCTTCTTCGCGTCGCCCTGCGCCTCGACCGCGAAGTAGTAGATTCCGGCGCTCAGGAGTTCGGTGATTTCCGCCTCTCCGTCGACGCTTCGCCGGGCGGCGAGCCGGACCGGATTCTTCTCGTTGCATTTCCCGTCGATCTTCTGACGGTAAAGCGTGAGCTTCGCATCTTTGCCGGTTGCGCCGGAGAGATCGAGTGAACAGAGCGATTCCTCCGTCACTTCGAACCGGAAGAAATCCTCAAGGTCGCCGTATCCGACCCACTCTTCGCGCACGGCCTCGCCCTCGGAGACGAAGGTGGCATTCTTCCAGTCGTTGTCATCGCGCTGATTGGCCTGGCCGAAGACCGTTCCGGCCAGGGTGACGGTGTAGTTGGTGTTGTGGCCGCTTTTCCAGTTTCTCGACTCGAAGGAGACCGCATAGAGTCCGCTTTCGAGCAGGACGTTGTTCCGGATGGTCTCCTTGTTGTTTGATCCGTTGATGGTGAACAGCTTCCGAAGTTTTCCGTCATCGCGGACCTCCCAGAGCGTGAAGCGTCCGGAGGCCTTCCCTTCGAGGGCTGAAACCGTGAAATTGTAGCATCCCGGATCGGCCAGTTCGAGCGGGCGGTAGTCGATCGTGTCTCCGAAGCCGACCCAGTTGTAGTTGAAGAGAGAAAGCGGGTTGAGGATCGTGAATGCTCCCTCCTTTTTTCTGACCGACATCGTGTAGTCCGGATCGGCGGTGACGAGCTGCCAGGTGTCGTCGCCGCGTTCGGCATTTACGAACACTTCGCCGCCGAGCGAGACCTCATAGTTCGTGCCCGTTTTCGCGGTTGAACGGACGGCGACAAAATAATCGGTGTCGGCGGCGAGATTCCAATGGAAAATGCCGCGCTTTTCCTCTTTCGTCTTTGCGTTGACGGTGACGCTCTTCACGGTTTTGAGTTTGCCGTTGTCGCGCAGTTCGTAGATGGTGAGCTGAAGTTTTTCCGATACCGGGCTGATGATGAAGTCGTAACTGCCCGCCTGATCGAAGCGGAGGGCACGGAAATCGATTGTGTCCTCCTTTCCGATCCGGTTCGACACGATGGCCTCTTCCGTGGTACCGGCCGGGGTGACGGTAACGGCGAAGAGGTCGGTCGTTTCCAGAGCCGAGGCGTTGCCCGGAAGCTGGAATGAGAGCGATGCATCGGTTGCGGCCTGCTGCCAGGTGTCGTCCGCGGTCGAGATTCCCGCGGTTCTCTCCGGCCCTGCCGAGAGTTCGATGCGATAGCCGTTGATGCCCAGCGGCAGTGAATCATCCGAGTCGAATTCATCTCCGAACACCGCGAGATAATAGTCCATTCCCGCTGCGGCGGTGAAGCTGTAAAGCTGTTCGAGCGCGGCTTCCGTTGCCGACCAGAGCAGATTTTTCGCCGAGTCGAAAAGCGAGACCGTGATGCCCGTGAGGAAGGAAACCGCGTGTTCCATGGCGACCCGGATGTCGACCGTTCCGGTGAAGTCGGTCGAGAACACATAATAGTCGTCGTCATTCTCTCCGTCGAGATTTCCGGCGCGCAGAAGCGTGTCGTCATCGGAGAATTCGAGACGGCGCGCATCGTCGAACGACTCTTCCCCGCCGATGATGGCCTTGTCGAACTGGCGCAGCGCCGTGAAGTCGCCGAGGTAGATGCCTGACAGCCCGGCATAGTCCGGAAGATAATAGCGTCCGTCCCCAGAATCCCAGTCGAGGAGATATTTCGAGAGGCGGTTCGGGGCGTCCCTGCGGTCAGCGCTGCCGGTCCAGAAGTCGCTGTCGGAGTCGGAGACGTAGAGGTAGAGATCATCCCCGTCAATCTCGAATCCCCAGCCGGTAATCGCATGGGAAACTCCATCGTCTGAGTAGATCCCGAGCGTCACGCCGTATCCGGCGGCGAAGGCCGAACACAGCAGTTCCGCAAAGTTGCCGCTTCCCTCGCTGTTCGAGACCGTGAACAGCAGGTCGCTGCTGTCGATCCCGGGGAAGAAGTTGCCTCCCTCGACCGGAACGATGTTGTTGCCGGATGACATCGTCCCATTCAAAAACCAGGAGAATCCGTCCCGTTCGTCGCCGCCGTCGTTCTTCCAGTTTGCGATGAAATGTTCGAAGGTTTCGTCCTCGCTGGCGAACGCTTTTGATGAGTTCGCCGCCCAGCCGCTCCAGGTGAGGATGTTCGACGTGGCGGCGGCCCAGCAGTAGGGGAGATCCCGCACGGTAAGGAGTTTCTCGGCGTCGGCGAAGTAAATTCCTTCCACATCGTTGGGATTCGCCGGTTCGGGAGATTCATAGAGGGTCGGCAGAAAGTCATGTCCCCAGAGTGCGGTGGAGAGAATCGGCCCATCCGGCACGGTGTTCCATTTCTCGTCGTCGTTGACGACGGTGATCGTCGTTTCGCTCCACTCTCCGGCCTGTCCGGCCTCGTCGATGGCGCGGACCCGGCAGAGATAGCTGCCGGCTTTGAGGTTGTCGATCACGCAGCTGGTGTCGTCGGTTCGGACCCGTTTGGCCCTGGAACCGTTCTCCCGCAGGAGTTCCACCTCGTACTGCGCCACGGCGGTGTCGTCGACGGCCTCCTGCCAGCGCAGCAGCAGAACGTTGTCGTCGAAGATCGATCCGGAGAGCGCGCGCACCGGGTCCGGCGGTGTCGCATCTTCTCCGGAGCCGCGTTCGACGGTCAGAATCAGGTCGTTCGAGGCGTCGACCGAAAGCGAGAGCAGAAGATTGTTGTCCGCAAAGGTTTCTCCGACGGAAAGCTCCGTGTACCGTTCGAGGAGATTGTCTCCCAGCACGGTGATCGTACCTGTGAATCCTGCCGCGTTGCCTGCGAGCTTATACTCTCCCGGCGTCTGATAGTCGAAACTGACAGTGATGCACAGATCGACGTTCCGGAAGAGCGCAAGATCATTCAGCAGCGGTTCCGCGATCTCCGTCGGGGTGACCGGCGCCCCCTCCTGGACAAGTGCCAGCACGACAGTATGGGCGGCGACTTCGGCGGCCGCCTCGATCCGGCCGCTGGTGACGGTCACTCCGGCGAGAGTTGCATTCGCATCGAGTTCCAGCGTGCCTCCCGGATTGAGCGTGACGTTGTTGACGCGGGAACCGCTTCCGGCATGCAGGAGTCCGCCGTCATCGATCGTGGCGTAATTGGAAACGGCGCCGGAGTCGAGTTCGAGGAGGCCGGAGATTTCGGACGCATTCGCCTTCCCGCCGTTGCCGACCTGCAGAACTCCTCCTTCGGAAACCGTCGTGTAGTTCGCTATGCCGCCGGAGGACACCTCCTGCACGGCCCCGTCCGCAACGCTGCACTGGAATGCGGTGTAACCGGCCGCAACCTCCTGCCGGAGCGTGATGTCGTAGTTGAACGAACTCTCCGGGGTGGCGACGATAAGCACGCCGTCTTCGCCGGTGCCGGTAACCGAGGTGTGGAAGTCGTATCCGATGAAGTCGCTCTCTTCCGTCTGAAAGGAAGAGATGATTCCGCCGCTTTCGACATTCACCTTCGGTTTGCCGAAGAGTTCGAGCTGCGCGATATTGCCGCCTGCTGAGACGTGGATCGTGCCGCCGGATGCCGTGACGGATTCGGCGCTGCCTGCGAGTTCCAGGGTTCCCTCCTCCATGACCGTGACGGAGGAGACGGCGCTGCCCGGCTCCAGGCGCAGCGTTCCGCCGGAGAGAATGGTGATATTGGCGGCATAATCGCCGTCGAAAAGTGTAAAATCGGTATCGTCCGCATCCGCGGAGTTGCCGAGAACGAGGGTGTGATATTCGGCCACAGTCAGCCTCCCGGTTGATTTTGATGTTGAAACGACCTTTAAAATAGCATCATGAGGAGCCCGTGTCAATTTTCCAGGGAAGGAACCGGGGAGGATTTGTAAAACTTCCCGGAAGAGTATAGAGTATATAGGAAAACTGTGGATTCCAATGAGGTGAGCGATGAACAATGACCGGAACTTTGTTCCCGCCCCGGGCGGCGGGGAGTTGCGGAACGCCGGGGAGAAAGGGGCGATTTCGACCGGAGTGCGGAGGATCGATGCGGATTCACCGGCATTTCTCTCCGCGGTGGCAAACTGTCTGCCGGCGGACGTCTCCGGAACGGTCGTTGAATTTCACGCTTCCGCCCGGAACCGCTACCGTCGGTTTGAAATTCTGCTGATCGTGCTGGCTTTGTGCGCGGTGGGCTGGTTTGTCTATTTGTATTTTCCGAGACCGGTTCCGGCGCCGCCGTTCCATTTCATGTGGCAGTATCGCGGGCCGAATTTTCCGGGAAACTCGGCGTATCTGGAGGCATACCGGCGGGCAAGCGGAGAGTTTGAGCTGGAACACTACGAGGCCGCGCTCCGGATTCTGAGACAGTCGATCGAGGCGATGGGCGAAAATCTGCCGGCCGGACATGATGCGCTCTTTTATCTTTATTTCGTCTCCTGCGAAAACGGCGCGGTAGAGTCGGGAGGATGGAGGGGAGGCGTTTCGCTGGCTCAACGGCTTGTCGGGTACGAGCCGGACAATCTGATGTGGCGTTACTTCCTTGTGCTGTCGCAGCGGCGGTGTTTCCCTGATTGCCCTGAATTCTTCAGACAACTCAGGCAGGGGCAATGGGTGGGAAACTGGCAGCGCGGGCTTCTGGACGTGGATCAGGCGTTGAAGAGTGTGCGGCTTCTGGAGTCGAAGATCGATTCCCGGCGCAGACCTCTCCCGCAGGAAAAGGAGGTGCGCACGCAGCTTGCGTTGTTTCAGGCGGAACTCCTGACCTTGAAGTGGATGCTCGAAGGCGGAAGCGGCACATCCCGTTTCCCGGACAACGAGGATGATCCCGGCGTGGATTCCCGCGAGGAGGCGTGGAGCATCATCGACGGCCGGCGGGAAAAACCGTTTGTCGGACTCAAGATATTCATACTCGGCACGCTGCTCGGTCAGGATTCATGGTATAACGACATCTACTGGAACGGAGCCTATCGCGGGACGAAAGCTCCTCTGGCGGAGCGGCTGAAACTGGAGACGCGGGCATGGAAGGGAGACGAACAATGAAATTATCCGGTTGGATGCAGCCGGTCTGCCGGTGGTTGAACGAATCCCCCGGCGGCGGACAGGGGGTTCCCGGTTTCCGCTCCTGGAGATTCTGGGCGGTGCTGGTGTTCTATCTGGGAGGTTTTCTCTGTCTGGTTCGTGATCCGTTCTTTCAGAATGGAGGCGTGTTCTCCTATCAGCAGGGGATGGTGACGCTGCTGCTGGCGTTTGTGATCGTCGCGGCGCTCTGCTGGGAGATGATGCTTTTCGGGCCGCCGCGCGGAGCGAATCTTCTGCTGCAGTTCGTGATGTGTCTGCCGGCTTTTCTCTTCATCGCGCGGATCGTTTCGTTGCCGAGCGCGCCGGTCGAGGACGGCTCCATGCTTTCGGCGGTGATCGATGGCGTTGCGAATATCGGCCGGAGCGTCGGCGTTGCCCGTCTGCTCGATTGGATTCCTTACTGGATCTGTGATCTGTTCCGAAACTGGCAGGTGACGATGTTTTTCATGGTGATGCTTCTGGCGCTGAGTTTCCGGAAACTCGGGATGCGGGTCGCGCTGCTGGTGCTTTTGATCGCAGTCGAGCTTTTCGCCGTGTTCGACAAGGGGGGCGCAACCTTCCGTTTTTTGATTGCGGGGATGCTCTGTCTGTTTGCCGGAATGGCGCTGCAGTTCTGTCGCTGGGAGCGCATGGCTTACTATGAAAATGTGGTTGCCAGACTCACGGTTGCGCCGATCGAGGAAGCCGGACTTCGGGCGATTCTGAGGATTGCCGCGCAGGGGCGTGAGGATGCGCGCGTGTCGGAGGAGGCCGTGAGCCGCATCGTCGCGGGAGAATACGGCTTATCCGGGAAATCTCCCGAACTGCACCAGGCTGTTTCCAATCTGACGGCACGTATTCTTTATGAGTACCGCATCATGCACTTGTCCGGCAACGACAGCGGAACCTTCCTGGTTCCGGATGAGCGGCTCTGCTGCTGCGAGACATTGCTGGGGGGGCTGGCGGTCTGGCCGCGTGTGATTCTCGTGACGCTGATCGCCCTGGTCTGGGTGCTTCTGCCGATCGATCTGGTTCCGGATGCGATTCCGGTCTTCGGGGTGCTGGATGACGTGGCCGTCACGATTCTTTCCGGAATCGTCTTCCGGAACGCGATGGAAAAAATCCGGCGTTGAAATAAAAAACGCGGGCGGAGACGGCTTCTGCCGTTCCCGTCCGCGAGGAATTTCGCCGGGTTACTTCGTTTCGAAGGTGAGCTCGTTGTCCTTCCGGCCGATGACGAGCGTCGTGTTCGGCTGGATTTCGCCGCCGATGATCTTGCGTGAGACCGGGGTCTCGACCAACCGGATGATCGCCCGCTTCAACGGCCGGGCGCCGAATGCCGGATCGTACCCTTCGTCCGCGATCAGCTCCTTCGCTTCGGGTGTGACTTCGAGTCCGATCTCCTGATCGGCGAGCCGCTTCGCGAGTCGCTTGAGCTGGATGTCCACGATCTGCTTGATCTCCTCCTTCGTGAGGGCGTGGAAGATCAGTGTCTCGTCGATCCGGTTCAGAAACTCCGGCCGGAAATGGCGACGCAGTTCGATCATCAGGTCCTCCTTCAGCGCCTCGACGTCGCCCGATGCCGCGAGGATGCGGTCGCTGCCGATGTTGCTGGTCATGATGATGATCGTGTTCTTGAAACTGACCGTGCGTCCCTGCGAGTCGGTCACGATGCCGTCCTCAAGGATCTGCAGCAGGATGTTGAACACATCCGGATGCGCCTTCTCGATTTCGTCGAACAGAACGACCGAGTACGGACGACGCCGCACCGCCTCGGAGAGCTGGCCGCCCTCCTCATAGCCGACGTAGCCTGGAGGCGCACCGAGCAGACGCGAGACACTGAATTTTTCCATGTACTCGGACATGTCGATCCGCACCATCGCCCGCTCATCATCGAAAAGATCCGCGGCAAGCGTTCTGGCCAGCTCGGTTTTGCCCACACCGGTCGGTCCGAGGAAGATGAAGCTTGCGATCGGGCGGTTCGGATCCTTGAGTCCGGCACGTGCGCGCAGTACCGCGTCGGAAACCGCAGAAACCGCTTCGCTCTGGCCGACCACCCGTTCGTGCAGACGGCCCGAGAGTGCGAGAAGTTTCTCCTTCTCGCTCTGGACGAGCTTCGCAACCGGGATGTGGGTCCAGCGGCTGATGATCGCGGCGATATCCTCTTCGTCGACCTCCTCCTTGAGCAGCCGCGATTCGCCCGACTCCTTGATCTTCTTCTCGGCGTCGGCAATCTGGCGCTCGATGCCCGGAATGATGCCGTGCTGGAGTTTCGCAGCTTCCTCATAGTTGTATTCGCGCGTGGCCTTGTCGAGTTTGGCGCGTGCGGTATCGAGCGATTCGCGCAACGTACGCAGATCGGTGATCGCCTTTTTCTCGTTCTCATAACGGGCCCGGAGCGCCTTGCCTTCGGTTTTCAGCTCCGCGACTTCGGCTTCGAGGTTTTCGCGCCGCTTGATCGAGGCGGAATCCTTCTCGTGTTTGAGCCCGGTGATTTCGATTTCGAGCTGCATGACGCGCCGCTCGTTTTCGTCGAGTTCCTCCGGGGAGCTGTCGATCTCGGTGCGCAGCGCGGCCGCGGCTTCGTCGACGAGGTCGATCGCCTTGTCCGGCAGGAACCGGTCGGCGATGTACTTGTCCGAAAGCACGGCGGCTGCCACGAGCGCGCTGTCCCGCAGCTTCACGCCATGGTGCAGCTCATAACGCTCTTTCAAGCCACGCAGAATCGAGATCGTATCCTCGACGCTCGGCGGATTGACCAGAACGGACTGGAACCGGCGCTCAAGCGCGGCGTCTTTCTCGATGTACTTGCGGTACTCGTCAAGCGTGGTTGCGCCGATGCAGTGAAGTTCACCGCGTGCGAGCATCGGCTTGAGCAGATTGCCCGCGTCCATCGAACCCTCGGAAGCGCCCGCCCCGACGACGGTGTGCAGCTCATCGATGAAGAGGATGACTTTGCCTTCGGAGGCGGTAACCTCCTTGAGCACGGCTTTCAGACGCTCTTCAAATTCACCACGGTATTTCGCGCCGGCGATCAGCGCGCCCATGTCGAGCGCGACGACCTGGCGATTCTTGAGGTTCTCGGGCACATCGCCGCGTACGACCCGTCGCGCAAGCCCCTCGACGATGGCGGTTTTGCCGACGCCGGGTTCGCCGATCAGCACCGGGTTGTTCTTGGTGCGGCGCGAAAGAATCTGAATCACGCGGCGGATCTCCTCATCACGGCCGATCACGGGATCGAGTTTGTCCTGCATGGCCATGAGCGTGAGGTCGCGCGAATATTTTTTCAGAGCCTCGAACGTTCCTTCCGGATCGGCCGAGGTCACACGCTGGTTGCCTCGGACGCTCTGCAGAGCCTGAAGCACTTTGTCGGCGGTGAGCCCCGCTTTGGTCAGCAGCTCCAGCGCACTCGAGCCGGTCGCCTGGAACATCGCCAGAAGCAGATGTTCGACGCTCACATATTCGTCCTGCATCGACTCGGCCTGGCGCGCGGCGTCGACCAGCAGCGTGCTGAATTCACGCGACTGGTAGACCTGCTGTTCCGAACCCTGGACGGTCGGCAGCTTTGCGAGCGCCTCGTCGACCTGGGTGTTGAAGAGCTTGCGGCTCACTCCGAGTTTTTCGAGCAGTGAGGGCACAAGTCCGTCCTCCTGCCGCATGAGCGCGGCGAGAACGTGGATGTTCCGCAATTCGGTATTGCGGTTCCCGACGGCGATGTTCTGGGATTCCAGAAGTGCCTCACGGGTTTTGTTCGTCAGCTTTTCCATATTCATAATTGTTTCTCCTTCCAGAAAGTCACAGTTGTGTTGTTAGCAGGAAACATGCCAGTTTTCCCGCTCCGTCTCCGGGTGAGGCGCTTGTAAAAAATGGAATGCGGTGTACCTTATCCGAGGAAGGCAGTCCGAAGGAAAAAACGGGCGGCGCCGGGACAGATTGTCCCGGAAACCGTGACAATCTGGCACAGGAGAAGGTATGCGCGAAGGAGAGTCGATCGTGTGTCCCCGCTGCGGCGAGCGGAGTATCGTGAAGTCGAAGAACAAAATGGACGGTTTTTCCCTGGTCGGGAAGGTTCTGGTCTGCGCTCTCTGCGGCGCGGAACTCGGGAAACCCGTCGAAGGCGGCGCGGAGAAAAAAAACTCCACCGCCGACCGGCTCGCCGCACTGCTCGGAGAGTCGGCGCCGCCTGAGGCGAAGGCCGATCTCACGCCCGGCGACGGTTACGGCCGTTTCTGCCGGAACTGCGTATACTTCATCGAACATCCGTTCAAGACCCTCTGCGGCGTCGACGGTCACGCCGCGGATCCGATGGGGGAGTGTCCCCGGTTCAAGAAGAAAGAGGAGGCATCATGTTGAAATCCTGTTTTGGTACGCGCGTCGAAAAACGTGCCGCGTTCGAGTCTGCGGACATCTATCCGGTGATCTCTTCGGAGTTCTGCCTCGGGCGGCCGGTTGAGGAGATCTTCCGCGCCGTCGCCGAAGGCGGTGCGAAGGTCGTTCAGCTTCGGGAGAAGCATCTGGGAAAGAAGGCGCTCTATGAACTCGCCGTCCGCTGCCGGAGCATCGCCAACGAGTTTGGAATTCTGCTCATCATCGACGATCATGCCGACGTCGCCGTCGCCGCGAATGCCGACGGGGTTCACCTCGGGCAGGACGATCTGCCGATCGCGGCGGCTCGGACGCTTTCGGAGTCGCTCTGGATCGGCAACTCAACCCACAATCTCGAGGAGGCGCTGCGCGCGCAGCGCGAGGGGGCCGACTGCATCAACATCGGTCCGATCTATCCGACGCAGACCAAGGAGGTCGGTTACGAGCCGCTCGGGGTCGAGGCGATGAAGGCGATCCGCCCCTATGTCTACGTTCCCTTCTCCGTCATGGGGGGAATCAAGGCGCGCCACATCCCGGAACTCGTGAAAGCCGGAGCCCGCCATATCGCGATGGTGACCGAGATCACGCAGGCCCGGGATGTGACGGCGAAGGTGAAGAGCCTCCGGGCGCTGTTCCGATGACGCTGGAGATTCCGGAGGCGGCGGCAGCCCCGCTGCTCGCCTGGTACGACGCGAACCGGCGGACGCTGCCCTGGCGCGAAGAACCGACCCCGTATCGCGTCTGGATTTCGGAGATCATGCTCCAGCAGACGCGTGTCGAGGCGGTAAAGCCTTATTACGAACGATTTCTGCATGAACTCCCCGATGTCGCGTCTCTCGCGGAGGTCGATGACGGGCGGCTTATGAAACTCTGGGAGGGACTCGGGTATTACAGCCGTGCGCGGAATCTCAAGAAAGCGGCACAGCGGATCGTCTCGAATTTCGGCGGGCGGTTTCCCGCTTCGCGCGAGGAGCTTTTGTCGCTGCCGGGGATCGGCGATTACACGGCCGGAGCGATTGCCTCGATCGCGTTTTCGCAGCCGGAACCGGCCGTGGACGGCAATGTTCTGCGTGTGGTCGCGCGGCTCACGGCCTGCCGCGAGGATGTTTCCCGCCCGGCGGTGAAAGCGGCGGTCTCGGATGCTTTGCGCAGAATCTACCCGGTCGGACGCTGCAGTGACTTCACGCAGGCGCTGATGGAGCTCGGCGCGCTCGTCTGCCTGCCGAACGGGGAGCCGCTTTGCGACGCATGCCCGTGGAAACAACTCTGCCGTGCCCGGCGCGAAGCAGCGGTGCGGGAGATCCCCGTGAAAAGTGCGAAGAAACCGCGCCGCGAGGACGCGCTTACCGTATTTCTGCTGCGATGCGGCGACTTCGCCGCGTTCCACCGCCGTCCGAAGAGCGGACTTCTTGCCGGGATGTGGGAGCTGCCGAACGTCGCCGGGACGCTTTCCGAATCCGCCGTGTCCGCGCTCGCGGAGGAGTGGAATCTCGCCCCGAAATCCATCGCTCCGGCGGGGGAGGGAAGGCACATCTTCACCCACCGGCAGTGGAACATGACCGCGTTTCGCGTTGAATGTGCGGCCATGCCCGACGTTTTTTTCTGGGTGAGGCGGGCCGGATTCGAGGCGGAACTCGCGCTTCCCTCCGCTTTCCGCAGTTTCCTCGCCGCGCTCTGGCGCTGAAAAAAAACGCCCCGGAATCCCTGCTCGGAACTCCGGGGCGCGGTCGTTGCCTTTCACTTTTTGGAACGGTCGAAGTAGTGCGTATGCAGCAGCTTGTGCGCGAAGTGACTGCCCGGCTCCCCGAGATATTCGGCGTAGAGCTGCTGGATGGCCGGATTCTGGTGTGACTTCCGAATCGGCTGATTGCGGTCGTCCTCGTAGATCGCCTCCATGCGTTTGACGAGGATTTTCCCGTGACCGTGATGGTAGGGCTGGCCGCCGCCGTTCAGGCAGCCGCCGGGGCAGGCCATGATTTCGATCGCCTGATAATTCGCCTTGCCCTGCCGGATCTTCTCGAGCAGCTTGCGGGCGTTGCCGAGGCCGGAGCAGACCGCCACGCGCAGTTCGAGTCCGGCGATGGTGACGGTCGCCTCCTTGATCCCCTTGATGCCGCGGACCGCCTTGAAATCGATCTCCTGCAGATCCTCCTTCGCGAGCCAGTCGGCCGCCGTGCGCAGCGCCGCCTCGAGCACGCCGCCGGTCGCACCGAAGATCACGGCCGCGCCGGTCGAATCGCCGAGCGGGGAGTCGTACGGCTGATCGTCAAGTTCCGCAAACTGGATGCCCGCTTCGCGGATCATGTCTGCGAGTTCGCGGGTCGAGATCACGATGTCCACGTCACGGACGCCGTCGTGGCTGAACTCCGGCCGTGACGCTTCATACTTCTTCGCGAGACACGGCATGACCGAAACCACGATGATATCCTGCGGCTTCACGCCGATCTTCTCCGCGTAGTAGCTTTTTGCGATCGCGCCGAACATCTGCTGCGGCGACTTTGCGGTCGACGGCATGTAGAGCAGATCCGGGAACTGGTGCTCAAGGAATTTGACCCAGCCCGGGCAGCAGCTCGTGAGAATCGGCAGATTCTTGTTCTCCTTGATCCGCTCGATGAGTTCGCTCGTTTCCTCCATGATCGTCAAATCAGCCGCGAAATCGGTGTCGAACACCTTGTCGAATCCGAGCTTGCGCAGCGCCGCGACCATTTTGCCGGTGCTGATCGAGCCGGGCGCGAGCCCGAACTCCTCGCCGATGGCGACGCGAACGGCCGGAGCGGTCTGCACGACGACGGTCTTGGTCGGATCGTTCAGCGCGCGCCAGACCGGGTACTTGTAGTCGATTTCGCTCAACGCGCCGACCGGGCACGCCTGCACGCACTGCCCGCAGAATACGCACTCGGTTTCGACGAGCGGCTTGAGCCCCGCCGGAGCGACCACCGCCTCGAATCCGCGTCCGACGCCCGAGAGCACCCCGACCGTCTGGATCACGTTGCATGCCGTTTCGCAGCGGCGGCACATGATGCACTTGTCGAGGTCGCGGGCGATCGCGTTGCTCGAAAGATCCTTGTTGTAAGTAGACTGCTCCCCTTTGTAGAGCAGATGATGGAGCCCGAGTTCCTGTGCGAGCGCCTGGAGCTGGCAGTTCAGGTTTTTCGGGCAGATGAGGCAGTCCTTCGGGTGATCCGAGAGCAGCAAATCGAGGATCGTGCGGCGCGCGTTGATTGCGCGCAGTGTGTTTGTGTGAACTTCCATTCCCTCCGCGACCGGCGTGCTGCACGCCGGGGCGAGGTTCGGCCGCCCCTTGACTTCGACCACGCAGACGCGGCATGAGCCGGAACGGTGTTCGATCTGCAGGCAGTCCATCTTCAAGTGGCAGAGTGTCGGAATGTGGATGTCAAGCTGTTCAGCCGCTTCCAGAATCGTCGTGCCGGCCTCGACCGAGACCGGGGAGTCATTGATTTTCAGATTGATCTTCATTTATCAGGGTTATCCTTTCCGGCGGATTGCTCAATGTTTTTCCACTGCGTGGAACTTGCAGACCTGGTAGCACGCGCCGCACTTCAGGCAGCGGGACTGGTCGATCTCGTGCCGCATCTTCCGTTCGCCGGAGATGCAGTTCGCCGGGCAGTGGCGGACGCAGAGCCCGCAGCCGACGCACTTGTCGGTGATGGTGTAATGAACGAGTTTCACGCAGACGCCCGCCGGGCAGCGCGACTCCTTCACGTGCGCGAGATATTCCTCCTCGAAGTTGCTCAGCGTCGAGAGCACGGGGTTCGGCGAGGTCTGGCCGAGGCCGCAGAGCGCGGTGTCCTTGATCGTCGCCGAGAGCGTCTTGAGTTTTTCGATCGTCTCGACCGTGCCGAGCCCGTTCGTGATGTCTTCGAGCATCTCGTAGAGCCGCCGGTTGCCGATGCGGCACGGCGTGCACTTTCCGCAAGACTCGTCGAGCGTGAATTCGAGGAAGAACTTCGCGATATTCACCATGCAGTCATCCTCGTCCATGACGATCATGCCGCCGGAACCCATCATCGAACCGATTCCCTTGAGCGACTCGTAGTCGATCCCGAGGTCGAGATGCTGTTTCGTGATGCAGCCGCCGGAGGGGCCGCCGGTCTGAACCGCCTTGAACTCGCGGCCGTGCTTGATGCCGCCGCCGATGCCGAAGATGATCTCCCGCAGCGTGCTGCCCATCGGGACTTCGACGAGGCCTACCTTCGCAACCTTGCCCGCGAGCGCGAACACCTTTGTGCCGGGCGATCCCTGGGTGCCGATCGAGCGGAACCACTCCGCGCCTTTGCGCACAATCGCGCAGATGTTCGCATAAGTTTCAACGTTGTTGACCACACTCGGCCGTTTCCAGAGCCCCTCGACCGCGGGGAAGGGGGGCTTGACGGTCGGTTCGCCGCGTTTGCCTTCGATCGAGTGGATGAGCGCGGTCTCCTCGCCGCAGACGAATGCGCCAGCGCCGAATTTGATTTCGATCTTGAAGTCGAACCCGCTGCCGAAGAGGTTTTTTCCGAGCAGTCCGCGTTCTTCGGCCTGCCGGATCGCGATTTCGAGCCGTTTCACCGCGAGCGGATACTCCGCGCGGATGTAGATGACGCCGGTCGAGGCGCCGATCGCATATCCGCCGATCGCCATCGCTTCGAGCACCGTGTGCGGATCCCCCTCCAGAACGGCGCGGTCCATGAACGCGCCAGGGTCGCCCTCGTCGGCGTTGCAGATAATGAACTTCTCCCCGGCGGGCTGATTTGCGGCGAACTGCCATTTGCGTCCGGTCGGGAAGCCGCCGCCCCCGCGCCCGCGCAGCCCGGATGCGGTGATGAGGTCGATCACATCCTGCGGCTTCATTTCGGTCAGCACTTTGGCGAGTGCCGTGTAACCGCCTTCGGCGATGTACTCTTCGATGTTTTCCGGGTTGATCCGCCCGGTGTTCCGCAGCACGATGCGCGCCTGGAATTCCCCGTCGGCCGGGGTCTCGCTCTCGGGATAGTACCAGTTTCGTTCGATCGTGCGGGTCCCGGTCGCGGGGGCGTCGGTTCCGGCGGCGAGAATCGCCGGAATCTGCTGCGGCGTCACATCTCCGTAGATCAGCCGTTTGCCCGACTCGCGGTCGAGAAGCATGATGACCGGCTCGGCGTAGCAGAGCCCCATGCAGCCGACTTCGCTGACTTCGATCGCGTTTTCGAGGCGGCGTTCCGTGATCTCGTCCTTGATCGCCTTGAGCACGGGCTGGGTTCCGGCGGCGATGCCGCAGGTGCCGAGCGAAACGAGCAGTTTCATCGGCGGACGGGGACGCGAGTTCAGCTGCCCGGCGGTCTCCGCGAGTTGTACGGGGGATTCAATTTTCATAAAAAGCTACTCCAGAAATGGTTGCATTTTTTTGATTCATCGAGAAAAAAGCGCGGATCGGTACGGAAAAATCACTCTCCGCACTCCTTGAGGATATCCGCGACTTTGTCGGCGGTCATGTTGCCGTAGACCTTGTCGTTGACCATGACCACGGGCGCGAGACTGCATGCGCCGACGCAGCGCAGCGCGCCGAGGAAAAATTTGCCGTCCGGAGTGCTTTCGCCCTCCTTGATTCCGAGCCGGGCCTTGAACTCGTTGAGCACCTTCGGCGCGCCCTTCACGAAGCAGGCGGTTCCGGTGCAGACGTTGATTTTGTAGCGGCCGACCGGTTTGTCGGTGAAATAGCTGTAGAAACTGATGACGCCGTACACTTCGGCGCGCGAGATGTTCAGTGCTCTGGCGACGAACTCCTGGACCTCTTCGGGGAGGTATCCGAAAATGCTCTGCGCGCGATGCAGGATCTGAATCAGGTAACCGCGCCTGCGGTCCGGGATGGCATCCACATTCAGCGACGCGATGAAACGTCCGAGTTCGTCGAATTTCGCCGCATCCTCCGGAGTCCGGGTCGGGGAGGTGGCGGCGCACTGGCACTGACAGCTCATGTTTGTTCTCCTGTGAAATTGATCATTTCGGGCTTCTTTAATAAATAGCGCCGAAATTTCCGATTTCAAGCGTCCCTTCCGGAAACTCCCGATTTTTTTACAAAAATATTTCGATTTGCAACTCCTTCAATGTCAATTGATAAAAAAATATCAAAGTTTTGGATCCGCGTGGTTCGCGTGAGCTGCCGATTGATAAAAATTTATCAAAACAGGGATGATTCCTGACGCCGGGAAGCGGGGAAGGCGGGGAGGCGGGAAGGGAAAAAGACCGTCCGGAACACAAAAAAAACAGCGGGAGAAATATTCCCGCTGTTGCGACAAGTCCGTGTATGGTCGGATCAGAAGACCGTCTGCTGCTTCGTTTTGAGGAACTTTTCCACTTTGGGGTCGGTCGCCTCGTCAGCCAGATATTCGAGAAGTTCCGTGACGGTTTGAACCGAATCCGGCAGCGTGATGGTGTTGACATATCCCCCCGCATAAAGGATATTGACGGAATTGCCGACATGACTTCCCGGCCGCTCAATGACGATCGGGCAATCCTGGGTCCAGTCAGTATCGAACAAGCCGCCGAGATAGATGTAATCACAGTTCGCATCGGTCAGCGGTTCCTCTCCCGATCCCGCCGTTGTCGTGGACGAGGGGCAGACATAGACTGCATGATCCGTCAGCACTCCTGTCGACCGCAGCGCCTCCAGGCCGCGGGCATTGTCCTGTACCGGGAATCTGCTGTCAAAATCACCGGCATATTGCACCAACCCCAGTCCGATCTGCCTCATATTTGACGAGCAGGATATGCATTGAGCACGCCCCCTGGCGCTGTTCAAGGCCGGAAGCAGCATTCCGACTCCGAGCAGGAGGATTACCAGTACCAGCCAGACGATGACGAGAATCACGGCAAGCAGCACGCCGCCGCCCTGCATGGGAACTCCGTGGCCGTCGCGCGAAACCGTGAACATTTCAATGAGCGCCCAGAGTCCGGAGATTCCGCTCAGAGTTCCACAGGAGAGAAGCGTGATCAGCAGCTGCGCAACTCCGCACCCCGTGCGTCCCGCGTAAAAGTTGTGAATGCCGAGGCTGCCGAGGAAGAATGCCAGAAGGATGTACGCCGTCCTTGATTTCGGAGGAGTTGTCTGCTGCTGAACAATGACAACCGTCTGCTGCGCATTGGGGGCGGATTGTTGATTCTGCATTGCATTTCCGCAGGCAGGGCAGAACTGGACGCCGTCCGCAACTTCTTTTCCGCACTTGTTGCAAAACATGATATTACCTCCTGTGAGTTATGACTGCCATATAATTTACTGTAAAACAATCGCATGTCAACCCCTGATGTCAGGAAAATAAAGAAGTTTTTTTTCTATGCTGCGCGAATGGTTCTGCATTCCGTGAACGATTTGTCGCTTCTGCAGAAGGAATGCCTTCACATCAGGACCGACCGCCTGACCGGTCAGATATTTCGAAGAGTTCCGGAAACGGATGCCTGCCGGATGAAAAAACGGCGGGCTCCGCATGGACCCGCCGTCTCTCTCATGAGATTGCAGCTGCGTACATCACCAGTGGATCAGCTCCTGCACCTTGACGGGCAGCCCCGTCTGCATGGAGAGGTTCGCGCCGATGCCGGTCAGAATCGACTTCGCGCCGTCGACGTAGTCCGCCGCCAGCCCGAGCGGATCGTCGTCCACTCCGACGAAGAGGTGGCGCAGCAGCCGCTCATCGCCGCCGCCGTGTCCCGCGAGCGAATCGACCGAGTATTCGATCACCTGCGGTTTGCCCCAGTGCGGCTGGAAGATGATCTCCGGCACAAGCTTCGAACGATCCTGGCCCAGTTCGCGCATGCCGAAGCTGTTGAAATCTTCGCCCTCGGCCTTGCAGTACGAGTTCTCGACCACGTTGAATTCGAGCCGCCCCTTCGTGCCGTTGAACACCACGCGGTATCCTTCCCACGGACAGTGCGCGCAGAGACAGTAGGTCATGACCACATTGTTCTTGTAACGCACCATCACGCCCATGTTGTCCTCGATGCTGATGCCGTCGCCGAAGACGCTCTGGTCACGGTAGTACCCGTCCTCGTCCTCCGCGTTGTAATAGAGACCCATGAGGTTCTCGTCGCTCTCCTTCACATGCAGCGCGAACGGATCCTTTTCGGCGATTTTGCTGCCGCGGGCGCGGCTGTAAAACTCCGTGATTCCGCGTTTCTCGGCGTTGATTTTTCCGTAGAACTTCAGGTCTCCCATGGCGAACACGGTCACTGGCTCGGAGTCGATCCACCAGTTCACGAGGTCGAAGTGGTGCGTCGCCTTGTGCACCATGAGGCCGCCGGAGTTCACCTTGTTGCGATGCCATCTCCGGAAATAGTCAGCGCCGTGGCAGGTGTCGAGCAGCCACTCGAAGTGAACGCTTGTGATCTCCCCGACAACGCCGGATTTCAGAACTTCTTTGACCTTGCTGTTGCGCGGGGCGTAACGGTAGTTGAAGGTGACGGTGAGATTTTTCCCCGTGCGTTTCTTCGTGTCGATGATCTGCTGGCACTTTTCGGCGTCGATGGTCATCGGCTTTTCGCTGATGACGTCGCATCCGAGCTCCATCGCGCGGCAGGTGTATTTGTGGTGGGTCCGGTCCATCGAGGTGACGATGACGGTGTCGGGTTTGCACTCCGCGATCATGCGGTCGAACTCCTGCGCCTTGTAGGTCGGCAGGTCAGGATGATTGTTGCAGTATTTCTTGAGAACGACTTTGTTGTAGAAATCCATCCGCTTCTGGTTCGAGTCGCACAGTCCGACCAGTTCCGCCTGTTCCGGGAAGGTGTTCAGAATCGCTTTGATGTACATTTCCGACCGGCCGCCGGTCCCGACGATGCAGTAACGTTTTTTCATTTCCCTGTCTCCTGTTGGTAGGGGTTTGTTGCAGATCCTATGCTTTCCCGACGGATCAGCCGCGCGGGATAGACGATCAATTCCGGTTCCGATTCCGCCGGAGCGAGCACCTTTTCGACGGCGCGTTCGATCGTCTCGGCCAGCGGATGCGCGACCGTCGTCAGGGCCGGAATCGCGAATGCGCCCGCCGCGTCGTCGTCGAATCCCGCCACCGCGATCTCTCCCGGAATCGAAATCCCCTTTTCACTCGCGTACCGGTAGAAGCCCAGCGCCATGCGGTCCGTGTCGAAAAACACCGCGTCCGCGCCGAACTCCTCCAGCGCTCCACCCGCCGCAAAGCCGTCGGCAAACTCAAGACCGTTGCTGACGATGAAGGTGCTTGCCACGCCGGGGGAGGCTCCTCCCAGCGCCTTTTCGAATCCCGCCCGGCGTCCGGCGGCATTGTCGGTGCCGACCCGGGCGATTCGCTTCCGACCCGCCCGGAGCAGTTCCGTCACCGCCGCGGCGACTCCGCTCGTCCGGTCGGTTTCGAGCCGGTCGAACTTTGCGCATTCAAGCTCGCAGTCGATGAAGAGAAACCGGATCGGCAAAGAGTGGAGCTTCTCCGTATTCCAGGCTCGATTCCACGCCAGAAAGATCACCGACTCCACAATGCCGGTCCAGCTGCGCAGAAGTTTCCCCAGTTTCTCCTCCGTCTCCGGCAGCGCTCCGAGCAGCGTGTGGCGCCCCGCATTCCGCAGCGCCCCTTCGAGCAGACTGATCCGGCGCACTCCGCACTCGTTCTGAAGATTCGTTTCGCAGATCACCCCGACGATCCGGCTCGCGCGCTGTTTGAGACTCCGCGCCGCCGCGTTCGGCACATAATGCAGTTCCCGCGCCGCCGTGAGCACGCGACGCGCCACTTCCGCCTTCACCGGACCGGTCCCGGAAAGCGCCCGACCTGCGGTGCGGATCGATACTCCCGCCTTTTCCGCCACCATTTTCAGCGTCGCCGCCATTCGATTCCTTTCCGTTCCTCAGCTTTTATGCCATCGTTGGCATTGATTACAATACGCCCGATTTCCGGAAAAGCAAGTGCGGGACGCTTTTTTTTGTCAAAAAAATGCTATCGATGGCACTCCGGAGATGAAACAGGGCGGCGAAGCCGGGTCGCCGCCAGAATACGTGGGGATCAAGGTTTCAGCCAGATGCCGATGTTGGAGCCGACGGGTCGCTGATAGCCGCTTTCGGTTTGCCGGTTGACGGTGACGGGTCTGCCTTCCTTTTCGTCCCAGTAGCAGAGCGTGGCCGAGCCGCCGCCGTCCATGTTGATCGCATCGTAAGCGCCGGCGTCTTCGAGAAATGCGGCGGTTTCGGGGCCGGTCGCGCCCATGCTCCACCCCTTCTGACGTCCATCGACGGTGATGATGTAGAGATAGCGGCGGTTTTTCGAGAGCCCGTAGGCGATGCGCGGCATCGGATTTTTCTCGTAGCCGCCGCCGGGGAGGATTTTCCCGTCCTTCATGATGATGGCGAACCCGGAGGCGGCGACCCGGATTTTTTTGTAATCCTTTTCCGGAACAGAGGATACGATATCGACTTCCCCGTTCTCATATACGACGAATACGGCGTTGTGCGGCTTCGTGTCGCAGATGACCTCGCCGTTCAGGATTCCGAGTCCGGCGGGATGGGCGTATTTGTGTGTATATGGGGGTTCCCATGGCCACCACGGGGCGGAGTTCGCCGCGACGATCATGTTGAGGCCGAGTCCGCCTTCCTTCACGGGTTTTCGCGCGTTGAGCATAAAATCACGGGTCCGGATTCGTTTGGTCCGGATCACGGCCTTTTCGTAATCGGGCATCGGCTTGCCCCAGTCGGCGTCGCGGGCGCTGCCGGTGAATTCAAGCCCCGGTGTCCGCAGGTCGATCCGCATGAGATTGATCTTCATCAACCGCGGCTCCCTGCGCTCGAACTTGACGAGTCGGACGCCTGTCTGGACCTCTTCGGCCTTCTTCCAGTCGATCTTCTCCGCCGTGAGCGTGAAGGCGCACAGCAGGGCTGTCAGGAACAGAGTGTACTTTCGCATGAAACGATTTCCTTTCAATGGTTGAAGTCGATTTCGTCGAGCGCCGCCCGGCAGCTGTCGCAGGAAAAGCCCCGGCTGATGAGAAACCGGAACGCCTTCTCCCGCTTTTTACGCGGATCCGTTTCCCGCGAAAGCAGCCGGAGTTTGTATTCGAGCGCTTCGCGGGCGCGCTGCGCTTCGCCTTCGGCGGCTTCTTCGAGCGGCCGGGTCTGGAGCTGCCGCGGGATTCCGCGTTTTCCAAGTGCGAGCTGGATTCGGCGTCCGCCGAGCCCGCGCGCGGCGAGGATTTCCGTGTAGTCGGCGGCGAACTGTTCGTCGTTGACGAAGCCGCGGCGGCGGCACTCCGCGACCGTTTCGCGAATTTCCGGATACGCATATCCGGCCGCACCGAGTTTCGTCCGGAGTTCCCGCTCGGTCAGCGCCCGGCGGGAGAGCAGCCGCATCGCCTTCTCCATCGCGCTGATTTTCGATTTTTCCGCAGGTTCCGTCATGCTGTACTATACGGCAGACCGTGCGGATTTGCAAGCGCGGACAGGGGGGCGCCGGGCGTTTTTTTCCGGGGTTTTTGCAAAATTTTCTTGCTTTCCGGCCCGAGCGGTTCTATTGTAAAAAACAATCGGAAGTTGGAACCCCGGCCCGGAGGAGAAAATGGCAGTTGAAGTGGTGTTGTACCGCCCGGAGTGGATGGAGATGTTCGAGAGCCTCAGGCAGTTTGTCGCCGGCGCTCTCGAAGGAATCAATTGTCGGATCGAGCATGTCGGCAGCACCGCCGTCCCCGGCCTCTCCGCCAAACCGGTCATCGACGCCGACGTGATTCTGACGAACTGGGAGGAGTTCGGCGAGGCCGCCTCCCGGCTTGAGACGCTCGGGTTTCAGCGCAGGGGCGATCTCGGTATTCCGTGGCGGGAGGCGTTTACCCGGTCGCCGCACCTCGATTTTTCCCACAACCTCTACGTCTGTCGTGACGGCATGCCCGCCGTGGAGAACCATCTGAAACTGCGCGACTATCTGCGTTCGCATCCTTATGATGCCGAACGCTATTCAGCGCGTAAATTTGAACTTGCCGCCCTCCACCCGGACGATGTCGACGCCTACTGCCGCGGCAAGACCGAACTCATTGCCGAGTTTCTCGCCGCGGCCGGAATGGACGAGAGTGCCATCTCGGAGATCGAGGCCGTGAATCTGCTCTGACCCCGGAACGGAGAGGGCGCGCGGAGAGTCGGCGGCTCACTCCGCCCCGAGGGGGGATTTCCGGTAGTTGATCGCTTCGAAGATGTGTTCGTCGCGGATCGCCGCGCTCCCGGCGAGATCCGCGATCGTGCGGGCAACCTTCAGAATCCGGTCATAGGCGCGCGGGCTGAGTTTGAATTTCGCGATCGCCGCGCGCAGCAGCTGTGCACTCGACGGCGCGAGACGGCAGAACTCCTGCAGATCGCGGCTGCTCATCTGGCTGTTGCAGTAAAGCCCGAATTTTCCGAGCCGTTCCCGCTGGATTTCGCGCGCTTTCACGACCCGAAGGCGGATGGTCTCACTCGATTCGCCTTCCGGCGCGGCCATGAGCTCCTCCGGCGAAAGCTGCCGGACCGGAACGAGCAGATCGATGCGGTCGAGCAGAGGACCGGAGATCCGCTTCTGGTAGCGCCGTTTCTCCTCGAGTTTGCAGGTGCAGCCGAGTTCGTATTCCCCGCGCCCGCAGGGACAGGGGTTCATCGCCGCGCAGAGAATGAACCGCGCCGGAAATGTGCAGCTCCCCGCCGCGCGGCTGACCGTGATCACGCCGTTTTCAAGCGGCTGGCGCAGCACTTCGAGCACGTTGCGCTTGAATTCCGGCAGCTCGTCGAGAAAGAGTACGCCGTTGTGGGCGAGGCTGATTTCCCCCGGTTTCGGGTCGCGTCCGCCCCCGATCAATCCGACGTCGCTGATCGTGTGATGCGGCGCGCGGAACGGACGGCGATTCAGCAGCGGCTGCCCGTCCGAGAGCAGTCCGAGCACACTGTGGATCCGGCTCGTTTCAAGCGCCTCCTCCAGCGTCATCGGCGGGAGGATGCCCGGCAGCCGCATCGAGATCATCGATTTTCCGGTTCCGGGGCTGCCGTTCAGCAGAAGATTGTGTCCGCCCGCGGCGGCGATCTCCATCGCGCGGCGCGCGAGCATCTGCCCCTTGACTTCGCTGAAATCCGGTTCGCGCCCGGTGGATTTCCCGATGTATTCACCCAGATCCGCCCGGCATGGCGGCGCGTTGCCGTCGATCAGGATTGAGACCGCTTCACGGAGTGATCCCGCCGCGTATACCGGCATTCTGCCTCCCGTCGCGAGCGCCGACTCCTCCGCGTTTTCGCGCGGCACGATCAGCCCCGCAAACCGGTTCAGCCGCGCGAGCCGGTCCGCGATCGGAAGCGCACCCCGGACCGGGCGGACCGTTCCGTCGAGTGCAAGTTCGCCGATCACGGCGTACCGGGCCAGCGTCTCCGGCGGAATCGTTCCGGTCGCGGCCAGCATCCCGAGTGCGATCCCGAGGTCGAAGGCTCCCCCCTCCTTGCGCAGGTCAGCCGGAGCGAGATTCACCACCGTAAACCCCTTCGGCGGCTGAAAACAGGACGAGAGAATCGCCGAACGAACCCGGTCGCGGCTCTCTTTCACCGCCATGTCCGGCAGTCCTACGATCGAGACGGCGTTTTCACTTCCGGCGCTCTTCTCCGAGACGGCGGCGTTGACTTCGATCTCAACCGGGTAGGCGTCGATGCCGATGACGGCGGCGGAAAATGTCTTCGCGAGCATGGGACGGCACTCCTTTTCCGGGCTACATGAATTTTGCGATCCGTTTCAGATTGAAGAAACGGACGTTTTCGTTTTCTTTTCCTTTTCCCTTCCCGCCGCTGATCCAGTCGGTCAGGCCGGAGGTGAGGTCGAAGGCCGCCATGCGTTCCTCCTGATCCCCCGCGCGGGCCGGAACCGCCCCTCCCGGAACCGGTTCGAGATAAAGTCTGCCGTTCTCCGGATCGTAGGCCGCCGCCCGCCGGTGCGGAATCAGGGCGAGCTGAAGAAAAAAATGTGCAAGAAACATCTTTTCGAGCAGCTCCGGCTCCTCATCTTCAATGACCACGCAGTCCACGTTTTCCTCGATGCGCCGCAGCGGATCGACCGTGTGGAGAATCCCGTCGATGCGGCGCGTGAATTTCGGATATCCCGCGAGGATCTGCCGCCGCCGTTTCGGCCACTCGTTCCACAGCGCGTCCGCCTCTCGGTCGAGGGCGCGGTCGAAAAACTCTGCGGGGGAGGGGATGCCGCACTCCCCGATCAGCGCAATCATCCGCTCGCGGCCGAGCGGTTCGCGCAGCTCCATCGGGATGCGCCGCATGCGGTACATCCGGAAGAGTCGGTCGCACAGCGTCGCCCGGCGAATTCCCATGGCGTCGACCATCACAAAGGAGCCGTTCCGCTTGTCGCAGAGAATGTTGCCGATGTGAAAATCCGGGTGGAAAAGACCCGATTCGAGAATCTTCCGCACGAACGGCGCAAAGCGTTTGAGAAACGGCTCAGGGTCTTCCCCGCCGCGCACGAATTTCCGCCAGTAGTACTCCCCGACCGATTCCGAATCCGGCAGCGCCCGCGTGACAAGGCAGCCTCCGTTCGGCGATTCACCGCAGGCGAGATACTCGACCACCGGAATTCCGCTCTCCCGGAGCAGCTCCGCCCCCCTCCATTCGCGGCGGAACCTTCCTGCGCCGCGCAGATCGCACTTCAGAAAATAATCGCCCGCGCGCACCACGCGTCTGACCGGATTGGATTTGACCTCCTCGCCGGTTTCAAGCATGGTTTCAGGGAATTCTCCAAGTTCGGCGCGCACGGCGTCCGACGCAAAGCGCCAGCGGTAACGGTTGGTCATGCCACTATCTCCCCGAGCAGAAAATCGGTCCCTCCGAATTTGCGGAGCTGCTGTTTTGCGAGGAGGGGCGTGTCGAGGAACAGCCCGACACTGCCGGGCATGTCCGGAATCTCCCAGATCAGCAGCGCTCCGGCGGCAAATTCGGTGAAGTGGCTGTCCGCAAGAAGTTTTCGGAACAGTTCCGCCGACTCCGCATAGGGGGGATCGGCGAATATCACGTCCGGCTTTCCGCAGAGTCCGGCGTAGGACGCGACCGTTTCGATGTGGCTGTTGACCACCCGGAATCCACAACGGACTCCCGCCTTTTCCATCCTGGCGATGTTCTCTTCGATCACCCGGACGTGGCGCGGATCCGCTTCGACCAGTGTCGCCGCCGCCGCGCCGCGGCTCGCCGCTTCCAGCGCAAGAGCGCCGGAGCCAGCGCACAAGTCAAGAACAGCACCTCCCGCCAGGCGATTTCCGATGCTGTCGAAAAGCGCCTTGCGGGCGCGCCCCGCCGTCGGACGCACTCCGATTCCGGGGGGAACGGCCAGTTCGATGTTGCGCGCAGTTCCGGCTATGATCCGCATGCGGCGTTTACTCCCACTCGATCGTCCCGGGCGGCTTGCTCGTGATGTCGTAGACCACGCGGTTCACGCCGTTGACCTCGTTGATGATGCGCGAGGAGATCCGCCCGAGCAGATCGGCCGGGAGCGGCACCCAGTCGGCGGTCATGCCGTCGGAGCTCTCGACCGCGCGGATCGCGATGACGTAGTCGTAGGTGCGTTCGTCGCCCATCACGCCGACCGTGCGCAGCGGCAGAAAGACCGCGAAGGTCTGCCAGATCTTGTAGTAGAGCCCCGCCTTCTTGATTTCGTCGACGACGATCTCGTCGGCGTCGCGCAGGATGTCGAGCGTTTTGCGGCTCACGGCGCCGAGATGTCGCACCGCAAGGCCCGGCCCGGGGAACGGCTGGCGCATGACCACGTCTTCCGGCAGTCCGAGCTGGCGGCCCACTTCACGAACCTCGTCCTTGAAGAGGCGCGACAGCGGTTCGAGCAGTTTGAATTTCATCTCTTTCGGGAGGCCGCCGACGTTGTGGTGGCTTTTGATCATCGCCGACGGATTGCCGTCGATCGGAACGCTTTCGATCACGTCGGGATAGGTGGTCCCCTGCGCGAGGAATTCGGCGTTTTCGATCTTTGAGGAGGCGTCGTCGAACACTTCGACGAACTCTTTGCCGATGATCTTGCGTTTTTGTTCAGGTTCCTCGACGCCCGCGAGTTTCTCAAGAAAGCGGTCGGTCGCATCGACGTAGATGAGTTTCATGTCGAAGTTGCGCCCGAAGAGCTGCTGAACGCGTTCGGCCTCGTTTTTGCGCAGCAGCCCGTTGTTCACGAAGATGCAGTTGAGCTGCTTCCCGATCGCCTTGTGGATGAGCGCCGCCGCGACGGAGGAGTCGACGCCGCCGGAGAGTCCGAGGATCACGTTCGACTTCCCGACCTTCGCGCGGATCTCGCGAATCTGCTGCTCGATGAACGACTCCATCGTCCAGTCGCCGCTGCACTTGCAGATGCGTCGGCAGAAGTTTCCGATGATGCTCTTCCCCTCGGGCGTATGGACGACCTCGGGGTGAAACTGAATTCCGTAGAGGTTGCGCGACGGCATGTGCACGGCGCAGAACTCCGTGTTGCCGCTCGAACCGAGAACCTTGAAGCCGCCCTCCGGCATTTTCGAGACCTTGTCACCGTGGGACATCCACACCTGAATGCGCGGAGAAAGCCCCATGAAAAGTTCTCCCGGTTCGACGATGTCGAGCATAGCCTTGCCGTATTCGCGCGCTTTCCCGCGGGAGATCTCCCCCCCGAGGGTCTGGATCATGAGCTGAAGCCCGTAGCAGATTCCGAGTACCGGAATCCCGAGCTCGAAGATGGCCGGGTCGCACTTCGGCGCGTTCGGTGAGTAGACGCTCGAAGGGCCGCCCGAGAGGATGATTCCCTTCGGATTCTCCGCCCTGATCGCCTCCGCCTTCGTATGATACGGCATGATTTTGCTGTAGACCCGGCACTCGCGGATCCGGCGTGCGATCAGCTGACTGTACTGAGAACCGAAGTCGAGAACGATGATCGTTTCACTCATAGACGTTTCCTTGATGGAAGGTTCCTTGCAATCGCTTTTGTTTTAATATAGCACAAAAAAACGGGGTTTTAAAGGGAGGAGGCTTTCATTTTTCCGGATTTCGGGTTATAGTGTATGAAGCCGGGGGAGAGCCGGCGTTTTTTCGATTCACTGTTTTATACTGTTTTATGGAGAGACCTACGATGGATGATATGCTTTACTGCATCAAACTCGTCGACGATTCGGAGAATTTTGATCTCGCCGCCGAGATGCTTGCCGCGCTGGAACTTGATTCAAGCAGTTATGAGGACAAGGAGAACAAACGGGTCTATCACACCGTTTACGCCTCTGATCCGGAGACCGCGCGAAACAACCTTGCGGCGCTCAAGGCAGCCGTCGAGGAGTGGAGGGAGTACGGCGTGCGCATCTCGGCGCTTGAGCCGTTCGAACTCAAGAAGGAGGACTGGGCCGAAGTCTGGAAGAAATATTTCGACGTGATTCCGATTTCGGAGAAGCTGGTCATCAAACCGAGCTGGCTTTCGGTCGAGCCGAAGCCCGGGCTTGCGATTGTCGAACTCGATCCCGGCATGAGCTTCGGCACCGGTCAGCATGCGACGACCTATTACTGTCTGAAGACGATCGACCGTCTCGCCGGAAAGGCGGAGGTCCGCAGCATGCTCGACGCGGGTTGCGGTTCCGGCATCCTCTCGATCGCTGCGGCGCTGCTCGGGTACGAGCCGGTCGACGCGTTCGACAACGACCCGGACGCAGTGCGCATCGCCGCCGGGAATCTCGAACGGAACAACATCCGCAATGTGGTTCCGTTCGTCGCGGACGCTGAAGTCTGGCAGGGAAGTCATCCGTACGATCTGGTCTGTGCAAACATCCTCGGGCATCTGCTCGTGCGCTTCCGGAAGAACATTGTCGAATGGGTGCGGCCGGGCGGATATCTCACGCTCGCGGGGATTCTTTCGACCGAGTTCGACAAGGTTGCGGAAGCGTTTACGCTTCTCGGGTTCGAGGAGCTCGACCGCGAGACGCTTCGCGAGTGGACCAGCGGCCTGTTCCGCAAACGGAACGCATGAGCTTTTCCGTTTCGGGAGTCGGCCGGAGGGTTTTTGCTGAAATTTCTGCGCCGGGGGATTGAAAATGAGCCAATGTCGGGATATATTTAATAGTATTATTTCTGCGAATGAGTGACAGATATTGCATCGCCGGCCGGTTTCGTCTGCAATTGACGCTCCGGAGCGACTGTGCGGTGACCGGCAGGACGAGTGGAGGAGGGAGGCGCTCCCGACAGCGGGAGTTGTTTGACGCGGCGGTTTCCTGACCGGGAGGCGGAGCGGACGTCGGACATTCTTTATTGTGAGAGCGAGGAAAAACGGGGGGGCGGAACATCCCGTGCGGCTTCGGGAGTTTTTGTCCCTCCGGTTTCCGCACCGATTGTGTTTTTATCCGGCGGAATGCCGGTGAAGTAAAACATACAATGGGATTTTTATGGCGCAGAATTGGTTTATCCAGAAGGACGATGAGGTGTCAGGTCCGTTTCGCGGCCGTGATGTGTTCAAAATGGCGGCCGAGGGGGTGATCTCTCCCGAGACACAGATTCGTTACGGGAACGACGGCGTGTGGTATCGCGCTTCCGAGATCGAAGGGTTGAAGTGGCCCGCCGCCGAACCCTCCGCCCCGCTGTCCGGTCCGGTTTCCGCGGGGACCGGCGACGCGGAACACGCGAGGATTGTATGTCCGCATTGCTGGAAATCGTTCCCCATCGATGAGGTCAACTACATTTCGCGGCATCTGGATCTGCTCGGAGATCCGGTTCTCGGGCCGGACGCTCAGCTCCGGTTTCTGCCGTTGCGTTTCAGTCCCGGCGGACTCGCGCTCGATGCCAACGGCGTGGAGTGTCCGGAGATGGCCTGTCCGCACTGTCACTTGAAGATTCCCGAGTCGCTGGTTGAACTGCCGACGTCGTTTTTTTCCATCGTGGGAGCTCCCGCCAGCGGCAAATCCTATTTCCTGACCTCGATGATCTGGCAGATTCGGAAGGTGCTTCCGCAGTGGTTCGATTTCACCATCGCCGATACGGACGCAACGTTCAATTCCGTGCTGAACAACTACGAGAAGATCCTGTTCCTGAACGCAAAACCCGATGAGTATGTCGCCCTGCCCAAGACGGAACTGCAGGGGTCCGATTTTTCGAACCAGGTGCTGCTGGACGGAATCAGCGTCGATCTGCCGCGTCCATTCATCTTCAACCTCAGTCCGATGATGTCGCACCCCGATTACGATACCCGGAGAAAGGTGCTCGAACGAAACATCGTTCTTTACGACAACGCTGGGGAGCATTTTGAGCCGGGACGCGACTCCATGACCAATCTGGCGACGGTTCACCTCGTTCATTCCGACGGCATCATTTTTCTGTACGACCCGCTCAAGGATGCCCGCATGATGCGCGATTGCAATGGGGACGATCCGCAGATTTCCCGCGGCGGAACCGGAGCCAATCAGCTTGCGCTGTTCCACGAGATGACCGGCCGGATCCGGAAATACGCCGGATTGAAGGCCTCCGAGAAATACCGGAAACCGCTTGTGGTGGTGATTCCGAAGTACGACGCGTGGCGGCAATCTTTCGATCTGCATCTTTCCGAACAGGAATTTCTCTCTTTCGATGCGGAGAACATGCGTTACAATCTTGATATCCGGGTTATTACTTCCGTCTCCTATCTGTTGCGGAAGCGGCTGCTGGAAATCTCTCCCGAGGTGGTCGCCGCGGCGGAGGGGTTTGGAGATCAGGTTTACTTCGTGCCGGTCAGCGCTCTCGGCCGGATTCCGGAGTTCGATGAGAGTCGCGAAATGATCGGAATCAAACCGGATCATCTCAAACCGCTCTGGGCGGAAGTTCCGTTTCTGCTGCAGCTGTATCTGCACAACCTGCTCGGCGGCGTGGAAACAGCGGTGAAAAACGCCGTCGAGATCACAAATTACAAATTCGTTCATGATACGATTCTCTTTTCCCTCCCCGGTCTGCCGAGACGGCAGCAGCTGCCGCGCAACTACTGGGGGAAAACCCTCTATTGTGACGAGACTCAGCAATATTTCAGACTGCCGTTTCCGCCGGAGGAGAGTGCCGCCTCCGAGCAGGAAAAGGCCGGAAAAAATGGATTGGATGACAGCAACAGTTTGATCGATACAACCTTCTGGGCAAATTAAAATGGCTTTTGAACTGGTTTACACATCGGCGCCCCGGGGCATCCGCCAGGGGAGCAGCGGTTTCTGCGTTGTCGCCTGCACGAAAGGGATGGGGGCGGGACTGATTGCCAAGCTGGAGAATCTGAGCGCCTACAAACCGGTTTATCCTCATTACGATCCGAATGCCTGGGAGAATCCTGTTGCCTGTTCCCACTGTGTCGTGAGCGGGGGAGGCGGATCGTACCATGTTCTCAGCCGGGTCTGCTTCAACGGCCTGGACTACACGAAGCGCTCAAATAAGCTGGCGTCGCACATCGTTTTGAGCGACAGTGAGATGAGTGCGCTTGTGAGCGGTCCGGCCGCCCCGTTTTTTCAGCCCGGTCTCTTCCGGGATGCCTCCTGGGAGATCAAATCCGAACTGTTCGAACGTCAGGCGGACATTGCGCCTTCGAATCTCGCCCCGGAGAAATGCAGTGCCTGGGAGCGTTTCGCCGGAGACGCCGGCTGGGGCGGGGTGCTCGCGGAACATTTTCTCGCTTCTCCGCAGAAGTGCGCCTGTATTTTGTTCGATCCACTGCGACACAAGAACCTCATTGAGCTGGTGCAGGAGAGCATTCTCCTGCTTCCGCGCGATGTGAGATGGAATGTCTGTTTCAACACCTATTTCACCACGTTGCCGGCCGGAGTCAACTGCAACTGGCGTTTTCTGCCGGCCGGACCGGAGGCGGAACGGGTGGTCCGCCGTTCTCCCGGGGCGCTGGTCATCGATCTCACCCGGCCGCTTCCCGCAGCGGAGGGGGGGCAACTGGTGCTGCTGGCCCGAACCGGAAGGGTGAGCGTCCAGGCCTCCGGGACGGTGTCGTCGCTGCCCGAGGTGAAATTGCCGTCGCCGCCCGAGGTGAAATTGCCGTCGCCGCCGGAACAGGTGCAGGAGCAGGAGCAGGAGCGGAAGCCGGAGCGGGAAGAGGAGTCCGCCGTCTTTCCGTTGCGGAATGTCGAAGACGTTTTCCGGCCTGAGAATGCGGCGGCGCGGCCTGGCGGGACGGGGGCGATGAGCGGAGCTCCACCGGGATGGCCGCCCGCGGGCGCAGCGTCGAGAGCCGGGTCCAGGCATCCCGCTGCGGTTTCAAACCGGGGCAGCTGGTGGAAAATCGCGCTGGTTTTGATTGTTCTGATGCTTTTCCTCGGCGGCGGATTTTTTCTGATGCACCACATTGTCTCCTCCGGAAAGGCGCAGAAGGAGGAAACGGAGCTGCGCCGCGAGTATGCCGCATACCGGGAGCGGTTCCGGAAGCTCGAAACGCAGGGAACTCTCGATGAGGAGACGCCGCTCTCGGCGGATATCGAAGATCTGCGGGAACGGTTTGAGAAGATTTTCGCATCGGATCCGGAGAGGGAGACGTTCTGCCGGGATATCACCGCCCGGTCCGAACGGTTCCGGAAAAATCTTGAAAGTCTGAAACAACGTGAAGCCGCTTGTGCGGAAGCCATTTCCGAACTCTCGAATTATCAGCTGCTTGAGGGCGTGGAAAAATTCGACCGGCGATGCGATCTTTATTGCGAGGCAACGGGAGTTGAGATCCGGACGGATGGGGAGTCCGGTGCGGATGTGCCGGTATTTCGGGACGAGCTTGACCGGATTCGGCGGATCGCGGAAAACAGCCGGAAACGACTGAGCGAAGCGGTCAATGCGTTCAATACGTTGCTGCAGCAGCTGGATGAGATGCAGCGGAAAGCCGCTCCGGTTCCGGAAAACACCCCCCCGTCCGGGGCGGAGGAGATTGTGGAACCTGCTCCGTCCGGAGAGGAGAGCGGGAGTGAGCGGCCCGGGCGGCCCGATCTGCCCCGGATTGCGCCGGAATTCGTCTGGATGCACGCTGCACAGCTGTTTGAGCTTTCCGCCGGAAATCCTGTGTCATTTGCGCTGGCGGTCGACCCCGGGCTGGAGTTGACCGGAATTTACGGTCCGGATGTGCTGTCGGACGGCAACACGATCCGCATGACGACCGACAGCGGCAATGAGCTTATGCTCACCGCCAGCTATCGGGCGAATTGTCTGACGTTCGAGATCCGCGGCGGACGGTTGCCGGAGGAGAGCCAGATCTATGCGCAGTTCGGGGGGCGTCAGAGCGTCTATTTTTACTTTGTCCCCGGGCATTCCCGGCTCAAGTTCGCCGGAGAAAATGCCCTGACGGCGAAATGGGGGGATTCTGGTGAGCTCCATTTGAAATATTGCGGTGCGCTCGAACGGGTTCCGGACGGCGATTGGAAAATCGCCCTGAAATCGAACGGCTGCGTATCGGACTTTGTATCGTTGCGTTCCGGCAGCCCGGAATTTGTCATTCCGGTTGCAACGCTCGATTCCTTCAGCGGGGGGAAATATCTCAAGCTGTTCGAGCAAGTGAGCAATCTTACCCGGACGGCCGGGGAGATTCGGAAGCTCGTCAGCGAACAGTTGGAGCCGCTCGCGGCAAAATCCGGGGGGGAAAAATTCGGTTTTTCCACTTCGGAATTCAAGCGTCTCAGCCGTGAAATCGAACTCCGGCAAAATAAGATCCAGGAACAGCAGTCCCCGCTTGACAATCCGCAGGACAAGGATGCCGAGGCCCGGCGCGGGGAGCTCCGCAAGAAGCTGGAGACGGAGTGTGATGAACTTAAAAAGAAACTTGAGGAGGAGAGGAAAAACATTGTCCAGTCCATTTTGGCGCGGGCGACTCCGGCTCAGTTGCGGAGCATGTTCGGGGCGAATCGACTTTTTCAGTCGTTAGCTCCGAAAGAGAGTGTCGATATCGCTCTGATGTCGGCGCAGAGGAACCTTGACGGAATGCGCAGAGAGATCCTCGTCCGTTTGAACCGGTCTGAAATCGTTCTGGGGGACGACTTTTTCCCGCAGATCACAGTTGAGTATATAAAATAGGATGACCTATGCAGAAAGAACGACAAGTCATTGCCCGGCTCAATGCGTTTCTGGAATCGAACGACTGGGTGAACTCCCCTGCTTCCCGGGAGATTCTCGCTGCATATACCGAGTGCTGCGTCGAGGCGAACAGCCGTCTCGATCAGTGTTCGGCGCTGCTGCTCCGGAAGATGACGGTCGAAGCGGTGAATCTGGCGAGTCGGGAACCTTCTCTCTTTGAGATCGTTCCGCTGCTGAATTTCCCCCGGCTGCCGGAATTTCTGGAGTTGTGTGAATGGTACGACTGGTCCGCGCCGCCGCGGTTGAACATGCCGGTGTTCGAACAGTTGAAAAACGCTTCCGGCGGTCTCTCCGACCTGATGGAACTTCTGAACGAATACCGGCGCATCGCCCGGGGGCGGAATCTCCAGGAGAAGATCCGCCTGCTGCGGAAAATCGCGGAGCTTGATCCCCGGAATCCTGAATGGAAGCAGAATCAGAAGCAGA
Source organism: uncultured Victivallis sp. (assembly GCF_944391105.1). Taxonomy (GTDB): domain Bacteria; phylum Verrucomicrobiota; class Lentisphaeria; order Victivallales; family Victivallaceae; genus Victivallis. The sequence continues at coordinate 38,015 of NZ_CALXSK010000033.1, forward strand.
TCGAGACGGAATATCTTCCGGATCTGATCGATCGGGCCAGGAGCGCCATTGAGCAGAAGCGGTTCGCCGAACTCGAAACGTTGCAGAAGGAGTTGACGGATCCCGCCTGGCAGGTTCCTGTCCCGGCGATCGTTCTTTCGAAAATCGGAAAGGTTCTCGATGAATATCACCAGGCGGAACGGAAAAAGGCGGCCGTCGCGATCCTGGAAGAGATCAATCTGGCGTACGGCATATTTGACGTGTCGCAGCTGGGAGATGCCATCGCGCGGTGGGACGCCATCTGCCGGCTCGAGGACTATGAACCCGACCCGAACGAGCAGCTCCAGGTGGACGATGCGCGGGAATGGCTGGAGGAGAAAAGAAAAACCGAGGCTGCGCAGGAGGCCTTTTCCACATCTTTGAAACGTGTGAATTACTTGCTCGATTCGGAAGCGCCGCTGGAGGAGGTCGAACAGGAATTTGCAACGCTTTCGGCACTGGAAAAGCCCATCCCGGACTATCTCGTCGACCGGATTGCGATGTACCGCCAGATCTGTGAAAATGAGGCGCGCCACAGACGGATTCTCCGCACCGTGAAGCTTGTGGCCGCCTGCCTCGTGGGGATTCTGGTGCTCGGCGGGGTCGGTTATTCCGTTGTCTATTATCAGATCGAAAAAAGTCAGACCGAACGCTTGCGGGCGGTTATTCAGGACCGCAAGCTTCTGGAGGCCAGGAAGATGCTGAAGTCGATCGAGGAGAGTTACCCCGCGATCGCCCAGGGAGCGGCGATCACCGAGCTGCGCGGGGAACTCTCCCGGCTGGAGTATGAAATCACTACGGCCCGGGAGGATTTTCGCAATCGGATTGCCGATGTGGATGAGGAGCTGAAAAGGGGGGTCCCCGATGAGGCATTCATCCGCTCCAAGTTCGCGGAGTGTGAAAAACTGGTTTATTTCGAGGAGGACAAACGGGCGCTGAGCGAAAAGCGCAGCGAGGCCGAACGACGGATTGCCGCGGCGCGCCGGGAGGCGGACAAGCAGTTCCTGGAGCAGGTTCGGCATCTCAAGGAGATCCGTGCCGATTTTTTCCGTTTCCTCGGCGAGCATGACTTTGCAAATGCCGAGCGCATTCTGGACGAGTTCCGGGTTGAGGCGGGAAAGGCTGCGGCTCAGAAAGGGGTTTCCGCGGACAATCGCGAGGAGTATGCCGAATTGATCAACTCCTATGAGAAATTGTTCCAATATTTTGAAGATGACAAGGAGATTCAGGCGCTTGTCACCCGACTGCGGCAGATGGTTTTAGCGGCGAATACAACCTCGGCGGTTGCGGAGGCCGTGGCGGATTTCAAAAAGAGTACGACCGACCGGAATCTGCCGCCATCGGATCAAGCGTTCGTCGAGGCGCTTTCGGGCGATTCAGAGGCGCTTCTGGCGATTGCGGCTTATCAGGAGAAGCCTGCGACAACACCGCTGCCGAAGGAGAGTTCCGTTGCCTTTTTTCAGGATGCGAAGAAAAGCCGTGCGCTTTCCGAGTCGTTCGACGCCGCCCGGAAAAAGATGATCGAGTCCTATGAGCTCCTGATGACCAGTGTGGTGCGCAACCGCTTGCGGATGTTCAGCTTCAAAGATCGCAACGGGCGTGAAATTTCGATCTATTTTCCGCAGAGCCGCACCGTGTCGGCGATGTATGACTCCGGGAGTCGGAAGTTTCAGTTTCAGGCGGAGAACGGGCTCCCTGTGGAAATTGAGGTCGACCGCGTGGCGAGTGTCAAGGTGGGAGATACGCTCTATGCCGATATTCGGCCGGTCTATCCTGCCCGTCTGGACCGGAATTCACTTCTGAATGCGACGGCGCCGCATCAACTGCTGGCTTCCGAGACGCTCACGATGCTGCGCGGTCTCGACGGGGTATTGTACGAACAAAAGATCGTCGAGGCGATCGGCCGGATCATTTCGGATCCGAATTGCAATCCCTACTGGAAACTTCAGCTGTGCAGCCGCCTTGTGAATGCGATGCAGCAGCTTGAAGTCATCGATACAAAGCCTTACACCGAGTTGAAAAAGCTGATCGACGAGCTTCTGGCCGCGGACAATTCGGGGAATGGTATGAACAATGAGCTGCTCAACGACAGGATCCGTTCGGAATTGGCCCGGGTCAGGATGGAGGAATTGTTCGGCAATCTGGCGGCCAATCATTTTCTCGTGCGCCTCATTTCCGGTGCGACTGCCAGAAAGCTGCAGTTTCTCGGCGTGATTCAGCGGAATGCCGGCAGGACCGTTTTCCACAAATCCCGGTACGTTGAACGGGAAACAGGTGAGGTCTGGTGCTTTGACGACAGTCGCCGCGGCTGCTGGCTGGCGGGAAGTTTTCGGGGCGACGAGATCACCTGGGATCCTGCGATTCAGGAGCGGGCGCGGAGTTGTGTGGCGTTCACTCCCGTTGACGGGAACGATACGAGACAATGGATTGCAAACGAACGGGCCGAGGCGAAAAAGGCCGGCGTTACGGAGATTCCCTGGCCGGCTTTCTGGCCGCAGAATGTAACCGAAGGAGAAAATCGATAATGTCTTCCTATTTCATCCGGTTGAACGGAAAAGTGATCGGTCCGCTCGACGCCCTGCGGATCCGGCAGCTTCGGGACAGCGGGAAATTCAACGGAGAACTGCCGATTTCCGCGGATCGCTCCCGCTGGATTCCCCTCCGCGACATGGAGGAGTTGAAGTCGCTTCCGGAAGGCGGCAGGGCCGGCCGGGTTCAGCAGGAGCCGCCGACTCCTCAGGACCCGGAGAAGGAGAAAGCCATTCCGGTTCAGCCGATTAAGCCGAATCCGCTCCGGCCGGTTCAATCGGAGGAGGAGCCGGTTCTGGTTTATCCGTTTTTTGATGTGGTGTGCCCGTCATGTTCGCACCGTTTCCGGCTGAATCCCGCGTTGCGCGGAAAGAGTGTGGACTGCCCAGCCTGCAGGAAGAGTTTCGTTCCCGCGGCGACCGGGCAGGGGGGCGGTGCGCCGATGCCGTCTGTTTCCGTGACGACGAATCATGGCGACCTGCAGATGTTTGTGAACATTCTGCTTATAGTGGCAGCGGTTATTGTGGTCACGTTTCTATTTGTGATCGGGATGGCCTGGCTGGGGAGTCTCTAAGTGTTGATGGGAAAGGAGAAGACGATGGCGTCACAGCCTTATGAATTAAACTGGAAGAAACTTGATCCTGAGGCGCGGTTTGGGTTTCCAGCCAAACGTTTTACCGGTGTGGGGAATGTCTCCTCGGCGCTGCTGGGATTGTTTTTCACGGGGGTGTTTTACCTGGTGCTCTACCCGTTCTGGCAGTTGAACCGCTGGCAGATGGTGAACATGTTCTTTCACGGGGGGCCGGAAAATCGGAGTACGATACCGTATTACACGGTATTCCTGACCATGTGGTGTCTTGCATTTCTGTTCATCAAATGGAGGAAACTTGCGGTTCAGCGGCTGGCGCTGCAGGTGAAGCTGCTTCCGGATGATCCGGATTACATTCTTTCTCCGCAGAATTCCGCGGAACTGATTCTCCGCTTGAACCGCAAGGTGTACATGGCCGATGGATTCATGGTGGACAACCGGATTCTCAAGGCGCTGGCGAATCTGAAGAACATCGGCCGGGTCGCGGATGTTTCGAGTGTTCTGGGGGATCTTGCGAAGGCGGACGAGAAGTACACGGAGGGGACCTACACTCTTCCGAAGGGGTTGATCTGGGCGATCCCGGTCACGGGGTTCATCGGAACGGTGCTGGGACTTTCGCAGGCGATCGGAGGGTTTGGTGCCGTGGTGGCGCGCGGAGCGGACATTGCCGAACTGAAACTTTCGCTCGGAGGGGTGACCGGTGGATTGGCCGTGGCGTTTGAGACGACCCTGATTGCGCTGGTTGCGGCCCTGATTGTCCAGTTGTTGCTGACGATCCTCGCTCAGAAGGAGGAGGCGTTTCTGGACGAATGTTCATCCTATTGCTACCGGAACATTGTTTCGAAACTCAAACTCATCGACATCCGGGAGGATCTTGAGTCATAATGTTTCGGAATTCCGACCCGCCGATTTCCCTGTTTTCCTTTCAGGACATCGTCACGACCCTGATTGGAATCATGGTGCTGTTTGTGCTGCTGCTTTCGCTGGAGTTGATTGAGGCGACCCGTATCTTTGAAGAGAGTTCTCCGGTTCGGGAGGAGCTTGCCCGGCTTCGCGAACAGAGGAAGTCGCTGGAGACGCAGGTGGAAGAGCAGGCGCGCCGCCTGAAGGAGCTGGCCGCCGAACTTGACTCCGTGAGCGATATGAGCGAGGCGGAGCTGCTCTATTCCCGGCAGAGAGTCGAACATCGGATCGACTCCGCGACGAAAGCGTGTTCTTCCGCAGAAGAGCTGCTGCTCCGGATGCGGGAGCGCAAAGCCGAGGTTGAGGCCGCGGAACGGGAGCTGGCCGGGCGGAGAGAGAAACTTCAGCAACGTACGGCACAGCTCGAACAGGTTCGCCGGAATGGAGATGCGCTGCAGCGGCGAAACGAGGAACAGCGCGAAGAGCTCCGCCGGCTTGCGAACGCCGTCTCGATCGAGTTTGAAGGCGATATGTCCAAACAGCCGGTCATGGTGGAGTGCAGCGAAACCGGATTTCGGGTGAAGCGGCTTGACTCGCCGGAGATCCGGGAGATTCCGTTTCAGGGGATAACGGTTACGGCGGAGATTGAAAAACTGCTTGCCGTTCTGCGGGAATATCCTGCATCCAGTTGTTATATTCTGTTTTTGATCAAACCAAGCGCGGCGAAATACGCGGAATACCTGCTCAATCAGTATTCTCTGGGGATGTCCTCGTATGAGATGGGCATGGATCCGCTTTACGAAAGAGAGCACTGTTTCTGATGGCCGAACATAAATTACCCGACAGTCTGGAGCTGCTGCTGGACACGATGTGCAATACGTTCGGCGGAGTCATGTTCATTACGATCAGCATGGTGATTATGGTTTCCGTGGTTTCGAAGATGCTGACCGGAGGCTCTTCCGCCGAGCTGGAAAGGCAGATGCTCGAAGAGGAGCGCAGACGGATTGCGGAGCTGGAAGCGGTGGCGGAGGAGCAGAATGCGGAGTCTCAGACCATGCAGTCGCGTTCCACCGGGTATGCCTCGGGGGATCGTGAGGCGGTTGAACAGCTGCGGGAGCGCATGCGCGAGGCCGCCCGTCTCGAGGAGAGGCATACCGCGCAGCTTCAAGAGCTCAAGAGATTGCAGAATGAGGTTTCGCGGCGGACGGCGGCGAATGCGGCGGAGCTGGAACGGATCAACCGCAGTGAGCTTGAGGCGCAGGCCGCATTGCGGGAGCAGGAGCAGCGGAGCGAACTTCTGGCGCAGGAGCAGGAGGCCATCCGCGGGCAGAGGGCCGAGGTCCGTCCCCGGAAGATCCGGTTCGCGAAGAATGAAGCGACCCGGCTGCGTCCTTACGATGTGATTCTCTGCGGAGATGCGCTGCATCGTCTCGGGGAGGGTTTTGACAGTTCTGCGGAAGTGGAGGTGCGGAGAAACGGAAACACCCTCACTTTGATTCCGGTGCGCGGCATCCCGGTTTCGGAGGAGATCGGCAAGGCGGAATTCTCCCGATTATTCCCCGGATTTGACCGGAATCGTTGTTTTGTGCGTTGTTTTGTGCATCCGGATTCGATGGAGACGTTCGTCGGTCTCCGACAGATGTTTCGGGCGTTCGGGATGAAACTTGAGTGGATGATTACGGAAGAATATCTTCTGTTTTTGACAGATAATCCAAAATACAGGGTGTCGGATTGAACAAAAGACGTTTCGATTGCTGCTCGATGATTTTCGCTCCCATCGCGGTGGTACTGCTGGTGGTGTCCGGTTGTGATCGTCCGGAGAATCCTCCTGACGCGTCAGCTCGGACCGGACAGCGTAGTGAAGAAAACGGGAGCGGAGAAGTCCGGCGCTCTTCGGGGGAGAACCGGGAAAATTCCGATTCCGACGGATCTGAACTCAACCGCCCGGATGCGTCGAATGGATCGTCGGGCGGCGGAGCGTCGAATGGAACGCCGGGCGGCGGAGCGTCGAATGGATCGTCGGGCGGCGGAGCCTCGAATGGATCGTCGGGCGGCGGAGCGTCGAATGGAACGTCGGGCGGCGGAGCATCGAATGGATCGTCGGGCGGTGGAGCGTCGAATGGAACGTCGGGCGGCGGAGCATCGAATGGATCGTCGGGCGGTGGAGCGTCGAATGGAACGTCGGG
>NZ_CALXSK010000034.1 GCF_944391105.1 uncultured Victivallis sp.
GAGGATTTTACTCAATTCAAACTCGTAAAAAATTGAGTTTTTCCCGGCATCGAAGTGGAATTTTATCATAGGAGATGCCAAATGACACGTCATTCATTCAGCAACACCGTCTTTCCGCTTCCGCAAGCGGAGCTTGTTCCCTGCGCCGACCGGCGGCTCCGGCCCGAGGTCACGGAGGCTTTCTCCAATTCCTGTGAGCGCAGAACACGCAATGCCTATTTTACATTAATAGAGTTGCTCGTGGTGATTGCGATCATCGCGATTCTGGCCTCCATGCTGCTGCCGGCGCTGAACCAGGCGCGGGCGCGGGCGCGGACCGCGAGTTGCGTGAGCAACCTGAAACAGGCCGGAACCATTTTCGCTCTTTACACGGATGTTTCCGACGGCTACTATCCGGTTTCGGACTCGTGGCCGGAAGATCCGGCGATGCCGCGCTGGCCGGTTGCATTGCTGCGTGCCGGACTGGTGACGACGGGGGACGGGCTGAACAACACGCAGCCCGCGCCGACGATGTGGCGCCAGGGGACACTTCCGGCGGGAATCTGGCGCTGTCCGGAAGGAGCTCCGGCGAAGAACGACTGGGACGGTGCGCAGACGCATTACGGGATGAACGGCGAGACCTTCCGCAAATACCGCAAGACGCATTTCACGAAACGCCACTCTTCCCTCGCGATGATGGCGGACACCATAAACAGCGGCGTGGCGTTTTTTTCGCTGAACACGGCCAACGAGGGAAGTGACAGCGGCAGTTCGCGCCTTCGCTACAACCACAACAACTCCGCGAATTTCCTGATGCTCGACGGGCATGTGGAGAATTTCGGCTTGCTGCGGGTTCCGACGCGCGTCATCTGGTTCTGGGAAAATTAGGGGATGGGCGATGAAACTGGTCTTGCTGTTTTCGGCGCTTTTCTGCGGAACTTTTCTCTTTGGAGCAGGGCTGATCGATGATTTCGAATCCGGGGTGCGCAGCTGGGGCGGTTGGTGCGACGCGAAGTCGGAGCGGCCTGTTTTCCGCCTCTGCGATGATTCGGTGGGGGGGAAGCATTCGCTGGAATTCACATTTCCCGGTTCAAAGACTTACGGTGGCGTGACACGGAATCGGTTGACGATTCCTTCGGACGCGGCGGCGCTCGAATTCTGGATCAAGCCGGTGAGCGGTGCGGTTCCGGGGACGCTTCTGCTGGAAACGGTCGCCGGGGATGGAGAACCTCGCGATGTGTTTCGGGCGACGCTGCCCGCAACGGCGGCGGGAAGCTGGCGGAAGGTTTCGATTCCGCTTGACAAGTTCACCTATGCCTATACGAAAAACGGCCCGGCCCGGGACGAAAAAAATCTCCGGCCGGATCGTTCGCGACAGTTCGACCTGATTCTGATCGGTTACCGGCAGCCTGCCGGGGTCTTCCGTCTCGACAATCTGGGGTGGAGCGCGGCGAAGCCGGCGAACCCGGAGGAGTCCCGGCCGGAACAGCCCGTGGGCGTCAACCTCGTGCCGGGCGACACGAGTTTCGAGACCGGAATCGGCGGATGGATCTACTACTATGCGCCGGAAGCGCTCGACGTCTGCCGCACCGACGGCGCTTTCGGGACGAACTGTCTCGAACTGAAGGGGGGGGCCGAAACGGTCTCCTGGGTGAACAACTATCTGATGCACGATGCAATCCGGGCGGGGAACGAGTATGTCCTGAGCTTTTACGCCAAGGCCGCGCCGGGGAAGAAACTCATGGCGCGGGTGATTGATCTCAACTGGAACTATCTGGCGAATCGGGAGTTTGAACTTTCTCAGGAGTGGGAGCGTTACACGCTCCATATTCCGGCGACCGGAGAGGACCGCAGGAGTTTCATCGCGTTTGACGTTCCGAGGGCTGCGGGCGGGAATGTGCGGATCGATGCGATTCAGCTCGAACGCGGTTCGCAGCCCGGCCCGTACCGCGCAAGTTCCGAGGTGGAGCTTTATGCGACGACCGGAGCGAGCGGCGAAATCGTCACCGCCGGAGAAACTCCGGTTCTGGAAATTCGGATGCGCAACACGACCGGAAGAGCGATACGCGCCGGGCTTTCCGTCGAGTTGAACCGAGCGAAGGTTTCCCTGCAGCGGAAGCTCGATCTTGCGCCGGACAAAACCGAATTGTGGCGCATTCCGTGCGAATTTGCCCGGGAGTGCGGCTATTATCCGATCCGCATCACACTTCGGGATGAGCGCGGTGAGCTGCTTGCCCGGCAGTATGCGCCGTTCGTCGTGGTTCCGCAGGTCGATCCGGAACATACGGACGGGTTGTTCGGAATTTCGATCAACTATGTGCCGCAGGATGCAATGCGGAGGCTCGGATCGACCTGGACGCGCGGAAATTCCACTTCCTGGCAGACGGCCGAACCGCGCCGCAGGGAACTGATTGCCGGTGGGTCGCGACGTCGTTCCCCGCTCAACCAGCTCTTCACGATCACCGATATGATCCGGACTCCCGACTGGGTGGAGAAGAAGAACGGCCTTGTGGCGGATCCGGAGTCCGTCCGCGCCTTTGCGCGCTGGACGGCCGGAAACATCGGACCGTATGCCGGAGCGTTTGAACTTCAGAACGAACCGGACCTGACCATGCTGAAACCCGCCGGGGTCGGCCGCGAAACGGCGGCGGCAAATCTGGCCTCGCTCTACAAGGTTTTCCATTCGGAGATTACCGCGACCGGCAAACCGCTGCTGCTGAATATCTCCGGCGAAGGAATCGAATTCGCGCGCGAAATGTTCCGGCTTGCCGCGGAGTCGATCGACGGGCTCGCCTCTCATCCCTACACGTTTCCGCGATACATCGGGCCGCGGGCGGGATATTGTTCCGGACCGGAGGACGGCAAGGTGCTCGACCAGCTGAAGGCGGCGGCCGGACTGCTCGAACAGTATGGAAAGGGGCGCGAACTCTGGATCGGAGAGCTCGGATGGGGACTCGATTACGAGGCCGAACCCGATTCGGTCTGGGCGGAACGGCAGGCCGCGTATCTGGCGCGTTGTTTTCTGCTCTGCCGCACGCTCCCGCAGCTCAGGCACATGATCTGGTTCACCGGGGCCGGATGTCTGGAGGGCGGGCGTTATGAATACGGAATCTGGCGGAATGACAACGGATTGCGTCCTCTTCCGGCGGTCGGTGCCTTCGCCGCGTTGCGGGAGATCCTCGATGGAACGGAGAAGAGTGAGATTCTGCTCGACGACGAGATCCGGGCCGTCGGCTGGAAGAACGGCGGGCGGGAGTATCTCGCCATCTGGGCGCCGGAGCCCGATCCCGCCGCACAGCCGGTTGATCCGTGCGGTGCAAAAGTCCGCGATCTTTATGGAATGTCCGTCTCCGGCGGGTTTGTTCCGGGGGAGGCTCCGCATTATCTGGAGTTGGCCTCTCCGGAGCAGCGGGAACAGATACTGCGTCAGCTTGCGCAGCGCAAACCCCTCACTGTCGAAGGACGGTTCCCCGATGACCGGACGCTCGCGCTTTCGGTTCGCAACAACCTTTCCGAACCGTGGAGCGGCACACTCCGGGGCGACGGAGTTCCGGAGGAGAAGCTCATGCTCAAACCAAACGAATTGCGCGAGATGCAGCTCAAACTCGCCGCGCCGCTGCCGGTCGGCGGACGAAACCTGGAAATCGAGTTTCGCGCCTCAGACGGGGGCAGGGGGATTCCGATGCGTTTCGCCGCGCCGCCGATGCTCGATGTCGCGCCGCTCGGAAAACGTGACTGGAAGAGCGTCCCCTTCGAGGAACTTCCCGTGCAGGTGGTATTGGAGGAACGCAACGAGATCTATCCGCCTGATCCGTTCATCAACTGGCAGGGACCGGACGATCTCTCCGCCCGGCTTTCGCTCGCGTGGGATCAGGAGGGAATGTATCTCTTTGCGCTGGTTCGGGACGATCATTTCGAGCAGCCGTACTCCGGAGAGAACATCTGGCGTGGTGACTCGATGCAGTTCGCCTTCGACTGCGGCAATGACGCCCGCCCGCGTGGCGGCTACGACAACAACGATTGCGAATTTACCGTCGCCTGCGGACAGTTGCCGTGGTGTCATCAGGCCGTTGCCGAAAAGGAGACCGGGCGGGCCGACCGGAGGCTCGAAACAGTCGTGACCCGGGAAGAGGGGCGGATACTCTACCGGATTCGAGTTCCCTGGAGCGAGTTGACTCCCTTCGGGCCTCGCCCCGGTGCGATTGCGGGATTCAATGCGGTGTTCCACGATCGTGACGAAGGAGTGACAAACTACTTCGCGGCGATGTCGCCGGGACTTTCCCCCTTCAAAAATCCCGCTCAATTCCGCCGTATCCGGCTTGTGGAGCGTTGAATTCCGGGCGCGCAGCCGGAGATTGGCAATCGATGCGGATCTCCGCCGTATTACGCCCCGGGAGTTCTGCAGGAGCGTCGAAGGAACAACGGAGAAAGCTGTATGCCCCGAATCGGGAACGGATGAAATTCGCCCTCATGTGGGCGAATCGCGACTGGTGTCGGTCCCGCGGCCGGGAGAATGGCCGCGGGGGGACTGTCCTGGGCGAGTGACGCCGGAGACCTTTGAACGCACCTGCGACCTCGTGATCGAGCGCTGCTTTTTACCGTCGAACTATCGGCGGAAGACGACCGCCCGATTGGATTCGCGGGCGAGAATCGCGTGAACTCTTGCGGAAACCGGTTCCAAACTCCCCATCACCACCTCCCGTATTTCGTTCGGTCAATCTGTGAGCTCAGTTACTTCTTTTTCCGGACGAGCAGCAGCATCATGAGCGCGACGATCACCGCCACCGCGAACCCCGCCTGTTCGTTGTAGTACCAGCCGCAGACACTTCCCGCGATCGCCGCCGGCAGGAAGATCATCATCAGCGTGAAGATACACCCCGCGATCTTGATCCCGAGCGTGATGATGACGACCAGCGCCAGCGCCGCGCCCGCGGCGAAGAGAACGGTCATGGGGTCGATGGCTTGAAGATCCATGGGTTTCGATGATGTTCCGGTTGAAATTGCTGATTTACTATAATACGGTTGCGCTGTTTCCGCAAGGGGAATGAAACAATTTTTTCGTCACTTTCCCTCGCGGAATGGTCGTTCGCCGCAGAATACACAGCGCGTCTGCGTCCGGCGCAACGGCGTTCCGCAGAAAGAACAGCGCGCCGGAACTCCGATCGCCCGCAACCGCCTGCCGTTTCTTGACGACGCCGTGCTCAGTATCAGGATTCCCGTCAGCGCGAACGGAAACAAGAGAAACGGCTTCCGAAAACAGAGTGTCGTCGTGAGCGCCGCCGCCGCAACTGCCGCAAACCATGCCGCCGCCCAAATCCGGGTTTGCCGGTTCCGGCGCAGGACGGCGAGATAATGCGATTCCGGCGGCAGCTCCGGGACATGCGGATTCCGGTGAAACGCGCAGAGCTGCCGCCCGCACTCCGAACAACGGGCCGTGTGCCGCAGAAGCGTGAGACTCATTTCTCCTCCACAGTGCGGACACCGGAGCGGGAAAGGGTGGAATCCGCGCAGAAACGTGAGCGGCGCAAGCAATACCGCGAGCGCGACTCCGGCAAAGAACAGCACGTTTGAGGCATCGTCTGTTTCCAGGTTCCAGACGCTTCCGAGGAACAGAATCAAAACGATGGCGCCCCCCAGACAGGCCGGAGGAAGAAATCGTTTCCCGCTGTGCAGATTCAACTCTTCCGGCGGAGTGGTTGAGGCCGCATCCGGCTCGAACACCATTTCTCCGCAGCGCGGGCAGCGGCCGGTCGCGACGATCTGCCGGAGACGCCCCGGAACAGCCCGGCCGCACCTCGGACAACGGTATCGCCTGAGAAAATTCCGGCGGAACAGAGTCAGCAGAACCAGAAAAACGGCCGGCGGTGCCAGAAGCGCGACAGCCAGCCATGCGGGATTCAAAGAGGTGGAAGTCGCGAGTCCGAGCAGCCATGCCGCATAGAACCAGCCCGCGCCGAGCAGGAGTGTCCTCCCCTGCTTTCTGAACCGTTTCACCTCCTCCGCAAATTCCGAACGCCTCATTGTCCGTCTCCCGGCAGATCGAGTTTCAGAAGTTCCGCGGCGTTCCGGAAAAAGATCCGCTCCTGTTCCGACGGCGAGAGCGGCAGCGAACGGATGAATTCGAGCTGCTTCTTCTGGTCGTACCACGGCGAGTCTGTGCCGAAGAGGATCTTCTCTGCACCATGCGCCCGGATGATCCGGGTCAGCTGTTCCGGCGTGATGTATTCCCGCGCCACCATGGCCAGATCAAGGTAGACTTCCATGCCGGCGAGGTATTTTTCAACCGCATCCCACATCGCCATGCCGCCGAGATGTGCGAGCACGAGCCGCAGCCCCGGAAAACGGCGATGAAACTTCGCGAGCGACTCCGGGTCGCTGTGGTAAGGCGGCTCGTACATCGCATCCCACCCCGCGTGGGTGACGACGATGAGCCCGAGCTTTTCGCACTTCTCCCAGACCGGGAAGAGCCGCTCCTCGTCGAAACGGAACTGCTGATACTCCGGGTGAACCTTGATGCCAGGCAGCCCCGCCGCGGCGATCGCGTCGAGCGTTTTCAGCGGATCCGGCTCATCGGGATGGATTCCGCCGAGCATGAGAATCGGCGGATGGTTTTCGCGCGCGGCCCAGGCGTTGATGTTCGCACTGTTGGCGGGGGTGTTCACGACCGGCAGCCCCACGGCCAGGTTGATCCCGGCCCGGCGCATCGACTCTTCCAGCCCGGAACGGGTACCGTCCGCGAAGAAGCCGATCTTCTGCGAACAGAATGCAATCGCCTTTTCCGCGACCTTGTCCGGGTAGAAGTGTGTGTGAAAATCGATGACCATCTGCTGACGAAAAGGGGCGGTCCGGTCTCTCCGGCTCCGCCCCGCTCCGATTGTCCTGTGCCTGTTCCGGTTTACTCCTCGACCGGCGCGCCCATCGGAGTGTTCGCGAGCTTCTGCAGCCACTCGACCTTCGGGAAGTAATCCTTGTAGTAGGAGCGGATCAGAATTTCGAGCCCCTTCGTGCCATACTCCCAGTCGAGGATCTTGTCGCCGAGCGCCTTGCGGACATTGCTCTGATCAAAGACGATGTCCGACGAGAAGTACGGGAAAAGATCGCCGAGGAACCGGCTCATGAGCTTGTTGTCGCGGTTCGGCAGATTTTCGTTCGGATCGATCGACACCCCTTCGAGCCGCAGCACGCCGCAGACCGCGTCCTGGATCTGGCGGGTCGTAAGCGGACTGTCGCCGGTGACATGGTAGGCGGTGTTCGTGACCGGCTGCTGGAAGAGCGCCGTGATCGCCTCCTGCACATAGTCGATCGGCACGAAGTAGACGTGCTCGGAGGGAATCGTCGCAAAGTTGATTCCGAGGTCGACCGGCTGCACATGCGGAATTCCAAGTTTCGTGCAGCGGTGACTCTTGAGTTTGCCGAGGAATTCAAGAATGCGGTAGAACGCCAGCGGCTTGCGGATCCGTCCGTCGGAACGGCGGCCCGTGATGATCGCGGGACGGTAGATCGTGAACGGGATTCCCGATTCGCGCACGAGCATCTCCGCCTTGAATTTGCTCTCTTCGTAGGGGTTGTTGAATCCGTTGTCGACCGGCTTGTCCTCCAGCGCGGTCCCGGCCAGCTTCCCGGCGATATAAGCGGTTCCGACATAATGGAACTCTTTCACCTTGAGCAGCTTCGCGAGTTCGACCATGTTTTTGGTCCCCTCGTAGTTGATCCGGAAGGTTTTTCCGGTCGGATCCTGGCCGAGGTTCACATCCGCCGCGCAGTGGAAAATCACATCGACGCCCTTGAGCAGCGGATCTTTCGCCAGCTCGGCCGGGTTGATGGTGACGACGTCCCCTTCGATCACCTGAACCCTGGAGAGAATCTGATCCGCCAGTTCCGGACAGCCGTCGAACTTGCACTCGTCGCGGATAATCTCCTCGGTTCTCTGTTTCGCACTCTTTACCGGACTTTTCCGTGCGAGACAGACGAACTCGCAATCCTGACGCTCCCGAAGCAAAGCCACAACGAAAGCACTGCCGACGAGACCGGTGATGCCGGTCAAAAAGATTTTCTTCATGGTTCCTGTTCTTTTATTTTTGTGAAAACCAAATATAAATGGCTTTAAACTATACACCTGAAAGATATCTATTGCAAGCGGACAGGCGAAAAAAAGTCTCCTGTAACGACGGAAGGACGTTTTTTCGCTTGACTTTGAGTGGGGGAGCGCGTATCTTAATTATAATTACAGTTGAAGGAAGGTGTTGATTTATGCGATTTCATTTTTTCGATCGGATTCCGGTATTGCTTGCTGCGCTGTTTCTCGCCGGCTGCGGGGAGTCCGAGAGCGGTTCCGCCGCCTCCGGGCGCATGCTTGTGTACAGCGGATTGCCGCCGGTCGCCTACCTCGCTTCCGCCGTCGGCGGCGAGCGGGTGGACTCCCGCTCAATGCTGCCGGAGGGGCGCAGTCCGCACGATTATTCGCCGGGCCCGCGGGAGATTCGCGGCGCGGCGTCAGCCCGGTTTTTCTTCACGACCGGAATGAGTTTCGAGAATACGGTCAGCAGGCCGCTCGATTCGTCCCGGACGCGTGTGGTCGACGTCAGTCAGGGCGTCGAGCGGATCCCGTTCGACGGCGCCGGCTGCGACGATCCGTCACACCGCCACGAGGGGGCGGTGATTCATGATCACGAGTGTGCGCATCATCACAAGCCCGGCGAGGTCTGCACCGATGACCACTCCGGAGAGGAGGCCGCCTGTTCCGCCTGTGCCGAGGATCATGCCCACGGGGCGTTCGATCCGCATGTCTGGCTCTCCGCTGACAATGCGGCTGTCATTGCCGGGAACATCGCAAAAGCATTTCAAGAGGCCGATCCCGAAGGCGCCTCATACTACGAAGCGAACCTCGCGGCTTTGAAGAAGAAGCTCGCCGAGAGCGGCGCGTATGCCAGGAACGAGCTCGCACCTTATGCGGGAAAAGGTTTTTTCGTCTACCATCCCGCGTTCGGGTATTTCGCGAAGATGACCGGGCTCCGGCAGGAAGCGATCGAACTCGGCGG
Source organism: uncultured Victivallis sp. (assembly GCF_944391105.1). Lineage (GTDB taxonomy): Bacteria > Verrucomicrobiota > Lentisphaeria > Victivallales > Victivallaceae > Victivallis. The sequence goes on from NZ_CALXSK010000034.1 coordinate 9,018, forward strand.
ACGGGAGGCCACGACGGGCCGCCTTGCCGAGATCATCAAACTGGCACGGGAGCATGGCGTCCGGGTCGTTTTCGTTCAGCCGCAGTTCAATCCGGCCAGCGCCCGCGCGCTCGGGGAGGCGATCGGCGGCAAGGTCGCCGGACTTGACGCGCTCGCCGCGGATATTCCCGCAAACATCCGTGCGATGACTGACGCCCTCAAAGAGGGTTTTTCCGCGGAAAAGGGGAAATGAGAGCGATGGATTCCTCCGCGCAGACCATTGTCGAACTTTCGCACGTGAGTTTCGGTTACGAGCCCGGCGTTCCGGCGCTTGAGGATGTGACGTTCCGGATCGAACGCGGCCGCTCCGGCTGCATCGTCGGACCGAACGGCGGCGGAAAAAGCACGCTCATGCGGTTGCTGCTCGGGCTCCTGACCCCGCAGAAGGGGGAGATCCGGGTGTTCGGAAAAACGCCGATCGCGGCCAGACCGCTGATCGGCTACATGCCGCAGTATCACCAGCTCGATGCCGCGTTTCCGGTCACGGTGTTCGAGGTTGTGCTCATGGGGCGGATGCGCCGGGGGTTCTTCGGTCGTTACGGGGCCGCCGACCGGGAGGCGGCGCGGAATGCGCTTCGCGAAATGGGGATTCCGGACCTTGGGCCGCGTCGGTTCTCCGAGCTTTCCGGCGGCCAGCGGCAGCGGGTTCTGATCGCCCGGGCGCTCGCGTGTGAGCCGGAACTTCTGCTGCTGGACGAGCCGACTGCGAATATCGATCCCGGTGCCGAGGAACAGTTCTACTCCACGCTCGACGTGTTGCGCCGCCGCATGACCGTGCTGACCGTGTCGCACGATCTCGGCTTCGTGAACCGCGAAATCGACCTTGTGATCTGCGTGAACCGCCGGGTGACGGTTCACGAGGCGGCGGCCTTTTCGGCGGAGACGGCGAACGAGGTCTATCACCATCAGGTCAACCTCATCAAGCACGACCATGCCTGTTTCTGCAACTGTGAACACCGCAGGCGCGAGCCTTATGCCGCGGGCGAGGAGGCGGGAAAATGAACCTCTTTACCGATTTGTTCCGCCCGGAAATGGCGTTTCTGCGGTATGCGCTGCTGGTGGGGGCGCTTTCGAGCGTGGCGCTCGGAATCGTCGGGACGATGGTGGTCACGCGCCGGATCAGTTCGCTGGCGGGGGCGGCGTCTCATGCCGCTCTCGGCGGGATCGGCGCGGCACTGTTTCTTCAGCAGCTTGCGCTGCCGGGACTCTCTCCGATGATCGGCGCGGTAGTCGGGGCGGTCTCCGCTGCACTCGTGGTCGGCACGGTGAATCTTTACGCCCGCGAGCGGGAGGATACGATCATCAACGTGGTCTGGGCGCTCTGGATGTCGATCGGGCTGCTGTTTCTGAACTGGACGCGCGGATACGTCGACTGGCAGGGATATCTGTTCGGGAACATTCTCCTGCTTACGAGAAGCGAAGTGTACATGATGATCGGGCTGGACGTATTGATTTTAGCGCCGACGCTGTTTTTTTACAACAACATTCTCGCGATGTCGTTCGACTGGACGTTCGCGGAACTGCGCGGGGTGCGTGTGAAGCTGATCTACTTCGCGCTGCTGATTCTGACGGCGCTGGCGATTGTGCTGCTCATCAATGTGGTCGGCATCATCCTTGTGATTGCGCTTCTGACGCTGCCGGCGGCGACGGCGGGGTGTTTCACGCGGCATCTCTGGTCGATGATGGTGCTCGCGACGGTGCTGAGCTGTCTTTTTGTGGTGACGGGACTGCTGGGAAGTTACTGGTTCAATCTGCCGTCCGGTCCGGCGATCGTGGTGCTGGCTTCGACGGTTTATCTGTTCGGACTCGGATTCAATGCGTGGCGGAAACGCTGCTGAGCAATTTTTTTACAGGAAGGTGGGACAATGAAACGAATGACCGGGATCCTCTGCTGCGGCGTCGCGGCCGCACTGCTGATTCTCGCCGCCGGCTGCGGACCGAATACGGTGGACGAATGTCTGAATGCCGGAGCCGCATACGGTGCGAACGGGGATTGGAAGAAGGCGCTCAAAATGGCCGAACGTGCGGAATCGCTTTCGGAGAACAGCGTTCCGGCGCTTGTGCTGCGCGCGATCGCGCATGAAAAGCTCGGGGAACGGGATCTTGCGCTTGACGCGGCGCGGCAGGCGGCGACGCTCAATCCCGAAAGTTTTGTCGCGCAGTACACGCTCGGGCGGCTTTATGCGGCTGATCCGACACGTTACTCCGATGCGCTCGCGCCATTGACCCGCGCTGCGAAACTGCGGAATTTCCGGGACCGGAATACGCTCATTCTGCTTGCGAACACCACTGCGGCACTGCGTTCGCCGTCGGCGGGGAACTGGTTGAACTTCCTGGTCCGGGTGGCTCCGGAGATCGGCAGTGATCCGGCTTACCGGAATCTGCTCGGCATTGTTCTGACTCGCGCGCGGAAGCTCGATTCCGCCCGGCAGGAGTTCACACAGGCGTACCAGCAGGACCGTTCGAATCCGATGGTGGTTTACAACATCGGGGTCTTCTTCGACCGTTACGCGGCGAATCCCCGCGCGGGCAGGCAGTTCTATCAGGCGTTCCTGCGTCTTGCCGGGGATGATCCGCAGTATGCGGATCTGAAGAGCCGGGTTTCCGCGCAACTCACGCAGATGCGCTGAAGAGAGGGTTGCGGTTCGCAATGGCTTTCGGCGTTTCCAAGGATGTGATCGAGGAGATCCGGTCACGGTGTGACATCGTGGATCTGATCGGGAGCGTTGTGCCGCTGAAGCGTTCCGGGACGAACACCTATAAAGGACTGTGTCCGTTCCATCAGGAGAAGACACCGTCGTTTCATGTCGACGCGGCCCGGCAGATGTATCACTGTTTCGGGTGCGGCAAGGGGGGGGATGTGTTCCGGTTCTGCATGGAGCGGGAGAATGTCGGTTTCTCCGACGCGCTGCACATGCTTGCGGCCCGGGTCGGGGTCGTGATTCCGGAAAACAGCGGATCGGACGCGGACCCTGCGGCGGGGCGGCGGCGCGCCGACGCGCGGGAACGTCTCTACCGGATCAACGAGGATCTGTGTTGTTTTTTTGAGCGGACGCTCCAGTCGAATCCGGATTCGCCTGCGGCGCGTTACCTGGCCGGACGGGGAATCCCGCGCGAGGTGGCCGGACGTTTCCGCATCGGCGCCGCGCCGGATGACTGGACGGCCTGCCTTCGCTACGGCCGTTCGCTCGGATATACGGATGAAGAGCTTGTCGTCTCCGGCATCGTGCGGCGCAAGGAGGAGACCGGGCGGCTCTTCGATCACTTCAAGGGGCGTCTCACGTTCGCGATCACGAACGAGCAGGGGCGCGTGGTCGGATTCTCCGCCCGTTCGCTTGAGGCGAAACCCGTTGCCGGAAAATACATCAATACGCCGGAGAGCCCGGTGTTCAAAAAGGGCAATCTGCTCTACGCGCTCCCGCTCGCGCGCAAGATGATGGTCGAGCGGAACATGGCGATTCTCTGCGAAGGGCAGCTTGACGCGATTGCATTTCACCGGGCGGGGCTCGAATGCGCGGTTGCGCCGCAGGGAACGGGGTTCACGGAGGGACAGGCGCGGATTCTCAAGCGGTATGCGAGCCGGGTGTATCTGGCGTTCGACGCGGATTCCGCCGGGCAGAAGGCGATTCTGCGGGCGGTGGAGATTCTGCTGCCGCTCTCGATGGAGGTCCGGGTAATCCGGATTCCCGGCGGCAAGGATCCCGACGAACTGTTCCGAAACGGCGGAGCGGCGGCGGTCGTGGCTGCGGTCGACGCTGCCGTTCCGTGGCTTGAGGTTCTGGCCGGTTCGCTGCCGGAACGTTATGATATGAATTCGCCCGCCGGACGCGGCCAGGCGGCGGCGGAGGTTGCCGGTTATCTGCTGAAAGTTACGAACCAGGTCGAACTCGAACTGTATATCCGCCAGGCGGCGACACTGTTGCAGGTCAGCGAAGAGGCGTTTTATTCCGAACTGCGGCTCGTGCAGAGCGGAGCGCGGAGAGCCGAGGCGTTCCGTCCGGCGCGGGAGTCGGAAGAGGTCTCTTCCCGTCCGCAGGCGTCCGGACGCGATGTCGCGGCGGGGAAAACGCTTTCGCCCGGGCTTTCAGCTGCTCTTCTGACTCTGCTTGAGCTCGCGCTTCTGTCGGAGGATGCGGCGCGCCGTCTCGGGGAGATTTTCGATGGGGAAAACGAGACGCTCGACGAGTCGAATCCGGTGGAAAAGGCTTTGAACGTTGTGATCGGCGCCGCGCTGAACGGCGAGCATGAACATGCCGCTTCCCTTCTGGCGGATCTGCAGCTTGAGGAGCCGGCTCCGGAAATCAGCCGGGTTCTGGTCGAGCGCAGGGAGTTCGCCGATCCGGAAAAGGCTTTGCGCGACGCCGTCGCACAGCTGCACCGCGAGCGCAGTCGCGAAAGCCGGGCTGAACTCATGAGAAGACTGCGCGGCTCCGCCGACCCGGCCGAGCGCATGGAGATTCTGAAAGCGATTTCAAAATTGAGGTAAGGGAAAGGAGCTTTTTGATATGACAAGGTGGATTCCGGTTGCCGCGGTGGTGCTGTTTGCGCTCTCCGGTTGCGTGCGCGTGGAGGAGGAGAAAAAGGAGCAGAGATTTGTGGCCGGTTCGCTGCCGCTGCCGGAATATGCTCCGATCGAACGTTATAAACTTGAGCTCGATCTTGAAGGGCGGCGGGATCTCGTGGCCGGCACTTCCGGGCGGCTCAACTTTTCGCTGACGAACACCGACACGCAGCCCGTGCGGATTCCCGAATGGTATGCCGACGAGCCGAAGAACATTGAACTCTTCTGCCAGCCGTGGTTTGAAGGAATGACCGATCCGAACGAAGATCTCTGGGTCCCGATCGACTATGACTGGCGGCAGGATCTGGAGGGCGAGGAGCTCAAGAGCGCCATGACCCGTTATGCCGATCCGAATGCGCCGGACTTCCGCTTCCCGCTGGAACTCTCCCCGGGGAACAAGGTGTTCATCAGTCGAAGTTTGCGGATTGTCCGGGCGTTGAAGGTTCCGGATGACATGGAGCGCAGGTTCTTCATCAAGGCGCGGCTGAATCTGAAGTCGGTGAATGTCGAGAGTCCGGTCTTTGCCGTGACGGTTCACTCCCCCGCCGCCGAGGAGGCGCTGCAGAAATCGCAGAAGAAGCGCTAGACCCGGACAGGCCGGCGGAACAACGGAGGGTGATATGGGGACGGATTCGAAAGAGCGTTGCGTTTGCGGCATCGACGAGGAGGAGTTTGAGCGGTTCACCCGCTACTGCTGTCTGTCCGATAACCGGGAGGACAATCTCCGCCGTGCCCGGCTGCTCGGCTTCGGCGACGACGTGCAGATCGCCCCGGGGGCGGTCGTCCGGATCGGTTCGAACCGGATCGGAGCGGGCAGTTTCATCGGGCTTTACTGCTATTTGAACGGCAACGTCCGGATCGGTCGAAACGTGCTCATCGGGCCGCACTGCTCGCTCCCGGCCGGGAACCATCGGTTCGATCCTGAGACCCGGAGTTTCGCCGTGAAACGCGATGCGCCCAGGCCGATTACCGTAGGCGACGGCAGCTGGCTCGGCTCCGGCTGTACGGTTACGAACGGCGTGACGATCGGATGCGCGAATCTGATCTGTGCAAATTCCGTTGTCACCCGGGACACCCCCGATTTTGCGATCATGGCCGGAACTCCGGCTCGGCAGATCGGCAGGATCGATCCCGAAACCGGAGAGTACCACTGGTTCCACAAGGGAGCGGAGAAATGAGACTTCCTCAGCAGAGAGCGGCCTGTACGGTGTTTCCCGCTCCTGAGCCGGGAGAGTGCGTGCTGTTGAATCCCCCTTCGCTGCAATGGGTTCCAGAGCCGGGGGCGGAGTGTTACCGGGTGGTGGTGAGGAACGCGGCCGGGCGGATTGTCGTGGAGCGTGAGACCCCGGTCAACTTCCTGCGGTTTTCCGTCCCGTTCGCTCCGGGACGCTACTCGTGGAATGTGTTTGCCGGCGATGCCGAACGGGGGGAATGGTCTTTCCTCATTCCGGAGAATGCGGAGCTTTTTCTGCCTCCAACCGCGCGGGCGTTGCTCGACGCGCTGCCGGAAGAGCGGCCGCGACACATCTATTTTCCCGGGGATCTCGCACCGCTTGCGGACGCATGCCGGAGGCAGCTCGACCGTCTTGAACGCAACCGGGAAATCGCGTTCGCGGACGGTCTCATGCGTTATCCCGACTTCTGGAAACCGGAAGGGGGACGGATCGACTACCGCAGCGCCCTTGACGAGGTGCGCCGTTTTCTCGATCGCGATACGGTTGCGTGTGCGCTTTTGTGGCTTTTCCGGCGCGATCGCGAGGCGGGGGAGTTTGCACGCAGTGCGCTGCTGACGGTCTGCGAGTGGAATCCGGCCGGGCCGTGCTCGGTTTCAGGGGAGTGGGGAGACGAGATCGGACTGTCGATCGTGCGGACGCTTCCGGCGGTGTTCGACTGGGTGTATGAGCTGCTTTCACCGAAGGAGCGGAACTGGGTTGCGGCGACGCTCCGGGAGTATGCCCGGCAGGTGTATGAGCTTCTGGTGAACGGGAATTTCGCGGGGAATCCGGGATTTTCCCACTCCGGGCGGCTGCCGGCCTACCTCGGAGAGCTCGCGCTTGTCCTGCATGGTATGATTCCGGAGGCGGAGTGTGAGCGGTATCTTGCGTATGCGCTTGATGTTTACGGTTCGATTTTTCCGCACTATGGCGGACGGGACGGGGGTTGGGCCGAGGGGGTGTTTTACGCCTCGAGCTACACGAAGTGGTTTCTGCCGTTCTTCTTTGCGGTTGAGCGACTCAGTGGTTTTTCGTTCTTTGCAAAGCCGTTTTACCGGCATGTGGCGGAGTTTTTCACCCATTTCGCGGCGCCGGGGATGGAGTCTCATCCGTTCGGGGACGGTCACTGGGATACCCGCGGAGAGTGGCCGGGGTTTCAGGCGCAGAATCCATTCGGGGTTTACGCCGAACGGTTCGGGCCGGAGACGGCGCGCGAATTCTCCCGCCGCTGCGATGAGGCGGTCGATCACTACGAACTGCATCTGCTCGATGTGATCGTTCCGGCGCCGCGCGCAAAGTTGCACGAGCTGCCGCGGGTCGGGAGCGACCGCAGCTATGTTTCGCTCGATGCCGGACTTGCGAGTCTGCACACGGATCTGCGTCATCCGGAGCGTGACATCGCGGTGTTTGCGCGCGCGAGCCGCTACGGGACGCCGAGTCACCAGCATGCAGATCAGGGGGATTTCGCGATTCTTGCGGGGGGCAGGGGGTTGATCATCCCCTCCGGGAGTTTCGGCTATCAGTTCGGCGAGGAGCACCACCGGGTCTGGACGCAGCAGACGGTCGCGGCGAACTGCATCCTGGTCGATGGATGCGGACAGAAGAAGGAGAGCGCCGAGGCGACCGGGCGCATCGAGCCGGAGCTCGAAAACGGCGACGTTTCCCGTCTGAAACTGCATCTGGAACCGGCTTATCCGATGTTGACGAAATATCTGCGGACGCTTGTGTTCAACCATGTGACCGGCGTTCTGGTCGTGACTGACGAGATCGAAGCGGATCATCCGGTTTCGGTCGACTGGCGTCTGCATGCCGACACGGCCCCGCAGCGGGAAGGGGAGGAGTTTCGCATCGGGGATGCGCGTTGTTTTGTGCGCTTTGCAGTGACCGGCCCGGAGGAACCGGAGTTCACAGTCGGGGATCGTTACAGCTATCCGAACGGGAGCGCAGGAGAGGCGGTTCCGCGCCGGGAGCGCGGGCGCCAGTTTCATTTGAACTGGCGGTTTGCTCCGCGCCGGGAGCTTGTTGTGCGGGCCGAATTTCACATCTTTGTTGAAGAGGAGGGCAGGCGGAAATGCTGAAGTTGCTTATGCCGAATGGATTGAGCCACGATTACCGGACGGTGCGCCGTTTTTTCAAAATCGTGGAACTCATGGGGCGTTACGGATTTTGCGATCTGGCGGAGAACATCTATCCGAACCACCGGTTTCACTGGATGAAGAAGAGCGGCGGGAGCGGTTCGGTGCGCTATTCGCGCCCGGAGAAGCTGCGGATGCTTTTTGAGGAGCTCGGGCCGACGTTCGTGAAGCTCGGGCAGATTCTCTCGACCCGTACCGACCTGATTTCGAAGGCGTATACGGATGAACTTGCCAAACTGACCGAACATGTTCCGCCGTTTCCGTTTTCGGAGGTCGAATCGATCATCCGGCAGGAGTTCGGCAGATCCGTGGGGGAGCTGTTTCTGGAGTTTTCCCGGGAGCCGATTGCGGCGGCGAGCATCGGACAGGTTCACGGCGCTCGACTTCCGGACGGCATGGAGGTCGTGGTCAAGGTGCGCCGTCCCGGGATTGTCGAAACGATCAACACCGATCTGGAGATCATGCGCTTCATCGCGGTGAAGATGGAGGAGTATTCCGAGGGGTTTGCACGGATGGAACCCTCCCGGATCGTGTCGGAATTCGCCTATTCACTCAAGCGGGAGCTGAACTACCGGGCCGAGGCGGCGAATCTGCTGCTTTTCCGCAAGAACATGGCCGGCACACCGCACATGAAGGTGCCGGCGCTCATCGACGAACTCTCTTCGGAACGGGTGCTCACGATGGAGCGAATTCACGGAGACTCGGTCGCATCGATTCTGGCCGATCCGGCGAAACGGGAGAAATACGATTTGAAATTTCTCGCGGAAACGGGGGTGAATTCGCTGTTGAGCCAGATTTTCGAATACGGTTTTTTTCATGCGGATCCGCATCCCGGAAACATTTTCATAGAGCCGGGCAATATTCTGGTTTTCATTGATTTCGGGATGATGAGCCGGGTCAGTATGAAGGAGCGCAACGATTTTGTAAAGGTGATGGATTATCTGCTTCGCGACGAGATTTCGCTGATGATCGACTGCGCGCTGCATATGACGATCACGGGGAAATACGCCGGCAGCCGCGATGAACTCGAACGCGATGCCGCCGACCTGATCTGCGAAAACATCAACCTGCCGCTGGAGAAAATCAGCGTTGCGCGCATCCTCGAACGACTGCTCGAACTGTTCGAGAAGTACCACATGGCGCTCAAGCCGAACCTTTACATGATGTTCAAGGCGCTCATCACAATCGAACAGATCGGGCGGAGCTTCGACCCGAAACTCAAGATCGTCGAGATGGTCGAGCCGTTCATCCGGAAGATGAAGCTGCGCGGTTTTGATCCGCGCAACCATCTGCGCCGGTTCCTCGACAATTTCGGGGAGAACCTCACCGCACTGGAGCGGCTGCCGGTTTCGCTGCGCGACGTCATGTCGAAGTTTGAGGAGGGACGCCTCACGCTGCGGGTTGAGCATCACCGGCTCAACGATATCGAAGAGACGCTCTACGTCACCGGCGAACGGTTGTCGCGGTCGATGCTCGTTTCGGCGCTGCTGGTCGGTTCAGCCCTCCTGGTCGTCGCGAAGATTCCGCCCTACTGGGGGGAAAACACCTCGGTCATCGGCATGTTCGGGTTTCTGATCTCAGGCGGGTTGAGTCTGGTCATTCTCATCGCGGACCACCGCCAGCGGCGCAATTTCCTCAAGGAACGCGTACGCCGCAGACGCGAGGATGCGCAGAAACTTCACAAATGATCCGCCGCGGCTTCAGGAAAAGCGCAGGCCGCAGACCGCTTCCACCGTCTCCAGAAATCGCACCGAGGGGATCGGACCGAAATCATCCTTCTCCTCGTGCGTGCCGTCGATGCGGAAATACATGTCCTCTTCGCCCTCGAACATCTCGACCCGCTTCAAGCCATGGTCGGTCAGGACATAGACGCCTTCGTCCGGAAAATTCTGGACGAGGTCGTCCTTGTTGACGATGTCCATCACCGCTTCACGTTCGGAACGGAAGTACAGTTGCACCCGTTCCATCACACCGTTTTTGTACTCCGCCGCCGTAATCAGCACGGCGTCCTTTTCCAGCAGTTCCCGCGCTTTCGCGGTCAGTTCCTTCGTTCCCGGCATCGTTCCCATCTCCTGTTCCGGTTTCCTTTTTTCATAGTATAATCACCCCTTCACGGAAAAGCAACATTTTTTTCCCGGAAATCTGAGAAATTCCGCTTGCAATTTTATAAAGAAGGTTTATATTAGGTTTAGATAAAAAAATATCGATGTTAAAATATCGATATTGCGTTATCCAAAAGGCGGAAACACGACACTTGAGATAGAGGCAGGAGGGCTGGATCATGGCTGAAAAGAAACAAGTTCCGATGACTGAGGAGCAGAAGTTGAAGGAAGAGCGCGACCGTGAGATGCTGAACGAGCTGATCGGGCGGGTGAAGGCGGCACAGATCAAGTACGCGGAGTACACGCAGGAGCAGGTCGACAAGATCTTTGCGGCTGCGGCGCTCGCGGCGAACAACGCGCGGATTCCGCTGGCTCAGATGGCGGTGGCGGAGTCCGGAATGGGCGTGGTGGAAGACAAGGTCATCAAGAACCACTTCGCGTCCGAGTATATCTACAACAAATACCGTGATATGAAGACCTGCGGCGTCATCGAGGAGAACGAGGCCTACGGAATCGCGAAGGTTGCCGAGCCGGTCGGCGTGATCGCCGGCATTGTTCCGACCACGAACCCGACGTCGACGGCGATTTTCAAGTCCCTGCTCGCGCTCAAGACCCGGAACGGCATTATCTTCAGTCCCCATCCGCGGGCCAAGAAGAGCACGATTGAAGCGGCACGGATCGTCCTTGAGGCGGCGGTGAAGGCGGGAGCTCCGGAGGGGATCATCGGCTGGATCGAGGAACCTTCTGTACTGCTTTCGAACCATTTGATGTGCCACCCGGACATCAGTTTGATTCTTGCGACCGGCGGCCCGGGCATGGTGAAGGCGGCCTATTCGAGCGGCACCCCGGCGGTCGGCGTCGGCCCCGGCAACACTCCGGTGGTGATGGGGGAAACCTGCGACATCAAGATGGCGGTCAGCTCGGTTCTTCAGAGCAAGACCTTCGACAACGGTATGATCTGCGCATCCGAGCAGTCGGTCACGGCGGTTGCGGCGATTTACGATGCGGTCAAGAAGGAGTTCGCCTACCGCGGCGCCCACATCCTCACGAAGGCAGAGGCGAAGAAGGTCGGCGACCTCATCCAGATCGACGGCAAACTCAATCCGAAGATCGTCGGGCAGAGCGCCTACAAAATTGCGGAAATGGCCGGTGTGACCGTGCCGTCCAACACGAAGGTGCTGATCGCCGAGACCGACGGCGTCGGTCCGGATTACCCGTTCAGCCGCGAAAAGCTCTCCCCGGTTCTCGCGCTCTACAAGGCCAAGGACTTTGAGGCGGCGGTCGAGAACGCGAAGAAGCTGCTCGCGTACGGCGGTCTCGGACACACGAGCGTGCTCTACACGAATTCCCAGAATTTCGAGCGGGCGAAATATTACGGTCACGTCATGATGTCCTCGCGGACGCTGGTCAATATGCCATCGAGCCAGGGAGCGATCGGCGACATCTACAACTTCGCGTTGAATCCGTCTCTGACGCTCGGCTGCGGCAGCTGGGGCGGCAACTCGGTCAGTGAGAACGTCACGCCGATGCAGCTTTTGAACATCAAGTCGATTGCGAAACGGAGAGAGAATATGTTGTGGGTCCGGATTCCGGAAAAGGTTTATTTCAAATACGGTTGTCTGCCGGTGGCGATCGGCGACCTTGCGGGACGCAAGCGGGCGTTCATTGTAACGGACAAGTTCCTTTACTCGACCGGCATCCTGAACGATCTGCTGCATGCGCTCGACAAGATGGGCATTGCGACCGAAGTGTTTGCGGACGTCGAGCCGGATCCGACCATCCAGCTCGCCCGCAAGGGACTCGAGCGGATCAACTCCTTCCAGCCCGATGCGATCATCGCGGTTGGCGGCGGCAGCCCGATCGACGCGGCGAAAATCATGTGGCTCATGTACGAGCAGCCGGAAATCAGCTTCGAGGATGTCGCGATGCGGTTCATGGATATCCGCAAGCGGATCGTGAAGCTGCCGGAACTCGGAAAGAAGGCGACCATGGTCGCGATTCCGACCACCTCCGGAACCGGTTCGGAAGTGACGCCGTTCGCGGTCATCACCGACGCCGAAACCGGCAACAAGTATCCGCTTGCTGATTACGCGCTGACTCCGAAGATGGCGATCATCGACACCCAGCTCGTGATGAAGATGCCGAAGCGGCTGACCGCGTACAGCGGCATCGACGCCCTGACTCATGCGCTTGAGGCACGCGTCTCGGTCATGGCCAGCGACTACACGAATTCGCTTGCGAACGAGGCGGCCCGGCTCGTCTTCGAATACCTGCCGCGCTGCTACGGCAACGGCGCGATGGACGAGGAGGCGCGGGAGCACATGCACAACGCCTCGACCATGGCCGGCATGGCGTTTGCGAACGCGTTCCTGGGCGTCTGCCATTCGATGGCGCACAAACTCGGCGGCATGTACCACATTCCGCACGGTCTTGCGAACGCGATGCTGATCTGCGAAGTGATCCGCTTCAACGCGACCGACGTCCCGACCAAGCAGGGCACGTTCCCGCAGTACAAGTATCCGAATGCGAAGGCGGCCTATGCGAACATCGCAACCTACTGCGGACTCGGCGGGCGCACCGACGATGAGAAGATCGAAAAGCTCATCGAAGCGATCGAAAAACTCAAGACCGAACTTGAGATTCCGAAGAGCATCAAGGAGTACGGCATCGACGAGGCGACCTTCCTCGCGCAGCTCGACGAGCTCGCGCTCAAGGCGTTCGACGACCAGTGCACCGGCGCAAATCCGCGGTATCCGCTGGTTTCCGAGATCAAGGAGATGTTGTTGAAGGTCTATTACGGAGCTGAATACACTGGACACCGGGCCGCGCTGTCCGGTGAAAAGTCCATGGCGATGTAATTCACCGTTCAACACGGATGCGGGAAAAGGGAGTTTCCCGCATCCGTTTTTTCGTTTTCGTCGGAAATATCTCACGATTTTTTCTCCATGGGTCTTGAAAATCGCCGCTCACACCAGTACATTGCATAGACTGCATCGGAATTCAATTCAAGGCGGGAAAATGGCAAAACCGAAAATCGTGATCTGTCTGGGAAGCTCGTGCTTTGCGCGCGGGAACGAGGAGAACATCAAAGTCGTGGAGGATTACCTCACGCGAAACTCCTATCAGGATGAGGTCGACGTGGAGCTCTCGGGAACTCTCTGCCAGGGAAAGTGCGCCGACGGCCCGAATGTCATCATCAACGGGGAATTCTACAGCAAAATCGATCCGGGTGTGATGCTCGATCTGCTGAAGAAGCTGCTTCCGCCGCGCGCCTGAGCGCATGGAAACGATTGCGAATGCCCGCGTAATCCTTCTATATCTTACTACGGAGAACATCGACCATGAATCTGCATTTCCCGGTATATACGACGGAAAACATCTGTCATGACTGCTACAAATGCATTCGTCACTGTCCGTGCAAGGCCATTCGCATCGTTGACGGCCGGGCGGGGGTGATTCAGGAGCTCTGCGTGGCCTGCGGCATGTGCGTGAAGGTCTGCCCCGCCCATGCGAAGAAGATCCGGCCGGACCTCGCACGCGCCCGCTATCTGCTTGGCAGCGGAAAGAAGGTCTATGCTTCGCTTGCGCCGTCGTTTGTGAGTTACTTCAAGCAGTATGAGCCCGGGGCTCTGGCTGCGGCGATCAAACGTCTCGGATTTGCGGGCGTCAGTGAAACGGCGCTCGGAGCGCAGGCGGTCAGCGCCGAAACCGGAGCGTTCCTCGCGACTGCCGAGCCGGGCATTTATCTCTCGAGCGCCTGTCCGGCGGTGGTCGATTATGTGAAGAAGTACGCTCCCCTGTATGTTCCAAAGATCACATCGGTGCTTTCGCCGCTGCTTTCCCATGCGAAGCTGCTGCGCAGGGAGTTCGGAGACGACATCGGAGTTGTGTTTTTCGGCCCGTGCGCGGCGAAGAAGAATGAGGCGGACCGCCACGAGCAGCTGCTCGATCTGGCGCTGACCTTCAGCGATCTGGCCGAATGGCTTGCGTCCGAGAACATCGATCCCGGCAAGATCAACCGCGGCGACTACGTCGAAATGGTTCCGGAGCGGGCGCGGGAGGGAAAAATCTACGCCGTTGAAGGCGGCATGAACGATACACTGCGCGATCCGAAAGGCGGGAACATCCGTTTTCACGCGGTTTCCGGGCTGCAGAATCTTGCGCGGCTGCTGAAGGAGTCACCGACCAGGGAGGAGATGGGAGATTGCCGGCTCTTCATCGAGTGCCTCGCTTGTTCCGGAGGCTGTGTGAACGGGCCGGTGATGCCGCAGGAGAATGCCGGAACGCTCTCGTCGATCTTCCAGGTCGCGCGCGGTTACGACGGTTCGAACAGCCTGTCGCGCAAAGTTGAAGTCCCGATCGACGAACGGATTGTCGCCGAACCCCAAAGTGACGCGGAAGTGACCGAGGAGGATATCAAGAACGCACTCGCGTCGGTCGGCAAGTTCACGCCGGCGGACGAACTCAACTGCGGCGGCTGCGGGTACTTCAGCTGCCGCGACTTCGCGAAGGCGCTGCTGGCGAACAAGGCGGAGATCGGTATGTGCGTCTCTTATCTGCGGCAGCTTGCGCAGAAGAAGAGCAATGCGCTGATCCGTTACATTCCGGCGGGGGTGGTGATTGTCGACCGTCATATGAAGATCGTCGAGTGCAACCGCCGCTTTGCGGAACTCTTCGACGAAGACACGGTGCTCGCCTACGACTCCTGCGGCGGGTTGACCGGGGCGGAGCTCGGGGCGTTCGCGGATTTCAGCGATCTGGTGGCGGCGGCGCTGATCTCCGGCGGAGAGGTGGAGCGGCACAATCAGGTGTGCGGCGACAAGATTTTGAATGTCAGCGTTTTCTGCATCGCGCAGAACCAGAGCGTCGGTGCGATTATCCAGGATGTGACGAGTCTCGAACTTCATCGCGAGCAGGTTTCCGAAAAGGCGCGCAAGGTGATTCAAAAGAACATCATCACCTGCCAGAAGATCGCCCGCGATCTCGGCGAACATATGGCCGAGACCGAAATCCTGTTGCGTGAAGTCGCCGGAAGTTACACCGAAATCAAGAAGTGAGCCTGAAAATGCCGAACGATGTATTTGTCGAAATGGAGTGCAGCCAGCTCATCCACGACGGGGAAGATGTCTGCGGCGACGATTTTCTGTTCGAGCGTCTCGAGGCGGAGAACCGTCATCTTGCGGTGCTTTCCGACGGACTCGGCAGCGGGATCAAGGCGAATCTGCTCGCGTCGATGACCACGACGATGGCGATGAAGTTCATCCGCTCGGACATGGACGTGCTGCAGTCGGCGGAGATCATCATGGATACGCTGCCGGTGTGCGAGATCCGCAAGATCAGCTACGCGACCTTCACGGTGTTCGATCTCCAGATCGGCGGAAAGTCGCGGATCATCGAAATGGACAATCCGCCGTTCATCCATCTGCGCAACAACAAGGATCTTCAGGTCAAGCGTCAGAGCATGGTTTCCGAGCGGTGGCCGGACCGGCGCGTGCAGCTGGCTGAGCTTTATGCGATCACGGGCGACCGGCTCATCGCGTTTTCGGACGGGGTGACGCAGGCGGGGCTCGGGCAGCCGGGATACAAGTTCGGCTGGCGGCGTGAAGGGTGTCTGGAATTCATTCAGCAGAAGGTCGCGGAGTGTCCGGATATTTCCGCGCGCGATCTCTCGCAGGCGGTGGTTTCAGCCGCGCGGCTGCGCAACCGGGACAGCCGCTGCATCGACGATATCAGCTGCATGGTGATCTACCTGCGTCAGCCGCGGCGGCTGCGGCTGCTGACCGGGCCGCCGTTCCGGCCGGAATCGGACGCGGCCTACGCGGAACTTGTGCGGAATTTCGACGGCAAATGCGTGCTCTGCGGCGGTACGACCGCGAACATCGTTTCGCGCGAACTCAAGCGGCCGGTCGAGGTCGATATGAAACTGATGATGAAAGCGGGGTCTCTGCCGCCGCCGGCGAAGCTGGAAGGGGTTGATCTTGTGACGGAGGGAATTCTGACGTTGACCGATGTGGCTCAGCGTCTGGAGTCCGGTTCCGGTTTGTCCGGGGATGTGCCGCTTGCGGCCCGGCTGATGATCGAGCTCTTCCGACAGAGCGACGAGATCGAGTTCGTGGTCGGGACGAAAGTCAACGAGGCGCACCAGGATCCGAGCCTGCCTGTGGATCTCGAAATTCGGCGCAACATCGTCCGCCGGCTCAAGACGGTGCTGGAAACGAAGTATCGGAAACGCGTACTGATGCGGTTTTTTTAGAAAGGGAAAGAAGATGGCCAATAAGATCAAAGTGGAAATCTGTCTCGGAACAACATGTTACGTTCTCGGTTCGTTCCGGCTGTCGGCACTTGAGGAGCAGCTGCCGCCTGAGCTCAAGGAGCGGGTAGAGGTGGTCGGTTGCGCCTGCCTCGACGTCTGCCACGACCGTAACTACGGCAATGCGCCGTTTGTCCGGATCAACGAAGATCGCATCGTGGACAATGCGACGATTGAGAAGGTGATTGACATTCTGCGGGATGAGTATCTGTCTGGAGGTAATGAATGAATAATGCGGAACGGACGCGCCGCCAACTGATGATCCGTTTCATACAGGAGTTTTTCAGCGGTGACCTGGGTGAAAATATCGACCGGATTCCGGTGGAGATGCGGCCGCGGACGGAGGAACCCGTCCGCTGTTGCGTCTACAAGGACCGGGCGATGCTGAAGTACCGGCTGATGGCGCTGATGGGCTTCGGCATGGAGGAGGAGACCGACGAATCGCGTCGGCTTTCGGACTATCTGGCGGACGCAAAGGCGGGAAACAACCACACCGAGCCGGTGCTTTCGGTCTGCTCGGTCGGCTGCCATGGCTGTGTGGACAGCCACGTGCAGGTGTCGAACAGCTGTGTCGGATGCTTTGCGCGGCCCTGCGTCGGCGCGTGTCCGAAGCAGGCGATTTCGGTGGTGAACCAGCGCTCGACGATCGACCGCACGAAGTGCATCAACTGCGGCAAGTGCATGGCGGTCTGCCCGTATCATGCGATCATCCGCAATCCGCTGCCGTGCGAGGATGCGTGCCCGGTCGGGGCGATCGGGAAGGGGGAGGACGGTCGTGTGCGGATCGATTTCGACCGTTGCATTTATTGCGGAAAGTGCTTCCGGTCCTGCCCGTTCAGCGCGATTATGGAGCGTTCACAGCTTGCGGGGATCCTTCAGGCGATGGTCGACGGCAAGGAGGTCATTGCGATGGTTGCACCGTCGATCACGGATCAGTTCCCGGGGACGATCGAGCAGCTGTTTGCTGCGCTGAAGCTCGCCGGTTTTTCGGATATCATGGAGGTTGCGCTCGGCGCGGAGATGACCACCGCGCACGAGGCTGAGGAGTTTTTCGAGCGCATGGAGCGCGGCGACATTCTCATGACCAGCAGCTGCTGCCCGGCCTGGGTGGAGGCGGCGAAGCGTCACATTCCGGATATTGTGCGTTTTGTTTCGTCCACGCCGAGTCCGATGGCTTACGCCGGGCAGATCACGGCGAAGGCGCATCCGAATGCGGTGAAGGTGTTTATCGGGCCGTGCATCGCGAAGCGGCGCGAAGCGCAGGCCGATCCGAACGTCGATTTCGTCATGACGTTTGAGGAGCTCGGGGCACTGCTGGCCGCGAAGGAGATCGACGTGATTTCGCTTGAAGCGCCGCCGCTGGAACATCCTGCGGCGAGTTATGCGCGCAACTTCGCAAAGAGCTGTGGTGTTTCCCAGGCGATTCTGCAGGAGATCGGCGAAGAAAAGCCCGATGACACGCGTCCGAAGATCGATGAGAAATTCATCAATGGTCTCGACCGCAAGTCCGTGAATCTGCTGAAGCTCTACGCGAAGGGCAAGCTGCCCGGCAACTTCGTGGAGGTCATGGCCTGCACGGGCGGCTGCGTCGGCGGCCCCTGTTCACTTGCGCGGTGACAGAAAAGAAACTGGGGGGCGGCGTACCGGAAAAAGGTGTGCCGCCCCCGTTTTTCATGAGTGTTCCGTTTCGCTGAGAAAGGAACGCTCGAATCCGCGCTGGAGACGTTCATACATCTCCAGGAGCTGCTCTTGTTCCGCAGGGGAAAGCGCGTCCATGGCCGCTCGTTCCTTTTCAAAGATCGTGTTGACGACTTCCTCGCCGAAACGGCGCCCCGCCGGGGTGAGAGTGATCAGTTTGCGGCGCCGGTCCGCCGGATGCGGCAGACGTTCGAGGTGCCCGTCCCTTTCGAGGGAATCCAGCACGAAGGTCATTGTCTGCCGCGGAATGCTCAAACGGTCTGCCGTCGCGGCGGGTTCGAGGCCTTCCGGATGGTGGTACAGCTCCTCCAGCAGCAGATAGGAGTTGTACGAGAGATTCCAGCGATGCAGGATCTTGAAATAGACCCGGTCGAATTTTCCCCACAGATCGAAAAGTCGCTGCATGCGCGCCGCAATATCGTTGTCGTTTTTCATTTGCCCTCATGTGTTGGTCGCTTTTTTTACTATATCACCGCTTGAAGGCAAAAGCAAAGCGGAGTTGAACCGGAGCTGGCGGACGGCCGGATTTTTCCGGTATTCTTCCTCCCGTTTGTACAACAGCTGAAGAAGCAGTACGACGGCCGCCATGAACAGTTTTGAAACCGGCATGGCCGCCCAGATTCCGTCGGTTCCGAATAGATGCGGCAGCAGCAGCAGAGAAATCGGCAGCACGACGAAGCAGTCCAGGTAGACCAGCAGAGAGGCCGTTCCCGGACGGCCAATCGCCTGAAAATAGGATTCCGATACCTTCTGTATCCCGAGAAACGGGTAGACCAGCGCACTGATCAGAAGTCCCCGTTCGGCGAAATGGAGCGTTTCCGTTCCCGCATTGAAGAGATCCGGAATGATTCTGCTCCCGCCGGCGGACAGTACTGCGCCGCCGACCCCGATCAGAACTGCGGCAAAGAGACCGCGATGCGCAATGGAATTGCGCTGTCTCGTTTCTCCGGCCCCCTGCAGATAGCTGATCAGCGGCTGTATTCCAGTCCCGATCCCCTGTTGCAGCATGAGGATTGTCGATTCGACATAACTGATGATCGCATAAGCCGCCACTGCGGCGACGCCGCCGTAAAGAAGCGTCTGCCGGTTATGCAGAAAAATGACTGCTGCAACAGAGATTTGCACGCCGAATGATGGGATCCCCGCCGTGACGATGCGGTGCACCAGTTTCGGTTGAAGCCGGAACATGGTTCGACGGATTCTGAAGTGCGTGCGCTCTGAACCAAAGTAACAGAGCGCAAGCAGAAAGCAGATCATCTGCGCCAGAATCGTCGCCCATGCAGAACCCGCCACTCCCCCCCGGAATAC
Organism: uncultured Victivallis sp.; assembly: GCF_944391105.1. Taxonomy (GTDB): domain Bacteria; phylum Verrucomicrobiota; class Lentisphaeria; order Victivallales; family Victivallaceae; genus Victivallis. The sequence goes on from NZ_CALXSK010000034.1 coordinate 28,385, forward strand.
CAGTACGAACAGATAGTCCAGAAGAATGTTCGCAATGAGTCCGGCAACCATGATTCCCATGGCAAGACGCGGAGCTCCATCATTGCGCATGGCGGCAACCAGACAGACGGTAGCCATCATGAAGAAACCACCTCCCATCGTGATCTGTACATAAATCCGAGCCGCCGGAAGCAGCTCCGGCGCAGCTCCCGCCGCGATCAGTATCGGGTCCAGCAGCGGCAGCAGCAGAATTAGAAGCAGCACAGCTGGAACCAGCAGAATCAGCATATTGCCGAAAAGTCTGTCTGCCACCCGGAGATTGCCGCGCCCGCGGGCCAGGGCTATGGCTACCGCACCTCCCGTGCCGATCATTTCGCCGCAGGCGACGATCAGAAGTGACAGCGGGAATGCTACGTTTATTGCGGCCAGACCGGTATCCCCGGCCCCCCAGCCGACGAAAAATCCGTCGACCAACGTGTACACTCCGGCGGTCAGCATGCTGATTGTCGACGGAACCACGTAACGGAAAAAAAGTTTTCCGGTTCTGGTTGTTTTGTCGTTTCGTACCATGATGAACCTCCGCAGGATTTTACGGAACTTCCCTATGAAGTACCGTATGATATAATCTCATTTGGTATTATATGAAACTATACATCTTTTCTGGAAAAAGTCAAGTCGTCCGGAATTTCAGGGGAATTGCGAAGAAAAAATGGTCTGCCAGGAGGAGGTGGGAGAGACGGAAGGGAAACGGAATCCTTTGAGCGCAGGGAAACAGGAAGGGAGCGTGCACGCAAAACCGTGCTCCGCTCCCTTTCAGTCTGCGGGCTGCAGGGTTACATCATGGATTTGAGCCGGTCGAAGGTCCGGCAGAGCGTTGCAATCGGAATTCTGTAGCCGATCGGAGCGACTTCGTTTTGAATGCATTGCAGTTTCGGGGCGCCGGCGAGTGTCGACATGACGTGCTGCCAGTCGATGTTACCGTTGCCGGGCAAATTGTGATCGTCGTACTGCCCGAAGTTGTCATGCAGATGGCAGGTCACGATATGGGGCAGGAGTTTTTCCAGAACCCGGTTGTCCCACGGAATCGCATCCGCCCAGCCATCCCAGCCATCCCGCGCGGCCGATACCGGAAACTCCTTTCCCTTCGCCATGAGGTTCGCGTGTCCGGCATCGTAACAGATTCCGAGGAACGGTGAGCGGAAATGGTCGAGGATCGCAAGCAGTTTTTCCGGCGTGTTGGTCGGAAACCAGATGTTCTCGATCGCGATGACGACTCCGCACGTTTCCGCCGTCGGCAGCAGCGCCTCGAGCGACTGCAGAATGCAGTTGTGATAATCGTCGAGCGAATATTCCCGGAACGGCACGTTGCCGACGTGGATCGTACAGCTCTCTGCTCCGAAGTCGCGCACGATTTTGAGCACGAGTTTCAGACGGTCGATCATCATGGGGCGTTCGTCCGCAAGCGGATTGTCGAGATCCTCATGGATGCCGAACGGCGCATGTGCGCCGCAGAACGTCAGTCCGGCTTCCCGGGCTTCTTTCCGGAGTGTTTCAGCGAACTCAAATTGCTGCATGACTCTGCGCAGCAGGCAGTCGGCCAGAACCAGATGGTCGGCTCCATTCACCGAGAATTCCTGCATCAACAGCGGACGCAGACGGTCGGAGCACTCCTGCCAACTGAAAAAATGAGAAACCGGTATTGATTTCATGATTATCCTTCCGAATGAAAAAAGGGCGGAATTTGATCCGCCCGCATATTGTTAGATAAGTCCCTCGGCTTCATCGAGTCCGAACCGGATGTTCATACATTGAACCGCCTGTCCGGAAGCCCCCTTGGTCAGGTTGTCGATGCAGCTTGTGACGATGACCTTGTTCGTGTGCGGATCGAGGTTATAACCGATTTCGCAGGTGTTGGTCATAAACACATATTTCGTGTCGCTCGTGCGTTTCGGCGGCAGAATCCGGACGAACTGTTCGCTGCCGTAGGCCTGCTGGTAGACTTCGCCGATCTTCTCGAGCGTGGTGCCCGGCATGGCATCCATGACGATGGTCGAGTTGATGCCGCGATTCATCGGCGCGAGATGCGGGATGAAATTGATCGCCATCTCGGGCTGCCCGGCCGCGAAGGCCATCTCCTGCTCGATCTCCGGCAGATGACGGTGGCCGACGACGCCGTAGGCTTTCAAACTCTCGTTGCACTCCGGGAAGATGTAGGGCAGATCGACCTTGCGGCCCGCGCCGGTCACGCCGGAACAGCTCGCCACGACGATTCCCTTCGGACTTACGAGTTTTGCCGCGAGCAGCGGAACGGTCGGCAGGATCGAACTGGTTGGGTAGCATCCCGCGCAGGCGACGAGGTCGGCGGTTTTGAGCTGCTCCCGGTAACGTTCGGGCAGTCCGTAGACCGCTTTTTTCAACAGTTCCGGAGCGGGATGGTCGACCTTGTAGTACTCCTTGTACTTCTCGGGACTCTTGAGCCGGAAGTCGGCGGAGATGTCGAACACCTTGATTCCGGCGTTCAGCAGCGGAATCGCATATTCGGTTGCAAGTCCATGCGGCAGCGCAAGAATCGCCGCGTCACATTTTCTGGCGATCTCCTCGACGTTCGGCTCGCAGAACACCAGATTCGAACCCGTGAAGCGGGGGAACACGGTCGAGACCGGCTCTCCGGCGCTTTTCCGGGAGGTGATCGCCGTCACCTCGGCGTTTCTGTGCCGCAGAAGAATCCGCAGCAGTTCCTCCCCCGCATAACCGGAGGCTCCGAAAACTGCAACTCTGACTTTCATTTTTTCTGTATCCTCAACTTTTTCACTCTGTTTGAGAAAAAGGCCGCATGGCAGGCGGCCGGTTGACGTGGTTGAATTCAGCGGATCTTGCCGTAGGCGTTGTCGAACCGTTTGAACGAGGCTTCCAGAGCATCGCTTTCGAGCAGTCCGGCATTGGTAAACTCCGAAAGAAGCTGCTTCGGATCGACGCTCTTCGAGCGGCTTTCGTGCGCATTCGCCGCGGCGAAGTTTCCGGCGATCGCGGCCGTGAGTTCGGCAGCGAGCGCGAGTGCGTCGTCCGCGGCGGATTTCGGCTCTTCCTTCGACTCGATGCCGACGAGTTTCTCAAGCTCGGAGGTGATCCGCTTATGTTCCGCCGCTGCGTGTTCGAAGGATTTCGCAAGTTTTTCCTTCGCTTTTTCATCTCCTGCCGCCGCCTGACCGATCAGGGCGGCTGCTGCGGCGAGTTTCGGGAAGCGGTCGAGATGTTCGATCGCGAGGCGTCCTTCCGCAAGCGGAGTCCCGGCTTTGACCTCCTCCCAGGCTGCGGCGAGCGAGCGTGCGACACTCTTTGCGAGCGTGAGCTTGTCCGCGAGCACGCGGGATCTGGCGGAGCCGAGGGCGGCTTCGAATTTCTCCCCCGCCTTGATCTCCTGCTGGAAGGTCTTCCGGCACCCGAGTTCCTTGAGTTCGCGACGGATTGCCCGGTAGCGCGAATCGGCCGCCGCCGTGTCGGTGATGTCTGCGGCGAGCCCTTCGATTTCGGCGATGAGTTTTCTGGCCTGCTCCTCGCGGTTGGCGAACGCTTCGCGTCGGCCGGAGAAGAACTTGTCGAGCGCGGCATTGAATTTTTCCGAAAGCTCCTGTTCGGCGCGTCCGGCGCGACCGGCGGTCATGAATTCGCTGCGGAGCTGTTTGGCGCGCTGTACGGCGGCGGGGGAGTCGACGGATTCACCCGCAAGCTGTTCGGCTTCGGCAAGGAGTTTGCGCTTGATTTCCGCAATCGCTTCGAATTTCGCGTTGCGCTCATCGAACCAGGCGCTGCGGGCGTTGAAAAATTTGTCCGCGGAGGCGCGGAACGCGGCGAACAGCGCCTTCTCCTGAGCGCCTGCTCCCGGAATCGTCTTCCAGGCGGCCTGCAGCTCTTTGAACGCGGCCGCAGTCGCATTCCACTCGGTCGAATCGGCGAGAGCCGCGGCTTTTTCACAGAGCTCCTGCTTGGCGGCGGCGGCCTGCTTGTGCTGTTGCCGGAGATGGGCGTAATATTCGTCGACGCGGTGCTGGAGTTTGCGGGTCGCTTCGAGGTAACGCGGATTGATTTCGTCGGCCTTCGCTTTCGGAACCGCTCCGAGCTGTTTCCATTTCTCCCGAAGTTCCTGAAGCCGTTTTGCGGCTTTCGGCAGTTCGGCTTCCGGCAGTTCGATGAGGCGGTCGAGTTCGTTGCAGAGATCCTGCTTGAGCGTAAAACTTTCCCAGCGTGCGAGATCGAGTGTCTCATAATGTTGTGCGAGCTTCGCCGCCGCTTTGCGGTGGGCGTCGTTGTATTTGTCCGCGGCGGCCTTGGCGACCTTGCCGAGGGCTGTGTATTCCGCTTCGATGGCGGTTTTGCGCTCCTTCAGGAGATTCATGTCTTCGCCCGCGGTCAGGGCAATGAGTTCTTCGGTGAGTTTTGCCGCGGCTTCGGAGCGGGCGTTTTCCTCGGCCTGTTCGGCCTCCATCCGCTCTCTGAGCGGGGTGAATTTTGCCAGAAATGATTCTGCGGCAGACTCTTCAGCAGTGAGTTCGGCGGTGCACGCCTCCCATTTTTTTCCCAGAGCTTCGACTTCGGCCGGGGTCACGAGTTCGCCTGCGGCGAGCAGGGCGTCGAGTTTCTGGTGCAGTTCGACCGATTCGTTGATTTTGGCGAGATGCTCCCGGCGGCGTTGTTCGGCCTCGGCTGCCCCGCGTTCCGCCGCCTTCTCGGCCTCGGCGAACCGCTTGTCGAGGATCTCGGCGTATTCAGGCGGAATCTCCGGGAGGGAGTTCCATTCGGTCCGGAGCGCTTCAAGTCGAGCCGGGTAATCCTCCGCCGCGCTTTGCGGCAGTGCTTCCAGCTTGCAGCACACTTCCTCCCGCCGGTGAAGTTGTTCGCGCAGTACGTCCGACATGCCGCCGGTTGCGGCCCGGGGATTTTCGATTTGTTCGCTCATGACTCCATCTTTTCCCGTTTTCGCGGCCGGGCCCGATGGACGGACTCGGCCGGTTTGCATGTATGGAACCGGAACGCCGATTCCGCAAAGAAAGCTCCTTCATTAATGAACTTCATAGATTATAATCCCTTATTCCGTTTTTTTCCAACCGGGAACGGTGTCCGGACTTGATTTTTCCGCAAAAAAAATTATATTTCATAATTCAGTTGTAAAGTGGCGGTATTTACCCGCTGTTGAAATTTATTTTACGAAAGAGGATGAAACGATATGGCAAAGAACATGGAATTCAAGACGGAAGTGCAGCAGCTGCTGAATCTGATGATTCACTCTCTGTACTCGAACCGCGATATTTTTCTGCGCGAACTCATTGCGAACGCGGCCGACGCGATCGACAAGGCGCATTTCGAAAGCCTGACCCGCCCGGAACTCGCGCGTGACTGGCAGATCCGGCTCGCGGTCGACAAGGATGCCAAGACTCTGACGATCAGCGACAACGGCATCGGCATGACCGAGGAGGAGGTCGTTGAGAACATCGGCACGATCGCCAAGAGCGGCACGAAGGCGTTCCTGAAGATGCTCGAAGAGCAGAAGGAGAACAAGGAGCCGCTGCCGGAGCTGATCGGTCAGTTCGGTGTCGGATTCTATTCGGCGTTCATGGTTGCTTCGAAGGTCGAGCTGGTCACGAAGAAGGCCGGCAGCGACCTCCCGGCCGTAAAGTGGTCGAGCACGGGGGAGGGCACTTACGAGATCGATGCCGCGACCCGCGACGATCAGGGCACGACCATCACGCTCTTCCTGAAGGATGATGCGCTTCAGTATCTCGACAGCTGGAAGATCGGCGAAGTCGTGCGCCGTTACTCGGACTTCATCGCTTATCCGATCGTCTTGCCGACGAAGAAGATCAACGAAGACAAGAGCGAAACCGTCGAGGACAAGGTGCTGAACTCCCAGAAGGCGATCTGGCTGCGCAAGCCGTCGGAGATCACCGAGGAGGAGTACAAGAGCTTCTACAGCCATCTCTCGCATATGGGCGGTGATTATCTGAAGGCGATTCATATCGCGGCGGAAGGTACGAGCGAATTCAAGGCTCTGCTGTTCCTGCCGAAGGAGGCGCCGTTCAATCTCCTGATGCCGGAGATCCAGAAGCGCGGCTTGCAGCTCTATGTGAAGCGCGTGTTCATCACGGACGAGTGCAAGGAGCTGATTCCGGACTACATGCGGTTCGTGGCGGGCGTCGTTGATTCGAGTGATCTGCCGTTGAATGTTTCGCGGGAAATCCTGCAGGAGAATCCGCAGCTGCGCCGGATCGAGAAGGCGATTGTGAGCCGGCTGCTCTCGGAACTCAAGAAGATGCTGGAGAACGAGCGCGAGGCGTACGCGGGATTCTTCCGTGAATTCGGCCGGATCCTGAAGGAGGGGCTGCATACCGACTACGCGAATGCCGAGAAACTCAAGGATCTCGTGATGTACGAGTCGATGAACACGGAGCCCGGCAAGATGATCACGCTCGGCGAGTATGTCGCGGCGATGCCGGAGAGCCAGAAGGAGATTTATTACATCACCGGAGAGAAGCGCGAATCGGTCGCTTCGTCGCCGGCGCTGGAGTACTTCCGGTCGCAGGGATACGACGTGCTGTTCATGACCGACCCGATCGACGACTGGATCATGCAGCAGATGTTCCAGTACCGGAAGAAGAACTTCAAGTCGGTCGCGAAGGGTGATTTCGAAGTCGAGGGAGCGGCGGATCTGCTCAAGACGGCGCAGGAGAAGTTTGCGAAGCTGCTGGAGTTCCTGAAGACCACGCTCGGGGACAAGGTCAGCGAGGTGCGTTTTTCGGCGCGGCTGACGGACAGCCCGTGCTGTCTGATTACGGAAGGGAATGCGCTCTCTCCGCATCTGGAGCGGCTTTTCAAGGCGATGCACCAGGAGATTCCGGAGAGCAAGCGGATTCTTGAGTTGAATCCGAAACATCCGCTCATTGAGGCGTTGTTCAAGGTGTACACCGCCAATGAGAATGCGCCGGAGCTCAAGACCTATGCGCGGCTGCTGTTTGACCAGTCGCTGCTGACGGAAGGCAGTCCGCTTCCGGATCCGGCGGCGTTTGCGAAGGAGGTGACGAATCTGCTTCTGCGCGGTCTTGGCGGCGGCAAGGAGGAGGAATCTTCGGCGAAATAATTGCTGATGCGCTTGAAAAATCGATTTTTCGGGCGCATATTATGCAAACTCGGAGAAATGGTCGAGTGGTTTAAGGCAGCGGTCTTGAAAACCGCCGTGGCGCAAGTCACCGAGGGTTCGAATCCCTCTTTCTCCGCCATTTTTTTTGTACCCTCAAGATTCTTTAAATCAGAGTCAGTTTGTCCCGTAATCGCTAAAACCCGCTTAGTCAAAGGGTTTTACAAAATATATCCCCGTGTGCTTGAAACACACTCAGACCGCAAAATCAGAGTGTTTTCTCCAGTTTTTTGCCCTCTTTCAGTCTGAATTCTGAGAATTCCTGCCGCCCCCTCAAAAACTGGTGCTTTTATGTAAGTTGTTCATAATCAACAATAATTCTGTTTTGAATTATACCTAGCCGGGTGGCGGTTAAAAACTCGCCCGCGAGGGATTCGAACTCGGGGTTGGATGCGGCCGAGTTTTGAGGTCAGCAATCCTACCCAGTTGCGCGGAAATTGGCGGGGTGCGGTTTGAAACACGGTCGTGTTTGGAACCGCCACCCACGGTCTAACTGGTGATAATAGCGCCCCGCTGACCTCAAAATCGGCTGTATTATCACTACCCAAAGGGTGGCAGGAAAAAACTCTCCTACCATTTTTCGGAGTCTAACAAAAAATCTGAAGAAAAAGCCCCTAGCGGGGCCGCAGTCGGCGGCCTGCGGCCGGACCCGGCGATGGCCGCTGGCGCGGATGGATCGCGGCCAAACGGCCCCAAAGCAAAAAAAAGCATCTCTGGGACGTGGGAAAAATAAAACACGGTCGAGTTTTTCCCCACGAGTGATCTATTCTGTGACACTTGAACCTTCCTTACAGCGAAAAGTTCGTCGTTATTGCTCTTTCCATTGTCCCATCGGAACTTATGTCCATAATTTGATAAATTGGAAAATCAGGATTATCTCTCATAAAGTCGCGTAAATGGTTACAAATCTTGCTGTGATCTTGATCTCCAATTCGATCAAAAAATCGCCTGCCGATGGTTATACTTTTCATTTCGCCTATTTTCATATCAGAGCAGGGAATATCATATGATAGGAGTCTAATTTCCTCTTCCATTCTCCAGAAAGATAACTTATGAATCAAACAATCAATTGCCTGCATTTTATCCGTTTTAGTGCGGTCGAATGTTGGTATGGTTTTCCTGTATTTCACACATCTTTTAAATACATTTTCTGGTAGTTCATTGACTTCATATTCTATGCATACACCAGAATGATCTTCGGCATAGTAAGACCATAATAGATAATTTGAGTAACACTTTGAAAAACAGCAGATCTTAATCTTGCTCTTCTCGCCAATTAGTGTTGAAATACTATCGCGGTGAGGACAATATAGGAAATACCCTTCCATTGGATCATTGACAGCTTTCCACGAAGAAAAATGAATCTTTCCTTGAAGATAACTATCAATGTATTTTGCGAAGTTATTGCTTGAGCGATACCAATACAATGTAAAAGGGAATTTCTGTGGCATTTAACCTCTCCTAAATTTGAAAATCTTCGAATGAGACTTTACCATTTTTATATTAGCATTTTGGTTATGAAGAGTGACAATTTATCACACACAAGTTGGAAATGCAAATATCATATTGTATTTGCCCCGAAATATCGCCGTCAAGTGGTATATAACCAAATTAAAGCGGATATAGGAAAAATATTGCGACAATTGTGTGAATTGAAGAAAGTAGAAATTCACGCAGCAGAAGCATGCCCAGACCACATTCACATGTTGGTGAGTATTCCGCCCAATATCAGCGTATCGCAATTTATGGGATATCTGAAAGGGAAAAGTTCGCTGATGATATTTGATCGTCATGCGAATTTGAAATACAAGTATGGAAATCGCCATTTTGGGTGTCGAGACTATTACGTAAATACCGCTGGAGCCGATACCCATGCAATAACAGCATATATCCAAAACCAGTTGGCAGAAGATCAGGCACTGGAACAACTGACATTCCGAGAATACATAGACCCGTTTACGGGTAGCAAGACCCCCAAGGCATAACTAAAAACCGCTTTAGCGGAAGCCAGTAGAATTGTTGCGATTGGCGAATCGCTCAACGCCCGTGTCGGGCTGCCGGTACAAACGCCTTGAAGGCGTGGTGCATACCACCGGCTCAGCCGGTGGTTTTGATTCTTTCTTCCATAAAATCAAAGCCCCAAATCAAATTAACTGGGTGAGCCCCCAGAGTTTTAATCCTTTTCTTCGATGGATTCTGTGATTGTGTTCCTGTCACCCGGCTCCACTCGGCCTCGTTTCCTGCTCCCCCTCCCGTCATCCCCTTCTCGGGCCAACTCGCGCGGCAGGCCCCCAGAAACGCAAAAAGGCGGCAAGATTTCTCCTGCCGCCAAGCGGTTCCCGCTATCACCGTTCCGGAAAGCCGTAAAGCCGCCGTTGTTCGTTCCAGTCCTCCGGGATCGGCTGCTCGGTGAGCTTTGCGATGGACAGCCCATCAGGTTCGATCCCGGCGAGGATCGCCTCGACGATGTCCGGGGCAAGGCTGTTCAGGGAAAGAATGCGGGTAACGTAGCCGTTTTTCAGGCTGAGCTGCTTTGCCAGATCGGTCACGTTCTGGGCCTCGCCGTTGATCAGCTTGTCCATCCAGAGACGCGCGTTGTTGATCGCCCGGAGGAGCGAGGTCTGCTTCAGGCGTTCCGCGCCGGGAGCCGGGATCACCACCCGGCGATGCCCCTCGACCCGTTTCAGTTCCAGTTTCATGGTGATCCGGATGGAACCGTCGTCCAAAATATCCTGCCGACTCTCCGGGATCTCGGCGGGATTGCCGTGGGGCTGGTTGAAGTAACCGCCGACCGCCATCTCGGAAGCCAGGTCTTTCAGTCCGTCCACTTTCAACACGAAACTGATCCGATCCGGGAAGACCACGATTTCGCCGACCACCAGCTGGATGAGCTCCTGCCGCGCTCCGGGGAACATGAACTCCCACAGCCCGGCCGCGTCGCCCAGCGCGGCGATGATCTCGTCCTCGGTCGTGGGCTCGCGCAGAAGCGAGCGTTTGTGCCGCGCCTCCGTCAGTAAGGTCGCGGTCTTCTTCACCTCGTCGTAGTCGATTTCCTCTTTCAGCGACTTCTGTTTCAGCTCGTCCAGATGGGCCTGCAGCATCTCGCAGTCGCGGTCGCAGTTTTTCCGCAGGAGTTCCTCCTTCTGCCGGACGGCCTTCAGGGTCTCCCGCAGGATTGCGGGAGCCTGGAACAGCCCCGCGAGCTGGGAAATCACGGCCTGCTCCAGATCCCCGGCCGGAATCCGCTTCACCGGGCAGAAATGATCCGAATTCTTGTTGAATTCCGAGCAGATGTAGTAGCAGTATCTCTTGCCCTTCTTCCGGGTGTAAGTCGGGGTCAGAGCGCAGTTGCAGTGGCCGCAGATGACGTGGCCGTCGAATGGATGGAAATGCCGCTGGTGCTTCTGCCCGCGCGGATACGGGCTGCGGGCGGTGAGCATCTGCTGGACCTTCTCCCATTGCGGCCGGGGGATGATGGCCTCGTGCTCGCCCTCATAGTTGGTATCGTAATGCGAAACATACCCGGCGTAAATCGGGCTTGTGAGAATCCGGTGGATGGATGTGCTGTTCCACGGTTTCGCCGTATGCTTCTTGCCGGTGCTGACCGACACCCATTCGCGGGTTTTCAGGCCGAGCCGGTTGATCTCGGAGACTGTCGCCTGAATGGATTCAAGCGCCATGTATTTCTCGAAGATCAGCCGGACGGTTTTCGCTTCTTCCTCGTCGATGAGCAGTTTCTTGGTGAACGGATCGGAACGGTAGCCCAGCATCGGGACGCCGCCACAGAATTTTCCGCGCTTCTTGCCGCCCTCAATGGCCGAGCGAACTCGGTCTATAATCAGGTCCCGCTCGAATGCCGCGAATGTGATCAGAATATTCAGCAGCATCCGTCCGGAGCTGTTGGATGTGTTGATGTCCTGCGTGACGCTGACGAAGTGGACGTTGTGTTCCTCGAAGAATTTTTGGAGCTCGGCGAAGTCGATAATTGAGCGAGAAAGCCGGTCTATCTTATAGCAGATGACCATGTCGATTTTCCCGGCCTCGATGTCCGCTTTCAGGCGGGTCATCGCGGGCCGGTTCATGTTGCCGCCCGAAAAGCCGCCGTCATCGTAATGTTCCGGCAGGCAGACCCAGCCCTTGCTTTTCTGACTGTTGATGTAATTCTCGCAGGCTTCCCGTTGCGAGGTCAGCGAATTGAAGTCGCGGTCAAGGGTCGCGTCTTCGACGGATTTCCGCGTGTAGCACGCGCATCTGATGATTTCTTGCATTATTTCACCCCGAAAAATTTCTTCCCGTTCCATTGCGTCCCCGTGATAGCGAAGGCCGCCCCGGAAAGGGATTTGTAAAGCTGTCCGTTATATTCAAAGCCCTCCGCAGTCGCCACGACCACGCAGACCTTGCCCTTCCAGTTCCGTTCGAAGCGGGTTCCGGGGAGGATGCCGCCCGCATTCTTGCGCGGCTTCGGCGTGTTGCCGATCTCGGTCAGCGCCGTCTGCGCCGATTCACTGATGCCGCCGTATTGCATCTCCTGTATTCGGAATGCCAGCTGGCGGCGCATTAAAAGTTTGCCGCAGTCGGGCGGCTCCTTTCCATACAGCTCACGCCATTTGGTCCGCAGCTCGTCCAGCTCCATGACCTGAAGACGGGCGAGTTCCACGCGGATATTGTTTTTCTTTTGAGTCGCTTTCGCCATAATGATCTCCTGCTCAGAATCTTGCGCTATATATAAGCTCTTGTCGAGCGGGATAGCAACTCATTCTGAGCTCAATTTTGCAACTTTTTTTGCATAATCGCGGCGGCCAGAATCGCCGCGATCTGTCTGATGGTCTCATTATCCATTTTTCCTGCTCCTGAGTTCGGAAAGTTTGATCCTGCCGGTATGCGGGACGCTCTCCTGCGCGGGAGCGCCGCTGACCCGGTCGGAGAGTTTGATCCTCGGTCTGGGGGCGGGCCGCGCCGTGCTGGGGAGTTCCGGGAGCGTCGCGCCCAGCATAGAAGCACAGACCGCGCACCCGGCCGTGCAGTCCAGCCAGTGGTTATCGCTCCGCTCCGGCTTCAGCTTCCACTCGTCCACCCACCGGCCGCGCCCCTGGGTCTTCACCCGGTATTCGGCCGTGAGATGTTCGGCGAAAAGCTGATGGATGCCGGGGAGCCTGCCGTAGAGTGAGAGGCTGCCCTTGTCGCCGAGCGGGACCGCGAGCCGGGCGTGAATGAAGCTCTTCCAGTAGTTCGAGTCATAGATGACGTGCCGGATCGCGCGTTTGCCTGCCACGTTGGGCATCATCCAGTTCAGACCCAGCCGGTCGCCGGGCTGCTTTCGGTATTCGGTCATCGGCTTCGAACTCGCGCCGACATATCGCCCGTGCGATGGCAGCAGAACTCCGGCGTGAACATTCTGTCGGCAGAACTGATAGATGATGTCGGTGGACTGACCCCAGTTTGCGTCGATCAGCGCTTTTTCAATTTTGAGAACCGCGCCGTCTTCGCGCTCCCACTCGCGGGAGAGATACTCTTTCGTCAGCGCATCCAGCGCCGCGTAAAGCGCCCCTTCGAAGCCCGCTTTCGGGAACTTGGACTGAATGGTCGGACTTGCGTCCGCGAGCGAGAACTGCCGCCGATGTTGATCCGGCCACGCGCCGTAATCGATCACAGCGCCGGTGAAGTCGTCCGCCCATGCAACTACTACATAGAACAGGAGCGCCTTCTGGACGTCGATGAACATCGTGAGCTTGTCGCAGGCAATCGGCACTTTTTCATGCGCCAGACCGTTGACTTTCCCGGCGATCTCGTCCACAGACAGAATACCGTCATCTTGTGTGTCCTCCGGGAGCGGGTCGTTCTGATATTCCGACTGGAACGCCGCCTCGTCCTGAAGTTTGAGGTTCATCGCGTGCTGGAGCGCGGAAATCTCGTCGTGATTGTAACGCGCCTCCCAGCTCACGACCGCGCCCTCGTCCATTTCAGCGCGATGCGCCCGGTAGAACTCGGTGGCGGCTTCAAAGTTTCCATCTGTCCGGAGCGCTTCCGAGCGAATGTCTGCGTATTCCTCCCAGAGCTTCATATTCTTCGGGAACTTATATACCATCTTGGTTCGCTCGCCATTCCAGTCCGGATGTGTGTTTCTATTCAGGATAATGTCTGCCATATCTCCGGGCCGAATAATGGTGCACGGCATAATGCCGGAAATCTTCTGCCCCGGTCCGGCCAGACCGAGGATATCCCCGGCAAGAACACGCACCCGTTTCCGGGTCTGTTCCAGGGAACCGGCCGACTCCGAGGTCTGCGGGTCGTCGATGATGACGAGGCTCGGCCGCACACTCCGCCCGTCCGCCCGTTTGTATTTCATGCCGCGAACTCGACCGGTTATTCCCGCTACCCGGACGATGATTCCCGAAGCCCGGCTGTCCTTGATCGTGGGCAGCACGATCTCGTTACTGGTCCACGTGATTCGTGTGCGCTCGCCGTGGAAGAGTTGACCGGCGCAGCGGTTTGCGATTCCGTCGAGCTGTTCGATGGGATAACACACTTCCGGGAAGTCTGCGGCGAGGTTCTCGTTGACCTCCAGTTCGGTTTTGATGGAGTCGAGCATTTCCAGCGCGGCGGATTCCGTCGCGCCGATCAGCGTAACGAACTCGCGATGGCCGTAAACCATCGACCAGATGGCGGCAGTTTCAGCGAGCGTGCTCTTGCCCGAACCGCGCGGCATCGCCAGAGCGAACAGTCCGCCCGACAGCACGGCCGTTTCGATCCGCTCAATGACCTTCAGGTGGTCCGGCGACCATTCCAGAGAATAAGTCTCCGGGAAGTAACTCTCGCAGAAAAGCTGGAAATTGCGTTCGCAGGCGGCTTTCCTGTTGGGATTCACGACCTCCGGGAGCTGGCCGATGTCGCGTCCGGCGAGCGACTGTTCCGCCTGACGGTCGCGCTCGGCATTGCGCCGATCCTCATAGCTGCGCGCGCCGGACGTCTCCTCCAGAGTGTGTTTCCGGTCGAACATCCAGGCAATGTATTTCAGGAGGTTGACGTTGCGCGGATTCTCCGAGGAGCCGATCCGGAAGCCGACGCGGTTGAACTCGCGGTAAAGCCGCGCCTGCGCCAGAA
>NZ_CALXSK010000035.1 GCF_944391105.1 uncultured Victivallis sp.
CCTTCCGCGACGCCGCGACCGGGGAGACGGTCCACACCGAACGCCGTCCCTTCGCTCCGACAGTCACGCTCGACTACGTCACGCCGAAGCTCTGGAGCGTCGACGAACCGAACCTCTACTACCTCGACTGCCGCCTCACGTCGAACGGGGCCGGCATCGTCGACGCGGCCACGCTGCGCTTCGGATTCCGCGAACTGACCGCCGAAAACGGCCGGTTCCTGCTGAACGGCAAACCGGTCATGGTCAACACCGACTCCTCGTGGCAGGGAATGTGGGCCCCGTTGTGGCACACGATGGAAAACATGACGCGCAAGAGCATCCGGCTGATGAAGCTCTTCGGCATCAACGCGGCCTACACGCAGCGCATGAATGCCGCCTCCTTCTACGACATCGCCGACGAGGAGGGGTTCCTCTGCATCGAGCGGATCGAGCTCACCTACGACGAGTACAACACGCACACCGCCGAAGAGTGCCTCGCCCTGTGGCGTTCGCTCGCGCGGGAGGCTGTCGACTCCGGCCGGTTCGACAATCACCCGTCGGTGGCGGCCGTTCTGATCAACATCTATTATCAGATGTCGGCAAGTGCGAACAATCCGGCCTACACCGCGATGTCGAGAAACGCGAAGGAGCATCTCTACCGCCTGCCGGACGGCACGGAGGAACTCCGCAGCGGCGGCGATCCGAATCTTCCCGGCGATCCGACGATCCGCTCGGAGAAACTCAATCTCGTCGCCGATCACGTGCACGAATATTTCCCGGACGCCGAAGTGCTGACCGGCGCCTCCGGCCATGTGAAAAATGCCTACGGAATCCACCTCTATCACACCTGGGGCGCGCCGTTCGCGGAACTGGCGGCGTTTTTCGAGCGTTACTCGAAAGAGCGCGCCGTAACGGTCTACTGTGGAGAATACGCCATTCCGTACCACGGCTCCTACGCCCATCTGAATCTGTGGGGGCAGATCCGCAACAAGCCGGAGTTCTACTACTGGCTGGAGAACGCCGCGCGCATCCTCGGGCCCGCCGCCTACCGCGAAAAAACCGTCACGGCGACATTCGCCTGGGACGGCGCCCGCAACGACCTGCTCGCCGCCGGCTCCGGACACGACGGGTTTGATCAAAACCTGGAATACGATTTCATTGCCGACTTCTACGCGAAGATTCTGGCCGAATCGGTGAACCGGACGGTCTTTTTCTGGCGGTACGACGGGCTCTCCGGCCTCGCGCCGTTCGAGTATGTTTCGGGCCGCTTTCTCACGGCGGCGCGCTCATGCCCGCCCGCCCCGCGGCTCGACGGCGACCTGACGCGGCCCGGCGTGAAACCGGAATCGCTGATCGGCTCCCATGTGCTGCCGCTCTTCGATCCGTTCGGACCGGATCTCGATTTCCGCCCGAATCTCGTTTCGACCCCGTTCCGGCAGGCGATGAAAAAAACCATCTGCAAAATCGTCGGAGCGGGCAGGGATTACTACGAGGACGACCACGCCTTCTGGAGCGGGGAGACACTCCGCAAGGGATTCGGCGTCATCCACATGGGAGAAAAAACGCTGGACGGCACGGTCGAAATTGTCCTGCTCGACGGTTCCGGCGCGGCGGCGGCGAAAACCGAATTGCCGCTGCGACTCGCCCCGTTCACCCAAAAGATCGTTCCATTCGAGCTGAAGCTGCCGAAAACGGGCGTCCGGCGGGAGTATACTTTGCATGTGCGGTTCCTTTCCGATGCGCCCGATGCGCCGGAACTCGCCGCCGCGCAGAAGATCCAGCTCTTCCCGCAGGTTCTCCCGGCCGTCCGGAAAATAGCGCTCTACGGCGGAAAGCCGGAATTCGTTTCGGCGCTGAAACAGCTCGGCTACGAGATCGTCCCGGTCAATACATTCGACCGGCTCGACCCGGCGCTGCCGCTCGTGGTCGCTCCCGGCGCAATCCGCGACCGGAAGGACCTGCCCGACTTCTCCGCGCTCGCCGACGAACGCGGAATCCGGACACTCGTGATGGAACAGCCCCGGAACGCCTCGCCGGAGCTGATGAAAATCCGCAGCCGTCAGGCGTTCATCAACGCCCCCTCACACCCCGTGCTGGAGGGATTTTCCGACGTGGATTTCTCCTACTGGCGCGGCAGTCACTCGCTGGATCCGGCCTACGGCATCGCCGAACCGGGACACGTCTGGTCGAACGCCTCCTGGACCGACTGGGGCAACCGCGGCATGGTCGCGGCCAACGTCTTCCGCCGCCCGCAGACCGGAAACCTCCTGTCGCTGCTGGTCAGCGGCTTCGACCTCTATCAGACGCCGCTGCTGGAGTACCGCGGCCCGAACGGCGGCTGGATCGGCTCTCAGCTCGAAATCGGCGAACGACTGCTGCTCGACCCGGTTGCGACCACCGTGTTCTGCCGCATGATCGACTATCTCGCCGAACGTCGCCCGGCATATGGGGAGGTCGGGTTCTCCGGAGGAGAAAAAGGCAGAGCGCTGCTCGACAAATTCGGCGTCCGCTATCGCGAAAGCGACCTCGAAAACCTCGCCTCGCTCCGGCTGCTGATCCTCTCCGACCCCGACTGGAAGGAGCTCGAAAAACGGAGTCTCCAACTCTCCGACTACGTCTACAACGGCGGGAAGATTCTCTATCTGCACACTGGCGGGAACTGGCACGGTTCGTGGCTGCCGTTCCCGATGGAAATGAAACGCTCCGCGAAGACGGAAAAAGCAGTTACGCTCACTCCCGGAAACGGAAACTGGATGGAGGGATGGAGCGAATGCGAACTCTACTGGCGCGGCAAACCCGAACTGCCGGAATTTTCCCGGTTTCCGAAGAGTGCGGACGCGACCTCCCCGGCGGTTCTGGTCCGGGTGAACCATGGCTGCGGCAGCTACTTCTTCAGTTCGCTCACGCCGGAGAGCTTCGACACGGGGAAAATGGCCGCTGCGAAATATGCCCGTCTGATCTCCGCAGTGCTGACGTCACACGGCGCGGCTCTGGCGAACAGCGCATCACCCTATCTGCCGGATCGCAGTCTCACGATTCCGCTGCGAAATCTGCGCTGGGAGTTCTCGCTCGACCCGAATGACGAGGGACTCGCCGAAAACCGGCAGTCCGGGTTCGACGGTTCCGGCAAATGGCTCAGCGGTCAGCAGACACTCGGCGGCGAATCGGTCCGGCCCGGAGTCGGTTACGAGGCGTTTCTCGAACGCGACTACGCCGGGGTGAGCTTCTACCGGCTGCGCTTCAAACTGACCGCGGAACAGGCCGCGGCGAAGAACATGCGCGCCGAACTCGGAACCATCAACAGCTCAGACCGCACTTTCCTGAACGGAAAAGAGATCGGCTCCTCCGCCGCGGGCCGCCGCGTCTACCGGATTCCGGACGGATTGCTCAAGCCGGGAGAAAACACGCTCGTCATCCGGGTCGAGAGCCGGAAGAAACCCGGCGGACTCGTCGACGCCGCAATCCAGCTCTCCAACACCGACGGCGTCACGAGCTTCTGGAAACGGCTCTACCCCGGCGGCGACCGCGACTACAACTACAATCCGGACTGGATCCGGCAATACTGAACCGGATGATTCTCTCCGGAGGCGCGTATCTTTTACGTCCGCGCTTCCGGAGAACCGGATTCGCGCAGAGAACGGTATTTGCTGCGCAGACAGTTCAAAATCGTAACCGCATTGACCGCCGCGATCCGGTAGAAGATCTGCCGGCCCTCGCGGCGGCATGCGACGATCCCGGCCAGACGCATCTTGTTCAGATGCTGCGAAACCGCGCTCTGCGGACCGGAGACTCCGGAGATGATCTCGCTGACCGTCGATTCGCCATGCAGATCGAGGTACTCGAGTATCCGCAGCCGCACCGGGTGGCCGATCAGCCGGATCACCTCCGCCATCGACTCCAGAAACTTCTCCGGAAGCAGTTCCGTCTCCGCCATCTCTCTCCCCTCCTCCGGTCAGATGAAAAGCGTGCGGCCGCTCTCGCGCGCCATCTGCGCAAAGCTGGCGACGCCGGCCACTTCGTCAACTTCGATGAGCTCCTCGCGCGCGAGCCCCATCACATCCATCGCCATCTCGCAGGCGACGAACCGCACGCCAAGCGCCCGCGCCTGCCGGATCAGTTCCGGCAGCGACGTGACGTTCCGGCTCTTCATCACATGCTTCATCATCGCCGTACCGAGCCCGGCCATGTTCATCTTCGAGAGCGCGAGCTTCTCCGCACCGCGCGGCAGCATCCATCCGAAGAGCCGCGAAACAAAACTCTTCGAAACCCGCGGACCCGGATTCCGCCGCAGCACGGCGAGCCCCCAGAACGTGAAGAAAATCCCCACCTTCATCCCGGAAGCCGCCATGCCGCACGCGATGATAAACGCCGCCATCGCCTTGTCGAAGTCGTTGCTGAAAAGAACGATCGCCACACCGTCCCCGCCGGATGCCGTCCCGGCGGGAACCGCCGCCGGCAGCGCACCGCCCTTGCGCAGAAGTGCCTCAAGATGCTCCTCCTTTCGTTCGAGCGAGAGGAGTTCATACCCTCCTGCCTTGAGCCACGCTTCGAGATCGGGCGCAAACGAGGTTGCGGCGAGAACCTTCAGCGTCGAACCGGGAGCCAGCTGCTCCATCTCGTTCTTCAGCCGCACGATCGGCCCTGGACATGCGAGAGTACGCACGTCGAGTTCTTTCGCCGCAGGCGCGGAAGGCACGGAAGGCGCGGACGGAGCGGGGGCAGCGGGAGCGGGCTTCTCCCGGCGCGGTGCGGGAAGCCCCTGATGGGTGAATTTCCAGGTCAGGTATCCGCCCGAGAGATTCCGGACGCGGAATCCGTTCTGCTTGAGAATCCGTTCCGCAAGATAACCGCGCAGCCCGACCTGACAGCTCACCACGAGCTCCCGGGAACGATCCAGCTCTCCGAGCCGCCCGCGCAGCTGTCCGAGCGGAATGTTGACCGCGCCCGGAATCGCACCGGCCTGATGCTCCGCGACTTCGCGCACATCAATGATCTGCGCCCCCTCCGGAATCGCATCGGCATACGCGAGTTCCGTCATGCCGTCAAGAACGTTCTGCGCAATCATTCCGAGGAAGTTGACCGGATCCTTCGCCGAGTTGAACGGCGGCGCATACGCCAGTTCGAGCTCCGCCAATTCCGGCGCGGTGCGGCCCGCCTGCATCGCCGTGCCGATCACGTCGATCCGCTTGTCCGCCCCCTTCGCACCGACCGCCTGCGCACCGAGAATCTTCCCGTCGACTCCAAACAGCAGCTTCATGTGCAGCTGCGCTCCGCCCGGATAGTACGAGGCGTTCGAGG
This sequence comes from uncultured Victivallis sp., assembly GCF_944391105.1. Taxonomy (GTDB): domain Bacteria; phylum Verrucomicrobiota; class Lentisphaeria; order Victivallales; family Victivallaceae; genus Victivallis. The sequence continues at coordinate 5,278 of NZ_CALXSK010000035.1, forward strand.
CCGGATGCGTGTAGATTTTGTGATAGTCGACTCCAAGTGACTTGAGCCGTGACTCGGTCAACCCCACCGCCGCGGCGGTCAGACTCCCGACCTTGATGACCGACGCCCCCCAGCTGCCGCGGTAGACGCGCTCTTTCCCGGCAATGTTGTCGGCGGCGATCCGTCCCTGCTTGTTGGCCGGACCCGCGAGCGGAATCGCGGTCTTCCGCCCGGAAACGCAGTCGACCACCTCAACCGCGTCTCCCGCGGCGTAGATTTCCGGATCGGAGGTGCGCAAATGTTCATCCACGATAATGTGTCCGCGTGCGCCGAGTTCGAGCCCCGCCGCCGCGGCGAGTTCCGAGTTCGGCTTCACGCCGACGCTCATCACGACCAGATCAGCCGCGAGCTCCGTCCCGTCCTGAAACTGCGCAACAAGCGCTTCTCCATCCTTCCGGAACCCGGTCAGCTCCGCATTCAGCCGCACGTCGACGCCGTCGGCCGCAAGCTCCGCCCCGAGCAGCCACGCCATCTCACGGTCGATCGACGGCAGCACGTGACCCGAGTGCTGGACAATCGTCACATCCAGCCCCCGTTTCCGCAGATTCTCCGCTGTCTCCAGACCGATGAAGCCCCCGCCGACCACGAGCGCGCGGCGCGCGCCCTCCTTCACAAGTTCCCCGAGCGCATCCATATCCGGAATCGTCCAGAGCGAGTGGATGCGCGGATCGTCACTGCCCGGCAGCTCCGGCGCGGCCGGACGCGACCCCGTCGCCAGCAGCAGTTTGTCGTACGACTCCTCGTACTCCGACCCGTCCGCCCGCCGGACACGAACCACCTTCCGCGCCCGGTCGATCGCAACGGCCTCGTTCCGTACCCGCACGTCCACGTTGAACCATGCCCGGAACTTCTTCTCGGGCATCACGAAAAGCGAGTCCCGCTCCGGAATCACACCGCCCAGATGGTACGGCAGCCCGCAGTTCGCATACGAAAGATACTCCCCCCGCTCAAGCAGCACGATCTCCATGAACTCGTCCAGCCGCCGCAACCGCGCCGCCGCACTCGCCCCCGCCGCCACAGCACCGATGATGACCGTCTTCATATCCACGCCTCCTGTTGGTTGTTGTTTTTATATTATCATATCATAATATTTTAATATTTCAAGCGATAATGCGCGAAACCTGGAAAAAAATGGAGACGACGGCGGAAGCCGGGGGGGGAATTCCACCGCCTCAGGGGGCGGCAATTTCCCGGGTCAGGGATTTCGCGTAGTCGGAGAGCGAGTTGTCTCGCGCGCCCATGATGACGATCACATCTCCGGCCCCGGGCTTCAGCGTGAGAAAATCCGCGAGCGTCTCGCGGTCCGGAAAGACCATGAACCGTTCCGGCGAACGGCTTCTGCTCTTCCAGTCGGCCGCAACCTCCTGCGCGGAAGGCGAAAAACTCGACGTTCCGCCCGCGTAAAACGGCTCGAGCAGAATGAACCGGTCGCGCCTCGTCAGAAACCCGTCGAGACGCTCGAACAGCTCATCGCGCATAAAGCCGAACGGTTTGTAGCCGTGCGGCTGAAACACCGCATAAATCCGCCCCGGCGCAAGTTCCCGCATCGCGCTCAGGCAGGAGAGAATTTTCTCCGGATTGTGCGCATAATCATCGTAAACCGGCGTTCCCTTCGGGGTGATCCCCGCAAAATCGTTCCGCCGCCAGACACCGTCGAACCGTTCCAGCGACGCCAGACGCTCCTCGTCCGTGCCGACGCCGAGCAGATCGAGCATCGCGTACACCGCAAGCGCGTTCAGCGCCGTGTGGAATCCCGGCTGCGGCAGAACGAGATGCTTTTCCCCGTTGAACTCGGCGAGAAACTCCGTGCTCGCGATGCGGAAATCCTCCGACCGCAGCCCGTAAATGGAAAGCGCATTGTTCGCTCCGTACAGATCATCGACCGCACGGTCGCCCGTGGGAGCAAGTTCGGAGCGGCGGCCGTGCGTGTAGATCGCCTCCGGACGCTCAACCTTGCGGTAGTCGGTGACCGCATACCGGGAGTCCCGGCGCGGTTTCGCATCGAAAACCCTCACGTCCAGATGCGGCGGGATCTTCTCCCGAACCGCCTCATAGACACCGCGTTCCAGCACCGCCCCCCGCCGCACGCGCCCGAGAAATCCGGCGAACACCCGCGCGAGTTCCTCCCGGTCGTAGTGATCGGTTCCGATGTTCAGCACGAGCGCGTAATCGGGCGAATAGTGCAGCAGGCTCCTGTCGCTCTCGTCGGCCTCGAAAACGAAATACTCCCGGCTGCCGGAACGGTAGTTGCCGGCGAAACGCCCGGAGTGAAAACGATTCGAGAGCGCCCCGTTCAAACAGCACGGATCGAGCCCGAGGTTCGTCAACGCCTCGGCCAGATAGGCGGTAACCGTACTCTTGCCGCAACTGCCCGTAACCGCGATCGTCGTACCGAATCCGCACGTTTCAAGCATGTGTTCCAGCAGTTCCGACCGGTGCAGCCGCGGGATTCCTCCGGCCGCTGTCCAATCGGGATTGTCCTCCTCGATCGCCGTGGAGTAGACGATTGCATCGGGGCGGCCCGCCGCAATGAACGAACCGTCCTGCGGAAAAATCTCAATCTTCTGGTTGCGCAACGCGTCGATGATGCGGGCGTTTTCCGGGCGATCCGCGCCGCGGTCGCTGCCGGTTACCCGCATGCCGTGATCACGGCACATGGCGGCCAGCCCGCTCATTCCGATGCCCCCGATTCCGATGAAATGCAGATGGTTCATGGATTGCTCCGATTGTGTTGATTTTCCGGCAGCAGCGCCGGATCCGGCGGAATGTTCAAATGCCGCAGTACGCGCGTCGCCACCCGCTTGAAAGTCGGCGCCGCCACCGTGGATGCATAGTAGGCCCCATGCGGCTCGTCCACGGTCACGAGCATCACGAAAGCCGGATCGTGCGCCGGAACGAATCCGACGAAACTCGAAAAGTATTTGCCCGACGCATACCCCCGGCCCGGAATGTATTTCCGGCTCGTCCCGGTTTTTCCCGCGACCTCGTACCCGGGCAGAGCCGCCCTCGCCGCGGTTCCGCCTTTCTTTGTGACCAGCGTCATCATGTCGATCAGCTGCCGATGGCATTCAGGATGATCGAAAAGCTGAACCGGTTCCTCGAACGGAATATTCTCCACCACACCGGTCGCGGGATCCTCGACGCGGTCGACGAGCCGCAACTGCGGGAGTTTGCCGTGATTCGCAAGCGCACAGTAGGCGCGCAGCATCTGCAGCGGCGAAACCCGTACCCCGTATCCGATCGGAAACCGCGTGATCGACAGACCGTCCCACTTCGAAACGCGCGGCAGATAACCGCTGGTCTCGGTCCGGAACGGCAGGTTCGTCTTCCGGCCGAAGCCGAACATCCGCAGCGCCTGATAGACCTTCTCCTCGCCGAGCATCATCGCGACCTTCGCTGTGCCGATGTTGCTGGACTTCTGAATCACGCCGGCGACGGTCAGCTTGTCGTAGGGGTGCGAATCGCGCAGCGGTTTGCCGAGATAGATCCAGGTTCCCTTGTCGCAGTCGATCTCGGTCTCGGGCGTGACGTATCCCCAGTCGAGCGCCTTGCCGATCGTGAACGGCTTGATGATCGAACCGGGTTCGATGCCGTCCTCGGCGATCCGGGGCCGCCCCGCCTCGTTCGTGTAGGTCGAACGGTTGTTCGGGTCGAAGGTCGGGCGCTGCGCCATCGCAAGGACATTGCCGGTTTTCGGGTCGACGAGCGCGGCGTACAGCGTCTTCGGCTTCCACTCCTGAAACGTGACGTCGAGCTCCTCCTCCAGAATCGACTGGATCGGTTCGCTGATCGTAAGATAGATATTTCTTCCGTCGCGCGCCTCTTTCGAAATATGCGGTCCGTAGAGCAGCGGGCGACCGCTCCGGTCACGTTCATAGGTCTCCTGACCAAGCTGGGCGGTCATCTGTTCGTCGAAATATTTCTCAAGACCGGTCTGGGCCACATCGCTGTCGTCGACGACATTCGTGAACCCGAGCACGTTCGAAAGCAGAGACCCCTTCGGGTAGATCCGCTTGTAGGAATCCTTGAAAAAAAGACAATTGAATTTGTTGACCTTCGCAAGAGACTTGAGTCTGGCGGCCTTCTCCAGCGAGATGTCGCGGGCGATCATCGCATAGGTGTTCGGAACCGTCTTGAATTCGAACCTCTCCGGCTCCGCCCCTTCGACCGCGACGCGTTTGCGGCGAGTCGGCGCGAGCTTGCGGAAGAACGCCTCATACGAGGTCTCCGGAAACTCCAGCGAAAGCAGATACGCCAGACGCCGGCGTTCCGCAACGGTCTTCATGTGAGAGGGATCGGCCGTGACGTTCACACTCGGGATGTTGCTGACCAGCAGATTCCCGTGCACATCGAAAATCTCGCCCCGTTTGCCGGAAGTCACACGGGTCGTCGTATAGGTGTCGCGCGCCTTGTCCAGATAGTAGTCGTGCGCGACCACCTGGACAAAGTAGAGCCGGACGGCCAGAGCCAGAGCAACAGGAATCAACAGAACCGCCACAAGACGGATCCGCCAACGTATTTTGTCATTCGTGCTCTGCATACCCGCTCACCCGGCCGGCCGCAAATCAGTTGCGATGCCCGCCGCCAGAACTCCGGCGGGCGGAAGCGACCGACTCCAGCGGAACCATCTGCGCCTGCCGCGGCGTAAGCAGCGCCATGCGCCCGACCTGTCCCGGAGCCGGTTCCCGCAATCCGAGATTGAACTGCACGATCTTCCTGCGGATGTGCTCCCAGCGCGAAAGCTGTTCGCGCCGAATGCGCAGCTGGGCGATTTCACGATCGGTGCGCGCAATCTCCTGCTCGGTCTTGCGGATCGCACGATCGGTTTCCGTAATCCGCTGATTCAGATAGATGTAAATATTCAGAACCGCCGCGATGACACCGAGAAACAAGCCGAATTTCACCATCGCCGCAAGCCTGGCTCCGAGAGTGGCTCCCGCAGTCTGCGTACTCTTGCGCTGTCGCTTCAATTTTCCTGGCTGAATGTTCATGGCTACCTCCCGGCATCCTCCTTATCTGTAAAATGTTCTCTTGATTCAATCCATGATTTTTTCCGCGACCCGGAGTTTCGCCGGGGCGCTGCGCCGGTTTTTCCCGAGTTCGTCCGCTCCGGCAGTGACCGCTTTGCGCGTGACGATCTTCAGTGTCGGGACCTTGCCGCAGACGCAGACCGGCAGCCCCGGCGGACAGACACAGCTCGCCGCCTCGTCCCGGAAAAAGTTCTTCACGATCCGGTCTTCCAGCGAATGGAAGCTGATGACCGCAATCCGCCCCCCCCGGCGAAGCAGCTTCACCGCCTCCGGCAGCGCCCGCTCCAGCTCGCCGAGCTCGTCATTCACCGCAATCCGCAGCGCCTGAAACGGCAGCGTCGGCGCCGGCAGCTGCCCCGGACGGCTCTTCCCGAGCACTTCGTCGCACAGAGATGCGAAATCCGAAGTCAGCGCAAACGGCCGAATCACCCGCTGTTTCACGATCGCCGCCGCGAGTTTGCGGGATTTCGCAACCTCGCCGTACTCACGCAGAATCCGTTCAAGCTCCGCCTCCGACGCCGTGTTCAGCAGCCGGCTCGCAGTCAGAATCGAACGACGATCCATCCGCATATCGAGCGGCCCCTCGGCACGCCATGAAAATCCCCGCTCCGGATGATCAAGCTGCGGGGAGGAAACCCCGATGTCGAGCAAGACACCGTCGACTTTCTCCCAGCCCGCTTCAGCCGCCTTCACCGCAAGCTCCGAGTAGTTCCCCCGCACAAGCCGGACGCGCTCACGCGCGAAAGAAAGCCGCTCCTGCGCCTTCGCAAGAGCCGCGTCGTCGCGATCGATCCCGAGCAGTTCCAGATTCGGATACTTCTCCAGCAGCAGCGCACTGTGCCCGCCTCCGCCGACGGTCCCGTCGATCAGCCGTAAAACGCGATTCGGCGGGAAAACAAGATGCGTCAGCACCTCGCCCGCCAGAACCGGAACATGTTCAAACCCTTCGGCCATCTTTTTCTACGCTTCGTCTTTCTTCCTGATCGCCTCCGCCAGCAGCGACGCGATGCCGTCGCCCTCATCGCTCACTTTCTGGATCTCGTCCAGATACATATTCAACGTCCCTTCATCATCCGGAATGCGCCAGTGTTCCGGCGCGCAGATCCGGATATGAGTCACGGCTCCGATGAGCTTCAACTGGTTCTTCACTTCAATCTCATCGAGCATCTTCCGGTCCAGCGCAATACGACCCTGCCTGTCGCAGCGGCACTGGCGCGAACGCGAACCGAGATACGCAAGCGCCATCTGCATTTTCGGATTCGCAATCGCCAGCTTCGTCGCCTTCTTCACGAAATCCAGAAAGGTCTGAATCGGCAGCAGCACCAGCGCCTTTCCTCGCGCAGGAATCATCACCAGCTCCGTCGCGCCTTCCGGATTCCGCCAGTCGCTCGGAAACGTCACGCGGCACTGGGCGTCCAACGCATGATCGTATTCGCCCAGATACAGACCCGTAAACAATCCGCCGCCTGCCATCGTTTCCCTAAATACTCCTAATCAACCCTATTTGCTCCTATTTTACTACATTTTTTTCTTTTTTCAACCTTCGAAGTGATTATTTTTCGATTTTTTTGTCGTAAAAGACGCTGGAGACAAAGTCATTGCGATGGAAAACCGAAGGGGGGAGTGCTATTTTGGAAAAAAAGAAAGATGCGAACATGGAAGCTGCGACATCGGAAAAAGAGAGAATTCGAAAGCTGCGGAAAACCCTGAAACGCGCCGTGCCGCTCGCATTGCTCGGAATGCTGCTGGCCGGTTACACCTGGCTGCAACTCATCTACTTCGTTCCGGTGACGGGCGGGGTGGATCAGAACGGATACCATGCGTCGGGCCGACTTCTGAACCTCACCGGAGTGTCATACCGCACGACCGGCGACCCGCTCGAATATGTCGGAAGCATGTGGGTGGTCAATGAACGCGGAGAATTCTACCCGAAATACCCGCCCTTTTATCCTCTGCTTTCGGCGGGGATGAACCTGCTGCTCGGCGCGGGGGGCGGATTTTACGCAACACTCTGGGGCGCGGTGCTCGCGGTCGCCGGAATGTATGCGCTGTCGCGTTTCTGGCTGGGGAGGTATCACGCGCTGGCGGCGGCGATGCTGCTCGCGCTTTCGCCGGTCATCTTCGCACTGGGGCTGACGAAAAATTCGCACACGCCGAGCCTCGCCTTTTTCCTCTGGGGGATGGCGGCATTCATGCGCGGGGCGACCCGCCGCAAAAGCAATGCGGAACTCCTGTGGGCCCTCCTCGGCGGATTCCTCATCGGATACACGGTCGGAATCCGCTACACGGATTTTCTGCTGATCCTCATTCCGGCGGCCTACGCCCTCGTGCTGGTGCCGAAACACTGGAGATGGAAGCTGCTCGCCGCGCTTGCCGCCGGTGCGGCGACTCCATATGCGGCGCTCGCGTACTTTCACCTGCGGGCCTACGGCGCGCCGTGGCGGAGCGGATATTTTCTGACCTCGGAATCCGGCGCGTTCTCCCCGGGGTTTCTGCTGCAGAATTTCCAGATCTATCTGTCGGAATTCTTCACGCTCGTGGTCGGACCGGCGGGGGTGCTCGCGCTGATTGCGTGGCGGTTCCGGTGGAAGCAGGCGCTCTTCTGGGGAATCTGGCTGCTGCCGACCTTCGGGCTGTACCTGATGTACTACTGGGCGCCGGACGGAGAGTCGACGGGCGCGATGCGCTTTCTCGTGCCGCTCGTGCCGGCGGTGATTCTGCTCGCGATGCTGTCACTGCGGCGGCTGCTGCAGCGGATCGGCAGCCGGAAGGCGGTGATCGTCACACTCGTGCTGCTGTTCGGGATGCAGGGAGTCTGGGCGTGGACGAGGATCACGCGGTTCGGGGAGCAGCGGTACGCTTCGGACATCCAGCGGGCGTTCATCGTCGAAACCGTCAGGCACAGAGTCCCGGAACATGCGATCATCCTCTCCAACACCGCGATGCTCGACGAACTCGACTTCGAACAACGCTGGACGCTCTATCCCTCCTATCTCCTTGCCCCCCGGGAGATTGAACGCATCGTCGAAAATTCGCTCGGGGCGCAGGCCGCGGGCCTCCAGAAACTCCGCGCCGAACGGCTGAAACAGGAGGTCGGCTCTCTCAATCACGGCAAACTTTATGAATATCTGCGCAACTTTTTTGAAAAGAAGCAAAGGGAGGGAAAAACGATCTATTTCCTCGGCAGACCGCAGGAGGTCAACCGGTTCCGGCGTTCGTTCTACCGCCACTTCGAAGTGGAGGATCTCGGGATGCTGACCGGTTCGCGCCCCGCCTGGCTGCTGCGCGACGTGAAGCCGAATGCGAGCCGTTACCGCCCGCACGACGAACCTGTGCCGCTCACGGCATACGAACTTGTGAAACTCGGCCCCCGGCGGGAGAAGGTGCTGCCCGCAGCCGCAAGCGAACCGCTGCTTCTGACCGAGCGCAGCGAAATCATCAGCCGCGTCAATCCGGAAAACGATCAGGAGCTCGCACGTGAACTTGCCCGGCTCGAATCGATCCGCGACGATCTCCTCAATCTCCGCCGCTCGACGGCCGACGCCGCCGCGCGGCAGCGCGAACGCAGTCTCCGCAACCGGATCACCCGGCTCGAAAAGGAGATCGCCCGGCGGAAGCAACGGGAAAAAGCCCCCTCCCCCTCCTCCGGGAAAACCGGAAAACAAACCGCTCCGGCCGGAAACCGCCCCTCCCCGTGACGGCGGACTCCCCCGCCTCCGAATGGGAGCTCAGGGGAGTACAACATTCTCCGCGCGGAGACGGCGGCGCAGTTCCTCGACGTCGATCCGGGCGCACGGGGTCGCCGTTTCGAGCGCAAGCGCTGCGGCATTTCCCGCGGCCTGCCCCATGCCGAAGCAGGGCGGCATCACCCGGATTGCCGAAAGAACCGCCCGGTCGCACGAGACGCACCGTCCCGCAGCCAGCAGATTCTCAACCCCCGGAGCGACAAGCACCCGGTAGGGGATCGTGTAACTTTTCGTCGACGGAATATATTTTCCGATCAATCCGAAGTGGTTGTCTCGCGAATTCGACAGCATCAGGATCGCATCCGGAAACCGCTCTCCATCGATCAGCGACTGTTCCCGGAGGATGAACTCCCCCTTGATTCTCCGCGTCTCGCGCACGCCCGGCACGGCCGCGCTTGCAAGCAGTCGAACCTGTTCGCACCCCTTCACATATTTGCGCAGGAACTTCAGGATCGCCCCGATCTGTTTCCGCCCCTCCACGGCGATGCGGGTCAGGTCGGCGGAACGAGTGCCGTCGACGTCCGGGATGCGGGTGACGTTCGCACGCCAGGAGTCATCATCGGCCTTGTAGAGCCCGAGGCGGCGACGCGGAATCGGGTATTCACCGTTGGCGGCCGCCTCGGCGATCTCCTTTTCGAACCGCATGGACTCCCAGCCGAGCGCCTCTTTCCGCGCCTGCAACCGGGATTCATCGATTCCCGTCAGAGAGAAGAAGAGTCCGGCGGCCTGCATTTCCCCGGTCGTCTCGTCGCCTTTCATCATCGGGCATCCCGCGAAAGCCGCGATGTCTCCGTCGCCCGTGCAGTCAACGACCAGACGCGGATCGACCGCCGCCAGCCCCTCCTTCAGCGCAAGAATCACGCGGCGGATCCGTTCGCCGCCGGGGGAACGGATCACAGCGACCGCCTGCGCACCGTAAAGCAGTTCGACACCGCTCTCCTGACACATCTCCTCGGCAACGCGTTTGAACACCTCCGGATTGAACGGCGTCAGGTTGTGGTGACCGAATTCGTGCCACGACGAATGGGCGTCGCAGTTTTCGAGGCTCATCGGTTCGAGTGCGCCGTCCGCGGCGATGAGCCGGTCGACCAGCTCACGGAAGAATCCACGGATCAACTGTGTTTTCCCCTCCGGATCCGACGAGGTCATGAAAGGGCCGACCAACCCGCCGGTTCCGGTTCCGCCGAGGCAGAATTCGCGCTCGATGAGCAGGACCCTGCGTCCGCGCCGGGCTGCACAGCAGGCGGCCGCGATTCCGGCAGGGCCGCCGCCCGCAACAAGAACTTCCGGATCCCCGATCAACGGGATTTCGCCCGGGAAATCGAATTTGACGTTTTTCATTCTGGAGCTCCTTTCTGTAAAGTACGATGCAATATACCCCGGTTGCAGCCCGTTTCAAGAAACCCGCCCCGGCTCATTGTCGATAAAAATCGATAAGAGCCGCTGCCGGGGTTGACAAACGACCGTTCCGGAGTTATTGTTCCATCACAATGAAAAAGATCACGTCCACAATGGTCGCCCGCGAGGCGGGGGTGGCACAGAGCACGGTTTCCCTGGTGGTGAACAACCGGCCGCGCGTGTCGGAAGTGACCCGGAAACGGGTGCTCGACGCGGCGCGGCGGCTCGGTTACGTACTCGAACCTCGTTCCGGCGGAGTGCTGATCGGCGTCATCATCACAGGCTGCCGTGCGATGAACAGTTACCTTGCGATGACGATCACCGCAGTCAAGGAGGAGGTGCACCGGCGCGGCTTCCGGCTGGAGATCATCAACAGCGACGACATCGAACTGCTGAACGAGCGGGTCGTCGCCGGAGCGATCAGCCTCTCGAACGATCCGGAACTCAACGAACGCTGGAAGGAACTCAAAAATATCCCGCTGGTACGGTTCGTGAGCCGCGGCTCCCACGCGGACAACATCTATACGGTCTATCCCGACTGCCGGGCCGATCTGCGGCTGATTTTCGATTACCTGAACCGGATGGGACACCGGAGAATCGGACTGTTTCTGGAACGCACCGTCGAGCAGGAGCGGCGGTTTCTCGACCGGACCGGGGAACTGTTCCGGGAACTGCTCGAAGCAGACGGCATCGCGGCGGCGGAACGGCTGGTCTCCTTCGCGGGAAGCGGAACGCTGACGGAACGGCTGGATCGCCTTCTTCAGGAAGGCATCACGGCGCTCGTGGTGATGCCCGGCGATGTGGCGCTGCGGATTCAGGGGGAACTTGCGCGGAGGAATCTGCGTGTGCCGGAGGATCTCTCGCTCCTCTCGCGCGAATACAGCAACGTCTCGGAATTCATGACGCCGCCGACGACCACACTTCTGCCGGATTATCCGGCGATGGCGGCACACGCGCTCAATCTCATCGAGATGTTTCTGCAACGGAAACAGCCCCCCGGCGACATCGCCTGTCCCGGGAGGCTGTTGATTCGCGATTCCGTCCGCGACCTGCGGAATCAGAATTTCACGACCGGGTAACGGCTCGGGTCCTTGCTTTCTCCGATGCCGGGGGCGATCGCGATGAAGCTCTCCCGTCCGAATCCGTCGTTGTCGTTCACGAGCAGATTGAACCGGAATCCTTCGCGTCCCGCCTGATCGGTCAGACCGATGGCCTTGAACGGGATGCGCGCCTCATAGCCGGTTGTATGAGAGTTTTCGTCCCGGGAGGTTTCAAGCGTGATTTCCGCAGCCGTCCGAACCGGATCGAACCGGCGGGGAGCCTGCCAGACATGGACCTCGCCGCGCCCGGTTTCGAGCCGGGTCAGGCCGATTTCCCACCGCTCTTTCTGTCCGGGCAGGAGGAGGGCGAACTGGATGTTGTCGCCTTTCCAGACCTCCTCGCCGGAATAGGGCTGCACATGACGGTCGTCCAGAATTTCCACTTTCAGCAGCAGCGCTTCTCCATCGCGCCCCATCCAGACTTTCGCAGAAAGATCCTGCGTTCCTTTCCAGAACAAATGGGCCGTTTCCGGAGAGTTCGGAACCTGCGCATAGACCTGCCCCGCCGCGTCGAGGAGAAAATCCGGCTCCTGGTGATATCCCTGTTTCGGAATCCGGGCGACCGAATCGATCCGGTAACGGAAACTCTCGCCGTCCAGAAAGAGCGTCAGCTCCTTCTGCCGCCCCGGCGCCGAACGGAATCCGGCGTCGGTCTGAACCGGGAGGCGGACGACTTCAGTCTTTCCAGCTGCAAGTTCGAACGTTTTCCGATTCCATTCCGCGGAAATTCCATCCGGAAGCGCGAACCCCAGCTGAAACTTGCGGGGGGCACTCCCCGGGTTGAACACCGCAAACTCCAATGCGGAGCTCTCCCCCGGGACGACCTCCAGAGCGCCGACAGGATGAATCAGCGCGCCGGCAACTTTGAACGCCTCGCTCTGGCCGGAGACGCGCAACGTCGCCGGTTCCGAACCGACTTCAAACGTGACCACTGCGTTCGTCGCCGCAAGCGGTTTGCGATTGCCGTACAGGTCGATTTTTTCCGCGCGTCCGGTGACTCCGGAGATGGCCAGCGGCAGAATCCGGTCGTCGCCGGTGTCGCTCCATGCCGCCAGCAGCATGTTGCCCTCCCGGTCCCGGAACAGATATCCGTGCAGATCTTTGCCGATCCGGCATTCGCGGAGAAACGTCCCGCCCTGAAAGAGATTCGCCAGCGCGTTGTATGCCGCATAGACCGGTTTCGGGTAGAAATCATGCGTCAGCATACCGAAATTGTGCTCATTGTTGGCCGGATCGAACCCGTCGTTGCGCAAATCGTACCAGTTGTAGCCGAGCGCCCCTTTCGCCCACGAATAGATGAGCTTGCGGAACAGCGTCTGCGCCTGTATTTCCTCCCCGCAGACCATCGATGAAACAGCCGTTTCATTCGCGTACCACGGTTTGCGGTTGCCGTAAGAGGGAAGCCGCTCGATCTGATCGCGATACCCTCCGAAAAGTCCGTGACCGTGAAACGCGAAGATGTCGTACTTCCCGGAACGGATCACCGCGGGCATCATCCGGGGATTCCCGGCCCGGCCGGACTGCCCGGGCAGACAGGCGAATCCGCCGCAGAAAACCTGCAGCTCCGGAGCGACCCGTTTGATCTCATCGTAAGCCGTTTCCAGCATCCGGACATACTCGTCCTCGGGGAAGTTCGCAAACATGTACAGATCCGGTTCGTTCCAGATCTCGGCAAAGCGGATTTTGCCCCGGTAGCGGGCGGCAAAGGTTCCGACAAAGGTCCGCCAGCGGTCATAGTCGGGACGGGCGCGATGGAAGAAATCCGGGTTCAACGGTTTCCACCCTTTCGCCACCGCCCAGCCGGCGCAGTAGGAGTAGATCGGCATGAGTTCAATTCCGTACGCGCCGAAGATTTCGACCAGCCGGTCGAAAGAACCGAATTCCCAGCGTCCCTCGGCAGGCTGCACCCGATCCCAGCCGATGTCCTCACGAAGCGCCTTGACGCCGCACCATCCGGCCGCCATCGCCTCTTTCCGCTGGATTTCGGCACTCGTGTTCTGCGGATGCGAACAGACTCCGAACACGAACCCCTCCGTCCGGCCCTGAGTCGGGCCGGCGGGAATCAGATACGCGAACCGCATCTCCTTGCGGAGCGGACGCACTGCGGGATCCTTGTCATTCAGTTCGATATTCAACTTGTAAACCCCGAATGCCGTGGGGCACGGCAGGGCGAAACTCTTCTCCTCTGCCGGAGCGAGGTCAACCGTTTCGGTCGATTCTCCCAGCAATTCACCGCGCACCCCGACGAGGTTCCACTTCAGAGTGCCGGCCATCCGGCGCGGGCGCGGATTGCGGAGAGACAGAGAAAGTTTCTCTTCCTCTCCCGCTTTCAGCACGTGAATCAGAGTGCCGGAGCCGGTCCGCAGCTCCGGAGAGACCGGAGCGTTGCTGTCGAGAACGTCGCAGCGGATTCCGCCGATTCCGAACGTTCCCGTCTTCCCGGCGAAATCCCCGGTCACCCCGCGGAAACGAACCGGCATGGTCAGTTTGCCGTCCGCCTTTGCTCCGCCGCCCCAGTGGCCGGCCTCCGGCCGGGAGGCGTCGACGGCAAACGCAATCTCATGCCATTTGCCATCTCCCTGCGGAGGGGTCGCACTGAACTGGAACACCTCGTCATCGGCATCAATCAGCCGCAGGTTGAACGACCGGACGGGATGACCGGGCGGCAGAAACACCCTGCTCCGGAAAGTCGCCCTCGTGAACTCCGGGACATTCCGCGCCGGATTCGCCTGACAATCGAAATAGGCCGCCTCGGGAGCATCGGCCCGATCAACCGTGATCGGATTCCCGGAGACCGGGAAATTGCGGATCTGCGAATTGTCACGGCGGTGAAACAGCAGCAGCGCATTCTCCTTGCCCGGAGTGAAGACGTCGACACTCTGAATCGGAGCCGCTCCGAGATTCCCCAGAATCCCCGCGGCCAATACGATCATACCGGCAAACATTCTCATCCGGATATCCTCACTGCAGCAGCGAAAGATTCGACGTGACGAAGTAGGTCATCTTCATCGGGGAACTTTTCGCCTCCTCCCCCGAATAGGAAGCGACATGGCCGTCCGCGTGACCGACGTTGGCGCGGTTGTTGTGCTGCGCATACATCCCGCCGCTCTCCATCGCCTCGCGGGTCCGAAACACCGGGCAGGCATATCCCATATTCGAGCCCGTCTGCACGATGGAATCCGTAAACACGAAGAAACGGCTCGGATTCTTCATCTTCCCAGGGAGCAGATAACTGTTGGAGTGCTCCGCATCAAGCCGGAAAAAGCAATATCCCATCTCATCGGCCAGCTCTCTGGGCTCGCTCCATCCGCAATTATCGTTGAACATCGCGTAAGTGCTGAACCAGTCGCCGTTCTTCTGCGAGGAGGGGCACATCAGCACTTTCGGAGAGATGTAACCGCCCCCTTCTTTGACCGTATTGCGGCCGTCCTCCCCCCTGCCCCAGGAAAGCCGGGCCCAGAAATAACCGTACCGGGTATCCAGCGGATCATAGCTGTAACAGATCATCATTCCCTTGTTGTCATCGGCATACATCTGCTGCCCGGTCATGCTCTGCTTGAGATTGCTCACGCATTGCGCAGACTTCGCCTTTTCCCGCGCCTGATTCAGAGCCGGAAGCAACATCCCCGCCAGGATTGCGATGATCGCAATCACCACAAGAAGCTCAATCAATGTAAAACATTGCGATTTTCTCTTCATTTCAGTCCTCTCCTGTTATGTTATTGTATCCGGACCAGACCGGAACACCCTGATCCGGTTCTGAACGGCATTTTCTCCCACTTTGCCCTGCAGTTAACTCAGAGGAGGGGCGATTCGGCGAGTCGACTCGCGAATCGTCAGCTCCGCTTTCAACTGAACATGCTCAAATCTTTCGGGGTCAGGATTTTTCAAAAGGCGAACCGCCTCCTCGATCAGCCGGACATGATTGATCCCGATCGAAGTCAGTGCCGGAGCCCGATACGCCAGATTCCACGCTTCGCCCGCAACCACGACGCTGAGCTGGTCCGGAATCGTGATTCCGCACTCGTAACACGCCTGATAGACGCTGAACGCAGTGGAGTCACTCAATACGAACAGTGCGGTGAAATCAAGTTTCTTTTCAGCCCAGAGCTTTCTCAAATAGAGATAGCTTTTTTTCACCGCATCCTCTCCGGCTGAGATACCGCAATTGATCTCCTCCACCGAACAGCCTCGCAACTCCGCAAACTGACGGAAGCCCTTCGTCCGCGCCAGCAGTCCCTCGCTTACCGGCTCGGAAAACAGCACGGCCAGTTTGCGATGCCCGAGCTCGCAGAAGTGATGCGCCGCAACGGCTCCGGTATACGCCTCGTCATTCGATACCGAGTTCAGAGCCATCCCCGGCAAATGCCCCCCGAAAATCACATAGGGAATCCCAAGCGAGTTTAACGCATTCGTATCTTCGGAAACCATAAGCCTCGGTGCCGGAATCACAATGAGCCCATCCACTTTCGGCTGCTCGAGTTTATGCGGCACATGCTGCCGCCAGTCGAAATAGAGAACCTCATATTCGTAACCGAGCTGTTCCGCCGATTCCAAGAAACACATTTCAACCATATTGTAATATTCCGACGGCCAGCGCGGCACCGCCAGACAGTAAACGGGCTTCGCCCCTTTGCGATAACGGAGCACTGTCGGCGAAACCTCCATGCACCGGCGCCCGTGCTTGCACAAAAGCCCCTCCCGGGTCAACCGCCGGGTCGCATTCGCCACCGTCGCCTGACTCACCCCGAAATCATCCATGATCGACCGCACCGTCCGAAAGGAACTGCCCGGCGTACTGGCAATCAGCTGTTCTTTGAGGCTCTGATAAAGTTGTTCCGATTTGTTCATAAAAGCAGCTCCCACGATCTGCACTGGCGCATGACATCACGCTATTAATTATAGCAGATCGATATTAAAATGTCAATAGCGATACAAGAAAAAAGAATAAATATTGAAAAGCAATCATCCGGTCAATCCCCAAAGGAGGCTGCGCGACGGATGAATGCGGAAAATGCGTTCACGCCTCAAGCCGATGGTCGGCGGGGAGGTTTTCGCCGCTCCAGATCCGTTTCTGCGTCCACGGCTCTTCCGGAGCGGTCCAGAACGGGGCCTCTTTCCCGAGACCGAGCGGCAGAAACGCGGTCGAGGCCAGATAGAGACTCCCGGTCGAGATGTAGCACTCCCCCTGCCCCGGCTGACTGCCGCAGAGGCCGATCCGCAGAAACCCGTCCGGTCGGAACGCATTCTCTCCGAGTGTCTTTCCGATCACCGCTCCGAGCGCCGCGCGCGCCTGCCCGGGCGAAACCTTCTCCGGCAGCTGCTCCCGCAGCGCGAGGCACGCGAGCAGATGAAACGCGCCGCAGCGGTAGGCGATCGAACGACCCACCGCAAAGAAACTTCCATCCGGAGCGACGGAGCGCTCAAGGATTTCTCCATAGCGACGCGCCCGCGCGAGCGTCCGGGCCGCCGCCTCCGGCGCGATCAATTCCGGGAACATTCCGCACAGCTCGAGCAGCATCGGCTGAATGACGAAGCTGTTGTAGTAATCCAGCGAAAACGAGCGCCCGTCGTTGTAGAGCCCGTCCCCGACGTACCAGGCCTCGAACTGACGGTAGGCGTAGTCGATGCGCAGATTGTCGTAGGAACCGGTCAGAAGTTTCAGCGCCGCCTCGACCGTCGCGGAGAAGAGCAGCCAGTTGTTCTCCGGCGGCCGGATCTCGCGTGTGAGACGCAGCACCCGGACAAGATGATCGCGCGTACGACAGTCGAGTTTCTCGCCGAGTTCGCGCGGCGCCCTCAGCACCCCGAGCGCCAGAAACGCGGCGTCAACCAGATTCTGACAGCAGGGGCGCAGCAGTTCCTCAAAATTCCCGTAATCCGGTGATGCGGGGTCGAGTTGAGCGCTCATCAATCCGCGCGCGAGTTCCCGGGCCCGATGCTGTTCCTCCGCCTCGACCGGGTCGGCCGCCTCGCGTTCCAGCCACGGGGCGATGCCGCAGAGCAACCGTCCCGCCGCCTCGAAACAGGTGTAGGGACGCATATTCGCGTCGGGATGCCCCTCGACCGTCATGGTCTCCCGGAGTTTTCCCTGCGCCCCGGCCTCCAGCACCGGGCGCGACAACCGGAGAAGAATGGAGAGAAATTCGTTGCGCTTCATGTTTCAAAGTTCCTTGTTTTCAAGAGAAATCGATCTACTCCATCGCACGTCCGGCCGTTTTCCGGCCGGGGGTGATCCGAAGCAGGCTCGAACATTTAAATTTGCATCTCATGCCGTCAATTTCGCCGAGGCGGCGTCTCCGGCATCCATCTTTGCCGATCAGGCAGGCGTCCGCGAGGCCGAAACGGGAGCCTTCCGCAAAGGGCGCGAGTCCCTGACGCGCATCCGTAATGGGGGTAATATACGTTTGCGAAGTCGGAAATCAAGCCGGGGATGCCGGAAAACTCGATTTGATTTTCACGCTCCGCCGTGCTATATTTTTTCGGATATCAATATGATACGGAAACCCCAATTGCATCGGGAGGTGGATCATGTTCAAGTGGCTGTTGGCGGGAATCGCCGTCTTGTCTCAGGGAATCGCGGCGGATCCGGGCATCGCCCCGTTCCAGCTCGGAGAGTTTGAAGTAACTGCGATTCAGGACGCCGCTTCGACGATGCGCCGCGACCTCTTCCCCGGAGTCTCGGAAGAGGAGTTTCTCAAACTGGCCGGGGGAACGCAGGCGCCCGCATCCGTCAACGTTTATCTGCTGCGGCGCGGCGGAGAACTCATCCTGATCGACACCGGTTACGGCGGCGAACGCGGTTCTCTGCTTAACAAGCTCGAAGCGCTCAAGATTTCCCCGGATCAGATCGACGCCGTACTGCTCACGCACATGCACGGCGACCACATCGGCGGACTGCTGACCGAACAGGGCAACGCGGTCTTTCCGAAGGCGACCATACACGTCTCCGAACCGGAGCACGACTACTGGCAGAGCGGTGCGGCCGGAGCGCGCGGCGAACTCGCGCGAAAAGTGCTGAAAGTCTACATGGGCCGGATCAAACCCTTCCGGTTCGACGACGAGGTGTTTCCCGGAATCCGGGCGCTGGACGCCTCCGGTCACACGCCGGGGCACACGGTGTTTGAGACGCCGTCGCTGCTGATCGTCGGAGATCTGCTGCACGCGGCGGCGATTCAATTTCCTCACCCGAATTTTAGTGCGACCTATGATCTCGACCCGGTAAAAGCGTGCCGCTCCCGGAAGAAATTCTTTGAACAGGCCGCCTCCAGTTCGAAGCCGATCGCCGGCATGCACCTGCCGGCTCCAGGAATCGGCAGAATCGTTTCCGACGGAGACGGTTACCGCTTCGAGCCGCAAAAACCGGCCGAATCCCCCGCAGTCTCCCGGTAAATTTCGAGGTCTTCGGGCGAAAAGCAGCAGAAGATCACCGTCTCCGGCAGCGCGCCGCGCCAGCTGCGGACTGTAGCCAGTGCGATTTCAGCCGCCTCGCGTTTCGGGAAACGATAGACGCCCGTCGAAATCGCCGGGAACGCGACGGAACGGCAGGAGTTCTCCTCCGCGAGGCGCAAACTGTTGCGATAACAAGACGCGAGCAGCTCCGGTTCGCCGCGCGAGCCCCCGTTCCAGACCGGCCCCGGCGTGTGAATCACGAACCGGCACGGCAGCCGGAATCCCGGCGTGATGACTGCCTCTCCGGTCCGGCAGCCGCCGAACGGACGGCACGCCTCGACGAGTTCCGGCCCGGCGGCCCGGTGAATCGCACCGTCCACGCCGCCGCCGCCCAGCAGCGAGCAGTTCGCCGCGTTCACAATCGCATCGACCTTGAGTTTCGTGATGTCTCCCTGAATGAATTCCAACTGCATATCCGCCTCCCGCGTGTGTTCGCGTTACAATAACATCAAAATCTCCTGTACGCAAGAAATCGGCTCTTGCATTCATCAGGAAAGCGAATATATTATGGCCTCAAATCGCACTGTCATTACGGAATGAGGGCTCCGATATGCACTATTTTTTCACCACCCTTTCTCCGCAGAAACGGCGGACCGTCCTGCTAGTCATCATCTATGCCGGCTTCATCAGCCTCGGGCTGCCGGATACGATCCTCGGCGTCGCCTGGGACGCGATGCGCACGGAACTCGGCCAGCCGGTCGACCGTGCGGGGCTCATCGCGACGCTGTTGACTATCTGCTCGGCGATTTCGGCATTCTGCAGCGGGGCGATCCTGCGGCTGACCGGAACGGGGAAACTGCTTGCGATCTGCGCGTTCGTCACGGGACTTTCTCTGCTGGGTTACGCGCTCACGCCCGCCTTCTGGCTGCTGCTCGTTTTTGCAATCCCGCTCGGATTCGGCCAGGGGGCGGTCGATACTGGAATGAACTTCTATGTGGCGAAACACTACACGAGCCGCGACATGAACTGGCTCCACTGCTGCTGGGGCGTCGGCGCAACGATCGGTCCGATGTTCGCCACGGCGGTCATCGCCGCCGGCTGGAGCTGGCGCGGCGCCTATGCGGGAGTCTCGGCCGTGCAGCTCACGCTCGGCGTACTGTTTGCGCTCTCGCTGCCGCTCTGGCATGAAAATGCGGACTCCTCCGGAGAAAATGAAAGTGTGGAGACGATCAGAGGGAAAGCAAAGTGGCGCACGCTCCGTTTTCTCTGCTGTCCGGCGATGATGTTTCTCTACTGCGCGGCGGAAGTTTCGATGGGGCTCTGGAGCTACCAGTTTCTCACGACCTGCCGGGGACTCTCCGGAGAAACGGCGGGTTACGTGGTGGTCGGTTACTGGGGGATGCTCTCGGCGGGGAGGTTTCTCATCGGATTCGTGGCGAACCGTCTCGGCAACCGCCGTCAGATCCGGTACAGCATGATGCTGGCAGCCGCGGGAGCGGTTCTGATGCTGATTCCGGGATGCGTACCGCTCACGATCGCGGCGATCGGCCTTATCGGGTTTGCATTCGCCTCATTCTATCCGGCGATGATGCACGCCGCGCCGGACCGGTTCGACGATGCGACGGCGGCGACGGTGATCGGCTGTCAGGGAGGCGGAGCGATGCTCGGGACCGCACTCTGCCCGGCGGCGTTCGGCTTTCTCGCGGCGCGGACCACTTTTGGCCTGCTCCCGTGGCTGGTGATCGCCGTCGCCGCCCTGATTCTCCTGCTTCAGCTGAAGGTCGACGGGCTGCGCTGGAGACGCAGCCGGCCTGCGGTGTGATACCGGGAACCCCTGCTGCCGATTAATCAGCGCAGGCGATACTGCTTCGGCGCGCCAACCTGAATGACGGTGGCGTCATCTCGATTCGGACTGCTCGTCGAAAACGAAAGCCTCGTGTATGGAGTGTCCGGATCGTCTTCGGTTTTATAAATGACCTTGCCGTTCACCATGAAGATCACCATGCCGTCCCGTTTCGCAATGCTTAAATCAGCGGGGAGTGTGAGTTTGAAGTGTCCGCTCTTGATCTTCCACTCGGGTTCGTTCGCGGAGATCATGACCTCCTTGTCACTGCCGAAGTTGAAATTCAGTGACTTTCCCCGGCCGTTTCCGATCGAAACAAGCAATGCGTACCATGCCCGGCGCGGCTCTGCACGGTCAAACCGTTTCAGGGGAATCGAAAGGATCGTTCCCTCGTCGAGTTCAACCCCTTCTGCCGGCACAATGGCAGAATTCACGCCGGGCCCGAAAAGCAGAGTTTCTTCCCCGATCAGAACCGGAGCGGAAAGCCGTTCTCTTGAAAAAACCGGCCTGGAGTCTCCGGCCGCGCGGCGCTCGAAGTTGGCCGGAAAACTCCAGTTACCGGTCACTACGCTCGCCTCATCGGCTTCAGGGACTCCCGGCGGAAGAATGGGAGCAAACGCCTCACTGCGGCGAACTTCCGGTTCATCCTGGCTGCCGGGACCAAACGCCGCGCCGAAAATCGTCAACGCATCGAGACAGCCGGTGTAATCGTCGGAGTTCTGATCCCCCTGCCCGAGAAACCAGGTGCAATTCCCATAGCTTCGCTGCGGAGCAATTTTCTGCTCACCGACAAGTTTTCCATCGATGTAGATGCGCAACATGCTCTCATCACTCGTCACGCGCACCCGGCTCCAGTTGTTATCCGGAACCGAGGCACGACTCAAAACCGTCTCCGGCTTAAACCGGGAATTTCCATTTCTTACGGCCTCGATACGCCCGTCCGGGAGCAGATAGACGTTGACCGCACTGCTCCAGCCGTTACGGATGATAAGTCCCTGGCGCTTCGTGCGTCCCCCATCCGGCTTCATCAGAAAGTCGATCGTAACCGGGCCGATCGGATAGGTGCGCAGACGCATTTTCACGCTCTCTTTTCCGGTAAAACGCAGTGCGCTTCCTTCCCCCATCTTCCCGGGGACAAACATCGTCTCGGGGATTCGAACCGGCATATCGCCATATGCGTCGCGCCCATCGCGCTCAAAATCCCAATGGCCGCCACGGATCGACAGCGGTGAAATCATGCCCGATTTCAATTTCGGCGTGCGGAAGGCAACCGGCTCCTTCAAAAACTCCTTCCGCCCCGCCCAGCCGGTCGCATCGGAAGGGGTCTCCAGATTCTCCGCAGTCTCAACGAGTTTCACGGAAAGTGCTTTCTTTCCGGTCGCGAAAGGCCAGACCGGAAACGACCAGCCGTAACGTCCATCCGCTGTCTCGAAGAAGAGTGCGTAACGGTCATGCGGACGTGGCTCCGCCGCAAACAGAGCAAAATCAAACGCACCTTCACGCTGATTCAACGCCGGGCGATTCTGCATCGTACCGTCGACCATCTGTGCGGAAATCGTCAGTCCGCCGTAACTGACCAGCTCCCGCCGGGCGAGTTCGGATACGGGAATCACCAGCGGATCGCTCCCCGCGATCACAAATCGCAGCTTCATATCAGCCCCGCCCTGAACCGTCAGCGCGGCAGGAGTCCAATCCTGATTGTGCAGAGAAGTCAGAGATTCGGCGTTCCACTTGAAACCGCGCGAACCGTTTTCTCCAAATTTCCGTACGCCGGAAACAATCACGCCTTTTTCCGGTGTAACCGTATAATCAGGACGGCCGCTGATCTGCACATTGCCCAGAACTTTGCCGGAAATCTCCGGCAGAATCACGACAACCGGACGGTCGTTGCGCCACAGCGTGACACGCTTGAGGTTGTCATGCGCGGCATAATGTCCTTTTGCCCGCAGAACACCATTCTCATACGCGATCTGCAGCGAGCTCTCCGGAGAAATCATCTGACTGGCAGCGACCTTCACCGTCACAGCATTCTGGTGCCAGCCGGAAACCAGCAGAATGTCCGGCAGCCGCACTTTTGAGCCATTGATGGAAAATTCCGGAATCAGAACCGGATGTTCCGCCAATCCGGTCGACGGGATCAGCCATTCCACTCGATCGAAGTCGTTCCCGGCAAGCTGTTTCGCCGGAAGAGCCGCCACGGAGTTCCCGGCGGCGTCCAGCAGGCGTCCGGAAACCTCGATCCTCCCGCTTTTCAGGGTCGGCAGTGTCATGGCCTCGATCCGCAGCAGCGTCCCCGGCAGTTCCTCCCGATGATAGGCGAACACCACTTCCGGCTTGCCCGTCACGGTGTTCTCTCCCTTGAAGCAGTCGGAATACGCCTTGGTAATCAAGGGATTCCCGGGGGTGAACACCATCGGCAGAAAACTCGTCTCGTCATGGTCGTTCCAAGTGGTGAAGTGGAGAAACTGCGCCTTCGGCGTGTTTGACGCCAGGAAGGAATCGTGCGCCTGGTCGAGTCCGCGATGCACCTGATAGAAGTCGTTCCTCCCGTTCAGCCACGCGCCGTAGTAACCCGGATAGACCGTCGTCATCAACGACTTGCCGCACTCGTCGACGAGCTGCTTGTAAAGATCTACCTTGTGCTGCATGGTTGTTCCGTCGATTTCGATCAAACCGAACGAGTAGATCATATCCGCCTGCTGAACGTAGGGACGCAGATGATCCGCGTCACGTTTCTCATAGCCGATGCCGACATTGCCGATGAGAAAAATATCAAATCCCTCTTTCCTGACGCCGGAGCGAATCGCCGCGATCTCTTCCGGAGTCCAACTCAGATAGGTGTAGAAATTCACGACCGGGCGACCATTCCACTGCGGATAGTTCGGATGGTTTCCGAAGAGCTTGAGCATCCGCACGAGCTCCTTGACCTGATGGTCGACGTTGGTTTTCACATCGAGACAGATGCCGATCTGGAAATCGGTTCCCTCGGCAGCCTTAAGCATCGTATGCAGAGCATCGGCAAAAGCGGTCGGCCCTCCCCCGGCATTGGCAACCAGATCCGGGAAAAATCCATCGATGCCCTGAGCTTTCGCGATTTCAAATTCCCGCTTCCAGTCCTCCAGGTCTTTTCCGGTGGAATCCTGAAGCGGGAAATTATAATAATTCAGAGCCGTCAGGCTTGTGTTGAACGGCGTATGCCACGGCGTGTGGTGCGCCCACACCATTTTCCGGTTTGAAATCTCCCCGCCTTCAGCCGAAGCCAGAGCAGCGAGAGACAAAACCCCTATGCAAAGAACAGTACCGACTTTCATGTCAACTCCTCAGATTATGCTTAGTAGGTGCCTTCCCAGAACGCGTGCCCCTCCACCGTCTCCAAATCGGGCAGAACGGTCGGGTATGCCGCCGCATGGCCGTCCATGAAAGCGCAGTTCATCCGGTTGGAGTGATCGTAACGCCGACTTGGTGCCCAGGCACTGGCATCAAACAGAATCCTGTTCCCGTCGGTATTGACTCCAACGTTGTGCTCGCCGAAAGTAAAAACCCGGCTTGGCAGACGAAACGACGTGATCTTTACCTGATTGTCGAGAGCCCCCCATCCACTCTTGAAATAGGTCGTGACCTTGCAGTTCATCCCGTAATTTGTATACCAGATATTGTCCGAAGGTGAAAAACTCGGGCACTTCAGCAGTTTATACGGTTTGTCGGAGGGCTGCAGCGCTTCCTGAATGAAAGTACGGCTCGTCTTCGGGTTGTTCCACTGCGGATCGTTGCACGACCACTCTCCGGGCGAGGACGAGGCGGGAAAGAAATCATCGTAACGGTCGGCATATTGAAGCGCAAAACTCTGAATCTGCTTGAGATTGTTCAAGCACGCCGAAGACTTTGCCGCGTCGCGTGCTTTCTGCAGGGCCGGCAGCAGCATCGCGGCAAGAATCGCAATGATTGCAATCACAACAAGAAGTTCAATTAATGTAAAAGCATTTTTCTTCATCGTCTGACCTTTCCTGTGATGGGGGTTGAATTGGTAAGGATAAATTTGTTTGTCATGTCTATGATTCAAACTCATTCTTGTCCATTCAAAATGATTTCGGCGGGCAGACTGTGCCGCGCTTGGTGAATGCGGGAGAAACCGTGAAATTCGGATGCAGAACCTCTTTCCCGTCCAGAAGTTCGCGCACCATGCGGACGCCCGCAACCACAAGATCTTCCAGCCGGAACTCGATCGCCGTGATCGACGGGACGAACTTTTCCACCTCCCAGTCGACCGTTTCATAACAGATCACGCTGACATCTTCCGGCACCCGGACTCCCGCGCGGAACAAACCGGAAATCAGCGCCTTCGTAAACAGCCCGGAATGAACCAGCAGCGCAGTCGGACGATTCGGCACTCCCAGAAAACATGCAAGATGCTGATTCACCTCGGTCTGAAAGTCATCAGCGGGATGGTTTTCAATGTACAGCGTATCGGGCCGCAGAAGGGAAAGTTCCTTCAACGTCGCATCAAACACTTCACGATAGTGGCGAAAAGCACTCAACTCTGACGGTCCGTTCACCAACCCGATATTCTCATGCCCGAGAGAAGTCAGATAATAGATCGCCTGGCGCATTCGATCATCACTGTCAAACGTCACTGAAAATCGCCCGTTTTCCCCCAATGCCACATATGGAAGAGCCAAATCTTTTTCAATGAATCGCTTCGCCGCATTTGCCGGTGCCCCGGCAATCAGCAGCCCGCCCACCAGCCCGCTGGTCAGCATCTGCGGAAGTTCCTCCCGGTTGCGGTAACAGTCAAACCATTCGAGCTGAAAATGGATGTTGTTGCGCGTGCACTCCCGCATGAACTGAACGGTCATATCCATAAAAACGGCGTTCTCGCGAATCAGAGCCTCCTTCTCGAAAATCAGCAGACCGAGGTCGGCGACCCGTTTGCTTTTGAGCAGCCGCGCCGCCGCATTCCTGCGGTATCCCATCCGCTGCGCCAGAGAAATAATCTCGCGCTTGCGGGCATCGCTGACCCGGCCGACCCCCGATAAAACTGCGGAAACCGTCATGACCGACACTCCCGCAGCCTCCGCTATTTCCTTCATTCCAACCTTTTCTTTTCGTGTCGCAGGCATCGCGGCTTCCCTCACAGTCTAACATTAGCCTTAACGTTACAGCAAATATTATGAACGATTTTCCTGCAATTGTCAAGGGAAAAACGAAAAAAAGTGAAAAAAAATCAGAAAAAATGCGCGGTTCACGCGGCAGGACGGTTGGCCGAAGGCAGCTTCCTGCGACTGGCCGAATGTCTGCGCCGGTTGCTCCGCCCCCGCGTCATCCAGCCGGAATTCCGCACGGAAATCAGGCAGTACGGCGCCAGCCAGAAAAGAAAGAAAAGTTTGTAGAAGGCAAATGTGTAGGCGAAGACCGCCTCGCTGTTCCCGCGTCGCGTACAATACACCAGCGCCGGAATCGATGACCATGCCACAAGTCCGAGCACCATCGCCTGCAGAAACTCCACCGGGGCGGCGATCGCCGCCCCGATCGTCAGCGGCAGCAGCAGAAACGGTACAAAAATCCAGATGGTGTGCACAAGCAGATTCAGCTGGATTCCAAGCTGAAACCAGTTCAGCTTGCGAAAGGCAAACCGGTACATCGAACAGGTCTCCCGCACATCCCCCCGCCCCCAGCGCAGCAGCATGCCGCAGGTCGTGCGGTAATCGGCGGGAAGCTTCGTGTAAGCGATCGCATTGCGCTGAAAGACAATGCGCTGCTCCTCCTCCAGCAGAAACGTCGCAAGCGCCCGATCCTCGGCGATCCCGGCAGGCGCCCCGAGAAACGTCTGATCCACCCAGCGGTCGAGAACCGGCAGCAGCGCCTCACGGCGGTAAGCACTCAAAGCGCCCGGCGTGCAGAAAACCGACCCGAGCACGCTCTGCGCAGAACGCATGATCTCAAAACCGAACACAAAATTCACATCCATCATGCGAGGCAGAATACCGTCATCCAGATTCAGCGTCCGGATGTTCCCAGCCACCCCCGCGACCTTCGGGTCGCAGAACGGCGAATTCAAAATTCGCAGCGCATCCGGCGCGACCACCGAATCACTGTCCACCGTCACGATCACCTCCGCGGTCGAACGCCGGATTCCCTCGTAAAGCGCCCGCCGTTTACCGCCGTTTTTTTCAAGCCGGATCGCGGTGATCCTCCCCCCCGCACGGGAGGCCGCCAGCTGAATCCATGACCAGGTGTCATCCTCACTGCCGTCATCCAGAGCCAGAATGTTGAGCTTCTCCGCCGGATAATCGCACGCCAGCACGCTGTCGAGCGCGTTCAACACCGCCCTCCCCTCGTTGTAGGCCGGCACAATCACCGTACAGCTCGGCAACTCCGCATTCGAACACGTCCGCCGCGGCCGGTAGCAGAGGTAAGCGAGAATCAGGAGAAACGCGTAGTATCCGACGTTCACCCCGAGCAGCATCGCTCCGAACGCCGTAAAATACTGAAGCGAAAGCACCGTACTCAAATCTTCCGGCGAAAAGTGCACCAGCGTCGTGATCGATATCCCCAGCACCGCCGCCAGCGTACCATATTTGATCAGCGAAATCGTGCGCCGCTTCTTCCCCGATGGCAAAAACCGTTTTCCCCCGGTTCCCATGACTCTGTTCCCTGAAATCTCCAATGATGTTCAATGGCATATTTGAACGAATATACCACACAAAGATTGCCGCCAGATTGCCGGAACATTGCAAAAAGTTAATCTTTACATTTTTTCCGTTTTCGGACACGGAAAACCTCCTCCTTCGATTGAAAAAAAATCCGCTCCTGCTATATTGCTGTTTTCAAAATGGGGCAAATTTTGTGAAACGGTTCATCTCGAAGATATTTTCACGGCGGAAATGCGCGGTCTGCGCGGCGGCGGGAGGCGCGACGGCCGCAGGCAGTCTGTTGTATGTTTACGGCTCGCCCGGCGACTATATCGAACCGGGATCATGGTGGAAGATCGGTGCAGCGGGAGCACTTTTCTCGGCGGCTCTTTCGGCGCAGCTGCTGCTCGGGCGGCGTCCGGGACGGTTGATCTATTTTTTGTTTCCCGCGGTTCTGGCGATGGAAGAGGCTTTGAATTTCGCCCCGCCCGACCGTTTTTACGCATCGCAGCAGCTCGGCTTTTCGCTGCTTCTGGCGGGTTGGTGCTGGTATCTGGATGCGTTGGCCGGGGAGCTTCTCGCGCTCCGGTTCCGGCGCTCCGCCCTGCTGCCGACGGTGTTGATCGCCGGGGGGCTCTACCTGCTGCCGCTGACCATTCTCGCGCGTCGGCTCGTCTCGGGGCGGAAGTTCACGGCGGACTCGATCCAGGCGGTTTATCAGACGAATCTCGCCGAGGGGATTCATTACTTCTTCACGGATCCGGCCTGTCCACTGCTGCTCGTGCTCATGCTCGCGGCAGCAGCCGGGCTCATTCTGCTCAACCGCCTCGGAGAGCGCAGCCCGGCGGGGAAACGGGCCACGGTCGCCTGCGCGATCGCGCTGATCGCTGCAACGCCGGGAGTCTGGACGGAACTTACGGGGCTCGAATCGCTGAACCGGACGAAGGTTCTGTTCACCGACAGCTTCGAATACTTCGACGTGATCGAAAGCTACGCCGCCGGAAACGCCGCGAGACGCGCCGAAACCGCCGCAAATGTGTCCCCCGGCAGCGGTGACGACGGAGTCTACGTGCTGATTCTCGGAGAGTCGCACAGCCGCCACCGCTCAAGCGCCTACGGATACGAAATCGACACGACCCCGTTTCTGCGCCGTGCCGCCGAAGCGGAGGACTGCATCCTCCTGCGCAACGCCTACGCCTGTCACACCCAGACCATGCAGGTTCTGACCATGCTGCTGACCGCCCGCAACCAATACGAGAAAGCCGGAAACCGCGTTGCATTCCCCAGTCTCTTCGACGTGGCGAACCACTGCTCCTATGAAACGATCTTCCTCAGCAACCAGTATCCCGGGGGACGGTTCGATTCACCGATCGCGGCGCTCGCGTCGGGAGCAAAGCAGAGAGTCTGGCTCAACTCGATGGAGGATTTTCTGCTCTGGCGAACCCGCCCGGACGGGGCGCTGCTCGAACAACTGCCCCCCGCGCTCAACGGGAAGCGGGCGCTCGTTGTGCTGCACTTCATGGGCAGTCACGGCCCCTACGCGCAGCGCTACCCGGAACACTTCGCCGCGGCTCTCGACTGGCACGCCTACGACAAAAGCGTGCTCTACACCGATTCCCTGCTCGAAGAGCTGATCGATTCATTCCGGAAAAATCCGCGTGTCCGGGCGGCGGTCTACGTTTCGGATCACTCCGAAATTCCCGGCGTGGGCCATGCCGCCGATCTCTTTGAGCCGGAGATGGCGGCGATTCCGATGCTATGCTATCTCTCGGAAGAGCTGCGCCGGGAGCGGCCGGAACTCGAACGAACACTGCGGAAGCATGCCGCCCGCATCTTCACGAACGATCTTGTCTTTGATCTCATGCTCGATCTGATGGGAATCCGCAGCCGCTTTTCGCCGCCGGAACTGCGGATCGCCCGTCCCGAATACGCTTTGACGCCGGAAAGGGCGCTCACCTTGTGGGGGAGTTTCCCGCTGGGGGCCGCCGCTGCGGCTCAGAACCGCAGCGAAAGCAGACCCGAGCGCGGCACCCGCACCCGCACAAGTCCGGCGGAGCCCGGCATGACGCGCCCGACCGCCCGGCCGGTCACATCAAAACATTCGCCTTCGACCGGACGCGCGGCGAAATCGAGCACGAGCTCCTCGCCGTCGGAACCGTTGATCACCAGACAACGCCGTCCGGGCGGACAGTCGACCGGCACGGTCATGCCCGGATTGTAGACCGCGACGATCTGCTCCTCCTCCCCATCGGCAATGACGACCGGATAATTCAGCATCGGATGCAGCGGACGCAGTGTTCCGTGCAGGAGCGTCTCGCGATGGCGCACCCAGAAGTCGAGCCAGAAGCGGAGCATCTGACGGTGCCGTTCCGGAATGGATGCGAGCTTCACCGAAATCTGCGGCACGGAAAAGAGGATGTTCAGAAACTGCAGTGCGGCCGTCTCCGCAGTATCGGCGGCATTCCATTCGAGCATGTCCGAGTGAACGGCCGTCGCCCCGGAGCTCAATCGCAGATCGATCGTGCGAACCCGGTTCGAAATCACATCCGCCGGACAGTCTCCCGCCCGGAACATGCTGCCGTACTTGCGGATCGCCGGGCCGATGTACGCCTGACGGAATTCGACGAGGATTCCGGGCTTGATCCGGTTCAGGTGCGCCATCGCCTCCGAAAGCAGCCGGTCGGCGGCTTCGGGCAGTGACTTGATGTCGCGCCCGGCGTAATTTTCCTTCACGGCAGGATCCTCGCCGTCGAACCGGAACATGTCGATGAAATCGAGTTTGAAGCCGTCGATGTCCCACTCCCGGAGCGCCTTCTCGTAAATCGAAATCAGAAATTCGCGCACCTCCGGGAAACGCGGATCGAGCACATAGGTGTCGAGCCGGTCGACCCGGTAGAGATATTTGCCGCGGAATCGTTCCACATTCCGGCTCTTCATCCCGACGAACGGGACGGAGAACCAGACCAGATATTTCATGCCGAGCGCATGGATCTTTGCCACATGAGAGCGCATGTCGGGGAATCGGCGACGGGAAATCTCCCAGTCGCCACAGAAGGCGTAACCGCGGTTGCTGTCATCAGTCTGCCAGCCGTCGTCGACGATGATCCCCTTCAAACCATAGGAGGCCGCAAGGCGGCACTCCTCTTCGAGTTCCCGGTCGAAAAGCCGCTGATGGAAACTGTACCAGCTCGAATAGACCGGCTCGAAAGCGGCCGCAGGGACGGCGGCGGGACGGCATTCGGGGAAACTCTCGTACCAGCGGAACGTCTGGCGCAACGTCTCGGCGTAAAAGAGCGGCCTCGTATCGATCCGCAGCGTCGTCTCCCAGGAGTCCAGCGGCGCTTCTGGAATCGAAAACAGCTCGATCGAACAGGCGATTTCATTGCTTTCCTCACAAACCCCCGCTTTGATCCGAACCGTCCGCAACGCTTCGGAAAGCGCGAAAGTCAGACGGTTCTCTCCCCGGATGGAACCGAGCTGAACGACCGGAACATGATGCGTCAACGACGATTCGAGCGGCTCGCCCCAGTCCGGCGGCACATTCCGCTGAAACGTCGCACCCGTGTGCCAGCGGAACTGCATGTCGAGCTGCGACACACTCCACTCCAGCCGGATGTGCGGCGGTTCGGACGGCGCCGGGGCGCGGAAACGCAACCGGATCAGTTCCAGCCCCGGCTCCGGGGACTCCTTCTCATATTCCAGATTCCAGCTGCGGAGCTCCCCCGCAATCCGGATCTCACCAACCATGGCAGCAATTTTCATAAAAACTTCCTTCATTTACTGCAGAAACCAATGGAATCTCACAATCCTTCCGGGACGGAATCGCGCGTGCCCTTCCATTTCGAAATTTCACTCTCGAGCCGCCCGAGGCGGAAGAAAATCGAACGGATCACGTCACCCGTCACCCCGGCAGAAGAGGTCGAGCCGGAAACGGCGTTTTTTTTCTCCGCCGCACTTTTCGCCACTTCTCCGCGCAGCTCCGCCACGCTTTTCTCAAGGGCGGTGACCCGGTCGACAAGAGCGGTGAAATCGGCCGGAGCCACGGTCGGAACCACCTCGACCGCGTTGATCTCCTCCGGAGCGTGAGCGGATTCCAGCAGCCGGAACCAGAGCAGAACGTTCCCGGCGATCACGACCAGCGTCAGGATGAGAAGAATGCGGACCGCACGGTTTCCCCCTTCCGCGCGTCCGACCACGGCCGCCTCGGCGCCGTTGAACGATCGGCCGCAGGAGAGACATTCAAATATGCCGCCCCGTTCCTTCTCATCAACGGTGTAATGCCTGCGGCAGTGCGGACACTCCAGCTTCACAAGAGCCATTCTTACTTTCCTTTCCCGTGAACAATCCCCGGCAACTCCAGCACATAGA
The DNA here is from genome assembly GCF_944391105.1 of uncultured Victivallis sp. Classification (GTDB taxonomy): domain Bacteria; phylum Verrucomicrobiota; class Lentisphaeria; order Victivallales; family Victivallaceae; genus Victivallis. The sequence continues at coordinate 36,823 of NZ_CALXSK010000035.1, forward strand.
GCGCGTGAGGCATATCCATATCGTAATAGTGTTTCACATAGATCCGTTCAATCTTCATGCCGAGGGACTCCGCCACACGGCGCGACGGTGCGTTGTTGACCCGGACGCACGCAACCAGGCGGTGCGCGCCGAGCACATTGAACGCGTAATCCCGACACCCCGCCGCCGCTTCGCGCGCATAGCCATGATGCCAGAACTTCCGCTTGAAGAGATAACCGACCTCAAGTTCCCGGGTATTCCCGACGTACTGGATCGTGAGCCCGCACATGCCGAGCCACGCTCCGCTCTCCCGGCTGATCACCGCCCAGAGGCCGTGGCCGTCCTCCCGATAACGCTGAAACTGCCGTTCGAGCCACTCGTCGACCTCCGCGTCGGAAAAGGCGTGTTCATAAGCGTACATCGCCTCCGGATCCTGAAGGATCTCCGCCATGTCGGTCCGATCCTCGCGCACGATCTCGCGCAAAGTCAGCCGCGGCGTCGTCAGAATTGTTTTCATAGCTGCTCCTGAAAGTTCCACGCTTTGCGGCCTGCGTTTGTTCAAAGCTCATCCGACTTTCTGCGGTTCGTCTGTAACATAGCGCCGCTTTCCGGACAATGCAAGAAAATCCGGGCAAGGCTTGTAAAAACTTTACCCGGGGTGTATACTATATCCGCAAAAATCACCGAGGAGATCCCCATGCCCGCATACAATCCCGGCGCACTCGTGCTCTATCACGCAAAATGCGCCACCATCACCGCCGTCAACAAGGAGAAGATCGAAATCCGCATCGAAGGCGGCGACACGAAATCCGTCCGTCCGAAAGACATCGAATTTCTGCATCCGGGTCCGGTGCGTTCGCTGCCGCCGGCCGTGCTCCCGACCCCGGACGCGCAGGAGCTCGCCGCGCTCATGGAAGGCGAGACGCTCCCGTTCGGCGATTTCGCGGAGCTCGTGTACGGCACCCGCAGTCCGGAGGCGTTCTACTCGGCCTGGCTGCTGCTGCAGAGCGGAGTTTATTTCACCGGTTCGGTCGAAACGGGCGTTTCCGCCAGGGCTCCGGAGGAGATCGAATCTGCGCTCGCGGCCATCCGCGAAAAGGAGGCGAAACAGCTCCGGCGCGCGGAGCTCCTCGAACGGATCCGCAACGGAGCTCTGCTGCCGGAAGATCTCCCGGCCATGCGTGAAATCGAACAGGTCGCCCTTGGAGAAACCGCTTCGAGCCGCCTGCTCCGCGAACTGGGAATCGAGGCGGTTCCGCCGAAAGCGCACGAGCTGCTGCTCAAACTCGGCGTGTGGGATCTCTTCGTCGATCCGTGGCCCGCGCGAATGGGGGTCGAACTCGCCGCCCCGGCGATCGAACTCGGCGCCCTCCCCGCCGAATCGCGCACCGACCTCACGCATCTCGTGGCGCTCGCAATCGACGATGAAGGCAGCAGCGATCCCGACGATGCGATCAGTTACGAGGATGGGCTGCTGTGGGTTCACGTGGCCGATCCGGCCGCACTTGTCACACCCGGCTCTCCCGCCGACGACGAGGCAATGAACCGCGGCGAAAACCTCTATCTGCCGGAAAAGATCGTCCCGATGCTTCCGCCGGAGGCGACGGAGCTCTTCGGCCTCGGACTTCAGCCGGAAAGCCCGGCGCTTTCGTTTGCGATCCGCATCGCGGAGGATGGGGCGGCGACGCTCGAGAAGATGGTTCTCTCCACCGTCCGGGTCGAACGGCTGACCTACGACGGCGCGGCCGCGCGCTGGGAGGAGTCCCCGCTCCGCGAACTGCGTCCGATGCTCGACCGTTTCAAAGCCCGGCGCAAAGCCGACGGCGCACTCCTCATCGATCTGCCGGAAGTCAAGATCAAAGTCGAGAACCGGGAGGTGAAAATCACACCGGTCGGCATCACGCCGCAACGCGAACTCGTCGCCAACGCGATGCTTGCGGCCGGTTCCGCCGTCGCAAAATACGCCGTGGAACATGAGATTCCCCTCCCGTTCGCAACTCAGGTTCCGCCGGAACCGGAGGATGACTCCGCGGCGGCGGGAACGGGAGTCGCCGCGATGTTCGCACTGCGGCGCAGCTGCCCGCCGAGTGTCGTTTGCACGCTCGCCGCACCGCACGCGGGGCTGGGGCTCGACTGTTATGCGCGGGTGACGAGTCCGCTGCGCCGCTACGGCGACCTGCTCGCGCACCAGCAGCTGCGCCGCGTCATCAAGGGGGAGGAGCCGCTCACGGCGGAGTATCTTGAAGAACGGCTCACGGTCTCCGAGCGCGAGGCGCTGACCCGCCGCCGCCTTGAACGGCAGGCGAACGAATTCTGGACGCAGGTGTTTCTCGCGCAGCAGCCGGAGTATCGGACGGAAGCGATTCCGGTTCTGCGGCAGGATGAGCGGCTGACCTACCTCATTCCGGAGCTCGCTTACGAATTCAAGAACCGGTTCGGCGGCAAAATCACGCTCGGGCTCCCACTGGCGGTCCAGCTGATCCGTTCCGATCCGGCCGCGGGAAGCGCAAGTTTCCGCATTCTCTGAGGAGAGATCCGGAAATCGGCAAAATCCCGTGAATGCGATACATTTCCGGTGGAAAAATCCGCACAGCCGTGTTATGTTATACCGGAACAACAGGGAACGCAAATGAACGAAGCAGACAATGATTTCGATCTTTTCAGCTACGCCGAAGCCATGAGGGAGCAGGAGGCTGCGGCTGCCGATCCACAACAACCCGCCGCGCCGGCGGAAGAACCGGAAGATGCCGCGCCGGCGCTCACGGTGCGCGTTCCGCCGCCGAAAGCGCTGAACAGAAGTGATTTTCTCCAGCTTTGCGTGGGTTTTCTCGCTTCGCTTTCCCCGGATGCGATCGCGACCTTCGTGCCGGTGCGCCGGATCAAATACCAGGTGACGGCCGCCGGCTTCTGGCTCGGCGGCACTCCCCGGAACCGCGAGGTCGCACGAACAGCCGCGGTCGTCTTTTTCGACCAGACGGACAACTGCTTCTGCGACTGCGTCGATCAGAAGGCGCTGCTCGAAGCGATTCACAACCTGCGCGATGAAAAGGAGAAGCTCGAAGCGGAAATCCGCGCGACGGAGCCGGAACTCGCCTCGACCAACGATCTTTTCAGTGAATTCCGTTCCTGGGATTACGCCTCAAGCCGGAACTCCGCCTACCAGAAACTGCGCCGGAAACTCGAAAAACTTCAGCACACGCTGCATCAGGGCAGCCGTCTTGAGCACATCCGCCGGGCGGGAGCCGCCGACCTCTGCTATCTCGCAGTTCCGGCCGGGCTGATCGCCCCGGACGAAATCGCGGCGGGCTGGGGACTGGTCTATCTGAATGCCGACCGCAGTTTCACACTCGTCCGGGAGGCGGAACTCCAGAGTGGCGTCGACCCGCACAACCGGCAGCAGCTCGCACGCAACATCGCCGTGGCGGCGACCTCGGCGGTGCTGTTTGCCGCGGGCGTGGACCATCGCGGGGAAACCGTCAGTTACCGCAAACTGCCGCGCCGCCGCCGTCCCCAGTAAAACGCGTACAGACCAAAAGCGCCCCGTTGAAAGGGCGCTTTTTTCTCAGGAGCGGAAATTTTGTTTTTTACTCCGCCGGTTCCACGACTTCAAGCTGCGGATTTTCCCCGTTGTATTTCAGAAACTCCGCCCGCAGCACCCGGATGTAGCGCGCATTGACCGAAACCTCCTCCAGATTGCCGCGCATGCTGCTGTAATTCATGTCGACATCCTCCTGGATCTGCCGCCAGTTGCTCGCGCTGCCGTCGTAGCTGTAAGCGGTCGTGAAACGCGGTTCGACGCTGCGCGACTCCGATTTCGGAACGACCTGCTGTTCGGTGATGAGAATCGCATCCGCCCCCCGGGCACAGGCCTCGTGCTTGAGCTTGTCGAGCAGCCGGTCGCGGCTCACGTCGCGGTAGTCGCCGGAAGCGGTCGCCTCACCGAGCACGCGATAAGAGCGGCGGATCCGCGTCGCATCGGTGAACACCGAAACCTCCCCGGTCTCCGGCAGCACACTCTCCCCTTCATATTGAAAATTGACACACCCCGCCAGCAGCAGCGTCAGGGCGAACAGAAAAAGTTCCCGTTTCTTCATATCGACATCAACTCCCCGTTTTTGTTTCATTAAGTTAACCGGTGAATGCGGATTTTTCAAATCAAATCGCGAAATAAGATTGATTTTACCGGTCCGACGGGTTATCTTAAATAAGAAGAATCCATGCGGAATTCTCCGCCTGATATGGGATATGTGGACATACAACAATTTTCCGGAGCTATGAAAATGATGAAATTCGAGGGAGTTTACACCGCGCTGGTGACACCGTTCCGCAATGGAGAGGTCGACTACGAGGCGCTGAAGAAACTGGTTGAACTCCAGATCGCAGGCAACGTGAGCGGAATCGTCCCGGTCGGAACCACCGGGGAGTCCCCGACCTTGAGCCCGGAAGAACATTTGAAGGTCATCGAGACCGTCGTGCAGGTCTCCGCTGGCCGCTGTCAGGTGATTGCCGGAACCGGGGCGAACTCCACGCAGGAGGCGGTTTACCTCACCGCCGAGGCCAGGGAGATCGGCGCGGACGCCTCGCTGCAGGTGACGCCCTATTACAACAAACCGACCCAGGAGGGACTTTACCGTCACTTCTCGACGGTCGCGGACAAAGTCGGGCTGCCGATCGTGCTCTACAATGTGCCTGGACGCAGCGGAGTTCCGATCGCCGAGACGACCGTTGCACGGCTCGCGAAGAATCCGGTGATCCGTGCGGTGAAGGAGGCGGCCGGCAGCGTCGACCGTGTTTCGACGATTCTGGATCTCTGCGACATCACGGTGCTTTCGGGCGATGACTCGCTCACCTTGCCGATGATCTCGGTCGGAGCGAAAGGCATCATCAGCGTCACGTCGAACATCGTTCCCGGCGAGATGAGCGCGATGGTGAAGGCCGCGCTTGCGGGTGATTTCGCAACCGCGCTCCAATACCACCGCAAATACTATCCGTTCTTCCGCGACCAGTTCATCGAGACCAATCCGATTCCGATCAAGGCCGCCATGGCGATGGTCGGGCTCATGGCAGAAGAGTATCGGCTGCCGCTGTGCGAACTCTCGCCGGAGCACCGCGAGAAACTCGCCGCAACCATGAAACGCTGCGGCATCCTCTGAGCGGTTCGGCTGCAGCAGGAGAAATCAAAAGGGGCTGTTGCAAAACCTCATAGTTTTGCAGCCGCCCTTTTCCCATATTTATAAGACTCTCTCAGCATTTCAT
>NZ_CALXSK010000036.1 GCF_944391105.1 uncultured Victivallis sp.
AGCCCGTGTCGGGCTGCCGGCAATATCGCCTTGAAGGCGTGGTGCATACCACCGGCTTAGCCGGTGGTTTTGATTCTCCGTCAGCGGACGACAACCTCATTGAGGCGCAGTCCGCGTTTCGTCCGGTTCAGCGTGAACCGGACTGTGCGGCCGTCGCAGAGATCGCCCGTTATATAGAAACGTGCGGGCATCCGGTCGACGGCGAGAAACGCGGCGTTTTCGACTTTCAGCTTGCAGCCGAATCCTCCGAGCTGTTCCATCCCGGCACGTACCGGATCGACTCCGGTTTCGCACTCGGCGGCTTTCCGTTCCCGATCGGAAAGCCCGTAGAGCCGCGAAACCGTCGCTGTGTTGTTGCTGCCGAACGCCTGTTCGATGACACTCAATGCGGTTTGAAGTTCCTTTTTCTGCTCGGGGGAGGCGGGGATTTCGCGCGGTGTTTCCACGCTTTTTCCGCTGACCTGGAAGAACCAGAGTCCCGTCGCGCAGATCGCAAGCAGAATCACGATCATGATTTTTCGTTTCATGATTTACCGGCTCCAGAACAAGCTGTTTTCCGTGTTGCAGTCGGCCTCGTCCGGATTCACGCAGCCGATGTTGTTGGCTTCATCCGGGTTTGATGTTCCGAATCCCGAACCGCACGAGTGCGTGTAAAAGCCCGGCAGTGACGTGACGTGTCCGTCGGCGTACGCGAAATTCCCTCGCTTCCCATGACGGAAATGAACCTTGTTTCCGCTGATCAGGTTGTTCACCTTAAGCTCCGAACCGCTGCTGGTGGCCGAGTCGCCGTAACCGATGGTCTGCGACGGTTTCGGAATCTGGCCCGGGCGCAGCAGCGGATAGAACGATTTCATGCTGGGGGAGGCCATGAAAAGCGTCCCGTGCACGTTCCGGTTCACCCCGTAACCGCCGCCGTTCGCAGCCGTCACTTTCTGGCCGGTCAGCATCCCCTGGACGACTCCGGACGGACAGATGAAGGCATTTGACGAAAGCTCGGAACCGATGTCGTTGCTGCCGGTTGCTCTCTTGATGTAGGGGGTCAGATAACCTTCCGCCGTGAAATCGATCGAATCTCCGCTCCCGCCGCCGCTGGAGGAGGTATCGCCGCACCAGTACAGCCCCCGGCTTCCGGCGAGATACTCCCGCGCGGGCGAGATGTAACCGAAGTCATTCTGATAAAGCGCATCGGCCTGTCCGATGCTCTTCAATCTGCCCAGGCATGACGATGCCACACCTTTTTCTCGAGCCTGATTCAGCGCCGGCATCAGCATTCCCGCCAGAATCGCAATGATCGCAATCACGACCAGAAGTTCAATAAGTGTAAATGCTGTTCTGATCGTGGCGCGGCCGCGGATAACGGACCGCGCGTCCGCCGCGTTCAGCATCCGGCGGCCGGTTGACGTTGCGTTGCGAAACGACGCAGAAGTGTCGTTGCCGATGTTGTGATTCTGCATGGAAACAAGTTCGATGGATGGTTTCATTTTTCCGTTGACTCCGTGATTGAGGTTTATTCGGTAATGGCCGGAGAGCCGGTCTGGTCGGCATATCCGAGTTTTTTCTTCAGCAGTTCCACCCGTTCCTGCGAAGCCTTCATCGCTTTCAGGTGTTCCTCGTTGTGCGGCGGAACCCGTAACAGCAGCCCTTCGTAATCCTCCAGAATCGCCGCTTTCAGTTTTGCGAGATCTTCGGCCGAGCGCGAGGATTTGTAGGCCTCTCCGAGCAGTTCCGTCCGGCTCTTTTTTTCCGGACCCCGGCGGGGATGGTTGAAGAACATCATGTCATGTTCTTTCGCGAACTCAGCTGCGGCCTCTTTCCCGTCAACCGCAGCAATGAAGCGGAGTTCCAGCTCCTCTTCCTTTCGTTCCCGGAGCTGTTTCAAAAGCCGTTCGCTCGATTCCCAGATCCGCCTGTGCATTTGAACTTTCCGTTCCAGTTGGACGAGTTCGCGTTCGACGGCAGCCCGTTCTTCCGCGGTAAGTCCGGTTTCTTCCTCTTCGGATCTCTTCCCTTCCGCCAGATAACTTTCCGCCAGTTTTCGCACTCCGGCGCGGATGGCGCTGCTGCTGTACGTCGCTCCGGTTACGGTATCGACCTGTTTGTCGAGGATCTCCTCCATCCGAAGGCCGTTCCACTGGTCCAGAAACTTCGCCGCCCGGACTCTGTTCAGGAACGATGGAGTCTCCTGATTTCTTCCCAGAAGAACACCCGCCACCTTACCTGCCGGGTCGAAGACGACGGCGATTTCGATCGTTCCGGCATAACCCATCTGCCGATCGTCATCGGAAATGCGTTCCAGATAAAGCGTTCCAAGTTTCTTGCCGCTTTTGTCGCTTACAGTGTATATACCATTTTCTACCGGTTCGTACTTCGCCACCCCGGGCAATCGTTTCCGTATCTCCCGGGAAAAATGTTTCACCTCATCCGGTATTTCCAGCGCTCCAGCGGTGATGACTCCGGCCAGAACGGTTCCGATGATCGCGGAATATTTCAGCATAATTCACTCCCTTTTTATTAATTAGATTAAACTAATTTTATGTTGCGGTCAAGCCGTTGTTGCTTTTTTCTGAAAATTGAGTCGGCTCACACAGTAACTGTGGATAATATACCATCTGAAATGAGAATGTCAACAGCTGCCAGTTAGATTAATCTAATTTTTTTACAATGGGTTGCAACAGCGGATCTGGCGGAAAAAATAACAGGGGGGATTTACGCTCCCGGGGTTGATATTCGGCACTTTCGGGGCGATATTATCCGAAAGGAGTTTTTTGATGTTTCAGGATCCATTTATTTTGTCGACTCTGGCCGTGCTGGCGGCGATCACGGGGATCTATTTCGGTGTCCCGGGATTGCGTCGCTCGGAGCGTGCCGCCGATACCGGCGTGAAAGTCGCGGCGCCGGGATGTTTCGTCACTCTGCTCGTGTTCGGCTGCGTGATGACGGTGGTTTCCACGGATCTGACCGGCGTGTTTTTCCTCGTGGCATTTCCGCTGATTCTGGTTCCGGCTGCATTCATCCTGCTGCCGAACTTGACTGATCTGGTGCAGACGAAGCTCGGGTTGCGGGTCACTCCGAAGCAGAAACTCGCTTCGATGATCAGTTATTTTCTGTTTTTGATTTTATTTCTGCTGCTGCTCGTGCTTGTGATGTTTCTCCACCGGGCGCGCGGAGAGTGAAGACGGCCAGGGAAATGCGGTCTGTGGAAACGACGTAGAAGTATTGATTTGGGAAAGGTTGGAATGGAATGGTCTGGGAGTTGTTGACGAATCCCGTTCTGGTCGCGGTCGCGGTGTTGCTGGCGTTGTCGGCGTTGCGGATGAACGTGGTGTTTGCGCTGGTGGTCGCTTCCGTGGTCGGCGGGCTGATGGGGGCCGTCGACGGCGGAGAGGCGTGGGCGATGCTCGGTCACGGCGAGTTCCATGCGTTCTGGAACTGCTGCGTCGGCGGTTTCAGCGGGACGATGAAGGCGTTCCTGAGCAACCTCGACAACGGCGCGGTGCTCGCGATCAACTACGTGATGCTCGGAACCTTTTCCATCGCAATCTCGCGCTCCGGCGTGACGGAACTCATCGCCCGCAAACTCTTCGCCTGGATCGGAACCGAACTGACCGCGCGGCGGCTGCTCTATTTCAAATACATGCTGCTCGGAATCCTGACGCTGATTTCGATCTCCTCACAGAATCTGATCCCGATGCACATCGCCTTCATTCCGGTTCTGATTCCGCCGCTGCTGCCGGTGTTTGAGAAGCTCAAGCTCGATCGCCGCGCGGTCGCCTGCGTACTGACCTTCGGCCTCATCACTCCGTACATGGTTCTGCCGGTCGGATTCGGGAAGATCTACCTGAACAACATTCTGCTCGACAACATCACGCGCAACGGCATGGAGGTGCACGCCTCGCAGGCGTCTCCCGCAATGCTGATTCCGGCGCTCGGCATGGTCGCGGGGCTGCTGATCGCGGTCTTTTTCAGCTACCGCCGGCCGCGCGTCTACAACACCTCCGGAACGGAAGCGATGGTGGATGCCACCGAACCTGCGGAGATCAAGCCGTTCAACGTGGCGGTCGGCATCGCGGCGATTCTGATGGCGCTCGTCGTGCAGATCTTTCTCGACTCCCTGCTGGTCGGCGCGCTGCTCGCGGTGATGGTGTTCGTGATTGCCGGAGTGATCCGGCTGCGGGACACACAGGATGTGTTCGTGCAGGGCGTCCATCTGATGGGCGGAATCGGCATCGTGATGATCGCCGCCGCCGGGTTCGCGAATGTCATGAAGGAGACCGGCGGCGTTTCGGAGCTCGTAACGCTCGTTCAGGGCGCCGCGCTCGACTACAAGGGGGTGACGGTGTTCGCAATGCTGCTCATCGGGCTCATTATCACGATGGGAATCGGTTCGTCATTTTCGACGGTTCCGCTGATTGCGGCGATTTACGTTCCGCTGTGCGCGGCGATGGGACTCTCTCCGCTGGCGACGATCGCGATCGTCGGTTCGGCCGGGGCGCTTGGAGACGCGGGGTCTCCGGTGTCGGAGTCGGTCCTCGGACCGACTGCGGGACTCAATGCCGACGGACAGCATGACCATATTTACGATTCGACGATTCCGACGTTTCTGCATTACAATCTGCCGCTTCTTGCCGCGGGCTGGATCGCCGGGATGGTTCTGTAACGTTTTTGCTGGAAAGGAAGAAAAATATGTTTGGATTTTACCGATTTGCCGCGGCCGTGCCGGAACTGCGCGTTGCCGACGTCGAGTTCAATGTGGAGGAGCTGCTGCGGTGTTACCGCCTCGCGGAGCAGGAACGCGCTGACGCGGTGGTGTTTCCGGAACTTTGCGTCACGGGCTACACCTGCGGCGACCTGTTCTTTCAGGAGCGGCTGCTTGCGGCGGCGGAGCGGGGAGCGCTCCGGTTCGCGCATGAAACGGCGGGCAGCCGAACCGTTGCGGTGATCGGATTGCCGTTCCGGATGAAGGAGGCGCTTTACAACGTTGCGGCGGTGGTCGCAGACGGAAGAATTTGCGGCATCGTGCCGAAGAGCGTGCTGCCGAATTACCGGGAGTTTTACGAGAAGCGCCACTTCCACTCCGGCCGGGATTTACGTGGAGGAGCGGTGCGTGTCGACGGGGAGGAAATTCCGTTCGGAACGGATCTGCTGTTCGACTGCGGCGGGCCGTTCCGGTTCGGCGTGGAGATCTGCGAGGACCTCTGGTGCGTGCTGCCGCCGTCGCTGCATCTGGCTCTGGGCGGAGCGCGGGCGATCTTCAACCTCTCGGCCGGCAACGAGCTCGCGAGCAAGGCGGCTTATCGCCGGGAGCTCGTGAAACAGCAGAGCGCGCGCTGCCTCGCGGCCTATGTGCTGGCGGGGGCGGGCGTCCACGAGTCGACGACCGACCTCGTATTCGGCGGCCACGCGCTCATCGCGGAGAACGGACGTCTCGCGGCGGAGAATACGCGGTTTGAGCGGGTTTCCAATCTGACGTATGCGGATGTCGATCTGGAGCGGATCGGAGCGGCGCGCCTTTCCGAGAGTTCCTTCAACGACAATGTTCTGCCGGAGAGCGTGAAGTTCCGGACGATCGTCCTGCCGGAGGCGGCGGGCTCGCCGAACTGCCGGTACGCCAAGATTGCGCGTCGCCCGTTCGTGCCGGAGGAGGCGGCGGACCGGCGCGAACGCTGCCGCGAGATTTTCGACATTCAGTGTGCCGGTCTCGCGAAGCGGGTCGAACACACGCAGGCAAAGACGATGGTGATCGGCGTTTCGGGCGGACTCGATTCTACGCTTGCGCTGCTGGTCGCGGCGGAGTGCTGTAAACTGCTGAACCGCCCCGCTTCGGAGATCATCGCGTACACGATGCCCGGCTTCGGAACCACGGGCCGCACTTACAACAACGCCGTGAAGCTCTGCAAACTGCTCGGTACGACGCTGCGCGAGGTGGACATCAAGGCCGCCTGCCTTCAGCATTTCCATGACATCGGCCACGATCCTGCCGTGCACGATACGGCGTATGAGAATGTACAGGCGCGCGAGCGTACGCAGATTCTGATGGATGTCGCGAACAAGTCCGGCGGGATGGTGGTCGGCACGGGGGATCTGTCGGAGATCGCGCTCGGCTGGAGCACCTACAATGGCGACCACATGTCGATGTACGCCGTGAACTGTTCGATCCCGAAGACGCTGATCCGGTTTCTGATCGAGACGACCGCGGAGCGTTCCGAGCCGGAACTTGCCGCCGTGCTGCGCGACGTGATCGATACGCCGGTGAGTCCCGAACTGCTTCCGGCCGACGGAACAGGTGCGATCAGCCAGAAGACCGAGGAACTGATCGGGCCGTATGAGCTGCATGACTTTTTCCTCTACCACTTCATCAAGTACGGGGCGGAGCCGGAGAAGATCCGGTTTCTCGCCGAGACGGTGTTCGCCGGAGTTTACACGCCGGAGGTGATCGAACGGTGGCTCGCGACTTTCCTGCGGAGATTTTTCCGCCAGCAGTTCAAACGCAGCTGCATTCCGGACGGACCGAAGGTCGGGACGATCGCGCTTTCGCCGCGCGGCGACTGGCGCATGCCGAGCGATGCGAGCGATGCGGTCTGGAGTTTGTGAGGAGACGATATGGGAAAACACCTCTGGGTGATCGGTCTCGGGCTGTTGTTTCTGGGGATTGCGGCATTGGCGCTTTCGCCGAGATGGAAATGTCAGGAGATCGTGATGTTCGAGGTGGTGAGCTGCCCGGATGAGGTGGAAAAACGGGAGTTCCTCGCCGCCTTTGAAGCCGCGCTTTCAAGCCTTGACTACACCCGGACGACCGACGACGATACGGATGGAAACCGCTATGCGCATCGCTCCGGTGACCGGGAGTTCCAGGTTGCCGGGAGCGGGAATGATGTGCTGGTGAGCTTCACGACCCGGGCTGAGGTACGGCTCTGGGGGCTTGTTGACGGCCGCCGGAGCTGGTTGCGCGACATCGACACGATCCGCCTCGCGCTGCCCCTCCTGCGCGTGCAGGAGGAGAACGTCCCGCCCGGGGAGTGAAATTCCTCGTCGTTCAGCGGCTGGATCTTGCGGGCCGCATGCGGATGACTGTGCTGGCGAGCGGAGCAACTTCGGTTTCGGCGGAGAGATATCCCGCTTCTTCGACTCCGGGCAGTACCGCGTTGGTTCCGTGATCGAAGAACTCCGCGCCCGCGACGAGGTTTGCCGCGGCGGCGAAACGGACCCGGCACGGGGCGGCCGTGATGTTGAACAGCTGAATCAGCACATCCCCTTCCCGTGTGCGGTAAGGCGTTGCGAATACGTCGACGGTGTCGGTTTTCACGAGCGGCCGGAAATTTCCTGCGCGGGTGAACAGCTCCCGGGCGAATGCGAGGTACGTTTCCGGTTCTCCCGGATCCCAGCTCGGGCTCTCCCAGCTTCCGGCGAGGATCAGCAGTGTGCCTTTCCCCACGTTTTTTTCTGCGATGGTGCGGACTCCTTTTTTTATGGAAAGTCCCTTGCCGGAGAGCGTTCCATCCGGCGCGACTTCGATGCCGAAACGGCGGAAGAAGGTGTGATTGTTCCGTTTGTCGGTTTCGAGCGAGGCGAGAAATACGCCGCCATTCCGGATGAACGACTCGATGCGGTCGCCGAATTGCGGGGAAAGGTCACGGGTGATGTCGTCGATCAGCAGTCGACACTTCACGTTTCCGTCGTACTCCGGGAAGCGGTCGACCATATAGCGGTCGGCATTGATGTTCAGCGCCCGCAGCAGATTCGCGAGCGAATAGTGGGAGCGCGTGGTCGAGTGGAGGCTCTTCGGAAACACGTCCGGCGACTCCGCGAATCCTGTGTCGAGACTGAAGGCGAATGCGACCGGGTCGGGCAGATATTCCGCGTTGTAGAGCATCTGGTAATATGGTTTCAGCCACGCGATGTTCTGGGCGGCGGGCTTGCCGCCGAACCACTGGCAGTAGAGCGCATCGTAACATTGCATCATCGCCATCCATTGATAGGAGAGGACATTGTGTTCGTAGGTCGGGGGGGGCTGATTGCCCTCGTCGCCGTAAGGGAGATCCATCGTCCGCTTCGCGAGCATCCACTTTGCGAAGCTCAGACAGTAACGGTCGCTGGTTTCGTGGAAGATCGAGCCGGGGGCGAATTCGCGGGAGAGTTTCAGATATTCCGTGGTATTGAGTCCGAGCAGTTTGTGCTCGATCGGGTGGAACGGAACGTTGAAGGTCAAATGGGCCTTGCAGCCGCTTTCGCGAATTGCGGCGGCGACATCACGCTGAAGGATGCCGAGATCCTGCATGTTCATGCGCGCGAGGCGGGGCAGAAGCGTCCGGCTCTTGTCCGTCATGACGAGTTCCGGCGTGATCTCCTGCCAGCTGGTGAGCGTTTTTCCGAGCCGGGAGCCGAGTTCGGCAAGCGTGAACTCCTGTGCGAGTGATTTGCGGAAATTCTGCATGGTCGTCTCGCCGACGGTGAGGTTTTTCGGACCGAGGCCGCTGCGGATGCCGTAGTTTGCGTTGATGCTGAAGACGGTTTCGGGGAATTCGTTTGCGAGTTTCCCGGCTTCGCGGTAATAAGCGGCAACGCTTTTGCGGTAGAGCGGATCGGCGGGGTCGGGCAGGCGGGTTTCGGTGACGGTACCGTCCGGAGTGTACTGTTTCAGGTAGACGGCGTTTTCCCGGATGTATTCAGGCTGGGAATTGCCGATGTGATTGCGGAATCCGATCTTGAGCCCTTCGCCCGCGATGCGTCGAATCCGTTCGCGCCATCCGGGCCACTCGACTTTGCCGGGTTCGTTTTCGACCCACGGCAGGTGGATTTTGACCGAATCGTAACCGAGGCGGCGAATCCGTTCGAAGTCGCCGCGCGGTTCACCGCCCCCGGCGATCATGGTCAGGTGATATGGCCGGTCGGTGGCGGATCTCTCCGGCAGGAGGCCGAGCAGGCTGCTTTCGGCGTTTCCGGCGGCGATGCGGACCGGTCCGGCTTCTCCCGTCGGGGTGACGATCGCCCGGCCGCCGGAGAAGTTTCCGCGAACGGCGAGCTTCACGTCTCCGATCTTCACGGATGAATTGCCGCGCTTCAGCGCGACCGGAACGTTCTTTTCCGTATCGGTCGCGGCGGCGACGGCGTTGTACTCCATCACGGTGACACCGAGTGGTTTACCGGGTTCGAAGGTCGCCTCATCCGGTTCGACGAGGGCGACGCGGGAGTTCTCAGGCGGTTCGATGGTGACGCCGAGCAGGGCGAAGCTGCGCCGGTCGCCGGGCATCTGGTAGGCGATGATTTCGCGGATCTTCTTCTCCGGATGCGGATTCAGAATCGAGGCGGAATAGAGCGCGTCCCATGAGACGCCGAAGGGCGGGCGCGGCAGATAGTGGACCTGTCCGCGTGTGAAGCCGGGCGGTCCCCACCAGGTGAAGTCCGCCGAACCGCGCGGGAGATAGCCGTCGCGCCAGACGCCGCAGTTCCAGCGGAGCACCGCGAATACCGGTTCGGTGGAGTTGTCCGCGTAGACGATGAGCCAGGTCGCGGCGAGGGGAGAGTCGCCCGGCTGCTGCGGTCCGGCGGCGTGCAGGAAATGGATCGTTCCGGCAGCGGTTCCGACCGGAATCGCGACCGACGGCAGTTCCGGCCCCAGCAGCGTCGGCGAAAGCACGTAGGGAACCTCGCCGTACTCACGGCGCTCTCCTGCGCGGAACGGAGAATTTGAACCGGGAAACCAGCCACGCCCCTCCTCCGGCGTCTCCCACGCGAGCGTGGCGGATTCCCCGATTCGGACGAGGCGCGACGTTGCGCGCGCGGCGGGCGTGAATGGCTCGATCCCCTTCAGAGGGGAGCCCGTGAGAACAGGTTCCCCGAACCGGAGTTCCTCGTTCGCGGCGGGAGCGACCGTGACGAAAAAGAGGTTGTCCCCGGAGAGGTGCGGCAGAATCCAGTTGCGCTGGCTCCGGTTGCGCGTGACGAGATCTGTGAGCCAGACGGAACGCGGTTTGTATGTTGCTTTCCCGGCAGGGGTGGGGTTGTCCCAGACGAGCGTTTCGCCAAGTTCGATCGTCTCGGCGGACCCGGGGCGGACGGCGCTCAGTTTCAGCGCGCCCGAGGAGCGCCATTCGAGTCTGGGATCGATCATATTCAGCGGTCCCCGGATGCCGAAGAGCGCCCGGCCGCCGGGAGCGATGCGCAACGTGCCGTCTTCCGCGCGGGAGCCGTTTTCGAGCAGCAGAAGACAGATCGACCGATCCGTTTCGGAGGCGATCTTCTGTCGTTGCAGATAGACCGGAGCGAAGGCGCCGACAACTTCGTTCTCCCAGGTTTGCGTGAAATTCGTCAGTTCAATCCTGCTGCCGGTCATTTTGGGCGTGTCGAACGAGATGCTTGCGGTCGCCGCTCCTGCCGGCGCATTTTCGACCGCGTAGAGCTCGGTCGGCTGTGACGCTCCTTCGGGAAGGAACAAGAACGAGAGTCGCTCTCCTTTGCGTTCGATGATGAGCGTTCCCGAGCGTGCCCGGCTCGAAGTGGTTTTTTCCTGTTTTTTTCCGGCGATGTTCAGCTGGCAGTTGAACTGTTCGTCGCCGAGTTTCTGCTGTCTGCGGTAGAGCACGGCGTTCCACGCCTTCTCCTTGACGGAGGTGACGTTGAGCCGCAGGCTGTTCCAGTGGTCCTGCCGCAGAATGCGGAAGGTGAGCGAAACGCGGAAGTCTCCGTCCATCGCCTTCGGGGATTCGAGTGTCGTCCAGCGGTACTTCGAGGGGTCGGGTCGGGTTGTGTCGTAGTGCAGTGCAGAGCCGGACTGCACCAGCGGCGCGGACTCTCCCCGCACAAGCCACCCGGCGGTTCCGCCGGAGAAGTCGCTGGTGAATTCTCCGGCCCCGGCGGCAGCGGCCACACCCGCGCCGAACAGGCAGAGCAGAAGTTTCGAGAGAGACATGTTCAGATTCCTTTCCTGGCTACCAGTTGAACGTTCGGGTCGATTCGCTGCGTTCGGGAGCGATTTCGATGCGGGTGGATGTGAGGCTTCCGTCTGTGAAGAGGACATTCATGGATTTGTTGTGCCGTTTATCCCAGGCTAGCGTGATCGCGGTCCAGTTATTCCATTCGTATCCGTTGTGTGTCCAAGGGCTCATGCGGAAAGAGCCTGCAACATTGCTCTCTACAACCATGACTTTGCGCTTCGAAGCGAGCGCGCGTTCCGTGCGGTTTGCCTCACTTTCGAGTTTTGCGCTCATGACGTAACTGACACCTTGAAGCGCCGGATCCATGACCGTGGGGCACAAATAGGTCTTGCACAGGTGATAGCTGTTCGGATCTTCCTTGAATCCGCTCGAATCGATGTAGCGGAAGAGGTCACTGCGCCAGTTGATCGCGCCGGGAGTGTTGCGTGTCCACGGTTTCGGCAGCCTGCCGTAGTCGTTCAAATAGAGCATGAATGCCAGTCCGATCTGTTTCATATTGTTGGCGCAGGCACTGGTTTTGGCCCGTTCGCGCGCCTGATTGAGGGCGGGCAGCAGCATCGAGGCCAGGATGGCAATGATTGCAATTACGACAAGAAGTTCAATCAATGTAAAACTTCTCTTCTTCTCTGTTTGGGTTTCCTTTGCGATCGGCTGGTTCATGATCTTGGCTCCTTCGGGGTTGAATGAAACATCGAAGATGGATCCGGATTCAGATTTCGGTATTTCAGAACGACGTTCACGGCGGCGTCCACGGGTTCGGGCGAAGTTTCCGCCAGTTGTCTGGCGATTTCCGCAACGGCGGCGTCCGCGGCTTGCCGGTAGGGGCGGTCCAGAACGAGACAGGGCAGGGAAATCGAGTCGGCGAAATCTTCCATCACCACGATTCGACACTTCGTGATCGGGTCGATGTTGTGTTGTCGCAGAAGTTCAACGGCAGCGGAACCACCGCTCCAGCCGATGATGAGAGTGTCCGGGGTCTCCTTGCTCAGGAGTTCCGCAAGCGTTTCGCGGTAGTGATGTTGGGAAAATATAACGCCGCGGCAGGCCGGAAGAAACCGTTCCATGAGCTCTTTGTCTCTGGTCGTCGATGCGGCGTGGCCTTCATTGGGCGGGCACAGCCGGACGATGTGGTTGCGTTTTTCCGCAGCGAGGAGCGCTGCGAGTTGCCGGATGGCGGCGGCGGAATCGAAGAGGATGCTGCTGAAACCCGGAACTTTGCGGTCGATGGTGACGATGCGGATTCCGAGTTCCCGGAGTTTTTCGAGCAGTTCGATCGACGGGTAACTGTTGGAAGCCCAGACGAGACCGTCGAGATTGGAATCGCGAATCTCCGTGAAGAGACACGTTTCGTTGCCGGACATGCGGGTGAGGAACCGGACGTTGAATCCCCCCGCCGCCGCCGCAAGCCCCATCTCGGAAAGCATCCGGATGGCGGGGATGTCGTAGTAGAAGTTGTCGCCGTATCCGTAGATGAGGCCGATCAGAGGGATCCGGCTGTCGGAATCATCTCCGAATGCGCGGGCGGGATTGGTGAAGGTTCCGACCCCGCGCCGCCCGATGAGCCATCCTTCACGGACGAGCCCTTCGAGCGCGATGCGTGCGGTGCGTCGCGCAACCCCGAAGCGGGCGGCGAGTTCCGCCGAGGAGGGGACCTTCACCGAACTGCCGCCGCCGCGGTAGATAAGCCCCAGAATGTAGGTGCGGATCTTCCAGCGTTCCGTGGTTTTTATTTTTTCGGTTTCCAATTTCGTCTCCGGTTTTTCTAAATCAGGGTGGCCAACTGGTGGCTATTGATATTATGGGTAAAAAACCATACTAATGTCAAGAGGTTCGGGAAAAAGATTTCGAAAAAACTTTTTTTGTTGAAAAGCCGGGAGTGATTGAAATGGGATAATTGTACATTTGAATAATAATAGTGATTTTGATGGCTTGCTGGTTTTTCAGCATGTTTTTTTGCTTTTTTTTGAGATGAACCTTGACATTTTGCAAAAAATATGTCATAATATTGTACAGATGATTAAAAAAGGCGAAGAGATGCGCAATACGACAAAGATTCATGAATTCATAGAAACGATCGCGGAGTTGATCCGAACGGGGGCTCCCGGATTCATCGACCGTCTGCCGAGCCGGCGTGAACTTGCCGCACAGTACGGCATCTCGCCTGCATCCGTTCAGATTGCGTTGCAGGAGCTGGAGAAACGCGGACTTGTGACGAATATTCCGCAGAAAGGCAGCCGGGTTGCCGTGCGTCCCGGAGCCGCGGGAGTTGCAACTTCCGAGCGGAGGGAGGTCGTTGAGGTCACCGTTTTCGAAAACCTGCCGCATCAGACCGCGTTCTGGCTGGAACGTTTCCGCGATTTTGAACGGCGAAATCCCGGTTTTGAGGTGCGGGCGCGGTTTTGTGACTCCAAGGCGGCAATTCCGGAGGGAACCCGCGTGGCGCTTCGGCTGCCGCGACGTGACGGGCTGCCGCCCGCTGTTCCTCTGAACGAAATTTTCGGGAACGAGCGATTTGACAGGGTGCGGCATTCAGCGCTCGCACAATTTTCCGACTGGGATTGGAGTTTGTTCCTGCCGTACCAGGTGCAGATGCACGCATTCATCTACCGCGGCCCGGACTCCAATCCGCTCGTGCCGGCCCGGGATGAGACGGTCACCGCCTGGCTGGAACGGGTGTATGCCCGGCTCGGAGAACGGAGCCTGCTTCCGCCGAGGAATGACTGGCTGGCCGCCTGTTGCGGTGTCGTTGACCTGGTTGGCCGTTCTCTTGCCGGGATTGAGAGCAGTCCAGAGCTTTCTTCCTATTTCAACTCGCTGGCGTTTTATGCGCAGAAAAATCTGATCAATCATGAAATTTCTCCGGAGGAGCCGCATGCTCATTTGTTGCAGAGCGGCCGTCTTGCCGGGTTGATTGATTTTACTCATCATTGGAACAGCTTCCGCCTTCTTGAACAGGGCAATGAGTTCCAGATTGGACCGTTGCCTTTTGCTCCCGGGGCTGCAAACGGAGTATTTATCGCTCATTCCGCGTTGTTCGGAACAGACCGGGTTCATTCTTCAGAACAGCATTTCTTTGAATACCTGGTTTCTCCTGATTTCCAATTTGCACAGATGGACGCTCTCATGGGGCTCTCGCCGTTCCTGAAACTTTTGAAGGAAGAACAGAGCCGCATCCCGAAACTTGCTCCGCTGATCGAACAATTTCAACGTCAGCCGTTTCGGCGTTGTTCCGAGGAACCTTGGGCTGAGTTGAGTGAACTTTTGATGGAACCGGTCCTGCTTCCTCTGATTATGGGCGAAATTTCCGCGAAAGAAGGTGAACGGGCCGCCTGTCCGGTTGTAAAACGATTTTTTCAAAGCAGGAATTCTGCCCGCAAACGTAATCTGCGCAGTTTTTTGCGTGAAGTTGTTTGAACGAAATTCTTGGTGCGAAAAGAGACCGAAGCAGTTTGCTTGATTGGGGATTGCATTGTTTTCAAAATGGAAAGGAAAGGTCGATGAAAACATTAAAATTCACATTAATTGAATTGTTGGTTGTAATTGCTATTATTGCGATTCTAGCCTCCATGCTGCTGCCGGCCTTGAATCAGGCCCGCAACCGGGCGAAATCGATTGCCTGCGTCAACAATCTTAAACAGATCGGCGTGGCACTCTTGAATTATGATACGGGAGAGTGGTTTCCTCCTCGCAAGGATTCTGCGACAGAGTTTTTTTCCTGGGAGGAGTACATCGTTGCCGCTTCCGGAGGGGATGGCAGGCATGAGCAGAGATTTTCCACCTCAGTCAAATATCTTTCCTGTCCGTTGGATCCTCTTCTTCCTGCTGGAGGAAAAAAGACAAAATTAAGTTATGCGTTCAACAACGGGCGCAGCGCGGACTATGTTCTGACCACAGGCAATCAGCCGATTCCGAACAATCGGGCATTTCGGCTGGATAAGGTGAAGATCAATTCGCCCGAACTGGCTGCCTCGAATCAGCGGGGTAATGCTGTGTTATTGGCCGATCGTTACAGGGATGGCGGTGAGTCTCAGAATCAATACAGTACGGGGCCGACGGCTGCATGGTGGGATTTCAATGAGGAAAACGGTCATCCCGGTCAGGGGGGAAAACGCAATGCCTTGATGTCGGGTTTGCATGTCATGTCGGTTCCGTCCGCTGCATTCTTTACCGAATCATTGAAGCGTAATTATTTTGACTGGCAGATAGGGTATTGAGACATGTTTCTGAACAAATTTGAATGGTTGTTCTGCATCATACTGCTTTCGGGAGTCGCTGCGTCGGCGGCGCGGGTGGAGTGCGTGAACGTGGATCCGAAGAAGGCCGCGGCGTTTCGCGCCGGAGCGGGAAGGGAATCCCTCGGGGTCGACCGGAGTTCCGGGTTCGACCAGCTTCCGGAAATTCTTGTCTGGCAGTCCGATTCCGCCGGTGCACAGCTCGACGGGCCGCTCTTTGAACGGATTGCCGAACATGTCCGGCGTGGTCATTCCCTGCTGATTACCTTGGGGCGGAATCCCGGCAGCGCCGCGTTCCGGTTTTCGCCGATCTCGCCGACCACGGCCTGGCAGAGTTTGATGCAGCTCGGGTATCGCGGTAACGCCGAGCCCGGTATCGGAACAGGGAAGTATGATCAGAAATTCTTCCGGAGATCTCCCGTATTCCGCACGAATTACCGCTGGCGGATGCGCCCTGTTCATGCTGTGGAACGCGGGGAGAGCCGCCTCGAATGCCTCAAGCGCGAAGTCCCGTACCTGAAGATTCCGCGTCAGGCCGGCGAAGGGTTTTTCAGTCGTCCGTTGCTGAACCGGAACTGGAAAACCCGGTTATGGGCGGCGGATTCCGGAGAGGAGTCTCTGCTCATCACCGGAGAATACGGGGCGGGCCGTGTCGCGGTATTCGCCTCGGAACTCAATGCCGGAACACCGGAATTCTGGGCGGATGTTCTCCGTTTTCTTGCAGAGGCCAGACCTGTTGACGGCAAAACGCCCGCCGTCGAAGAGATCGGATTTTCCATCGACCGCGCGCGGCGCGCCATTCGGATTTCCGCACGCAATCCGGGCCGTGTCGAATTGAAACTCCCCGTGGTGGTCCGGCTTTCCGGCTGGGATGGCACGCTGCTGGATGATCTCAATGGAGTCTTGCGCCTTGCCCCCGGAAAGCGGGGGGAACTCGTGCTGACACTGCCCCCGTCGGGCCCGCTCGCTCCGCAGCAGCTCGAGCTTTATGATGCGTTCCGGCTTCGCACGGCGGTTCTCTCTCCCGCCGGCGATGCGGTTCTGGCGGAAAAGGCGCTTCTTGCCGACTTTACGCCGGAATATTCCACTCGACTCTCTTCCGATGAGCTTTCCGAAAAAAAACGGACGCTTCCCGGACCGCGGCCGGAACAGCTCCGCATGGAGTGCCGTGGCGGATTCCGCGTTTCCAATTATGCGTATCTCCCCGGTGAAACGGCCAATGTAACGCTTGAACTCAGTCGCAATTTTCGCAATCTCGCCCCTTTCGGGGAGTGCTCCGCCCGCATGTTGAATGACCTTGCGTCGTCCGACATGGAACGGCGGGACATGATTCATGATTCGGCGATCTGGCGCGGAGAACAGGGAAAGACGAATCGCATCACATTCCGTTTTCCGGAACCGGTCCGCTTGAGCCGGGTTGTACTTTATGGAGCCTCAGACCGGCGGAAGGGCGTGATCGTCACGCCCGGCGCACTCGTGCTTCGCGCCGACGGAAGAGAGGTCTGCCGGCGCGACCGTCTTGATGCCGATTTTCGGAATCTGCGTGCCGAACTGGATTTCGATCCGGCGGAAGCGAAAGAGTGGGTGTTCGAATTCCCCTGGCGTGAGAATGGCCGAAGCGGACCGAAGCGCGTGGAGCCCTCCCTCACGGAGATCGAACTGTTCGGCGCCGCTGATCCGGCGGTTTCCAGAGAGGAGAAGAAAACTCTCACGCTCCGGCTGCTGATCCCGGGCAGACGATCGGTGAATGTTGCAACTCTCTCCGGAATCAGGCTCGCATCGGGAACACAGTTGCGCCGGGTGTTTCCGGTTCGGCTGCCGACGCTGCCGCCACACGGTATTGCACCGTGCCGGGTGGAGGCGGTGGATGACGGCGGTACGGTTGTCGCCTCTCTGCCGCTGCTGGTCATCGAGCCCGCCGCGCCGCTGCGGAACATTGCCGAGACGCGTCCGGATCAGAATACGTTCAAGGTTCCTGCGATTGTGACCCGCGGCGTTCGTTCCTATTTCGCGCTCGGCACGGGATCCCGCGACACCCGGGGCCACTGGGGAGAACCGGAGGACAAAGTCTACTGTTACGCGAACCGGATCAAGCAGGTGCGGCGCAGCACCGCCGTTGCTCCGGAGAAGCTGTTTCTCTCGGAGAACGATTTCAGCCATTATGCGAATCCGTGGGGATGTTTCCCGAACGGACTGCGTTTTTTCGAAGTGGCCGGCCCGTCGCTTGTTGCCATGAACCATGAACTCGCCGCGTGGAAGAATGCGGAGATCATCGATATTTCCAACAGCGACCGCTGGGACACCGGACCGTCGTCGGATTCGATGTATTCGATGCTGGAAATTGTCGAGTTCGACCGGCATCTGCGCCGTTCCGGGCAGCCCGGATTGAGCGGGCGGACCAGGAAGGAACTGCTGCAGGAGATCGACCGCTCCTTCCGTGGTCCGTTTGCGCGCTGGCAGCTCGACAACTATTTGAAGTCATTTCGTGCCTTGCGCTCGGCCATCGAAAGCGGAAAAAAGCGCATGGTCATGAATGGACAGGGCATCCCGCTCCTGCCTCCGGAGGCGGCGGCCGAGATCGGGGCGTGTCTCTCCGGGATGTCGGACGACGACACCTGGGGCGCGCATCAGGAGGATTTCGCTCTGACCGCCGGGCGGCAGATGATTCATCAGGCGTTTAACCCGGAATGGAAGCTCCGGGCGAATTTTGTCTGGGGATGGGACAATACGTTGCTGAACAATCCGCACTGGTTTGGTCCGGTCGGCACGACGGAAAGCTCACGCCGCCATCAGCTGGTTCGTGGCTGGCGCGGCACCCTGCGATCGGACGGAAGTTACGGTTCCATGCACACTTACGGTTACGGGATGAATGGATACAGCTCCTATGTGCAGAACGCCAATGACTGGCAGCAGAACTGGAACGCGGCTGAACGACAAAGCCTGATCGGCCCGGATGGCGCAGTCGGATTTGCGTTTCTGGTCGGAACCGACCTGCTGAGCAATCCGGAAAAAGCGATTTTTACCGGCGGAGGCATGGGCGGCAGCCAGGATGCGGATCGGCTGATTCTGAACCTCGCGGGAGTGATCGGGCGGCTTCACCGGGCCGGGTTGAGCATCCCATGCGCTGCGAACGCGACGAGCCTGGCACGGTCGCAGGCTGCGATGCCGTTGATCGTGCCGCTGCCGTCCTCGATGAAGAAGGAGGAGTTAACCGCTGTCGCCGGGCGGATCGAAAAAGGGGAGATGGCGGTCGTTTTCACCGAGCGCAAACCGCTGCCGCCGGAATTTGCGAAACTCTTTCCGCATGTGAAAGATGGGCGGATTGTTGCGGGGCGAAACGGCATTGTCGCTGGCATCCGCCCGGAAGAGCTGACGGAAGAGCTTGCCGCGGAAATTGCCCAGACCGCGTATCGCGACGCACGCTGCCGGCTGCGTTACCCGGAGGGGACCGCCGGGTATGGTTTTACATCGGCGGGGAAGATCTTCTGCACGGTTGAGGATCTTGCCGAATCGGCCCGCCGTGTTGAATTGCGGATCCGGAAATCTCCCGGAGCCAAAGGGGTTGTCGCTACCGGAATGAATGAGCATCTGCCGCTCTCCGTTCGGGAAGAGCAGGATGAGTGGGTGGTGGAAGTTCCTCTCCGGAGCGGCGATGGAGAACTTGTCATGCTGGAGGAACAGTTGTGAAGAATCTGCTGGTGTTTGTATTGTTGTCTGCCGTCCTGTGGGGTTCGGCTTTCGGCGAGGTGCCGCCGCGATCGCTGGTCATTACGATCGCGGAAGATGCTCCTCCGGCGGTGCGTGCGGCTTTTCAACGCATTGTCGCCGCGGCAAAGAACCATCCGCTGCTGAGCGTGTTGTCCGAAGGCGGGAAAATCGAAAGCGGCTGCTTCAATGAAAAATTCGCCGCCGGCAACCCGGAGGCGCTCGCATTTCGTCATCTGGTGGTTCTGGGGGAGCCGGACGATCCCCTTGTCCGGCAGATTCTGCAACACGAGGCGCGGTTTGAAAATGGAAGTGTCTATGCGTTCGGATTCGGCAGATTTTCCGGAGATCTCGGCTGGATCGAGAGCGGGCCGAATCCGTTTCTTCACAGTCGTTTTGTAGCCCGGCCGCCGTTTGAAACCGAACTTGTGCTGATCACCGGTACGACACCGGCGGGAATCGCCGCTGCGGCGGAGCGATTTCTCGATTCGACTCTTGTCAACGGGCTGGTCGCTTCGGGTCAGGTGGAGCGGCTTGAAACCACACTGCTCGACCGTGCGCCGCTCGATTGCGCCGTCGCACTTCCGGATTCCGTTCCGGCGCGGGCAGGCGGGTGGACGCGCATCGGAATCACCGACTGTTCCGCCGAGGTCGGCCGCGGCATCCTTGAATTAATTGGAGAGGAACCTTCGCGGGTCTTTGCCGTGAAATATCACCGTCCCGGAGTCTGGGACGGGGCCGGTGCGGAATCCGCCATCGGGAATTTTCTCGCCGGTCTTCACCGGGCCGCATACGGCAATACCGTGCTGGTAGCGGAATTTTCCTCCGCCGCCCGGGCTGAGGCTGCGGCCGGGAGACTCAATCGTGAGAAACGGATTGCCGCAAGTCGTAAAGGCGATGGGAAAAATCCCGAGAAGCCGCCTGTCCGCTGTTTCAGCCGGGGCGTCTGGCTGCTGATGAGCACGTTGCCGGAGGAGTTCAATCGGGAGCTGGCGGAATGAGAAGAAGGGCGTCCCTCGCATTCCTGTTCTGCTTTGCGACAACTCTGCTGCTGCGGGCCGCACCTCCTCTGCCGGAATCCGGAGTTCCGTTCCGGCGGGGAGAGATCCACATTGACGGGAAAGCGGGGGATTCCGGCTGGGAAAATGCCGTGCCGCTTCGGATCGACTCTTCTCCGCTCGACCGGGAGAATTCCGCGGATGTTCCTTTTACGGAGGTCCGACTGGCGTATGATGACACCATGCTCTACGTTGCATTTTTCTGTCTGGATCACGATATCCGTTGCTCCGGCACGAAACGGGACGATCCGCTTCATACAGGAGATGTCGTGGAGATTTTTCTCGATGTTTCAGGGGATTTTCGCCGAATCTGGGAGGTTCAGTTCAATGCTTCCGGCCTTGTGCGTGATGTAGAGTATCTCTTTGGCGGCGGGGAAACTCTCTTTGATGCGGACGGATTATGGGTGGAGATGAATCAGATTCACGAATATCCCGGGCGTGACTTTCCGGGAATCCGTCATGCGGCGGGTTTTCTACACGACAGCAGCGGGGAGGAGACCGGATGGCTGATCGAGGCCGCATTCCCCCGGAAGGCGTTTGTTTCGGAGCGGGTTCCGTCGGAAATCCGGGTCAACTTTGTCCGCTATGATTATTCCGGCGTCAGTCGGGAACCGCTCATGGCGTTTTGGTCGTCAACGGTTGCCGGACGGCCGCACCGTTCACCGGGCCGCATGGGGCGGCTCAAGTTTCAGCCGCCTCGTCCCGAGATATCGAAACAGCGGTGACTGCCGACTTGACGATGCGGGACGACGCCGGAAGAGGCTCCGCAAAGCGTCAGACCTTTCCTCCCCCCTCGAATTTCCGGAATCCCGGAGTTTTCCGCCGAAAAAAAAACGTCTGTAAAAAAAACAATTTTTTTTGATTTCCCTCTTGACAATTTGCATGAATTTGGTCATAATATATAAATGAAACGTTTGGTTAATCTGAAATACGTCAGGATGAAACCAGCCGACGGATTTGCAAGTGCGGGTTTATCGGAGGTTTGCAACCGAAAAACGGTTTCCAGGTGGAATCATGTTGACATCTCAACTTTCGAAATGACAATTTACCAAAGCAAAGGAGACGCTATGAGGAAGAGCAACAACCATCGCCATCCATTTTCATCGGCTGGAAAAAAATTCACGTCGACCCGAGGTTTCGCAGGAGAACGCCTGGCAAACATACCATCCTCTCCGTGCGGGCGCTCCGCGGCCGGGTGCGGGGAGCAGGGGAATGGCGCCGGCGGTCGCGCGATTTCCCGGGCGGCGTTTACATTGATAGAACTTCTCGTCGTAATTGCGATCATCGCAATTCTGGCGTCCATGCTGCTGCCCGCATTGAACCAGGCACGGGCCCGTGCCAAGGCGACAGAATGCATCAGCAACATGAAGCAGATCGGACTTGCGCTCACCATGTATGCCAATGACAATCAGGATTATCTGCTTTACAAAGTCAGCAACAACGACGGAACTTTGTGGAGCGCAATCAAACTCAAGGGCGGCTGGGCTCCAAAACTGTGGCCTTATGTGCAGAAGGCCGACTTCATGTACTGTGTCGCCGACATGGAGCAATACACGCGGTTGAACGATTCCAATATGAATGCGAAAAACGAGTCCTGGTGGAACGACAGCTGGTACGCCTCTCTGGCTTATCGACGCGGACTCATGCGTTATAATACTGTAAAACTGACGCGGATTAAAACCCCTTCGCGCGTAGTCGGCGTCAGTGACAGAAAGTCATACCACACGATCAACTCCGATATCGCGCAAGGGGATTCCTATGCGGGATTTTCACCGCTGAAACTCAACGCCGCTTTTCTCGACGGTCATGCCGATGTCTGGAATCTGCAGAATTTCAACGGTAAATACGAATCTGAAATTTTTCTCTACGATTCCAAGGGGCTGGTCAACTACTGGAACACGGATTACACCAACGGGTTTGATGTTCCATAGAAAACAAGTTCCGCATTCCGGTTCAGAACGAAAAATTCTTCTTCCGTCCGGGGGAGCATGACAAGCTCTCCCGCCTCGGCCGGGGAATTTATTTCGCCGAATGTGCGGAATCCGCCTTACGCAGGAATCAGACAATTTCAGCAATCGCAAATCAACATCTTATTCAGAACGCAAAATGATGAAAAAATTCTGGCTGGCCTTATCGGGAATTTCCCTCTATTGTACAACTGTTTTGGGTGCGGCGACCTCCCAAACTCAGACCGCCGCGTTCCTTCACCGGATCTCCCCGGACGGCACTTACAAAATCGAAGGACAGGAGTTCGCTTTTCAAGTTGCTTCCGACAACTGGAAATGGAATTTAAAAAATGCCGACACCATGATTTCGGATGCGGGCTATCCAAAAAAGGAAGCAAATTCCTGGGAATGGAAGGGGGTCTGGAAACTTTATGCCGGAGTCGAGGTGCGGTTTTCGGAAAAAATCACACTGGAGACGCCGCGCAGAACAGTTCTGGAGTTTGAGATCAGCCCTTCCAAACCGTTTTATGCGGACTTTGCCGGAGTTTGTTCCCGGCTCTCCATCGCGGAATTCGCCGGCCGCTCGGTCTCGGTGGACGGCAGAAAAATCGAATTCCCGATGTTTCCCGGCAAGGAAGGGCTCGGCAATGGCGATTCGTTCGACTCATTCGAACTGGCGTTCCGCGATTTCAAAAATCATTTGAAGCTGACCTCCTCCGGCAGTTACAACGTGATCGATACACGGCGCTGGATGCCGTTTTTTGAAGTTCGTTTCGGTGCGACCCCGAAATCCGGACCGATGCGTTCCGCCAGGCAGCGTTTTGTCGTTGAAGACATTTCCCCGGATACCGAGCCGCTCGATCTTCGTTCGATTATGAATCGGGGATTTGCGGACGAAATCGATGGCGACGGCAAAGGCGGCTGGACCGATCAGGGCGCTCAAAACGATTTGCGGATGATGGTTCCGGGACAATACCGGTGGGGAGGAATTCGTTTTGATATCGTCGATCCCGCCTCCAACGGCGGCAATTCCGCAGTGGTGTTCCATTCGGGGCGTGTGGAGAAACGCCAGGTGAACATCGGCGGGAAATCATTCCGCTATCTCTGCCTGCAGCATGCCACCACACAGGCCGCCGCCGGAACGCAGATCGGAGAAATCCACGTGACGTATGCCGACGGCGACAAAGAGAATATTCCGATGCAATCCGGTGTCCATCTCGGCAACTGGTGGGGAGCCGTTTCCCTGCAGAACGCGCCGGTGCTCTGGCAGGGGAAGACGGAACGGGGCGACTTGCGCGGGCTCTACACCGGAATCATTCCGGTCCGGAATAAACCGATCCGGGAAATCTCCTTCATCAACTCGGACAAGAACGGCAAACCGCACGACTGGATGATCGTGGCCTTGAGCGGAAGCCACAGCAAAATTCCGGATCTCAATCCCGAAGCACATTACATCACGGCAGGAGAAAAGTGGCGCCCGATTCCGAATTCCCGCGATATCGAACCGGGAAGCGTTTTGGACCTCTCGTTTCTGAACGACGCTCCGGCGGGAAAATATGGAAAGGTCGTGATCCGCAACGGCCGCTACGAATTTGAGAAACGTCCGGGGAAAGCGGTGCGGTTCAACGGGGCAAACGTCTGCTTCACGGCGGCGTTCCCCGATCATGCCGAAGCGGAACGCATGGCGAAGCACTTTGCGATGCTCGGCTACAACGCGATCCGATTCCACCATCAGGATTTCTACATGGAACCACGGCATACGACCGAGCTTGATCCCGAGGCGATGGATAAACTCGACTACTTCTTTTCCTGCCTGAAAAAAGAGGGTATTTATGTGACGACCGACCTTCATGCGCACAGATTTACCGAAAATAAAATTCCGGGTCTTCCCGGCTGGTATTACATCGGCGCCTACCGCGCTCTGGCGCTGAAGCACGAGGGGGCCGGACGCGACTGGGAGCGGTTCGCCCGGAATTTTCTCACACACGTCAATCCCTACACGAAAACGGCGTACAAGGACGATCCAGCCCTGATTTCGCTCTGTTTGCTCAACGAGGGAAATCTCGATTACTGGATTGATCATTCTGAATACCACATGGTTCCACGTTTCTACGGGGAAGAGTTCGAAAAATGGCTCGCGGCCCGCGGGAAGCAAGGTGTTTCCGAGGAAGAGAAGCAGGCTCTCCGGAAAGATTTCTTCTTCGAAGTGGAGCGGGACGCCTACCGGGAGAAAAGCGCATTCCTCCGCAAACTTGGTGTTCAGCAGCTGCTGACCAACCTGAACATGAAAAGTTCACCGCGCCTCTCCCTGCTGCGGGATGGATTTGACTTTGTGGACAATCATGGTTACTGGGATCACCCGACCAACCAGAATCTGCCGTCAACCTATACCAATAAGAGTTCCCTCGACGGCATGGTTCCCAAGGTGTTCGCCGGATGGTTCCCGAGCCGGATCCTGGGAAAACCGTTCACTATCACCGAATACAACTGGTGTTATCCGAACCGCTACCGCGCGGAGGGTGGCGTTCTGATCGGCGCTTATTCTGCTCTTCAGGGCTATGACGGCATCTATCGTTTCGCCTACGCCCATGACAAGAAACTTTACGAGGACGGCGATTACGAGATCCGCGCATTCGATGTCGCCAACGATGTGATTTCTCTGCATGGAGACCGAATTGCGGCGCTGCTTTTCCGCCGTGGCGATGTGGCGGAATCCAAACTCCTGCTGCCGGTGCGCATCCCCCGTTCGGAAATTCGAAACGATGGGGAATGGCCGAAAATGGTGCAATGCCTTGGACTGGTCGGAAAAACCGGCTCCGTGGTGGAACAAGCCGACGGTTCGTTCCGGCCTCAGGTTCCGCTGGCAGTGACGCTGCCGGGGGATCAGGCTCCCGGCGGCGTCCCGGCGGATCAGGTGGTGAACGATCTTGCACGTTTCGGCGAGATCGGCAAAGCCAGGCTTGATGTGGCCGGAAAATCCTCCCGCAGCTCCACGGGGGAAATCGAGCTGGACGGCCTCGCCCGGACGCTGAAGGTGACGACGCCGTTCAGTGAAGCACTGGTCATAAATTCGCAGGGGAAGCTCGATGGAGAGATCATGAGTGTCGAAACCAGCGGACCGGCAACCTTTTTCGCCGCTTCGATGGATGGCAGTCACTCAAAACTCGCCGAGGCAGAACGAATCGTGTTGTTCCACCTTACCGACATGCTCAACAGCAACACGCACTTCATGAACCGGGCGGAAAACGTCATGGATCAATATGGCAGCTCCCCGCGACTGGTCAGGGTCGGCAAGGCATTGATTCAAATGCGGTTGAATGTGGAAGGAACGACGATTCCCAAAGTCTATCCCCTGCATCTGGACGGGAAAAGACAAACGGCGATTGATTCGGTCTTTCTGAATGGTACG
Source organism: uncultured Victivallis sp. (assembly GCF_944391105.1). Taxonomy (GTDB): domain Bacteria; phylum Verrucomicrobiota; class Lentisphaeria; order Victivallales; family Victivallaceae; genus Victivallis. The sequence continues at coordinate 25,282 of NZ_CALXSK010000036.1, forward strand.
CTCCGTTTCCAGGTCGACACCGGCGCCGGCGAAGAACCCGCACTCGCCTATGAGATTGTAATGGAATGACGGATGTTTTCGAATATACCGGAATAATTTGGAAGACAATGGAAAAATAAAGCCGGCATGCCATTGATTTTTCCATGTTTTTCGGTTATAATGATGACAATGACAAATCAGAAATGACCCGGAAGGCGGGAACGGATGCACAAAAGAGCGAATGTTACATTGAAAACGGTCGCCGCGACGGCAGGTTGCTCCATCGCGGTTGCCTCCACCGTTCTGAATGGATCGCGTGGCAATACGAAGGTGAGCGACCCGATGCGGCGGAAAATCCTCGGGCTGGCCGCCGAACTCGGGTATCATCCGAATTCCGCCAGCCAGATGCTGAAAACGCGTCGCTCCACAACGCTCGGAATCTACGTGCAGCCCAAAAGCTGGCGGAGTTTGAGCAATGACTACGAGATGGCGATCTTCCGCGGTGTCGAGCAGGCGGCGCGCGACCGGAACTACAATCTGCTCGTGCTGAATATCAGCAGTCGGAATCTGCCGGATATCTGCGCGGAGAAAATCGCCGAGTCGCGCATCGACGGCGTCATCCTGATTCATTCCGATTCGAATGCGGAGTGGGTCGACCGGCTGCTCCGCGTGAGTTCAAACGTCGTCGCGATCGATCAGCCGGCCGAACAGTTCGGACTGAGCCGGGTCGTCTTCGACAACCGGGCTGCCGTGGAACTTGCTGTCAAAACGCTTTTGGAGCTCGGCCATCGCCGGATCGGTTTTATCGCCGACTGCACGACCCATGGAGTCGACTCCCGCCTCCGTGAAGACGCATTTCTCGACTGTGTCCGGCAAGGTATCGTGGATGCCGATCCTGCATTGCTTTTCAACCGCACCCGGTGCAAGCCGCTTCCGAATATCGAAGAGCGCTATTGCGAGCTCGAAGGCGAAAGAGGATTCCGTTATCTCATGTCGCTTCCGGAGCCGCCGACTGCGATCATCACCTACAATTCGCTGGTCGGCGTATCGGTACTGCGCGAGGCGCGCCGGGCCGGAATAGAGGTTCCGCGCGATCTGAGCGTCATTGGAATTGACTACTGCGAATTTACGAACTTCATCGATCCGACGCTTTCCGTGATCGATCACGTCCTCACGGAGATGGGACGGGCGGGAACCGAGATGCTCATCGATCTGATCGAGCAAAAAATCTCCGCTCCCGCGCTGCGCAGCTTTTCTCCGCTTTACCGCCCCGGCAACTCCGTCGCTCCGCCCCGGTAAATCCGGAGAGAGCCGGCCGGCCGGGCCGGGCGGCCCGGATGTTTCGGCCGTCGAAACCGTTCAATTCAGCTCGCGGTGAATCCGTTCGTTCTCCTGCCGGATCTCCTCAAGTTCGGAGGCCGCCTTCTCCCATTCGTTCATGGTCGACTCCATCGTCTTTTGAAGCTGGGAAAGTTCACGGTTGAGCGTCGCAAAGTCGAGCTTGCCGTCGGAGGAGAGTTCCTTGTAGAGTTCCGCCTGACGCTTTTCGAGCTTTTCGAGTTTTTTCTCCAGCGCCGCGACCTTCTGTTCGGCCTCCTTCTTTCTGGCGGCGATCGCATTGCGCGCCTGGGCGCGGGCGCGGCGGCGGTTGCGGGCGAGATCCGGAGAGGATACGTTCGTCTCCTGTTCCGGTGTCGTCGTCACGCCGGCGGCACGCAGTTCGGCGGACTTTTCAAGGTAATAATCGTAGTTCCCGAAATATTTTCGGATTCCGGGCGGCTCCATCGCGATGATTCCGGTCGCGACGTTCCGCACGAATTCGATGTCGTGACTGACAACGCAGACCGTCCCGGAATAATTTTTCAGCGCCTCCTGCAGCAGTTCGCGCGCGGCCACGTCGAGGTGGGTCGTCGGCTCGTCGAGCACGAGGAAATTCGGCGGATTCACGAAGATCCGCGCAAACAGCAGCCGGATTTTCTCGCCGCCGGAGAGCACCCGGCACTGCTTCGAAGCCGCGTCGCCCGAGAAGCCGAACGAACCGAGCACATTCATGAGGCCGGACGTCGACGCTCCCGCCGGGAGATTGCCGCGCACAACATCATAGACGGTCTGCTCCGGGATGAGCAGATCCGCGAACTCCTGTGCCTGATAGCCGATCACCGAGTGATGTCCGAGGACAACCCGCCCCGAGGTCGGTTTGAGCATTCCGACCAGCAGTTTCAGGAACGTGGTTTTGCCCATGCCGTTGTAACCGATGAATGCGAGCTTGTCACCCGCATCGATCGAGAGATTCACATCCTTTAGAATCAGCTTGTCCGGCGTGTAGCCGAACGAGAGATTCTCTATGCGGGCGGCCTCGGTTCCCCCCGGCGGCGGTGCCGGGAAGCGGATCGCTCCGTGGTAACTCAAATCATCGGGCAGTTCGATCTCCTCCATCTTGTCGAGCGCTTTCTGCCAGCTCTTCGCCTGTGCGGCCTTCGAACTTTTGGCGCGGAAGCGGTCGATCACCCGCTCCAGGTGCTCTTTCTTGCGGTCGGAGTTGCGTTTGGCGGCCTCCAGATTGCGGCGTCGTTCCTCGCGTTCGCGCCGATAGTAGTCGTAGTCGCCGGGGTAACGGGTCACCTGTCCGGCGTTGACCTCCAGCGTGAGGTTCGTAAGTTTGCGCAGCAAAAAGCGGTCGTGCGAAATCAACAGCAGCGTTCCGGGGAACGACTTCAGGAATTTGCACAGCCACTCGACGGCCGGAATGTCAAGGTAGTTCGACGGCTCGTCGAGCAGCAAGATGTCCGGCCGGGAGATCAATACACGCGCAAGTGCGGCCCGCATCCGCCATCCGCCTGAGAACGACGAGAGCGGCTGCGTGAACTTCTCCTCTGGAAATCCGAGATTGCTGAGCGCCTGTTCCGCCTCCACATTGAGCCGGTAAGCTCCGAGGTGTTCGATCGTCGACTGCAGCCGGCCGTGGCGGGAGAGCATTTTCTGAAGTTCATCATCGTCATCCGTGCCCTGGTGGAGCAGTTCTTCCAGGTGGTGAAGTTCTTTCTGCATATCGCGCAGTTCAGGAATCGCATCGGCCGTGAATTCAAGCAGCGGGCGCGTGACCTCGTCGTCCGGCAGATGCTGCTTGAGAATGCCCAGACGCATATCCTTCGGAATGCTGACCGAACCGCGGTCCGGCGCGACATCGCCGGTGATGATGTCGAAAATCGTACTTTTTCCGGCACCGTTCGGGCCGACCACACCGACCCGGTCTCCGGAATTGACCCGGAAAGAGGCGGAGTCGAGAATCACCTCGCCCGCATAGGTTTTTGTCACATCTTTGAAATCAATCACAATAGCACCAGTTTCTTTACTTCAAATCCGGAGAAGCCGGAATTCCTCCCGAGGACTCCGGGAGTGGAGGAAGCTCCAGCACATAGCGGAAGCCGAGATCCCCCGCACCGCCGTTGACATAATAGACATTGGTACAGTTCGCCTGTTCCGCTTCAGTTGCGTAAGAACCGCCGATCACCATGTAGAGACGTCCGTTTTCATCCGGAGAGCGGATGAATTCCCGTACATTCCCGGTCAAATCGAGCACTCCGTAAACGGACACATCCGCGGGAAACTGGCCGGGAGGAGCTCCGACCGGAAAGTTCCCCTGTCGCGGATTGTCGTGAAGCAGCGCTTTCCCCGGTTCGTAGACGTTGCCCCATACGTAGGTTCTGCCGTCGACGCCGCGCGCGGCCTTTTCCCATTCGAGTCTGCTCGGCAGCCGGCAGGGGAGGTCGAGTTGTTTCCCAAGCCAGGCGCAATACGCTTCCGCCGCTTCGCCGGAAATTCCGACCACCGGAAGATCGGGGGTGAACGGAGGAGCAAGTTCCCCGTCTTCGTTCCAGATCGGACGACGCTCTTCCGAGGCCGGATCGAATGCGAACCACCCGAGATACCGCCGTTTTTCCGCCGGCGACTTCAACTCCTTCCAGAATTTGAGATATTCGGCAAACGTGACCTCCGTTGCGCCGATCAGAAAGGACGGAAGATAACTTTTTCCCACCCCGAATCGGCCGGAACTGCTGCCGTGGAAAAACTCCCCTCCGGCAATGTAACGGACATTTGACGGAAAAGTGTCGGGTATGGCAAGCTCAACGGAAGAGCTGCCCGCCACCGGAATTGTGACGGGAGCCGTCACTTTCACGCCGGACGGCAGAGAAATGTCGAGAAGATAATTCCCCGCGGGCAGTTCGAAGGAGTGGGATACGTCGCCGATCGGCAGATTGGCCGCCGGTGATCCCGGAGTTCCCCCGTCGATCGACGAGCCGAACCAGACGATCTTGCCGGAGGTGTCCCGGATCGTCATGCGGCGTCCGGGGTGTTCCGTTCCGCGGATCAGCAGGGTTCCGATCCGGTTGTCGATCTTGTTCACCAGCGCGGCGAGTTCCGCGTCCTGCTCCATCGCACGATCGAAAATGCCGCGCCAGCGCGCCCGAACCTGGCGCAGAAAACGCTGGAGCGTGCTGTAATTTTCGATGCGCAGGTAGAAAATCAGACTCGACTTGAAAATATCCCGGCACATCCGGTTCACGGCCGCCTCCCGCAAACCCAGTTCCGTCGCGCGGCTGATGAACTCCAGCGCGGAATTGTAACCGTTTTCCTGTTCGGAGATCAGTCGGAACAGCTCGTTTTCCAGGTCGCGCTCCCGTCCGTCGCTCATGGTCGCTTCCGAACGCTCCTTGAGCAGGTTGAATGTGCGCAGCGCGAGGGCATTGTAGTTCTTCGCCTGCGTATAGTTGTACTCCGCAAGGTTGATGAATGAACTGCTCTGCGACAAATTGGAAAAATGTGTGAACCCGAAGTACCCCGCCCAGGTCAACGCCGCGGCCATCAGCGTGGAGGGAATCAGCGGGTGACGGCGAATCAGCTTGGTCAGGCGGTAGAGCGGAGTCGGCGAATACACTTCGACCGGATACCCATCCAGATAGTTGCGGATGTCGCGCAGAAGATCGGAAACTTTCGCATAGCGCTTGTGATAGTCGCGAGCCATCGCTTTCCTGCAGATCGCTTCGAGTTCAAGCGGAACCAGAGCTGCCCGGGGAGCTGCCTTGCGCGGCGGAACAATGCGTCCCGCCACCGCTCTGCGCATGACCTCTTCCGACGGAAGCGTCGTGTCGATCGGGGCGGTTTTCCAGGTCAGCATCGTGTAGAGAATCGCTCCGAGTCCGTAGACATCCGCCGCTTCCGTCGGTTCAGTCACTTCTCCGGTGAGTTGTTCCGGAGGCATGAAGGCGGGGGTCCCCCCGAGGACAACCTTGCTTTCGCTCGGCGGATCGGGAGGCGCGCTGTCGAGTTCGCATTCCAGGTCGAGATCCATTTTGCTGCCGGCCCCCCCCTGATCGAGATCCGCCCGGTAACGTGCCATGCCCCAGTCCATGACGAGTACCTCGCCGTAATCTCCGACCATCAGATTGCCGGGCTTGAGGTCGCAGTGCAGAATTCCGTGACTGTGCGCGAATGCCACGCCGTTGCAGGCGCCGATGAAGATTTCAAGCAGCCGGTGCAGGGTATAGGTGCGGCGATATCCTTCCTTGTCCTCGTTGAGCTTGCGCAGGATCACCCGCAGCGTTTCACCCTCGACCCGTTTCATGGTGAAGTAGACGCCGACGTCGTCAAAGACTCCGAGGCGGTGAACCGGCGGAATGTTCGGATGGTCGATCTGGGCGGTCGCGCGCGCTTCGCGGATGAACCACTCGATCCGTTCGGCCTTGTTGCGATACTGCGGGCGCAGGATCTTGAGGGCGACTTCGCGGTTCAGGCCGGGTTCGTGGGCGGAAAACACCGCCCCGACACCGCCGATTCCGATGGCTGAGAGTCCTTCGTAATCCTCGATCCGGTCGCCGGTGGGGAGTCCCAGGGCACGGCGGAGCTCTTCCGGCGAAAGCATCGTTTCGCTGGCCATGCCGTAGATCAGGGTTTTCTGGTCGTCATCCCGTTCCGGAGTCGGATGTTTTTCGTCGTCGTTCACGTTCCTGTTTCCCGCCGTTACCGGTTATTGCTCATATCCGGCGCGGGTTTCGCGTACACCTTTCGAGAAATTCTCAAAATACTCCGCGTCAGGCGCCTTGTCCAGCCGGATCGTTTTTGCGCCGTCCCATTTGAAATGTTCCGGAAATACGAAGCACTTCGCCTCCTGTCTCCGCCCCATGTCGAAATCCTCGATTGCTGTTACGATTCCGACGAAGTCGCCCTGTTTTGTGATGATGAAGTCGCCGGGTTCCGCCTTCAATTCTCCTGCGGGACTGCGTCCCGAGTTGCGAATGTAGAGCTGAGACCCTCCCTTGCTGAGATCGAGCGAGCAGCGCCCGTTCAGCGAAGCCGACTCCTTGCCGAACGACCGCGCCTTGAAGAGGAAAAGATCCTCCAGCCCGCGTTGTTTCAGTGCGTCGATGGTCAGAGCCGCGAGCGGTTTGCGCCCGCGGACCGTGAACTCGATCGCCGCGATGCGCGGCTCTCCGGGCAGAAGCAGCAGCGGGCCGCGCAGAAGCGTTCCCGGCTGTTCCTGCGGCGCCGTGGAGATGTTGACCCGGTATTCGAGTTGATCGATCCGCTCGAAATTCAGCGCGTATTTTTCGTCGCCGAAAAGCTGCTTGTGGAATCCGGGCATAACCGTTTTTCCCGCGATCTGAACCAGCGGCAGGAAGTAGACCCCGCCGCCCTCCTGGCTCAGCAGCAACCTTCTTTCCCGCAATGCGAGGGTGAGACGAACGACTGCCGCGTCGTAGCGTTCCAGCACGTCGCTGCGAAGTTTCTCCTCGGCGGCGCGCAGTTCGCGCTGTGTGGCCTCAAGTTGTGCGCGGGCGGTGTCGGCCTGCCCCTGCTTTTCGGCGATCATGCGTTCGGCCTCGGCCTTTTTCGCCGCGGTGCGGGCGGTTTCTTCTCGGCTTTTGTTCAGCTCGGCTTTGGTGCGGGAGAGCTCCGTAACGGCATTTTTGAGCATGTTTTTCGCATCGGAAAGCTGGCGCTGCGCTTCACGCATTTCTGCTTCGCGCTGTTCCGCCAGCTTCCGGTTGCGTTCGGACTGGCTGCGCACGACCGCCAGGTCGTGTTCAGCCGCACTGAGCTGCCCCTTCGCAAACGAGAGATCGCTTTCGAGCGACTGGGCCTCCTCGCGGGTTCGGGAGAGGTTCGCCTGTTCGGACTGGAGAGTGGCGCGGACGCCGGCAAGTTCGTTCTGCCGGGCCGCGAGCTCCTCCCTCGCCTTCATGAGAGCGCTGCCGGTCTGTTTGAGTTCCGCTTCCCGTTCCTCAAGGCTTTTCCGCGTGTCGGTGAGCTGCTGCTGGCTGACGGCGAAGTTCGTGTTCAAAACAGCCAGGTCGCCGGAGACCGACTTAAGACTGTTGTGCATCCGGGCGAGTTCGCTCTCCGCTTCCCGGCGCTGGACGGTTGCGAGCGCCCGTTTGCGGATCTCCTGTTCCAGTGCTTTCTGAAGCTGTTCCGGCGACAGGGCACCGGCATTTTCGGGATGCAGTTCGAGTTTTTGTTCGATCAGCTCGGCTTTGGCCAGGGTTTCAGCGAGTTGTTCTGCGAGTGCTTTGAGTTCTGCTTCGCGTTCTCTGGAAAAACCCTCCCGCGCCTGCGCTTCGCGCAACTTTTCGCGCATGGATTTGAGTTCCGCGCTGCGGCGGTGCAGCTCCTCCAGGATCAGCGCGGTGGATCCGCGATCGAGGATCGCTCCCTTCCCGGGCGTCACGCCGGAATTTCCCTGCGACGCCATCCCGGCGAGCATCGTGAGCATCGCCGAGACGAGAAAGTCGCACATGACGATTAAGATCGATCGATTCACTTCTCATCGCCTCCGCTTGAGAGCAGCTTTTTACGCAGCGGATAGAGCAGCGCAAGCCGCAGAACCAGACTCAGAATGATGCCGAACAGCGTCGACGAGTAGGCGATCACCAGGCTGCTGTGTGTGGAGAACACCATCAGCAGAAAGCCCGAGATGGTTCCGAAAAGCCCGATGTAAAGCGGCACGTCGAAGAAGATGTCCGCATTGTCAAGCTCCTTGAGGCGGATCTTCACGGCCGCGCTCCCGCGCCGGATGCCGTTCACGACAATGGCCGCAACGAGAAAGGAGAAGAGCTGCAGCAGTCCGATCGCGGTGAATACGCACATTGCAATCCGCCCGAAGGCGCGCTCCCGGGCCGCGAGGGTCTGCGGAGAGCCCGGTTCCACCCGGCCGAGCACCTGTTCCCCGGCTCCGCCCATGAAGAGATCCGGCACGAGCTTCGTATGGTCGAAGAGATAGTTCATGAGGTAGAAACATCCTGCCGCGATCACAATCAGCAGAATCGCCAGCAAAATCCGGTTCCCGGTCTTTTTCATAACATCCAGACTCCTTGCATGAGATTTTAACGGAAAAAAACGCCTATACCATTAAGATACAATACGCCCGTTTTCCGGAATATTCAAGGTTGTTTTTCAGGAATTCGAAACAAACCGATTTGCCAAAACGGGGTTTTGCATGTATCTTTACTGCATACATTCGGGAAATCGTTCTTCGTTCACAACATTTGAACTGCGGCGCGTTATGAAAATTTTAAACTGGTATGTGACCCGCGGGTTTCTGCTCGCGTTCGGGATGGCGATCGCCATTTTGACTTTCGGCATGACCGGGGCGAACCTGATCAAGGTGTTCGACCTGGTTTCGCAGGGAATCTCTTTCTGGACCTTTCTCAAATTCACCGGGTATATTCTGCCGATTGTGCTGACCTTCACGGTGCCGTGGGCGGTCATGGTCGCGGTGATGCTGGTTTTCGGCCGGATGTCGGCGGATTCGGAGATCACGGCGATGCGCGCCTGCGGAATCTCGATTCTGCAGATCGTTTCTCCGATTCTGATTTTCACGTTTCTGCTGACGCTGCTGTGCCTCTATCTTCAGGTGGAGGTCGGGCCGCCGTTTCTCGGCAAATCGCGCGACCTCATGAAAACCGCCGCGATCGACCAGCCGCTGGCTCTCTTCGAACCGGGCAAGCAGATTTCCATTGAGAACACCATCATCTACATCGATGACAAAGAGGGGGACAACAGCCTGAAGGGCGTCCAGATCTACACGCTTACCGATACCGGGAAAGAGGTTGCGCAGGATATCTCTGCCACACGCGGCAAATTGCTGGTGGACAAGGAAAAACAGATCTTGACCGTGCAGCTGTTCGACTGTCTGCTCATCAACAAGGCTCCCGGCGCCGCGAGCGGCAACATCGGAACCGACGGCCCCCAGCGGCTTTTCTCCGAAGAGCTTTCGTTCAGCTTCAATTACGGGAAGGAAGCCAATGAAATGCGGGTCAGCATCAAGCCGAAATTCATGAAGCTGACCGATCTCATGGGGCGAATCCGCCTGACCAAGGAGTTGAACAAGGATACCACGGAGCTCGAAGTGGAGTTGAATCAGCGGATCGCATTTGCGCTCTCGCCGATCGCGTTTCTGCTGCTCGGGCTGCCGCTCGCGATTCGGACCAGCCGCCGCGAAACCTCGGTGGGGCTGTTCCTGAGCGTGATTCTTGCGGGTGTGTTCTTTTTGTCGATCATCCTGTGTGAATCGCTGTCGATGTTTCCGCACCTTTATCCGCAGTATCTGCTGTGGCTGCCGAACATCATCTTCCAGATCGGGGGCGCGGTGATGACCTACCGGATCAGTCAGCGATAGCGCGAACGGGAGGAACGTTGTCGTGAACAACCACGGATATTTGAAATTCATTCTGACCGTTCTGGTTCTGGTGATCGCCTTTTTCGGTTACATGCTCGTGACGGCGATCGACCGTGTCCGGGAGAGCAATCTGCGGATTCTGGAAAAAATCGAGATGCTCCCCGGCCGGATTCAGTTTTCCGCGCGGATGGCGCCTCCGATTTCCGGAACCGTTCCGGACCGGCAGACGTCTGCGATCGCCAATGCGGCGTTCTTCGATCCGGAAGCCGAAACGGGCGGGCGGTTGATCCTCGCGACGAGTGTCGACACCGCGAACATGAACTATCTCATCAACAACGATGCCGCGGCGGCCGAATTCAATTCGTTGTGCGGTTCCTCGCTGGCCGAGCGGAATTTTGAAAAGCCCGAGGAGTTTCAGCCGCTCATGGCCGAATCGTGGAGCGTCTCCGATGACCATCTTGTCTACCGGATCAAGCTCCGCAAGGGGATCTACTGGCACGATTTCACCGATCCCGTGACCGGGAAAAAGCATACCGACGTAGAAGTGACCGCGGCCGATTTCAAATTCTACGTCGATGTGGTGAAGAATCCCGATGTGAACTGCAAACCGATGCGGGGGTATCTGGAGGATCTGCAGGAGGTGAAGATCATCAATGATTACGAGTTCGAGGTGCGCTGGAGTCGTCCTTACTACGGGTCGCTCGCGGTCACGCTCGGTCTCTCCCCGATGCCGCGCCACCTCTACCACGCCTATGACGGGCCGTTCGACGGGAAGAAATTCAACGACGACCACGTTCGCAACCGCATGATCGTCGGGTGCGGGCCGTACATGTTCGTCCGCTGGGACAAGGACCGGCGCGTGATCTTCCGCCGCAATCCGCGTTATTTCGGGATTCGCTATGGCGCCGCGCCCGCGCTGGAGAACATCGTTTACGAGATCATCAAACATCCGAACACCCGGTTTCAGGCGCTGCTGTCCGGAGATCTCGACCGGCTCGACCTGACGCCGGACCAGTGGGTGCAGCGGACCGATGAGAAGCCGTTTCGGGATGGTACGCTCAAAAAATACAAGTACCTCGCGTTCTCCTACACCTACATCGGCTGGAATCTCACGAATCCGCTCTTTGCCGATGCGAGGGTACGGCGGGCGCTGACCATGCTCATCGACCGGGAGAAGATCCGGAAAGACGTCTATTTCGATCTGGTCGAAACCGCCACCGGACCGTTTTCCCCGTCCAGCAGTTACACCGATCCGGAGATCAAGCCGTGGCCGTATGATCCCCCCGCGGCGAAAAAACTGCTCGCGGAAGCGGGCTGGAGGGACGAGGACGGCGACGGGATTCTCGAGAAGGATGGACGGAAATTCTCCTTCACGATGCTTCAGGCCGCGACCAGCCCCACGCAGCAGCGGATGATGCCGATGATGAAGGAAACGCTCGCCGCGGCGGGAATCGATATGAAAATTCAAAACATCGAGTGGTCGGTCTATGTGCAGCGGCTGGAAGAGCAGAATTTCGAGGCGTGCTGCCTCGGCTGGACGAGCCCGATCGATCCGGATCCGTATCAGGTGTGGCATTCGAGCCAGGCGGGAGTTCACGGCAGCAGCAATCACATCGGCTTCCGGAACGCCGAGGCCGACGCGATCATCGAGGAGCTGCGCCGGACGTTCGATATGGAGAAGCGGATCGAGCTTGCGCGCCGGTTCTGCCGGATTCTGCATGAGGAGCAGCCGTACACATTTCTCTTCGTGCCGTACAGCCTCGTGGCGCAATCGAGCCGTTACCGGAATGTGAGGGTGTTTCCGGTCGGAATGCCGGAATCGCTCTTCTGGGTGCCGCGGAATGAACAGCGGCCGGTTCCCGGATTGTAACCAAATTTTTTTCATGGAAAGAGAGAACAGCATGATTCAAACCGTTGTCATTGGAGCCGCGGGCCGCATGGGCCGCCGGCTGGTCGCGAACATCATGGAGAGCACGACGCTGGCGCTTTCCGGCGCCACGGAGTATGCCGGGTCCCCGTTTCTCGGGCAGGATGCCGGGCTGGTTGCCGGCTGCGGCGAAGCGAAGGTGGTGATCACGGCGGATCTCGAAAAGGCGCTCGAAGGAGCGGAGGCGGTCATCAACTTCGCCACGTCTGGGGTCATCGAAACGACCCGGGCGGCGGTTGCGAAGGGGTGTGCGGTCGTGATCGGAACCACCGCACTGAAGCCGGAGGAGAAGGCGGAACTGGCCGAACTGGCGAAAAAAAGCGGCCGGATCGTCTCGGCCTACAACATGAGCGTCGGCGTGAATCTGCTTTTCAAACTTGTGAAGGAGGCCGCGACGATTCTCGGTCCCGCCTACGACGTCGAAATCACCGAGATGCACCACAATCAGAAGAAGGACGCTCCGAGCGGAACCGCCGTGCGGCTCGCCGAAGTGGTCTGCGAGGCGTGGAACTGGGATTACGACAAGGATGTGCGCCATGGCCGCGAAGGGCTGGTCGGTGCGCGCACGAAACATGAGATCGGCATGCACTCTCTGCGTGGCGGCGATGTGGTCGGCGACCACAGCGTGATCTTCGCGATCAACGGCGAACGCGTGGAGCTGACCCACAAGGCGTCGAGCCGCGACACGTTTGCAAAGGGGGCTCTGCGCGCGGTTGAATTTCTCGCGAACGCAAAGCCGGGGCTTTACGACATGCAGGATGTGCTCGGACTGAAGTGATATTCGCCCGGAAGGAGGAGGCATGAGAGATTCGTTGCGAATCCTGACCATCGGCAACAGCTTTACTGACAGCCTGACGCGTTATTTTCCGCAGGTGGCGGAGTCGGCCGGATGTCATCTGACGTTCGACCGTGCGAATTTCGGCGGGTGCGAGCTGGAGCGGCACTGGAGCTACATTTCTGCGGAGGAGGCCTCTCCGGTCTGCCGGATTTATCAGGGCGGACGCAAGCTGCGCGACATTCTGTCCCGGGGATGGGACATCGTGACGATGCAGCAGGCGAGCCACCAGAGCTGGCGGTCGGAGTCGTTCCAGCCGTTCGCCTCGAATATCTTCAACTACGTCCGGAAACACGCTCCCGGTGCGGAAGTCGTGATTCAGCAGACCTGGGCTTATCGGGCCGATGATCCGCGCCTGATGCCGGGCGGAGAGTGGGGATTTGATCAGAACGGAATGTACGAACGTTTGACCGCGAATTACCGGAAACTCGCGAAAGAGCTTGATTTGCGGGTCATTCCGACCGGGTTTGCGGTACAGCTTTCGCGTGCGGCGGAGGAGAAGCCGTTTGCGAACTACGATCCGGCGATTCTCGAAACGCTGCGCTGGCCCGATCTTCCGCCGCAGGCGGGGGATGTGGTCGGGCAGTGTTTCTACCGGAAGGATCCTGAGAGCGGCGAGCTTCGGATCGGGCGGGATCTGATTCATCTGAACTGCCGCGGGCAGTATCTTCAGGCGTGCGTCTGGACGGCGTTTCTCTTCGAGGTTCCGGTTTCGGCGATTTCGTTCGTGCCGGAAGAGCTCGACGATCGCGATGCGGCGATGCTGCGCAGCGTCGCCCGACGGGCCGTCGATGAATTCAAACAGGAAAAACGGCAGGGGTAAAACAATAGTGAAACGGTCGATCTGGATTCTGGCCGGCGAAGCCTCCGGCGACGTCTACGGCGCGAAACTTGCCCGGGAACTGCGCCGGATCGCGGCTGAGCGCGGCGATGAGTTGACGATTTCCGGGATGGGCGGTCCGAAGATGATCGCCGCTGGAATCGATATCCGGGTCGATTCGACCGAACTCGGCGTGGTCGGCGTGATCGAGGTGCTCAAGCATATCTTCACGTTCATCGGGATCTTCTTCCGGCTCGTAAAACAGGCGCGGCGGGAGCGGCCCGGTGCGGTTGTGCTGATCGATTATCCCGGATTCAATCTGCTGTTCGCGCTCATGATGTATGCGAGCCGGATTCCGGTGATCTGGTACGTCTGCCCGCACCTGTGGGTATGGGGCAAGTGGCGGCTGCCGGTGCTTGCGAAAATCTGCACGAAGATGCTTGTGATCTTTCCGTTCGAGACGGAGGTTTTCGCGCCCACCCGGTTGGAGACGGAGTTTGTCGGGCATCCGCTCATCGACATCGTTGAAGAGCGGCGCAAGCCGGAGATCGTGCGTGATCCGGAGAGTTTTCTATTGTTGCCGGGCAGCCGGACGATGGAGATCAATTTTCTGCTGTATCCGATGCTCGATACGATCACCGAACTGTCAAAGCGGCATCCGGAATTGAAGTTTCATCTGGCGGCGCCGCGGGAGAAGATCGCCCGGCTCTGCCGCGAGAAGCTTGCAGACTACCGTCGTCGTCACCCGGAGACGCCGGAGGTTGCGGTCAGCTGCGGAGACACGAGCGACTGGCAGCAGCGCGCCGGAACGGGACTGGCCGCGAGCGGAACCGTTACGGTCGAGTCGGCCATCGCGGGATTGCCGCTGGTGGTGGGTTATAAGCTGAACTGGGTGACGATTCTGCTGGCGGCGCTGGTGGTGAAATTGTATCGCGGATACTTTACGATGGTGAACATCATTGCGAACCGCGAGGTGTTCCAGGAGTTTCTGCAGCACCATTTCCGGGCGTCGGAACTGGTTCCTGCGGTGGAGGCGATTCTGCCGGGCGGTTCGCGTCGGGCGGAGGTGGAAGCCGGTATGCTTGAGGTGAAGCAGCTGCTTTCTCCGAACAGCAGCAGCGCGGGGCGCCAGGCCGCCGAGGCATGCTACTCGGTTCTCGTCCGCTGAATGGAGATCTCAGCGGGGATACTCCCAGTGGATGAGGTCGTTGCTCCATGCGACGCCGATGCAGGCGTACTGATCGAACACGATGCTCTCGTCTTCAGGCCCCGTTCCGTGGAAGAAAAGCAGCGCCTTGCCGACGGCAGGTTCATCCCGGAGGTCGATGACGGCTCCCGCGGTGAGACGGCCCTGTGCCCATGGCCACTCTTTTTGACCGAGGGTGATGAGGGTTCCGGTGTCGTGCCAGTGGGTGAGATCTGTGCTCTTCAGCAGGCCGATTCCGTTTTGGGGCGAATGCCAGAGCCAGTATTCGCCGTTGACGACTGCGGCGCAGACGTTTTCGCCGCTTTCGGTGCGGCCGTGATAGTTCCAGTGCACGAGGTCGCGTGACCAGGAGAGCGACACCCCGGCCTGTTTGTAGAAACACCAGAACTTGCCGGGTTCATCCTTGTCTTCGAGCAGATACGGATCGATCATCCGCTCCATTTCCTCCCGCGGAACAGCATCTCCCTTGACCCGGAGCAGTTCGGGGTCGTCCCAGTGTACGAGGTCGTCGGAACGCATGAGGAAGATGCGGGAATCCGCCGTGCCGTACTTCTCACCGTTCGGGCGGCAGTAGGTCTGGCAGCAGAGGCAGAAGCGTCCGCTGAAGCGGATGATGTTGCCGGGGCTTGAGAAGTTCAACGCCTGGTCTCGCACAGAGAGTTTTTTTACCGGCGTGAAGTGGAGCAGATCGTTGGTGGTCGTCATCGCCAGATAGAGGAACACTCGACCGTCCGGCTCGGTTTCGACCAGGGTGAAATAGAGATAAAGGCGTCCGTTGTGAAAATACACCGCCGGGCTGCGGTAGGCGGTATGCGCATCCCCTTTCAGCAGGATCGGGGATGCGAGTTGCTTCATATCGATCATCCAATGAAACTCCTCCGGTTGCTTCGCATTATTTGTAATACTTTGGCATTCCGGAGGAGGTTTTTCCAGTCAGGATTCCATTTTTTTACGAATTTACCGGAAGAGCTTCGGGGGGGGAAGTAGTTTAATTTTTATTTTATGAGTTTGAGATTTCCCAGCGACCGGGGGCTGTTCCAGTAGTTCGCATTGCGGTAGAAGGTCATGCCGACATGCTGGCGGAATCCGCGGTCGATGTCGTCGGCCATGACGTTCAATCCGAGCACCGTGTTTTCGGCGGGTTTCGCGTTGAAGAGCGAGAAGGGAACGGCGACTTCAAGGAGATAGCCGTTTTTCCAGACTTTGCTTTTCATCTCGATTTGTTTTTCAACGCCAGTGCGGACCAGGCCGCCGAGCGATGCAACATTGAGCATCGGACCTTCGCTTTTCGTGATTCCGGAGGGCGTCATGATGAGCAGCAGGTCGTCGGCGGTGATGGTGCGGGAACGTTTTTCCGGATCGGAGACGCTGCTGGCAAACAGCCGGATATTGTCGCTGTCCCGCCAGTCGCGGATCAGGGAAAAGTTCACTTCCCCGATTCGGTACGGGACGCGCGCCGCCAATGTCGGAAAGACGAGATCGGTGCAGAGAAGCAAAATATGGAATTTACTGAAATACCCTGTCATTATTTCTCATTACAATCACATGTTGTTGACCAGGGCCATGTATTCGTTCAGGTGCCAGAAACCGCGTTCACTCAACTGATTGGTGTTCTGGGACTGAACATGGCCGTCGATGAACATGGCATTGGACTTTCCGGTATGCCTTAGTGCGATATAATATTCTCCTATTATGAAAAAGTCAAGAGACTGACCCTTTCTTTGGTTATATTTTTTCTGTTATTTGTTAAACTCCGCCTCA
>NZ_CALXSK010000037.1 GCF_944391105.1 uncultured Victivallis sp.
AATCGGAGAGTCCGGACACAGCCACCAGCTCCACCATTTTTAAGCTCAAAACGGCAACAATCGTTGCCGTTTTTTACTATACACGCTTCCTGTTTTCGACAGACCGCTTATTTTAAATCAAATCAGCCATTCGGGAGCAGATTATGGTCATGCCCCTTTTTCAAGGGGCACCTTCCACCCCCCGCCAATCAATTGCATCCGCGAGAGGTATCATCGCTCCGTTCCCGCGGACAAAAGAAGCCGCGCCCGGTCAAAATCGGCCGGAAACAGGCGTTGCAGGTGACGCATTTCGCCGGGGAATCATCCTCGTAATGCCAGCGGCGAAGCAAACCGGGTTCCCGGATCAGAGGACGGCAGAGAGAAATCATGTCGCAGCAGGAGTCTCTTGCCAGACGTTCTGCCGTCTGGATCGAGCGCACACCGCCAACCAGCAGCAACGGCAGACGCAACGTTGCCTTCAACCGGCAAGCAGCCGACTCGTAATAGACAGTGTCATCAACAGAACCCTTTTCCGGAAGACGGACAGGAGAACGCCGGGGACCAGCCTCGGGAATTCCGCCGGAAAGTTCCACGGCATCCAGCCCGAGCCGCTCAAGCTCCCGGCAAACCTCCACGCACTCCGCCACAGAAAAACCGCCCTCCACAAAATCTTCGGAATTGATCTTCACAAGTATGGGAAAATCGTTTCCGACTGCGCTGCGTACCGCCAGAAAAATCTCTTTGAGCAGACGCATCCGATTTTCCAGCGAACCGCCATATTCATCGGTCCGTTTGTTGTAGAACGGGGAAAGAAATTCACTGATGAGATATCCGTGTGCGGCATGAATCTGCAACCCGTCGAACCCGCCCAGCCGTGCACGCCGGGCGGCAGAAGCGAAGGCGTCAACGATTTTCTGAATCTCCCCGCGACATGCGCTCCGGCAAAAGCCCCTTTTCGGAGATGAGCGGAACTCCGACGGTCCCATCGCATGTTCCGGGTCCCCCGAGAAGCCCCCCGCATGCGCCAGCTGGAGAACGATGGAGCCGCCACGACGATGCACCTGTTCGGTTGCAACTTTCCACAATTCAACGGCGTCGTCACATGCCGCAGAAGACTGGAATTTCGACGCCCTCCCCTCTTCAGAAACGAACGAATGTCCTGTTATGATCAATCCAACCTCATTTTCCGCCAGTTCCGCATAGGTTCGGATGAGCTCCGGCGTGTACAGCCCTGACGGGTCCGAAAGCCCCTCATGGGTTGCGGATCGGACAAAGCGGTTCCCCGAAACAAGCGTTCCGATTTCAAAAGGTTCAAAAAGAATATCCTTCATGCCCCCTCCCTTCTTATTTCCGTAATTGCTTTTTTTTGCAATTTACAGTTGCTTCTTCGTATTTGCAATATTCCCGGTGAACTTTTCAGAAGGAAAACACTGCGATCACGAGAAGACACATCCGTCATGCAACAGAAAATGTCCGGAGCATGGATTTTCCGGAATTCTCCCGGAACCTTCTCCGGCCCGCTTCCGGAAAGAGCGGAAAAACAACCGAAGTATGTCAGCGGAAAACCATTTTTTCGAAAAAGAGGTGAAGTGTCATGAAATTGCTCCACGTGCCGCGGAGCGAGCCCGGCCGGGGTGTATGGATTCTGCTTTCTGAACGACGACGCAACTTTCACTTGAAAAATGAGAAACAGCATGGTATTTTCTTTTTTACGCCAAAACACAACGCAAAAGGAAGAACAATGAAAATGAACCCATCCGGAAATTCATGGAGGAAAGCCGCACTTGTACTCAGCCTTCTTCTCATCTGTCTGTTTCTGCCGCTTCATGGCGCAACCATCGAAAAGCGGGACGTGTACAGTGACGCAATGAAGAAAAACATCCCGGTGAACGTGATTCTGCCGGACTCCAGCAAAACCGACGCAACCAAACGCTATCCTGTAGTGTATCTGCTCCATGGAGCGGGAGGCAACTACAGAAACTGGTCGGTCGATGCCCGTGATCTGCTCAAGGAGGTCGATAAGAACGACTTCATCGTCGTCTGCCCGAATGCGGAAAACAGCTGGTACATCGACAGTCCGGTCGACGATTCCTGTCGATACAGCACATTCTGCGGCAAGGAGCTGATTGCATGGATCGACAACCATTATCGGACCATTCCCAATCGGGAGAATCGGGCAGTATGCGGGCTGAGCATGGGGGGATACGGTGCGATGTATCTGGCGATCAACCATCTGGATACCTTCAGCATCGCGGTCTCTCTGAGCGGCGGGTTGGATATCCGCCCATACAATTCCTGGAATCTGCCCAACATTCTCGGCGACAGGAAAGAGCATCCCGAAAACTGGGAAAAGTACACGATCATCAATCAGATCGACAAGCTGAAAAACCGGGATCTTGCGATCAGCATTGACTGCGGCACGGAGGATTTCTTCCTTGAGGTGAACCGTGCAGCCAGAAAGAAACTCCTGGAAAGGAAGATCGAACACGATTACTGCGAACGTCCGGGCAACCACAGTTGGGATTACTGGAACAACGCCTTCCCCTATGCGGCGATTTTCATGAACAAACACTTCACGCGCAGCCTTGATTCCAGCAAAAATCGTTAACTGGCTCATTTCCAAAGAAAACTGACGTTTTCCAGAACAAGCCGGTCGGAAGGATACCGGAAAAACAAAACTCAGCCGGAAGAGGCTCCATTAGAAAATCCTCTCCGGCCGCGGGGGCAGCCCGAAAACGCACATGTGCTTTGCAGGCTGTGGAACGACGGTCTGGGGGCGCTCAGGCCGATGTGCACCGAAAGCTCCCTGAAACGAGGGAGTTGCATCGAGAATTTCATGTCTCGGAAAATCGGACGACGTCAGAATCCGGACATGCCTTTCCTCTCTTCTGGTTCATCAACATAACGACATGATCATCTATTCAAGTCTGATCCACTCCGCCGGCGAGGCGTCGGGAGAGAGCATCCGGTAAACCGGCCCTTTCGTTGGAATCAGCCGGGCCCCCTCGACATACAAGGGTGCCTCCGTCAACGGAAGAACCACTTTCCCATCCGAGTTCGCCGCCACCCTGCGGGTTCGACCTACGGCATCCGTAACCCAGACGCACTGCCGATTCATGGCATCAACGGTCAACTCCAGAGGAGCATTCAAATCCGCCGGGATCCATGGCTGAAGGTGAAATCCCTGTTGAATCGGAGCTTCCTGTTTGCGCAAGCCATCCTTACGGCTCCACAGCAAGGCGAATTTTCCATTCGGCCCCCGGTCGAAAAGCAACCCTCTCGCATCCGGATCATCAAATTGCAGATCCCCCAGAAATTTGCCCGGATCAAAAAAGCGGGCGGCAGTCTGCCATGCCCACAAAGGCAGCTTGGGCATCCAGTTTCGGTGGAAAAGTCCGAAATGGCATTCACGTTGCAGACTGATATTGTTGTCCGGGTGGATCAGCGCCCCGGTTTCGAGATCATTGAAGGTATAATACATGATGTTTTTCACATCGGCCGCTACCGCGAGTCCAACTTGAATCCCGATATCGGTTGCTGCGATCCGCTCATTGTTCGTTATTAGCATATTCGGAGCGGTGGGGGAGTAAAATTCCGTAAGATACAAAGGCTTGTCTCCAAAACGGCGGGCTGCCTCACGAACAGCTCTCAGAGTCCGGATATAGCTCCAGTAGGAGTCGTCTGTCTCCGGGGAACGGGTAACCCCGGTTGCGTGGAATGCGAGGTAATCGAAATCATCCCACGCCCCCTGTTCATAAACCTTCTGCATATAGGGCATATCTCCATTGCATACGGTCAAGCCGGTCAATTTGATGTCCGGGTAATACTGATCCCTGGTTTTGCGCAATACTTTTGCGAAATCGGCATAAGCTTTGGCACGAACAGCCTTCTGCTCTCCGCCGTAGAGATTCCACTCGTTTGAAAACTCAAACACTTCCGAACCGGTATCATGCGTCAACTTTAAATTGCCAAGCATCCAGCGGGAGAGTGCTTTCGGATCCGAAAGCCAATTGCGGGCTCCCTTTACATAGGCCTCCAAACTGGCGGAATCGCCAATATTGTTGTGATACCAGGTGCGCAGCCCGTATTTCTGGGCGATATGCTCATAGGGATGGGACTGGCGAATTGTGGAGACTCCGATTCTGCGCATCATCCGGAACAGAAGTTCCGGAGTCCGTGGTTCCGTCACCTCGCCGGCGCTCCCCCGCCAACCGACGATTCCAATTCGCGACTCTCTTCCGGCCTTGAAATCATATTCCGGCAAGACGCCCCCGCAAATTCTCCGATAATCTCCTGCGAATTCAGACATCGCATATATGTCGAAGAAAACCGGTCCCGTCTGCTTCAATTCCACAGAAACAGGAAACGCATGTTCCTCCTCCGGCTGCAGGATGCGCGAAAGCGTCTCCTTCTTCAGAACCCTGCCGTCAAAATCATGAGCCGTGTATCGAAAATGAACGCGCTGGGGCTTTCTGAAAAAATTGACAACATGTGCCGTCAATTCATAAGTGCCCGGATCCTTTCTGACGAAGAACGGGTCAGCCGAAGTGACATCCATCAGCAGTCGCTCGTCGCCGGCCCGGGCAATTGCCTCGCGCCAGCGTGAATCCTCATGGTCCTGAACGGACAAAGCCAGGACTCCGCTGTAAAATACCGGCGCCCAGGGAAGATGGCATTTGCGAATTTCAAACCGCAACTTCTTATCCCGCCAGAAGCTCCAGTAGCTCGGGCTCTCCCCGTTACACGCGAATGTCGCATGATTTTTTCCATTTCCGAATTCAATTGCCTGACCGCGTCTCACATCCCGCGGGACACCTCCCAATGGATGCAGCAGCGAACGTTCCGGAGAAAAGCGTCGGGTTTCCTTCATATCCGGTGCCGGGATAAAATGCATTGCCCCGAGATTTTCCTCCCACTTGCCTTCTACCTGCCAGGAAGGATAAACACGGAGACGTACGCTTTTCGGAAAAAGCGTCCACTGCATCAGATAAAGCTGTTTCCCCTCCTTATCCACGGCTGCAACCCCGAGAACCTTGTTGTCGGTTCCGACAACGTCAGTTGCGGTGGGAATCATCTCAAAATCAATATCAGGCAGCACGGGATTGTCATCTTTCAGCTTGATTGCCTGAAAGTGATCCGGAGAAGCGGGAGCGTCCGGAAGTTCCGGAGCTTTCAGGATTCCAAGATGAGCCCACTCCTCCTTAACGGAATTCCGGAACTCAATTCCCGTTCCTCCATTTGCATGGAAACGCAATCGGAGAAGCTCGTTCTCAAGTTGTCCGATCACCGGTCGAATCCGTTTCGCAGGAACTCCGAGGTCGGAAACGGCGAGATTCGCGATTTGAAGCACCCCGCAGGTATCCCAGCCGGGGACGACGGAAAAACGGATTCGGGCCGGCGCACCGGCTGATTTCAACGGCAATTCCCCGGCCGTCCGGCACTCGCCGCTTGCAGAATCCGTTATCGCCAGATCATACAATCCATCCCCATATCCGGACGTCACGGAGAGTCGATACCAGGAGTTGTCTTTCACCGGCAGAGCGCCGGGAAATGTCCCCCCAGGAACCAGACGTTTATACTGGACGCTCAAGTCTGCAACGACGACACCGTCCTTGTCGAGAAGTTGCATTACGACGGAATAGGGCTGATTCTGTTTCCCCCACACAGGAGGCGTGAAATAAAAGTCGAATTCAATCTTCCAGGCTTTTCCCACTGCGAATTCCGGAGATTCCGCAACGGCGGGAGAGTCTCTGTAATCGAAATCCTGAAGCATCAGAACTCCCTTGCCGAACCCGGCGTGAGAATAATTTTCCCCATGCCGCTCGGAAGAAAGTTTCCAATTCCCGGCCGCGGACGAATCGCTGAAATTTTCCGAAAACACCACTTCTCCCGCTGCCGAAAACACCAGGCAGAAGAGCAGCAGTAATAAACCCATCGCGTTTTTTATCATTTCCATTTCCCGCTTTCACCAGAATCGATTCATTCCCAGATATAACAGAAGGATTGGTTGAACTCCAGAGGCTGCAGGGCAATCAGATTGAAGGTGCGAACATGTCCGTCCAGCGCCTGCGCATTGATCCCCGTGTGATGCCGCATTTTCATTTTTGTCAGACGTTCGTTATAGCCGATGTCATAAGACCAGGAATAACTGTCAACGCTGCGAGCGGCAAAATCCGCAACGGCCATATATCTGGATGGATATCTGCAGGTGTTCAATTTATGCTGACCATAGATTTTGGTGTTGCCGGAATACAATTCCCTCGGATAACAACCAAGTCGGGAGTTATTGGCATAATTGCTCATTTCCTTTTTCGGCTGTCCGAAAGCGGAATTGTAAATCCAGCGTTCCTCCTGCTCGGCCGGGCAGACCAGCACCGGCGGGAAAGTCATTTTATCCGCGTTATACGGGAAATTCCTTCCCGTTCCCAGATAAGGGTAGATATGTTCGATCCAGGGCTTCAAAGTCGCCCCCAGTCCAACCGCAAGAGATCCGTATTCAAATGTTGTAGCCGGTAAAATCAGATCATCATGATCATTGCTGAACATGGTTCCGGCTGCTCCAATTTGTTTCAGATTGTTGATGCAATCTGAGCTTTGTGCTCTCGCCCGGGCTTTATTCAAAGCCGGCAGCAGCATTCCGGCAAGAATCGCGATGATCGCTATAACAACAAGAAGTTCAATTAATGTGAAACGTTTGTTTTTCATACCATCTCCTGTTTCCCTGACATCATTTACACTTCCGATCACTCAAACAAGGAAATCGCCTTGTTCCAGTCATATTTTCGCAGATTCACCATGCGTATCACGCCCCGCCGTTTCCCGAATATTCCTGATGCCGATTTCGTCAACAGGAAAATCATGACTCTGTTTCGTCCCGACGGCCGCGAACAGGCCGACCGCCGCAACCGGCAAAACCTTCGCAGCATTGGCGCGGGCGCCTCGTTCATCCGGGGTTTCATGATTCTCCACCGTTCATCCGCGTTTTTCCATGATCTGTACGCTGTTTCCCTCCTGAAATTCCAGCGGAACAAGCGTCTTGCAGACCTTATCCCCGGGATGGGAGGCTGTCATGAGCTGATAAAGCTGCTGCGCGCCCCGACGACCGAGCTCACGCGGAAACGTGCGGAAATAGGAAATTCGAACGCCGGAATCAAGCCGGACTTCCGAGTCGAACGTCACGAGACTCAGATCCCGGGGGCAGGCCATTCCCCGCACCTCCAGCACATGGCAGATCACCTCCGCAGCCGCCGCATGGGAAGTCACAAGTGCAGGCGGGCACGTGCCGGAATCAAGCCAGTCGATAAAGCATCGTTCAATGTCCGCATTGTCCGACGAACGGGCGGTACGGGCTTCAAATGCCTCAATGCCGAGCTGTTCGACAACCGATGCCATCACTCCGTACTTGCGCATCGTGTGAGACGGCGCAAGCGAAGAACCGCACAGAAAACCGATCTTCCGAAACCCCTTCTGGATCAGATACTCCGCAGCCCGGAAACCACCGGAAAAATCGTCGGAACTGATTGAATTGGCAGATTCATTCGGGAGATCGTTCGGAAGAAGCACATAACGAATTGCATTACGACGCAGAAACGTCATAAGTTTCTCGTCCGGAGATCCCATGAGAATCACGCCGTCTGCTGAACTCAATTTTTTCAGCAGCAATCGATTGTCTGCGCTTTTATCCTCCGGCTCCCACGTCGATATGTTCAGCGTCACATTGCGGTGGCGATTGAAATAACTCTGAATCCCCCGCAGGATTTCCGCCATGAAATCGAGCTGCAGCAGATTCTTCTGCTCCGGCATCGGACAGAGCAGAAGCTCAACCTTGAATTCCATCCGGGGAGCCGGAATTTTTTCCGACACCTTTCGGGCAATCGCAGAATCGTCATACCCGAGTGTTTCGACCGCCCGGAACACCTTTTCCTGCGTCAATGCATCCGCACGAGCTTTTCGATTCAGGACCCGCGATACGGTTGCCACCGAAACGCCAGCCTCGCGTGCAACGTCATTCAATGTGACCGACTGTTTGGCACTCACTTTTCTGTCTCCGTGAAAGATTACACAAATTACGATGTAAGATTACGCAATTTTTCACTATTAATTATGGGAAACAACAGGAGGAAAGTCAATACCGGAAATGAAAAAAAATCAAAAAAAAGGCGAAAAAAGTGCCGGAAGCGGAGAAATCCCGCGGAGAAGACGGATTCAGCGCTCGAACTTCACTTCCGGATAGCGCTTTTTGAGTTCGTCGGTGTACTTCGGATTGCCGGGGAAGCGGCGGCACGCTTCGAGCAGGAGCCGTTTCGCTTCCCCGCTGTTGCCGCGCAATCGCTCGATGCGGGAAAGCCGCTCGTAGGTCGAAGGACGCGACGATGTGCGTTTCAACGCTTCCCGGTAGCAGCGCTCCGCGTTCCGGATGTCGCGCATGGCCAGATAAAAGTCTCCCGCATTCTCCCACGGAAACGGGGAGTAAGGACGCCGTCCTGCCGCATTCCGCAACGCCCGTTCAACCCGCGCCGGAGTCGGACGCACTTTCAAATCCTCTTCCGACTGCGGCTGAATCAGTTTCAGCAGATCGTCGAAAGCCTGCTCCGCCCGCATGATATAAACGCTTCCACCAAACGCCGCCGCACAGAGCAGCAATCCCGGCAGCAGCCACAGCACTCCCGCCTTGCGGAAGGAAGCCGCGCCCACGGCTTTTTCCTCCCCCTCTCCCGCATCCGGACAGATCAGAGCGGCCACCAGCAATCCTCCCCCGATCGTCATGTTGGCCGGAATCTGCAGATCGACATCCATCAGCGCATGCAGCAGAAACGCGCACTCGCCCCAGAACACAGCCTGCTCAAAACCACCCGCGCGCCGACGAACCACCCGCCGCCCGAGCTCCCACATCGGCCAGCAGAGAATGAAGAGCGCCAGCACCCCGGAGGGGATCCCCGCCTGCGTCGCAAACGATGCGACGAAATTGTGCGGATCGTGCGCGGCCTCGTCGGTGTCGGAGGTCTTGAGCTCCATGTGACGGTAGAAAAATCCTCCCCATCCATACCCGGCGACCGGTTTCTCCATCACCATCCGCGCGGATGTTTTGAGGTAATCGACCCGCTCCTCCATCGAACCGAAACCACGCCCGACATAATGCGCAAACAACGCCCCGCCCGCGATCACCGCTATCGCGGCGAAAATCAAACCCGCACGCCAGAGCTTCCGCATCGGCAGCGTCAGCACGAACCCGCCCGCAGCAAGCACCGCCGCAAGCAGCGCCCCGCGCCCGCGCGTCAGGAGCAGTACCGATCCAAGCAGCAGGCATCCGATTCCGGCGAGCAGCGGTTTCGACACCTTCGCCGGTTCAAACCGTTCGCCTGCAACCCACAATCTCCATCCCACCAGCGGCAGCAGCAGCACAAGATAACCCGCCAGCACGTTGCAGGAGGCGAAGGAGCCGAACACCCGGTCATCCTCCAGTTTGCTGCGCATGACACTGCCGATCTGAATTCCCGCCTCATACTGTTGACGCATGAAATCCCGCATCTCGGCGAATCCGACAAAATACTGCCGCAATCCGGCATAGACCGCGTAACCGGCTCCCGCCAGCAGCAGCCAGACGTAGATGCCGCGCCACTCCGGACGGTTCGAGAGCACCAGATAAAGCGCCCAGAGATACGCGCCGATCCCGGCGAGGTGGAAGATCTCCCAGATCGCGTAGTCGAGCGTCTCGCAGTTCAGCAGCCCCGGCAGCGCCGCGATCGGCAGTCCGAACGCCCACAACAGCGCACACCGCCCCGCCGCGCTCCGGAACGGCGGAGTCTTCAGCCGCCACCCGAACACCGCCAGCGCCAGCAGCAGCGCCACCCCGGAAAAGAGCCCGAAACTGTGCGCCGGCCAGGTGATGTCGAGGTAGGCGGCCCAGAATCCGGGGAAGAAACTCGTCGCCTCCGGCATCACGGCCAATCCCGCGAATTTCGCCGGCAGCAGCAGCGTCAGAAGCCCGAGAAATCCGGCGGCGATCATCTGCGCTGCGCCAGCCCGATTCGCCTGTTCCGGTGGTTTCTTCATGAGAATACGATGGTCCTGCGGCCGGAAACAATAACACGGTGCTCAAGGTGCGCCCGGACCGCCCGGGTCAGCACCCGCCGCTCGATGTCCTTGCCGATCTGTTTGAGATCCTCGGGCGTATCCATGTGGCTGATCCGTTCGACATCCTGCTCGATGATCGGCCCCTCATCGAGGTCGGCCGTCGCATAATGGGCGGTTGCGCCGATCATCTTGACGCCGCGCTCCCATGCGCGCTCATAAGGATTCCCCCCCTGGAACGCGGGCAGAAACGCATGATGGATATTGATGATCCGCTGCGGATAGTGCGCGATAAAATCGTCCGACAGAATCTGCATATAGCGCGCCATGACCACCAGATCGATGCGGTGACTCCGCAGCAGTTCGAGCACCTTCGCCTCCTGTTCGGCCTTCTTCCCCTTCTCCATCGGGCAGCAGAAATAGGGAACATTGAAACGGTCAGCCACGTACTCCAGATCCGGATGATTGCTGATGATGAGCGGGATGTTGCAGACCAGATCTCCCTCGTCTGCGTGCATGAGCAGGTCGTAAAGACAGTGCGACGCCTTCGACACCATCAATGCGACATTCTGTTTTGCCTCAAGATGATGAACCGAATATTCCAGTTCAAGTTTTTCGGCGAACTTCGCGAATGCCTCCTCCAGTTCCCGGCGCGTGATTTCGGCGTTGAGTTCGAGCGCGATCCGCATGAAATAACGTTCCGCCCGGACATCCGAAAACTGCCGGCACTGCAGAATGTTGAAGCCGCTGTTGTAAAAGAAACTTGAAATTTCAGCCAGCAGCCCTTTCCGGTCGGCCGTCTGAATCAGGAACACCACCTGTCGCATCCGTTCACTCCCTGTCGCGGGTTGAGTTTGATTTCATTCTATTTCCCGTAACATAGCACATCCGGACCGATTTTGCCAGCGCACCGGCCGGAAAACCGCGCAGGAAACCATTCAAAGCAGTTCGTCCTGCGTATCCTCCGCCGGAATCGGATACGCCTCCTCCTCGGTCACTTCGTGGAATTTCATCTTCGTCCTGGTGATGATGAGCCGCACAAGCGTCGGAACCGGCAATGTGGTCACGATCGAAAGGATGATGATCGCATTGAAGAAGTTGTTGTCGAGCATGCCGAGGTTCCTGCCGATCGCCGCGGCTGCCAGCGTCGCAGAAAGTTGCGGGACCGTCATCAGCCCCGCGCACACGCCCTGCGAGTTCGAGAATCCGGAAATGCGCATCGCCAGCCAGCCGGAGGCGACCTTGCTGCACACGAGCCCGAGCACCGTCAAAAGAATGATGGAGAGATTTCCCGCCTCGCCGAACGCCCGGAAATCGGTCGACATGCCGATCGAAATGAACAGGAACGGGATCAGCAGTCCGTATCCGATGCTCTCGAACCGTTCCATAAGCGGGCCGGTCGGGCCGCGATTCTCTTTCACGAGCCGCGAGAGCGCCAGCCCCGCGATGAAGGCGCCGACCACGAGGTTCACCCCGAGGAACTCCCCGACCAGCACGGTTGCCAGAATCACCAGCAGCAGAATTGTAACGAGCGCATCCTCCCCGGGCTTGAAGATGCGCAGCAGCAGCTTCCCGATCCGATAGACCAGGAAAACCGCAACTCCGAGGTATGCAAGCACAACAAGCAGGAAAAACGGCGTGAACCAGTTGCCGAAAACCGCCGGATCGACATAATCGAAGATCGAGAGCGAACGGCCGCCCGCCGCCTCCGCAGCTCCCGGAACAACGCTCTGGCGCTTGAGTTGAACACTCACCGCAAGCAGGATGATGCTCGCGATGTCCGTGATGACGGTCGAGATCAGAACCGCCGCGCCGAACCGTGTCTTCGTCAGTTTCAACTCCCGGATCACCGGAAAAACAATGCCGACCGAGTGCGATGCGAAGAGACTCGCATACAGCAACTTTCCGGGGAGATCGTCCGAACGGAAATACGCGTAGACAAAAAATCCCGCGATCGCCGGAATCAGAAACGTCAGAATGCTCAGCGCGATCACCGGTTTTCTCGCGGAGTTGATGAGCTTGAAATCCGCCTCCATCCCGGCCAGCGCCATCAGAAAGACCAGCCCGAGCGAACCGAATGAGTTGATGAGCGAGTCGAAATGCGAGACCACCGTCTCCGTCTCGCCGCCGAGAAAACGAAATGCGTCCGCCATCACGCGGACCAGGTCGAAGCAGTTCGGCCCGATCAGCATCCCCGCGATCAGCAGGGCAATGACTCCCGGGATCTGAAACCGCCGCAGAATCAGTGGCCAGAGCGTGATGACGGCAATGAAGACGATAAACAGAACAAGGAACGTATCACTTCTCAAAAGACACCTCCGGCGGTCATGAACCCGTTCGTCGAGGTAAACTACCGCCACAGGGATCCGTTTTCAAGTCCACGGCACGATTTTCCGCCGAAAAACGTTGTTCCCGGTCAGACGTTACCGTTTGTTGCGGCTGAAATAACCGATCAGCAAGGTCTTCCGCAACGTGTTCGGCTGCCGGTTCAGATCAGCCGGATCGGCTGAATGTTCCGCGCTCCAGCCGTTCCATTCGCGATAGGCATGGTATGCCCAGTCCCAGCCGTACTCCTCGAAAAGATCGATGAGATCGACCAGATACTGTTCCCCGCCCGGAGCCCAGCGTGCGACGCCGAACTCCCCGACCAGAATCGGTACGTTGTACTGCTTCTGAAACCGGACCACCGGTTCGAGAGCTCTGCGCAGAAGTTCCTTGTTCCAGACCATTCCGTCGCTGTTCACCCCCGGATATGCACCGATCATCGGAGCCCCGTTGACCCCCTGATGCGTATAGTTATGCGGCAGGTAGAAGTGCACCGTGTAGACGGCGTTCGGAATATTGACCGGTCGCAGACCGGCGAAACCGACCGGATTCCCGCCGACCGAACACGGGATGATGACCGGGGTGTCCGGATCGATCTCCCGGATTGCCAGTGCGATCCGCTCGGCAAAGCGGTTCCAGTCGAGTGCGCCCCCCTCGCGATAGACGTAGGCAGGTTCGAGCGGCTCATTCAGAATGTCGTAACCATAGATGTTCGGATTTCCCCGGTAACGGCGCGCAATATTCCGCCAGAGCGCCACGATCATCTCCTGGGACTCCTGATTCCAGACGCCGACGTTCTGCTGAATTTCATTCACCGCTTCCGGACCGGAATGGAGATCGATGATGACCTTGATCCCATATTTTTCAAACAACGGGAGTTTGCGGTCGAGCGCCTCCATCTGCCGTTCGCCCCAGGCGGCGTATTTCTCCGGCGTGTTCTCCCGGCCGCCGCCGCTGAACTGATAACGCACAAGATTTCCGTGCCACACTTCGCCGAACTCACGGATCGACGCCTCCTCTTCACCGCGAAGAGAGCCGATCATCGCGCCCCGATACTTTGGAACCTTCTGCAAGGGGGCATCGCTCCGGCAGGTGAACGGAGCCGGCAGCGGCGAGAGCGAAAGTTTCACGTCCGCATAATAAGCATTTCCCCCCTTCCCCGCGTGGAGAAATCTAAGTTTGAGCTTTCCCGCGTAATCCGGAATCCGGACTGAATAACCGAATTTCCGCCAGTCGAAACTCCCCTTGTCCGCCCGGAGCGCCGGGTAATATTCGCCCGGCCCCGCCGGGGCCGCAGGGGAAATCATCAATGTTCCGCCGCCGAGCTCCTCTCCGCGGATCATCGCCTCCACCGTGACGATGCGTCCGCGCAGCAGATTTGTATCGAGCTGCAGCTCTCCCGTCGTCCCGGAAAATTTCACGCAATTCATGCCGTCCGGACCACCTCCTGCCAGAAATTCCGCTCCGAGCTTTTCGGCGGCTGCCGCAGTCGAGAACGATTCCCTCCACACCACACCGCTGGTGGAGTCGGCAGGAGATTTCACCTCCGGCTCCTGTTCTGAAACGGGCGTAATCGCAAGACGTTTCACTTCCGCCCTCCCCTTTTCCGCGTTGACCTGAACGCAGAGGATCAATTTTCCGGAAGCCGCGGGCGTTCGAAAAGAAACCGAAGCCGCATGAAAACCGGTTCCGGAAATCGGCAGCTGAACCAGGTTTTTTTGCCAGTTCTCCATGAGTTTGACCACCGTTTTCCCGCGACCGACCACGGAGAGCTCGTACGAAGCACCGGGGAAAAGTTCGACGGTTCGATAGACCTTGCTGTCCCAATGCGTGCCGTCCACAATCAGAACACCGGATTCCACGTTGCAATCCGTCCCGCCAGTCCGTTTCCAGCTGCCCGCCTCCTCCGCGGAGAAGGGAAATGTCAAGGTCCCCCCCGCCAACAGCGTGACAGGCAGCCAGAGCGCAATTGCTGAAATAATCCGTCTCATTGAAAATTCACCTTCCAGTATCGTTCCGCGGGGTGCTTGACTCCGCCGGTTTCCCCTCCCACCTGCAGTGCCGCCGCATGTCCGTCGACAAAAGCGTAATTCGACGACATTGCGCCATGCTGCACCTGCCCTTTGATCCCGTTGACATTGCACGCCTTGAAGTGGCGTGTACTCCAGTAGGTCGCATATCGAACGCCGCGCTGATAGTGGCTGAGGTCCGTCTCGGATCCCGGTAGCGCCTTGCAGAGAAAAAGCATCAGCGTCGAGGCGTTCCGGATCGAGGAGAGCTTCTTCCCGGCCGGAGCGACGCTGGTCTGGCAATTGACCACCTCCTCCGCGGTCATTCCGCATTCGGTGTTGTTTCCCCAGCCGTTGATCCAGTAGGAACGCGGCGTCGCTCCGTAGTAGAGACCATTCGGGTCGAGCGGACAGTGAAAGATCGGCTGTTTTTTGACCGAAGGGTTGCTGCTCAGATACCGGGCGAGCGCATAGTCCCACAAATCCGTCGTGAACACCTCCCGGCAGACATAACCGGGAACCACAATGAAATCCGCATTGTCGTTCGAATAGAGCGCGGAAGCTCCCCCGATCTGCTTGAGATTGCTCAGGCAGTTCGTTCCCTTCGCCTTGTTTCGCGCCTGATTCAACGCGGGCAGAAGCATCGAAGCCAGAATCCCGATGATCGCAATCACAACGAGGAGCTCAATCAAAGTAAAGGTTGTTTTGTGCGTTGCACGGCCGCGGGAGGCCGGGGCATCAGCCGGACGTCGGCGGCAGATGCGGCAGACATTGCCCGCCGGATACTCAATCGGGGTGAAAGTTCGCTTCATTCTCACTGGCAACTCCTTTTATTTCGGGCTGTAATCATAACGTTCACGCAAATAGAGTTCCACAACCGGTTCCGTTCCGGGCGCATCCATTCTGCGCAGGAGAAGCCGCATCGCCGCGGCTGCGAGTTTATCGTAATCGTTCCGGAGCATGCGGCACGGCACTTCCGAAGGTCTGTCGTCGGCCATGACCAGCCGGCAGCGCTTCTGAAAATCTTCGCGGTGACTGCGGAATTCGTGCCAGAGCCGGACCGGCCCGCCGCCGATGTCGTAAATCGCCTCCGGCAGCCCGTTGTTCTCAACCCAGGCGAGGTACTGTTCGAGAATATTCTGATGGTGGTCGAGAACGCACCCTTCCTCAAAGGGGACACCCCGTTCGGCAAAAGCGCGCCGAATCCCGGCGAACTGCCGGTTCGGGTGGCTCAGATTGGCAAGAATCAGGATTTTTTTCCGTCCTTCCGCCAGCAGTTCGACTGTGACCTCATACCCTTCCTGTTCGAGATCGTAATCGACCGAATCGAAACCACCGACGATCCCGGCCGCCACAACACGGGGCATGGAAAGAGACCGGAAGAACTCCTCCGTGCGCCCGGCCCCGGCCATCTCCGGAGCGACCCAGATCAATCCGCAGCTCCTCACGCCGAAACCGGCCGCCGCCGCTCCGTTGTTCTGAAAAAGATCGACATGATGCAGAAAGTAACCTGCTCCGGTGATCGCGGCGGACACCGCTCCGCTCATACGGCAGAGATAGTTTTCAAAGTAGATCTGCTTGCCATCCGCGGAGAGCAGTTCCACGATTTGCGGCCGTTCCTCCCGCCAGCCGCGCAACGGATTCGTATACATGCCGACGCCGACCTTCACGGTGAGGAGACCGTCGTCTACGAGATCCTTCAACGCCTTCTGAACAGTCGTGCATCCGACGCCGAATTCTGCGGCGAGTTCCCGCATGGAGGCGAGCCGCTGCGGTTTGCATTCCCCGTGGATGATCGTATCGATCACATATTTCCGGATCCGGACGTAACCTGCGACCGAAATTTCCCCGGCAATCTGTCCAGCTTTTCGCTTCATCCCATCACACCAAGAATTTACAATAAAAAGAGAACACAGGTGAACACTTATATTATAGCAAAATCCCCCCGCAATGTCAAGAGCCCTGCAAAAATATTTGCGAAATTACCGATCAAAGAGAAGAAGGGAAACGCAAATCAGCCTCCAGAAAAGGAGGCTGTGAAGAGGAATTTCGGAAAAGAATCCGGTGGTCATCGTCCGTCCGGAAGAGTTTGCCCTGGCAGGATACCAGCATCTTGCCCCTGAACGACGGCAGCGGCCTTTCGCGCACGCCACTCCTCCGGCGTCAGGAGTTTCCAATCCGGAAGCTCATCGGCATAAACAGCCAAAGGTTCATTCGGAATGATGATCGATCCATCCGGATTCAACGCCACCGGATCGAGCCGCCAGCTCACGACCTTGCTAACAGCGCGCCAACCAAACACGGAGATGCGATGCGGCTTCTGAGCCGAGTGCATTCCCTGCTCCACACGATCAAGCGCCCAACAGACGATGGTGTAACGCGGGCCGTCGGCTTCTTCCGACTCTTTTTCGAGAATATATGCTTCCAGCCCCAAAGCGGGATCAGCCATTCCAACCAATTTTCTGCCGCGCATTGCATCGGTCGAAGCGGCATAGGCCAGCAATCTGAGCTTCGGCTGCCAATTCAGGTCAAACAATCCGGAGTAAAGCAGATTTCCAGCTTCCTGAAAATCGCGGGCGAGAAAATAGGTCACACTTTCCATATTCTGGAGAAAAAGGTCGCGGGCGAAAAGTTTCATCAGATCACCGGGATGCCCGTAACAGGATTCCTCACTGTTATGAAGTTGTTTGGAAGAAAAACCGCGTCTGGCGCGTTCATCGCGCATCCAGTCGGCAAATCCCCACTTGGGAACACTCCAGGTGTAGTGCAGCGAATAAGCGTCGAAACATTCGTCCACTCCGGCATCAAACGCCCGTTCAATCCAGGCACGTCCGCGTCCTTCGGCCCGATCTCGTTCAAGGCTGGCCCAGGTCGCTCCGAATCCGAGAAACGGGAATTTGCGGTTCGGATATGCGCGGTCAAGCGCGAAGCGGGTCATTTTCGCCTCCTCCACATAGTCTTCAGGCGTGCTGTCACCGACCCACCAGACATGGGAGGCATCGACCTCGTTCCCCAACTCGACGGAATGAATCACATCCTCCGGGACATGATCGAAAAGTTTACGAAGATAGTCGCGATAAAGAGGGTAATATTCCGGTTTGCAGGCCGCGAGTTTGTTGCCGTGTCCCCTGCCGTAACGGGCGGGGGCGAACCCCGTGGTCAACATGAGTTTCATCCCGTGTTTTCCGGCCAGAGATATTTCGTAATCGAGTTGGCGAAAGTCGAATTTACCTGGCTCCACTCCAAGACGGTGCCAGCATGGTTCAGCGGTTCTGAGAAATTCCACTCCTGCCCGGGCGAGCAGCTCAAGAGCAGCGGCGGTTCGTTCCTCATCCACTCCGACCTCGACAAACGGTTTCTCTATTC
This sequence comes from uncultured Victivallis sp., assembly GCF_944391105.1. Classification (GTDB taxonomy): domain Bacteria; phylum Verrucomicrobiota; class Lentisphaeria; order Victivallales; family Victivallaceae; genus Victivallis. Next base: position 17,751 of record NZ_CALXSK010000037.1, read on the forward strand.
CGTGGACGCCAAAACGCATCCGCTTTCGGGATCGGATGGCAGAAGGCGCAGGAAGCGGACGTGACTTCATCTTGCGCAGAACTTCGGCTGTGGTCTCCGGATTCCACTCTTCGTTGGTTTCAGCCAGTTTGGCCGGATAGGTTCGCATCTGAATATCGTGGATCATTTCGCGAAAAAATGTCTTTCGTTCCTCCGGGGAAGCTCCGTTCGGAATTCCTTTCCATGGCGACCCCGGCGGGCGATTACCGCGCGGCGCCCAAGCGGGATCAGCAGTCAAGACGATCGCATCCAGAAAGAGACGGATGTTATCCGTCCCTGGCCTGGGACGGCTCGCCGTGATTCGAAACGTATGCACACCGGCGGAGCGAAATTCCTTTACTCCCACCTTCGTCCAGAAAAAATAAGCCCGAGGATGGGGGAAACCGTAGGCTGGGCTATAAGGACGACGCCCGACCAGGTCAATCGGCAACTCGTCATCCCACCGGATCGAGCAGGGCGAAGCCCAGCCAACATGAAACGGTGTTGCGGCAATCCAGACATGGTAAGCTCCCGGAGCTGGAACATTCAGTTCGTATTGCGCATAATAGCCGTCGGGAGCCGCTTCAGGATCGACTTTACGGTCGATGCTGAAATACATTCCCCCGGAAGCCCCCTGGCCTTTCTCATTCAGGAATGGTACATTGGCGCGTACTCCGATATTGCTCTCATCCGGCAGTTCCGTCTCTCGCCAGACCATGGTTCCTTTCGGAGCGTTCGGCAGGGCTCCCGGAGAAAAAGCGGGATGGTTTCCGGCGGGTCGATAGTTCTCGTCGGAGGTAAGGACAAGGGCATCCAGAAATACAACAACTTTAGAATCGGCGGATCGTCCTTTTCCAGCCTCGATTCTGAGAGTGTAGACTCCGGGAGCGGCAAAATCTCGCTTCCCTGCGTCATGCCAGAAAAAAAACTGTTCGTTTTTTCCCCTTCCATAGGGAACGCCCTGGTATTTTCTGCCGCTCATATCGATCTTGTCCGCCTGGTCATTCCAGCGGATCGAGTAAGTCGAAGCCCATCCGGTCACAAGCGGCGTCGAAGCGATCCAGAGTCGATAGGAGCCGGATTTCTTCACATGAAATTCGTATTCCGCAAAACGGATCGTACCGCCGGTGGAGGATTCGGGCCGTTCATTCTTCAAAAACATCCCACACGAAGCTCCTCCGGCCCCCCCATCGGAGAGAGCCGCAATCCCGGGCGTGAAATTGGTTTGTCTCGCCTCTTCCCCCTCCAGCCAGATCGTTTCCGCCAGCACGGGTACAAGGGGAAAGAAAAATCCAAGAACCATTCGAATAATGAATTGCAAACGCATGACAAATCCTTTCAATCCCCTCAATTGTTATCCGTAACGCTCCAGTTGAAGCCGAATTTGCCCCAATATGCGTGGCCCTTGTTTGTACGGGCTCTCAGCATCAGGGTCGAATTGATGTATTCGACGTGTCCGTCGAGAAAATTAAGATTGATCCCTATGGAGTGCCCGTATTCCGTCCCGAAAAATGCTTTCCCCCCGGGAACTTCGGCAGGAGTCTGCGTGTAGGTATAATGGGCAACTACCCCCTCATCGGGCGCCTTCGGCATATTTCCGTCAAGAGTGACAACCGTCCGCGACGGATGTTTGAAATTTCCCCGTTTGTGATACTCCCGCGTGGTTCGCTGCTGTGAAAGATTAACGTTCTGCCCGTAACTCAGTCGGGCATCTTCCCCGAACTTGAAGGATGTTTCATGCAATGCGACGAAGTCCTTCATGGATTTGCTGTTTTCCTCCGTTGATGCGGGACAGAAGAATATTTTCCCGGTGGCGTTTTTCCCGAGATACGGAGCCAGTGTCGTCGGCCATACGATATTACCCGGCCACCGGATTCCGGCTGCGATGAAGTCGTTGTACTCGTCACTGTAACTGATGTGTCCGAACGCGATCTGCTTGAGATTGCCGGAACAGGAACTCCTGTGAGCGGCGCTGCGCGCCCGCTGAAGCGCCGGAAGCAGCATCCCCGCCAGAATCGCAATGATTGCAATCACAACCAACAATTCAATTAATGTGAAAAAACTTCTTTTCATGGGAGATTCCTTTCTTACAGATGTTGTGGTGTGGTTTCTCTTTCCATAAGTTTCGGAGCGATACGAATCAGCTGTCGGCGATAGTCGGCCTCACAGAAAATCCGAAAAATCTCCGTCGCCATCTCCTCTGCGGGCAGCCGGACAGTGGTTGGAGAGACTGGATCGAATTTGTCAGAATAGCCATCAACGCCGGTCACCGCAATCTCTTCCGGCACTCTGATTCCGGCCAGCCGCAATTCGATGGTAACAAGTTGGGCAATTCGATCATTGTAGCAGACGAACGACTCCGGACGCTCCGCCAAACCGGCCAGACGCCGCACCCAGACGCGACACTCCTCTGCCGAGAGGAAGCTGGTCATTCCGACCAGCCGCATACCAGGATGTTCTGTGACGGCATTTTGCAGGTGGGTGCGCCGCCAGCAACTGGAATTGCTTTCCGGAACACCACTTCCCACATACCAGAGCCTTTGGAGTCCGCAATTGCCCAACACCCCGCAGATCATCCGCATGACCTGTCCTTCGTCAAAACTGACCGCGGCAGAGCAATCGTAATCCGGTTCACGGTTCCGGATGTTGATGATCGGAATTCCGCACCGGCAGAACTGCTTACGCAAATCCGCATTGCTCTCCTCGCCGACCCAGGAGATGATGATGCAATCCACCCGCCGGATTAAAAAACGGTTCAAAATCTCCCGCTCACGCTTTTCATCCCCCTCCGAGGACTCTGAAATCACAAGATAACCGTTGTCCACGAAAAGCCTGCTGCACGCGGAAATCAACTCCTGAGACATGGCGGAACGATTCGAGGGCAGCAGCAGCCCGATGTTGCGGCTGCGCCCAGAAACCAGTGTACGAGCCAAGTCGTTTGGAATATAACCGAGTTCCTCGGCAGCCGCAAGAATCTTGTTTTTCGTCTTTTCGCTGATGCCGACCGTTGTTTTCTTATCCGGATTCAAAGCGGCATATACCGCAACACGCGAAACTCCCGCGTGTTTTGCAATCATCGCCACGGTAACCTGCCGCTTGGCCTCTTCCCGCCCAGTTGCTTCCACCATCTTATTACCCTGTTATAGCTCGTGCTATATCAATGATCAAAAAAAATAATCCACACCATTGGATCTTCACATATAGCTCGTGCTATATATTATGAATCAATTTTTCAGAAAAGTCAAGTGTGTCAAGTCAAAAAAAGCAAATTTTCATGTTTGAGACGCGACTTCGTCATTCTGCGATGCGGCGCAGGATGTCGCGCGCATGGGTTTCGGCGGAAGCACCGCCGCCGAGCATGCGGCCGATCTCCCTCACACGCGCCTCCGCGTCAAGTTCGCGGCACTCGGAAAACGTGCGTCCCTCCTGCGTGTGTTTTTCGACCCGGAAATGGCGGTCGGCCCGCGCCGCAACCTGCGCGAGGTGCGAAATGCAGAGAATCTGCCGGTTGCGTCCCAGGTTGTGGAGCTCCTCGCCCACCCGGTTTGCCGTTTCACCGCCGATGTTCACGTCAATCTCGTCGAAGACAACCACCGGAATCGCGTCCGCATCGGCCAGAACCGTCTTCAATGCGAGCATGAGGCGCGACAATTCTCCGCTCGAAGCGATTTTCCGCAGCGGATGCACGCTCTCTCCGGCATTAGCGCTGAACAACAGTTCAATGCGGTCCATCCCGTTCGGACCGGGCTCAACAGCGGTGAACGCCACTTCGAGCACGCATTTTGCGAATCCGATCGCTCCGAGTTTCGCCCGCACCTCTCCGGCGAACCGCGCGGCGCACCGCTTCCGCTGTTCGGAGAGTTTTTCCGCAGCCGCGCGCAGTTCCGCGTTCAACGCCTCATGGCGCCGGTCGAATTCCGCACGGCGCTCGGCGGTATTGTGGAACAGTTCGAGCCGTCGGGCCGCCTCCTCCCGCCGTTCCAGCACCTGCTCAAGCGTCGGTCCGTAGCGCCGCTTGAGCGTGAACAACTCCCCGAGACGGCTCTCCATCGCCGCGAGTGCCTCGGGATCGAGTTCAACTTTATCAGCCAGCTCCGAGATGCGGTTCGAGAGAGCGCCGATCTCCTCCTGGATCCGGTCGCACTCTTCAAGCAGCCCCCCCGCGAGCGCCTCATCGATGCGCGAGAGTTCCAGAAGTTTGCGGTAGACGCCCGCCATCCGGTCGGAGACGGAATCCTCCTCCTCGGTCAGCGCCGCAGTCAATCGTCCCGCCGTCTCAAGCACCAGCCGGGAGTTCCCCGCGATCCGGAATCGGGCGGAGAGCTCCTCGTCCTCTCCGGGAGCGGGGTTGACCTTGTCGATATCCTCCAACTCCAGTTCGAGGCGGCTGCGTTCGGAATCGTCGGGAATCATCCGGTCGAACTCCTCGCGCTCCCGGGCAAGCTCGTCGAGCTCCGCGCAGATTCGGCGGCATTCATCGGCCATTTTCTCCGTTCCGGCGTAGCGGTCGAGCATCTCAAGCTGGCGGGCCGGAATCGTCAGAGAAAGCTGTTCATTGGCTCCGTGCAGGTCGATCAGCTGCGCCCCGACCGCGGCGAGCAGCCGGGCACTGACCGGCGTATCGTTCACGAAGTTCCGGACGCTCGACTGCCCGATCACGCGGCGCAGCTGCAACGGCTCGGCCGGGTCGAATGGAATCTCCGCCGGGCCGAGAATCGCCTCCACCGCCGGGATCAGCCGCGCCGGAACCACGAAGCTGCCGGCCACGACGCAGCGGTCGCAGCCGGTCCGGATCACACCGCGGTCGACCCGCCCCCCGAGCAGCAGCTCGACCGCCCCCATCAGAATCGACTTGCCCGCGCCCGATTCGCCGGTGACGACGTTGAAGCCGGGCCCGAACTCCAGTTCGGACTCCTCGATCAGCGCGAAATTCGTGATTTTCATGTAGGTCAGCATCGCATCTTCTGCTCCTGCAAAAACACCGTTTTACGCCAGTTCGCTCCGGAACGGAATCGAATCGGCCGCGCCCGGCCGGCTGACCGTGATCGCAGATGCCCGGGTCGCGAGTTCCATCGCCTCTTTCAGCGCCATTCCCTCGAGCAATCCCGCGAAGAGATAGCCGATAAACGTGTCGCCTGCGCTCGTGGTATCGACCACTTCGGCCGGATACGGCGGGAGCATCACCATCGCGCCATCGTCGTCGAGAAACGCCGAACCGGCTTTGCCGAGCGTAAGGATCACGCGACACTCCGGATAGTTCGATTTCAGCGCCACGAGAATCGCCTTCGGATCCTCCACCCCGGCCACGCCCGCGCCTTCGATCTCGTTAACGATGAGGTAACTCAACAATCCGAGCGGCAGCTGTTTCGCATCCTCCGGGTCGAACGGGGCGAAGTTGAAGGCGACCGGAATTCCGCGCTCATGCGCCTTGCGGAAAACAAGATCGATCGAATTGATTTCGTTCTGAAGCAGCAGGATTCCCCCTTCCGCCGCGTCGAGCGCGGAATCGATCTCCACTTCCGTGATCTCCCGGTTCGCACCGCCGAAGAGCAGAATCGCATTCTCCCCCTTCGCATCGACCTGGATCACCGCGTGCCCGGTCGGAGTATTCCCCTCCGTCACGAGCGAAACGTCGACCCCTGCCCTCATAAGCGTATCGCGCAGCATCGCGCCGTCGTGACCGATCTTTCCCGCGTGCATGACCGGCGCCCCGGCCCGCGCAAGCGCGATCGACTGATTCAGCCCCTTGCCGCCGCAGCCGACCGAATATCCCGCCGAATTCAACGTCTCGCCGGGGCGGACAAAGTGGTCGACCTGGTAGACATGGTCGAGATTCAGAGAACCGAGACAGACGATCTTCTTCATGAAAGCTCCTCCGCGAGTTTTTTAAGTCTGGTCAGATCGAGTTTGCCGCTTCCGAGCAGCGGAAGATGGTCGATTTTCACAAAATCCTCCGCTTTCGGAATCCACAGATTCGGCAGCTTCTCCGCACGCAGGAGCTCGATCACCGCCGCGGGATCGAGATCCTCCGCCGTGTAAAACACCACAAGCCGCTCGCCGCGCTTCGGATCCGGGCGGCCGGTGACAGCAACTTCGCGTTCCTCGCGGCCGCGCAACCCGGCGATCGCCTGCTCGACCAGCTCATGCGGAACCATTTCTCCGCCGATCTTGCTGAAGCGCGAAGCGCGCCCGGTGATGTAGACATACCCTTCGCGGTCGATCCGCGCAATGTCGCCGGTGTTGTAGTAGCCGTTCTGGATGACGCGGGCGGTCTGTTCCGGATCGTTCAGATACCCTTTCATGACGGTTCCGCCCTTGACCTGCATGAGCCCCGGCGAATCCGGCCCGAGTTCGATGCCGCTCTCGGGGTCGACCACCCGCACATGGATGCCCGGCAGCGGGATTCCGATGCTGCCGGGATGGTGCGCCCGTTTCCCGAGTTCATAGATGGAGTTGCAGAGGTTGATCGTCACAATCGGCGAAAGCTCCGTGCAGCCGTACCCCTCGATGATCTCAAGCCCGGTCATCGCGCGGAATTTCGCGGCAAGTTCGGGGCGCAGCTTCTCCGCGCCGGTGATGACCAGACGCAGCGTTTTAAGCTGTTCCGGCGTCGCCTTGCGCAGATATCCCTGCAGAAAAGTCGGAGTCGCGGTCAGCAGTGTGATGCCGAATTCGTCGATCGCCTTCACCACTCCCGCCGCATCGAGCGGATTCGGAAGATAGATCACCGGAGTGCCGGAAAGCGCAGGAAAGGCGAATTCGACCGTGAACCCGTACGCGTGAAACAGCGGAAGATTTCCGACGATCCGGTCGCGCCTGCTCCACAGGATCATGCGCCAGAACGCCCACAAATCGCAGTTGATGTTGCGGTGGGTCAACTGCACCGCCTTCGGTTTTCCGGTCGAACCGCTGGAAAAGAGCAGCACAGCTTCCAGCCCGACGTTGAAAGCGCTGCGCGGCGCAAGGTGGCGCATGAGCATCCGGAACGGCATCAACGCGCACAGCAGCGCAGTCTGCCGTTTTTCGGCCGGCGTCACCTGCGCGGCGACGTCTTCCAGGATCACCATGTTCGGCGTCTCGTTCCAACCGAGTTTCCGCAGAAATCTGCGGCTCGTGAGAATGGATTCGACCCCGGCTCGTCCGAGGGCTTCGAGCGCGACCTCCGCCCCGGAACTGAAGTTGACCACGGCGGGGGTCCGGTCCGCGAAGAGAACGGCGAACATCGCCGCGGTCATGGCCGTGCAGTTCGGCAGCAGAACACCGACGTAACGCGATTCGCTCCTGAGTTCGCGCACGCGGCGCGAGAGAATCGCGGCCCGCACAAGCATCTCGAAATTCGTACACTTCGTTCCGTCCGCATCGAGATAGGTCACCTCGAAGGGGTGGCGTTTCGCCCGTTTTGCGAAAACGACATGCAGCGGCAGTTCGCCCGGCTGCGGCGCGGCCTCGGCCTCCGCTCCGAGCTCGGAGATGAGCTGCCGGAATTCGAATGCCGAAAGCCCGGGCGAGGCAGGACGCCCCACCTTCAAACTGAAATTCAGCGGCAGAGTCCGGGGGGCGCGGTACTTGAGTTTTCCCTTTTCAAGCGTGAAGAGCCGCCCCCAGAGCATCCCGATCCGCACGGGGATCACCGACACCTCGACCCCGGCCGGAAGCAGCGGCGCAACGCCGGAGCGGAAGCGCATCAATCCGCCGTTTCCGGAGATGCTCCCCTCCGGAAACAGACACAATACTCCGCCGCGCCGCAGCTCTCCGCGCACCCGCAGAAAAAACCGGTGCATCGCCTTCGGGTGCGCGATCGACGGAACCCGGATCACCCCGAGGTACCAGAAGAGGAAACGGGTCGGAACGAAATCGAGAACCTCCTGCCGCACCATGAACCGGACCGGACGACGCGAAATCGACTGAATCAGCAGCATGTCGATCAGGGAAACATGGTTCGACACCAGCAGCACCGGCCCGGAGTCCGGAATGTTCTCCCCCCCCTCGACCCGCAGACGCAGAAACGTGTGCCGAAGAATCCAGACGACCAGCTTCAGCGTGATCGACGGACGCAGAAACAAAAGCAGCACGCACGGCAGAATCAGCAGCACCACGATGATGGAACAAAGCGTCAACACATCCATGAGAAGGTTCACTCCAGCAATTTGAGTTGTTCCCGGAACTCTTCGAGCGTCGCACAGCGCAGATAGGGATTGTGCGCCTTCTCCTCCCCGAGCGTCCGGTACGGGACCTCGCCGTAATCGTGCCCGGAGTAGATCACGAGCGAATCCGGCAGCGGCAGAATCTTTTTCCGAATCGTATCAAACATCTCCTTCGAGCGGCAGAAGCCGACGCAGCCGACGAACAACGTGTCCCCCGTGAAAAGCGCCGAGTCGTCCGAGAGCCGGAACGAAACCGAATCGCGCGAGTGCCCCGGCGTTGCGATCGCCTCGATCCACCCATCGCCGAACGGAACTCTCCGGCCGTTGTACAGTTTGATCCCGCCCGCGTGCGGATGGGTCGGGTGGCTCGCAATTTCAGCGGGAAAGAAACTGCGCACCTCGCCGAGACATTCGCAGTGATCCTGATGCCCGTGGGTCAGAAGAATGTACCGGGGCGTAATCCGCCCCGCCGCCTCGACAGCACGGCGGATGACTCCGCAATCTCCGGTCGGATCGATCAGCGCCGCATCCCCGTTCTCCGCTGTCACCAGATAGGAGAAGTTGTGGTCGTAACCGCCCACACGAAGCTGCTCCACCCGAAACGCCATCGTCAGAACTCCCCGAGCGCCAGCGCCAGCGCCGCATAATCGCCGATCGCCTCGCCGAGAGCTGCCGGGACGACCCGGCACTGTGCGGCGGCGGCGGACAGCGCCTCTTCGGCGATGCTGCGCTCCATCGCCGGGCGCAGAAGCCTTTCCGACCGCGCGAAGATGCTGCCGATGACGATCCGCTCCGGGTTCAGGAGGTCGATCAGGAGAGCCAATCCGCGCCCGAGATAGCGTCCGCACTCCTCGTAGACGGCGAGTGCGAGCGGGTCGCCCGCCTCGGCCGCGTCGCCGACGATTTTCGCATTGAGTCCGGTCAGAGCGTCAATCGAAGCGCACCACGCGACTTTTTTCCCGAGCTGAAGCTGCTCGCGCGCCCGAATCGCCGCGAGCTGCGCAATGCCTCCGCCGGAGCAGAATCCCTCGAATGAGCCGCTCTTTCCGAATCCGACCGGCCCGACCGGGGCGAGACGGATGTGCCCGCACTCGCCCGCCGAGTCGCCGATTCCGCAGTAAAGTCTGCCGTCGAGGATCAATCCCGCGCCGAGCCCCGTCCCGAATGTCAGGAAAATCATGTTCCGCACGCCGCGTCCGGCTCCGAACCGCCACTCCGCGACCGCACAGGCATTCGCATCGTTCTGAAGCCGGACGGGAATCCCGAGCTCATGCTCGAGAATCTCCACCGCCGGAATCGCGTCCCATCCCGGCAGGTTCGGCGGAGAAAGGATGATTCCCCGACGACTGTCGAGCGGCCCTCCGCAGGAGACGCCGCACCCGCACACCGAATCGGGAGAAACGCCGCTCCGGACACAGAGCTCTCTCCCGGACCGGGCGAGCATTTCGAGACACGCCCGCGGACTCCCCGCCTCCGCCGTGGCGAACCGGTTTTTGCCGAGGATCTCAATCGTGCCGGCGGAATCCGCCGCCCCCAGAATGGCGGCACATTTGGTCCCGCCGATGTCAATACCGAGGAGATACTTCCGTTCCATGACAGCCTCTCACCGGGGGTCAGCCGCGTTTTTCTTCCTGTTCCTTCAGATAGTTCAGGGCGGCCGCGACGCCCGCATAGTAACCGATGTCGCGCCGCAACTCGGAGGAGACAAGTTCGCACGCCTCCATCGGCTCCTTCCAGCAGAACTGAGGCAGATACTTCTTGATCGGATCGGTGTAAAGGTCGCCGACCGCCCACGCGAGCGTGCCGAGCACAAGCCGCTCCGGATTGAACATGTTGATGAACATGCCGAACGCCTGCGCATTGCGCAGACTCATCTCATCCCAGAGCGCAACGGCGTAGGGATCGTTTGCGCGCACCGCCTTTTCGAGCGGGACCATGTCGATCGCATTCACATTGCCGCCGACGAGCTGCATGATCATGCTGTCGGGCCGGTCGCGGAGCTCCTCCTGCATGCGCTGGGCGAGCGCTCGACCGCCGGCATACGCCTCATAGCACCCCTTGAGGCCGCAGTTGCACTGACGTCCGCCGAGTTCAACGCAGATGTGTCCGAGCTCTCCGGCGCTGAGGGCGCGGCCGCCGCGGACCAGATGGTTCGCCGCGATGATGCCGCCGCCGATACCGGTGCTCATCGTAAGATAGATGAAATCCCGGCAGCCGCGGCCCGCGCCGAAAAACCATTCGGCCAGAGCGCCGCAGTTCGCATCGTTCTCAAAGCAGCCCGGCAGCTGCAGATTGTCACGCAGATACTGCAGAATCGGAACGTTGCGCCAGTGGCGGTTGTTGGTCGGGGCGGTCATGATGCCGTTGACCGGGTCGGCCGGGAACGGCGCGGAGATGCCGAATGCGGCGATCTGCTCCATCTTCAAACCCGCACCCGAAACGAGTTTCTTCGCCTCATCGACCATCTGCGGCAGAATGTCGTCAGGATAGGTGTCGACGTTTTCGATGCGCGCCTTGCCGAGAATCCGTCCTTCGCTCGAGCCGAGTCCGACTCCGATTTTGGTTCCGCCGACATCGAAACCGAGTACGAGTTTTTCCTGTGCCATGTTTTTTCTCCGTTTTTTTTGGATTTTATCGCAAGCATACATTTGCAGAATATAACCCCTGTATTATATTTTATAAAGGGTGCAGTTTCAACTTTCTCGGAGTTTTTTTCAATATGACGTCTTTTTCCCTCTTCCTCGCGGAGACTCCCGGAGTCTATTACGCATTTGAAAACAGCGATACGCTCGGCAAAAGCATCGTCGTCCTGCTGCTGGTGATTTCCACATTCACCTGGTCGGTCATGATCGAAAAAGGGATCTCGCTCTACCGGGCGCAGAAGCTGTCGCGCCAGTTCGTCGCCCGCTTCAAGTCGTCGAAAAACCGGAGCATCACGAGCCAGCAGCTGCTGCGAGAAGCCGCGGGCAACGCGAGTCCCGCCGCACAGATCTACAACCAGGGGGTTGAAAAACTTCTGGAGTTTTATGAAAGCGATCCGGCCACGTACAGCCGGACAACCGGGGTTGCGAACCGCCCGACCCGCCTCTCCGAAGCGCAGTACAATGCGATCGAAGCGGTGCTCATCAGCGAGGTTTCCGGTCAGGAAATCGAACTCGAAACGCGAATCGGCTTCCTCGCGACGATGGTCAGCGTGAGCCCGTTCCTCGGGCTGTTCGGAACGGTCTGGGGCGTCATGCTCGCGTTCTGCGGCATCGCGGCGGCGGGGAAATCGGATTTCTCGGCGCTGGCGCCGGGCGTGGCGGGTGCGCTGCTCACAACGGTCGCGGGTCTGATCGTGGCGATTCCCTCGCTCATCGGATACAATCTGCTCACCTCGACGGTGCGCAACATCGCCACACAGCTCGACAACTTCTCAGATGAATTCATGGCGCGGGTCAAGCTCGAACAGCTGAGCATCGCAAAGGAAATGGCCAGAGAAGCCGCCGAACGCGCCGGGGAGGCCGCCGAATGAGAGGCCGCCGCAAAAGACGGCAGATGGCTGCCATCGACCAGATCAACGTCACGCCGCTCCTGGACCTGACGTTCCTGCTGCTCATCGTTTTTATGATTACGATGCCGCTTATGGAATACGGCACGAACATCTCCCCGCCGGAGATGAACAGCGACAAACTTCCGGAGGACAACTTCAAAAGCGTGACGCTCACGAAAAACGGCACGATCGAATTCGACAAGGAGGTCGTGACCCGGGAGGAGCTGACTGCGTATCTCACCCGGCTCAAGGAAAACGCGCCGAAGACCCAGCTTCTGCTGCGGGCAGACGGCTCCCGTACCTATAACGACGTCATTGAACTCATGGCGCTGATCCGCCATGCCGGATTTGATGACGTATCACTCGTCACCCAGGCGGAGGGGAAATAGATGAGAGAACTGACTGTCGCCCCACCGCTGCGGACGGGAGAGGCCGGGCCGCTGACCTCCCGGAAACTGCGCTGCACGATCGGCGTGCAGGTCGTTCTCATCCACTGCCTGGTGATCTTCGGGCCGCTCGGGCTGGTGCTCTACCAGAACTGGCGTTCGCCGCAGGAGAGCGCATTCAAGGTGAAGCTCATCGGGCCGCTCTCGACCGGGGAGGAGGTCGGGCCGCCGTCGCGCCTGCGCCCGGTGGAAAACGCCTCTCCGGAACCGCCGGCGCCATCCATTCCCGCGCCGCCCGCGCCGCAGGTGCGGAAGCAGACTCCGGCCCCGCCGGTCGTCAAACCGCAGACGCGGAAGCCGACTCCAAACCCGCCGGTCGTCAAGCGGCAAACGCCGAAACCGACACCGAAACCGAAGCGGCAGACGACCAGACCGAAACAGCAGACCACCCGGAAAGTCAGCAAACCGTCCCGGCAGACCAGCAAGCCGCGGCAGCTCAGCGCGGCCGAACAGGTTGCGCTCGCGCGGGCGGCGGCGGAAAAACGCGGCGGCGGAAGCAACCGCAATCTCGCCGTGCCGATCGGTGACGCGGACCGGGCTCAGGCGTACGGGAAACAGAATAACGCCACCCCGGGCGGCGGCGCACAGGGGGAAGACCGCCGTTACTGGGACCGGCTCGGAAACTACATCAAGTCCCGCTGGTCGGAGCCGCCGGGGTCGCTGCTCGGGGATGCCCGCCCGCAGGTCACGATCCAGCTTTCGATCGCGGCCGACGGCCGGGTGACAAGCGCCAGAATCCTCGCCCGCAGCGGCAACGTTCCGATGGATGAATCGGTGCAGCGGCTGCTCGCGAATCTCGACCGGGTACCGGCTCCGAGCAACGGCAGCACGTCGGTTCAATTGATTCTGCGGACCGAAGATTGAGCGAAATTTTGGAAAAAGGCAGGAAAATCGCCGTTTTTTTCCAATATTTTTGCGGATTCGGCAGAGAAAAAGATTGAATTTCCGAAAAGCGGCGTTAAATTCTTCAGTGTGAGATTATGTTTTCGATTTGGACAGCCAGAATGAAAGGGTGAAAGATGGTCGATCCGGATAAAATCAATCAGGACAATGCTCCTGCCCAGGACAGCGACGATACCAAGACCAGAAAAACCGTGCGGCTGCGCCCCTCGGTGACACCGGCCGGGATCAACCTTACGCCGATGCCGAAGGCTCCGCTCACCGATCCGTTGAGCGGCCGGGACACCGACACCGGCAATCTTGAGGTCATGGAGGATACGCAGACCCGTCGAACCGTCAAGCTCAAACCGATCTCCACACAGACCGGCCCGGCCATACAGCCGAAGATTCCGGTTGTGCAGAAACCCGCCGGGGACGGGGCGAACACCCAGACCCGCAAAACGATCGTACTCAAGCCGACCGCCGTCTCTCCGGCCAGCGTGAAGATCGACGGCCCCACCGGTGCGGCACCGTCGGAATCCGACGACACCAAAACCCGCAAAACCGTGCGGCTGCGCCCCTCCGCCGTTACGCCGTCTCAGCTGAAAGTCGCCCCGGGTTCGGAGCCCGGTGAAACCGACATCGACAGCAGCGATACGATCAAAATCGCCCGCCCGGCCCGGCCCGGCGGGATGATCCCGCCGAAGGTTCCGCTTCCGGGGGCGAAACCGGCGGAGGCGTCGAAAGCGACCATGGTTCTGCCGGGACACGGACCGGCGGCGCCGCATCATCAGCCGGAAGGCGACCAGACGGCGCCATCCCATTCGCTTCCCGTTGCGAAACCGCTTCCGGCCGGGACACTGCGTCCGCAGGTGGCTCCGCAGCAGGCCACGCCGCAGGCTGTGCCTACGATCCCGACCCCCAAGAAGGACGAGGACGATCTGCAGCTCAAACCGGTCGGCAGCGCGAACTCCAAGCTGCCCGGTGGAGATTTGAAAACCGCGGAAGGCGAAAAGGCGGAAGTGAAAAAGGAAGAGCCCGTCATGCCGGCGAAGCCCAAGGCGGCTCCGGGAGTTGATGCGCCTTCCAGGCTCTATCTCGTGCTGGCGGCGGTCAGTCTCGTGCTGATCGCGGTGACGGTGACGCTGACCACGGTTCAGTATCTGAACATCTGGGAAAAGCAGAACATCACGCTGCCGCTTGCGCCGTACGCGAAGTGACTCCATGAGAACTCCGATTCCCTCCGGTGCGACGGTACCGGGGGGGATTTTTTTATTCCAGCCACCAGAAACACGATGATGGTTTCCGCATGAATTCCTACCGCCGGATACACGAATGAACGAACCGCAGGCACAACAACACGCGACGCTGCGCGGAGAGATCACCCGGGTCGTTTTCGAGAACGAGGACGGCTCGTTCGCCGTCATCCGGGTTCGCGAACCGGGCAGCCGGGAATACGCAGTGTGCGGGCCGGTCGCGGGGGTGGTTGCCGGGCAGGAGATCGAAGTCGAGGGGGTCTGGGAGCAGCACGCGGAATTCGGGCGCCAGCTCCGGGCCGGACAGTTCCGGATCATCCTGCCGAGCACTCCGGAGGGACTCAAACGATATCTGAGTTCCGGCGTGATTCCCGGGATCGGGCCGAAAACCGCCGCCCTGATCGTCGACCATTTCGGAGCAAAAACCCTCTCGATGCTCGACGCGGGGGAGGCACAGCTCAAAGCCATTCCCGGAATCGGACCGAAAAAAGCCGAGGCGATCGCGCGCGTCTGGCGGGAATCCGCCGCCCGGCGGGACAGTTACATTTTCCTGCAGGGGCTCGGCATCACTCCGGCTTTCTGCGCACGGCTCTTCAAGCGGTACGGCGAAGCCGCGCCGCAGATGGTGAAGACGAACCCCTACCGGCTCGCGGAGGAGGTCGACGGGATCGGATTCCTGAAGGCCGATGAAATCGCCAAATCCCTCGGGATTCCCCGGGACTCCATTCCGCGTCTGACCGCTGCAGCCGTGCACAGCCTCAACGGCATGATTGCGAACGGTGACGTCTGCTGTCCGTTTGAGACACTCGTGACCGCGACCGCGGAACTTGCGGACGAACCGCCCGAACGTGCCCGACTCGGCATCGAGGCGGCAGTGGAGCGCCGTCTTCTGCGAATCATGGACGGGGAGATCTACACGCCGCGGCTCGCCCGCGCGGAAACGGAACTGCCGACGCTTGTGGCGCGCCTTGCGATGTCGGAAGATTTCGCGGGGAAGAAACTCCGCCCCGTCGCGGGGAGCCGTCTCACCCTGAACGCCGAACAGAAGCTCGCCGTCGAACGGGTCAACGCATCCGCACTGAGCATCATCACCGGAGGTCCCGGCGTCGGCAAAACCACCGTGGTCGGCGAAATCGTCCGCCGTGCGCAGAAAGCGAATCTGAAAATCGCGCTCGCGGCGCCGACCGGACGTGCGGCAAAACGGCTTTCCGAATCGACCGGAGTCGCGGCTCAGACGCTGCATCGGCTGCTCCAGTACGATCCGGCGACCAACCAGTTCAACAGCAATGCCGACTCTCCGCTGAACTGTGATCTGCTGATCGTTGACGAGATTTCGATGCTTGATATTCTGCTTGCGCAGGCGCTGTTCCGGGCAATTCCGCCGGGGAGTTCGGTCGTTCTTGTAGGCGACCGGGATCAGCTTCCCTCGGTCGGTCCGGGGACGGTGCTCTCCAGTTTCATCGAATCGCGATGGTTCCTCGTGACGGAACTCACGCAGATCTTCCGGCAGGCGGAAAACAGCCGGATCATCGTGAACGCCCATCGCGTGAACCACGGACAAATGCCGGAAAAACCGCAGATGCGCAACGGCGAACTTCTGGATTTCTACTGGATCGAACAGGACGACCCGGAGAAGGCGCTCTCGATCATCGAAAAACTCGTCTCGGACCGGATTCCGGCCCGGTTCGGGTTCGATCCCGTCGACGACATTCAAATCCTGACCCCGATGAACCGGGGCCTCTGCGGAACCGCCGCAATCAACGAACGGATCGAAGCCTTGCTGAATCCTCAGGAACAGCGGCAGTTCAAGTTCGGCGAGCGCGTGTTCAAATGTGGTGACAAGGTCATGCAGATCACGAACAACTACGACAAGGGCGTGTTCAACGGCGACCTCGGGCGGCTCGCCCGGATCGATGTTCCCGCAAAAAAGTTCAGCGTGCTCTTCGACGGGCCGCACACCGTCACCTATCACTTCGACGAAGCCGACCAGATCACGCACGCCTACGCCGTGACCGTCCACAAATCGCAGGGAAGCGAATTCCCGGTTGTGATCCTGCCGTTTCTGAGCCAGCATTACATGATGCTGCAGCGGAATCTGCTCTACACGGCCATGACCAGAGCAAAGAAACTGCTGATTCTGGTCGGCAGCCGCCGGGCGGTTCAGCTTGCAGTGGAGAATGCGCGGCTCGAACCGCGATCGACGCTGCTCACGCGCCGGCTTCTGGAAAAACGGCACGAACTGCTGCGGAAATGAGCGGAACAGAGCACTGCCGTCATTTTGCCGCGTCTCGACTTGCTTTTTCCGGAATCGATGTTACCTTATAGAAGAAAAGGTTACCATTTCCGATATCGGCGCCGGCCGATTCCGGCAGCATCTGCAACAGAGGGGGCTATTTTATGAAGAAACTGATGATCATCGGCGGCATCGCTGCGGCGGTTCTGGTTGCGGCGGGAGTTCTGACTTCGCTGCCCGCGCAGGCGGACAGCAGCAGCGATTCGCAGCTCTTCAACGCGGGCCGCTATGCTCTCGTCGCGGCGGAGGTCGATACTCTGACTCTGCAGCAGGGAGTCGGCAACGAACAGCAGGTCGTCCTGAAGATCGACACCGTCACCGGCCAGGTGTGGGTGCTGCAAATCACCTCCGGCGGTCCGAACAACGCCCAGGTCACCAACGCGACCTGGCAGCCGGTCACCGACATGCAGCAGCAGTAAATTCCGCCATTCGAAAACGCCGACGCACGACCGCGCCGGCGTTTTTTTTGCATGAAAAAACCCGGGCGGCGGAAAACCACCCGGGAATCGGAACAAACCGTCGTTCAGATCAGGGAGTCCCAGAGCGAAGCATCCTCAAGTTTGGCGCGGATGCAGTTCGCAAATGCGGCGGCCATCGCTCCGTCGACGATGCGGTGGTCGGCGGAAACCGTGATCTTCATGATGTCGCGAACAACGATTTCGCCGTCGCGCACGACCGGGGTCGGAATGCAGCTCGCGACCGCGAGAATCGCACTCTCGCCCGGATTCACGATCGCCTGGAAGCTCTCGACGTTCATCATGCCCATGTTCGAAATCGTGAAGGTTCCGCCTTTCATTTCATCCGGCGTGAGCTTGCCCGCGCGCGCCTTTTCGGCGAGTTCACCCGATTCGGCCTGAATCTCGTCGAGCCCCTTGCGGTCGGCGTTCGCGATAACCGGCACCACGAGCCCGTTGTCGACCGACACGGCCATGCCGATGTTGACCTTCGACTTCTGCGAAACCGAAACGCCGTCGCAGAAGGCGTTCACATTCGGAAACTCCTTGAGCGCCAGTGCGACCGCCTTGATGATAAAGACGTTGACGGAGAGGTTGATTCCCCCGGCCTTCAGCTTGCGGCGTTTCTCCATGAGGTCGCTCATATCCACCGCGACCGTGACGTAAAAGTGCGGAATCGTCTGCTTGGCCTGGGTCAGCCGCTGGGCGATGACCTTGCGCATCGTATTGAACGGCTTCGGACGTTCGGCGATCGCGGCCTTCACGTCGGCGATCGTAATACGGCCGCCCTCCCCCGTTCCTTCGAGTTCGGTCATCTCAAGTTTCGCCTCGGCGGCGAGGTTCAGAGCCACCGGCGTGATCTTCCGCTGGAAATATCCGGTCGACTCGAGATAGTTCTTCACATCCTGCTCGGTCACGCGAACGCCCGCGGCGGGAACTTTCGCGACGTCGATCAGGTAATCCGCCGCAAATTTCTTCGCTCGCGGCGAGACCGGCTTCTTCGCCGGAGCCGCCGCCTTCGGAGCCGGAGCCGGAGGCGGAATCACCGGAGCCGGAGCCGGAGCCACGGGCGCAGCCGGGGCTGACGCTTTCGGCGCAGGCGCTGCCGGGGCCGCAGGAGCAGGCGCGGGCGCGGGAGCGGGAGCCGCAGGAGCAGGCGTGGGCGTGAGCGCGGGAGCGGGAGCCGCCGCGAGCATCTCGGCCGGAACCGCTTCGCCGGGCTCTCCGACAATCGCGGCGGTCGTGGTCATGACCGGGACCTCAACGCCGACCGGGGTCACGATCTTCAGGATCGTCCCCTCGAACTGGGATTCGACTTCGAGCACGGCCTTGTCGGTCTCAACCTCGAAGAGGACATCGCCCTTCTTGATCTTGTCGCCCTCCTTGACCCGCCACGAGGCGATGGTCACGGTCTCCTCGGACTGTCCGAGTTTCGGAACGGGAATTCTGGTCGCCATGATGTGTACCTCCTGTTCCGTTCGATCAGTACAGTTTCTTCACGGCCGCGACGATGTCGGCAACCGAGGGGAGGAACGCCGCTTCAAGCGAATACGCCTGTGGCGCGATGCCGTTCTTCGCACCGACCTTCAGCACCGGAGCGTCGAGGTAGTCGAAGCAGTTCGCCACGACCTGCGAGACGATCTCGCCCGTGAAGCTGCCGATGTCGACGCACTGGCTCACGACCACACAGCGCCCGGTCTTGCGCACCGAGGCGAACACCGCCTCGGAGTCGAACGGCACGAGCGTACGCGGATCGATCACCTCAGCGGAAATTCCTTCCGCCGCCAGCTGATCGGCCGCCTTGAGCGCATCCGCGACCGCCGGACCCCATGCGACGATCGTCACATCCGACCCTTCGCGCACGACGTTCGCCACGCCGAATGGAACCGTGTACTCCTCTTCCGGAACCACCCCCTTCACGTTATAGAGCAGCTGCCCTTCGACGAAAACCACCGGATTGTTCGTACGGACGGCAGTCTTGATCATTCCTTTCGCATCGTAAGGATTCGAGGGATACGCGACGTAAGTCCCCGGAATGTGCGCGAACATCGACTCGAGCGACTGCGAATGCTGCCCGCCGTACCCCTTGCCGCCGCCGACGCTGCAGCGCACCACGAGCGGAACCTCCGTCGAAGCACCGGTCATGTAGTGCCACTTCGCGGCCTGGTTCGAGATCTGGTCGGAGGACATCAGCGCGAAATCCATGTACATCAGCTCCGCCACCGGGCGGTAGCCGGTCATCGCCATGCCGACCGCCGCGCCGCAGATGCACGCCTCGGAGATCGGAGTGTTGAAAACCCGGTCGCGTCCGAACGCCTCGAGCATTCCCTTCGAGAGCTTGAACGCGCCGCCGTACTCCGCGACGTCCTCACCGAAGAGCACGACCCGCTTGTCACGCGCCATCTCTTCACAGAGTCCCTCCTTGATCGCATCGCGGTAGGTGACCATGCCGTTCGCATCGCGCCTGGCGCGCGGCAGCGGCTCATAGAGTTTCGGAGAGGCATAAGCCGCCGGAACGACTTCGCTGTCGGTATCGGTGTACATGTATTTGATCACGTCGGCCGGATCGGGATCGGCGGCGTCGGCGGCGCGACGGGCGGCGCGGGCGTTCCGCGCGGCGACCTTCGCCTCAAGCGCGCTCAACTCCTTCTCGTTCATAATTTTCGCTTCGAGCAGACGCGCCCGGAACGTCGCGACCGGATCGACCTCTTTCCAACGCGCCTCCTCCTCGCGGGTGCGGTATTCATTACGCGGGTCCGAGAGCGAATGGCCGTAGTAACGATACGTGTCGAACTCAAGCAGGACCGGACCCTCGCCCTTTGCGATGAGCGCCTTCGCGCGGGCAATCGCGTCGCGGACGGCGAGGATATCCATGCCATTCACGATCTCCGCGTGCATGTTGTCATTGTCGAATCCGGCGCCGCGCCGCGCGAGATGGTCGACGCCGGTCACTTCGCCGTCGGCGCGTCCGGTCATGCCGTAGTGATTGTTGATGAGGCAGTAGATGATCGGCAGTCCGAAATCGGTCTCGGCCAGATCCCCCCGGAACTGATCCTGGCTCGCCCAGTTCAGCGCCTCAAGCACGACGCCGTTCGAATAGGCGCCGTCCCCCGCAAACGAGCAGACGACACGCCCCTTCATCGAATCCTCGATGCGGCAGGTCATCGCCGCGCCGGTCGCAATCGGGATGCCGCCGCCGACGATCGCATTCGCGCCGAGGTGGCCGACGCGGAAGTCCGCGATGTGCATGCCGCCGCCGCGTCCCTTGCCGTACCCCTCCTCCTTGCCGAAAAGCTCGGCGATCGTGCGGAAGACGTGATCCTCCAGAACCGCCTCGCGCAACTCTTCGCCGGAGAGGGTTGCGAATTCCGGGCAGCGTTCGTGCAGTTCGGCTTCGGTCATGCGCTTGATCGCATGGAATCCCTTCGCGATCGAGTCGCCGTGCCCGCGGTGCGTACTAGTGATGAGGTCCGTGATGTTCAGCATCGAGCAGACGCCGGCGGCGGTCGCCTCCTGGCCGATGGAGAGGTGGGTCGGTCCGCGGTAGTTGTAGTCGCTGATGACCTCGTAAGCACCCGTGCGGCATTTGTTGATCATATCCTCGAATTCGCGGATCACGAGCATCGACTCGTAAAGTTCGGCGGCTTCGGCTTTGGAAATCTCTTTGGCTTTGTACTCCTCGGCCAGCGTCTTCGAGAATGTGTAGGCGGGAATCGGCTTGAGTCGGATGGTTGTCTTGCGGAAATCGGGGCCACGGTCGGAGAGATAGTTGTTCGCCATTTTGCTTTCCTCTGGTTGGTGTTATGCCATTATGAGTTTGATCTTATTTTTCTTCAATATCTTCTGCAGTTCAGACGGAGCGCCGGAATCGGTCACGACGATGTCGAAGTCATCGAGTTTCCCCGCTTCGACGAGCGATGTGCGCCCGAACTTTCCGGAGTCAGCCAGCAGAATCGCCTGCTCCGCGCGGCCGAGGATCAATTTCTTCGTGAACGCCTCGCCCGGATCGGTGGTGGAGACGCCGGACGCCGTGAGCCCGATCGTGCCGAAAAACGCCTTGCCGATGTGCAGCGCCTCCCCGATCGGAGAGGTCAGCGGCCCGACCAGCGTGCGCGAAAGCGGTCGGAACTCTCCTCCGAGCAGGATGAGTTTGTGTCCTGACTCCATGAGTTCAGCCGCGGCCATGAGGGAATTCGTCACGACGGTCAGTTCGCGGCGACTCTCGAGTTTGCGCGCAAGTGCGAGGACGGTGCTGCCGCCGTCGAGGTAAACCGAGTCACCATTCTCGATGAGCCCGAGCGCGGCCTCGGCAATGCGCTCCTTCTCATCGGCGCGCAACGTGGCCTTCTCGTGAAACAGCAACTCGCGTTTTGTCCCCTCGTCGACTCTCACCGCGCCGCCGTGCACGCGCTGAAGTTCGCCGCGCTGTTCGAGTGTGCGCAGATCGCGCCGCACGGTCGCCTCGGAGACCTGCAGCGTTGCCGCCAGTTCCGAGATCGTCCGGACCCCGTTCCCGAGCGCCTCCAGGATCAAAGCCTCGCGCTCCGGGGTAAGCAGTTTTCGATTGTTCCCATGACTGATCATGTTTATATTGTATCACATTTTTTTATTTTTGCAAGTTTATGAAAGAATTTGACAAATTTTTTCATTTTCCGGTCCCAAAAGATTCTCGCACAGAAAAAAATTTCAAAAAAATCATGCACAGTTATCGTGCAAAGTGTGCATTTTCGGTATAATATGGGTGAAGGCCAACTTGGAATGTACAGATTATGAGACTGGAACCGCAAATTGAAACTCTGTATCAGACCCTGAACCGGGAACTCGACAACTTTCCGGCCGGGACGAAATTTTATTCCGTACGGAAGCTCATGGACAAGTTCAAGTGCCATCGCGGTGTGCTGGACGAGGTGCTCGAACGTCTGGAGGCGAATCAGCTGATCGACCGGATACCGCAAGTGGGCATTTTCAGCAGCGTGACCCGCCGCCCGAACGCGCGCAAAGTGCTGCTCGTAATGCCGGACTGGCCGGGGGAAGTGTGCCGGGAATGGCGCCGAAAAGCATGCGCCTATGCGGACTCGCATGAAAGATGGCAGTTGAAAGAGGTCATAATGCCCCCAGACCGGAATACGATTCAGTTTCTTTCGACCGAAAACTTCGATGCGGCCATCATTCAAATGCCGAGTTCAAACATCTCCCGCGAAGAGATGAAATTCCTGGCGGAACTGTCGATTCCGACTGTACTGCTGAACGTCGATACCGGTAGTTTTTCCGTCAGCAATGTTCACTCCGATGATGCTGACGGCGCGATTCAGGCCTGCACCTATCTGTACCGACATGGACATCAGAAAATTGCAATTCTGCAAAGCGAACCGCACACTCGGGCGACGGAAAAACTTGTTGCAGCATTTTCGCACGTTGCCGAACTCTTCAACATGGAGTTGACTCATATCGACTGCATGACAGTCAGTGGTGAATTTGCACAGCATCGCGCCTACCTCGGCATGAAACGTTTCCTGACGGAACATGATGGCCAGATCAACTTCACCGCCGTTTACAGTCTCTATGGCGAGAGTGCCCCGGGGATCATGGCCGCACTGCGGGAGTTCGGCTGCGAGTTGCCTGATGATGTCAGTATCATGGCACACTCAACCGAACAAATCGGCCGGTTCTACCATCCGGCGTTGACCGCCGTCTGCGCAGACATCGGCGCGGAAGTCGAAGCGGCATTCACCGGAATCGCCGCGATCCTCGACAGGCAGAAGGATTATTTCAAGTTCGAAATTCCGATGAAGCTCATCGAACGGGATTCCGTAAAAAATTTAACTTTACCATAAGAAAGGAGATGGTATGATAAATAGCTGACGTTCGCGGTTTCTGCTTGCGGCGTGTAATTTATGGCGATTAACTTAC
>NZ_CALXSK010000038.1 GCF_944391105.1 uncultured Victivallis sp.
AGTGCGCCGAAACGGTTTTGACGCACGAAAAAACAAGTGATTAACACGAGAGAGCCAATACTTTTGAAATTGGCTCTTATATATGGTCTTTCCATCTCTAATTTGCTATAATATAAGTGTAGACGTTGAAAAATACAAATCATACGGAAAGGAATATTATATATGAAAGTGAAACTGTTCGGCCGGGGAGGCGCTGTGTATTTCTTTCTGTCGGCGGCAATGGTTTTCGGCGCGGAGTCACCGAACGGAACGGAGGACGGGACGAAGAAAAGCCGCCTGGTGATTTTCAATAATGACGGTTGCGATATCCGCTATTTTTCCGAGAAGAACCCTTATTCGGTGGAAAAGTTTCTCGCTTACCGGAACACTCCTCTGCGCAAAAGCGATGTCGGCGTGGTTTCCTATTGCACGATCAGTGCCGGTTTCGGCCTTTTCTCCCACCGGTCGGAATCGGGTTGCTCACTCCTTGATTCGCCTTCCTTCGGATATACATTGCGGAAAATGAGGGAGGAGAACTCCGATCCGCTGCGGGAGGTGATTCGTTCCGCTCATGCCGCGAATCAGGAGGTGTTCTGGTCTATGCGCATGAACGACTCGCGTCACGATCAGGTTTACCGTCCGGATCGATCCATCCGGCAATATCCGGAAGTGGAACTTTTTCCGCTGCTCAAGAAGGAGCATCCGCAGTGGCTGTGCGGCAGCTGGGATCGGCAGCCTCCCTACGGAATCTGGAGTGCGGTCAATTATGAACAACCGGAGATCCGGAATTTGTGCATCTCCTTTATCCGGGAAGTGGCCCGGAATTATGAGGTCGACGGCATTGAACTTGATTTCGGCCGGGATCCGGTTCTTTTCCGCTCCGTGTGCGAAGGGCGGGAGCCAACCCCTGAGGCGGTGAATGATCTTACCGGAATGATGCGGACCATCCGGCAGGAAACCCGGCTTGCGGGACAGAGGCGCAACCGTCCGATCCGGATAGCGATCCGGGTCCCGGACAGTGCCGGATATTGTCGCAGGATCGGCATCGATCTGGAACGGTGGCTCCAGGAGGGTTTCGTCGACATTTTGATCGGTGGAACGAAAATGCATCTGGAGCCGTGGCACGTGAATGCCCGGCTCGCACAGAAATACGGAGTGAAGTTTTATGCCAATACAACCGATCCGTGGATTCCGGGAGATCAGCATCCGCTCCTGACCCGGAATCGTTCCGTGCTCCATTTTCGCGGACAGATCGCCGCGGCGTTTGCGGAGGGGGTCGACGGAATTTATTCCTACAACGAATACTGGCCGGGAACGATCAATGCCCGTTACCTTTCCGAAGTGGAGGACCGGGATGCCATGCGCAGCAGAAACAAACTTTATTTTTTCACCGCTTCCTACGATACTCCGGGCCGTTTCGTCAAGGACGGGATGAAATTCGCTTTGTTGCCGATTTTGACTCCGGCCAATCCGCTGACCATCCCGGGCGGCCGTGGTGTGGAACTTCCTCTTTACCTCGGCGAAGAAGAGGAGCACGGTGATTTCCGCCTGCTGCTCTGGAGTCCGGGAGCTGCGCCGGAGACAATGAGGGTTCGGTTCAACGGCTCTTCTCTTTCCGACGGGACCTTGTGGAAGGGGCTTCTCATTTATCCGGTTCCGGCCTCTTTGTTGAAATCGGGACAAAATTCCGTGTTGATTTCCACGGCGTCTCATGCTGCAGAGACGGTGCTGATGACGGGGAGGGAGTTGTTTGTCTATGGAAGGAATCAGGGACTCTGGCGTCGGCTTTTTGAGGGAAATGCCGGGCCGGAAGCGGAACGCATTGTGGCAGAAGGATATCGGTTGAGTGGAGCGTTATGCAATCTGGCGCATCCTCTGAACGTTGATCCGGACGGGAAAGCCGAACTCTCGTTTGAGTTGACCGTGCTGGATTCTCCTGTTCCGGATTCTGTGGTGCTGCGAGTTGCCAACGGGCGTTTTTCCGAAACGATCCGCTTTCGTCTTGATCGGGTGGAGCTGAAACATGCCCGGAAAAGCACGCCGTTCGACACTCGCCGGACACATCGCTATAAATTGATGTTTGAGGGGAAGAAACTCCGGCTTTTCGCCGATGATGCTCTGCTGCTGGAAACCGTGCTCTCCACTCCCTGCGACCGGGATCGCTCCCTGCTGGAAAAAGCGGCGCAGAAGGTCGATTTTCTGGAGTCGGGCAGTCTGCTGATCGGCTCGCTTTCCCCCGGGGAGACGGGCTGTTCCGTCTGGAAAAATCTGGTGCTTCGAAGCAGTTCCGGAACTCTTCGCGATGCGGCTCTGCTCGCCCTGCATGATCGCCTGGAGCCGGAAGTTCAGATTTACTGTGACCCCGAACCGCTTTCCGCAACAGTGAACCGGGAGATGAAAACGGTGATTCATGAGCTCAATATGCAAAACAATTCATTCCCCACCGCGCCTTTGAGCGTCGGACACCCTGAGGCCGTGTCCGCGGGGAACGGAGTATTGCTTTTTGACAACCGCAGGAGCGGCTGCTGGTTCGACCTGCCGCTTGAGTCCGGGAAAGCCCATGTGATTTATGAGACGGTCGCGACATTCCGTTGTCTGGACGACATCGCTTCGCCTCAGATTCAGTTCGTGACGAGTCTGCCGGTTCCGAATCATGACAGTTCCCGGATCTGGGGGTGGCGTTTCGGGAAAAACACCGTTTCGTTTCTCGACGGAGCGCCGGTGGCTCTGCCTCCTCCGGACCCGGATGGATTTTACCGGATCCGTATCCTGGTTGACGGAACGCGGGACTGCGGCGAACTTTACATCAATGGAGCCGATGAGCCGCTGATTCGGATTTCCGGTTACGGAATTCCCGCTGTTCCTGCAAAAATCACGTTTGGCGACAACTCTTCCGCGATCTCTGGTCGATGTGAGCTCAAGGAGTTGCGTATGAACCAGTATTCGTTGACATCCCAAAATCGGAGGTGAATTGTGATGACTGAATTTTCCACAAACAACGATTTCGTTTCCGTATTCGGCGGCCGGACGCAACGGGTGCGGGGGGCCGCGGACACACCCGAAATCTCCAACGACCCGGCAACGGTCAAAGCGGCGTTTACCTTGATCGAGCTCCTTATTGTGATTGCAATCATTGCGATATTGGCGTCGATGCTGCTGCCGGCGCTCAACAAGGCTCGCAGCCGTCGTGCCAAAGCCACGAACTGCCTCAATCAGCAGAGACAGATTGCCGCGGCCATCACGATTTATGCCGATGACTACAAAGGCGCTTTTCTGGCCAGGGCGAATGCTTCTGGAAATGACGGGTTGCCGTGGGGGTATCGTTTGACGCACAAGTACTTTGTTTCCACGCCATATATTTCCGATACGGATCTGCTGTTCTGCCCGGAAGACACGAATGTCGACCATGTCAATTTGTATTATACCAGTATCGGCATGCGTGCAGCCAATTCCATCGACAATGCCAATTATGGAAAGTCGAAATATGACCGTGGACTTGCCTTTGTCCGTTACGCGCCTTCCTGCAGCGGGGTTCTTGACGCCTATACGGTTTTTTATGCGGCCCGGTCGATCAATCCGAGTTCGAGCATTCTGCTGATAGACAACTACAATGGGAAGACGGGAGGCGCGGTGTTCTATTCCTGTTCCACGGTTGCCAACGTTCCCCAGGCCGTGGGGGCGCATTCGGGGTTCGCCAATGTTACATTCGTTGATGGACACGCTGCGGCTGTCGCCGCACAGACGCTGGGACGGTATGGAATCACCCGCTATTATCCGGGATTTGATTCGACTGTTCTGACTTTGACCGCAGAGTGAGAGAAGAACGCCATGAATCATCTGGGAATTGTTCTGTCCGGGGATGACCTTGTCGGGGTGGACTGGCCGGAATTGCTGTACAGCTTGGGATTGAACACGTTGGGAATGCACTCGTTGCTGGATCCTCCCCCCGGATTCCGGGAGAAACTCGAGCGGCGGAAAATCTCGTTCGAATATGAGATTCATTCCGGTTCCGCGCTTTTGGACCGGGCGCTGTTTTCGACGCATCAGGAGTATTTTCCACAATGGTTGCGTTCCGGACGAACCGGCGCGTACAATTTCTGCCCGAGTTCCGCGGAAGGAATGGAGATCGTGAAGCTGAACGCCGTCTCGCTGATGAGACGCCACCCCAACTCGGCCCATCGCTATTTTTTCTGGGGAGACGACGGCAAGCCCTGGTGTCACTGCCGCAAGTGTGCGAGTTATTCGATGTCGGATCTGCAGTTGCTCGTCGCCAACCGGATTGCCGAGGCTCTGGAACAGGTCGATCCCATGGCGCAGGTTGCTTATCTGGCTTATTGCGAAATGCTTGATGCTCCTGTGCGGATCAAGCCGCGCGCGAATGTATTTCTTGAATTTGCGCCCTGGTATTTTTATCCCCGCTGCCCCCGCCATTCGATCGCCGACCCGGGCTGTTCGGTGAACCGTCTCCTGTTTGAAAAGTTGCGCCGACTGCTTGCCGTGTTTCCGGCCGGGACGGCGCAGGTTCTGGAATACTGGCTCGACGTATCGATTCAGAAGCGGGAGGCCGGAGGGAAACTCGTTGCTCCGCTGCCTTATGTCTCGGAGGTCGTCGAAGCCGACATCGCCGCTTATCGGGCACTTGGAATTCGCAATTTTACGACCTTCGCCGTCGGTATGGATCAGGAGTATTTCAGACGATATGGAGATGGTGTTTTGCGGGATTACGCCAGACTTCTCCTCCCGGGTGCCGCCGGCGTTCCGTATGCCGAAAGCAGAATCTTTTCCGGAACGATTCCCGGGTGAAACGGCTAAGTCGCTCCGGTTCAGGAGAGGACGACGTTTCCAGGCACGGATGATGTCTCACGTGACTTCGCTTCGGAGGGAGTTCATTGTCGCGGAGGAATCAATGGGAACTCTGAACGCCTGGATGAAGGCACCATGATGCCGTTCGACGGTTTCGATGAATGCAGGCAACTCGTCGCCGCTTTCAGGAAAACGCCACTTCATCCCGGCTATTTCTTCCGTTTGTTATCCCCGCGACGGAACAGGCGGCGCAGAAAGACGGTAAGGGAAGGTACGGTGGAATTCTGTTTGACTGATTCCCGGAGTGCGGTGTTGCTGCCGCTCTCGTAATCGGGCTCCGGAACATGCGGATACTCTCCCGCTTTGTCCGGATGCTTCTGATCCCAGGCATCCTCGGCAACATAGAGTATCGCCTCGAATCCCAGGTCGGGATCGAGCTTTTCGCGTCGAGCCAGAATCGCTTCATAGTATTCGCGCCCGTTTACGACTGCGACACAGCGGTTGTAGAGGAATCGGTCTTCGGAAAATTTCTCCCGTTTTTCGTAATGTTTCTGCACCAGTTCCCGGCTGTCGAGCTCATGGAGTTTGCGGGCAAGAATATTGTCGAATTCAAAAATCTCCTCATCCGGCAGTCTGGCGAGAGTCTGCACTACCGGTTGCACCACCCGCCCGTCGTCTCCCTCGTGTGTCCAGTCGAGCTGCTCCAGCATTTCCCAGAATTGCTGTTCCGTCATTCAACGATTCCTTTCATTCCTGTGTGGGTGCATCAGTCATCGTTTCAGTTCCGATATTGGCAGGCCCGGCTACTTCGTCCGACGGTCCGGGAGCGCCGGATTCTGCGGATTTCCCCGGAACGACGTTCTTCGGGATTTCCGCAAGGGTCAGAGCAGTTCAGACCAGGCCGTGGTCAATGCGACTTCGCGGTTCTTCGTGTGGATCGTCGCATCGAGCACTGTGAGCAGTGTCAGAACCCGTTTCCGGGAAATGCCGCTTTGTTCCGCAAGCGTTCCCACATCGGTTCTGCCGAGCGCCCCGAGTGTCCGGAGCAGCCGTTCCGACTCGTCGACCGGCGTGATGAGCAGGAACAATCCCTGGCCGCAGAGACGCAGCCCGAGAAAAAACATGTAGGGCGAAAAAAACACAATGCGCTCGACCGGAAATTGAGAGTAATCCGAATTGCTCTCATCCTCGCGGAAGAAAAGACCATCTTCATCCCCGTGCGGAAGAAGGAATTTTCTGAAGTTCATTGCCCCGTAAATGAGGAACGCCGCCGCCAGCAACCCGCAGGCGATCAGAAACCGATACCACAGCCATTCCCCGCTCCCGGAACTGCCGGGCAAACCGCGGATTCTCGCAAAGAGACAGATCAAAACGACCACCAGCGAAACGAGCGCACTCACGACCACCGAACCGGCTCCGCCCAGAAAAAGCAGAGCCGTCCGCTTCCGGATTCCCCCGCGTAAGTCGTTTGAACGCATTACTTCTGTGAGTCGTCCCGCTCTTTTTTCAGCCGTTCCACATCCTGCTTCGAGAAAGCGATGACCTGGTCGAACTTCGCGGCGTTCGCCTGATCCGCTTCGACAAGCGATTCGTGCGCCTCGGTGACGGTTTCGGCCGTGGTCAGCAGATCGGCTTTTTTCGCAGCCGAATCGTATTCCGGGGCGGTCCCCTCCGTCTCCGTCACAAATGTGAAGAGTTTCGTCACACCGAGATCGCGCAGAAGTTTGGTCAGGAACTCCGAGGCGTTCACCAGCTCGACCTGCGCTCCCGAGCGTTTCGCCTTGAGCCCGATCATCGACAGCACCCCCATGAAGGTGCTGTCCATCGCGAGACATTCGCTCATATCCATCCGCACGCAGCGGAAATTCTCCAGCGTCCGGGCCAGTTCCCGCAGCGGAACCGCATACTCAAAATTTGCCCGCCCCGAAACCTTGATGAAATAAACATCGTCCCGGTGCGAAATCAGCAAATCGGATTCTTTCATTTGTTGGTCCCTTTCCGATTCGTTAGCGTTCGAGCACTGCCTTGATGCGGCGCACGCCGCGGCTGGAGCTCTCCTCCTTCTTGATCTTGAACACGCCAAGTTCGCCGGTGCGGTTCGCATGCGGTCCGCCGCAGATCTCCTTGCTGACGTCGCCCATCGTGTAAACCTTCACCTTCACCTTCGTATCGTATTTGTTCTCGAAGAGTCCCATCGCACCGGATTTTTTCGCGCTCTCAAGATCCATCTCCTCGCAGACGATCGGCAGGTCGCGCCGGATTGCGTCGTTCACGAGATCTTCAACCTGCTTGAGCTGTTCCGGCGTGAGCTTCTCCTCGTGCGAGAAGTCGAAGCGGAGCCGCTCGGCCGTGATGTTCGATCCCCGCTGTTCGACGTGCGTGCCGAGCACCTTGCGCAACGCCGCCTGCAGCAGGTGGGTCGCGCTGTGCAGCGCCGCGGTCGCTTCGGAACTGTCGGCGAGACCGCCTTTGAATTTCTGTTCGGCGCCCGCGCGGCTCATCTCCTGATGCTTCGCAAACGCGGCGTCGTATCCGGCACGGTCAACCTGGAACCCCTTTTCCCGGGCCATCTCCTCGGTCAGCTCGATCGGGAAACCGTAGGTCTCGTAGAGGTTGAACGCATTCTTGCCGGAGATGATCTTCTTCTCGATGTGCGCCGGAACGCGGTCGATGAGTTTCTGGAACTCGTGCGTGCCCTTTTCAAGCGTCACGGCGAACTGCTTCTCCTCCCGGGTCAGCTCTTCGCGGATGATGTCGGCCTTCTCACGCAGTTCCGGGTAGACGTCGCCGAACTCCTCGATGACCGCGTCGGCGATCTTTGCGGTGAAGGGGTCGGTGATTCCGAGCTTGCGTCCTTCGCGGATCGCACGGCGGATCAACCTCCGCAGCACGTAAGGCTGATCGACCTTGCCCGGCGTGATTCCATCCGCGAGGATGAACGTCGCGGCGCGCAGATGGTCCGCGATGATCCGCTCCGAACTCGTACGCACCTCCGGTGCGGTGGTGATTCCGCGGATCTCGTCGAGTTTTGCGAAGATCGGGGCGAAGATTTCCGTTTCGTAGCAACTCGTCTTGCCCTGCAGGATCGCGGTGACGCGTTCGAGCCCCATGCCGGTGTCGACGTTGCGCTGCGCGAGCGGTTCGAACTTGCCGTCGGCGGTTTTGTTGTACTGCATGAACACGTCATTCCAGATCTCGACCCACCGCTTGTCGGCCGGGTCGAACACCTTCGGCGCGGGCAGCGGGCCGGTCCAGTAGAACATTTCCGTGTCGGGTCCGCACGGGCCGGTGGTTCCGGCCGGTCCCCACCAGTTGTCCTTTTTGCCGAGTTTCGCGATCCGCTCCTCGGGAATCCCGTGGGAACGCCATTCGTTGAACGCCTCCTCGTCGAACGGGCAGTCGTCATCGCCCGCAAATACGGTCACGGCGAGCATTTCAACCGGGATGTTCAGATTCTCTTTCCCGGTCAGAAACTCGAAGCTCATACCGATCATCTCCTTCTTGAAATAATCGCCGAGCGACCAGTTTCCGAGCATTTCAAAGAAGGTCAGATGCACCGCGTCTCCGACCTCGTCGATGTCGCCGGTGCGGATGCACTTCTGATAATCGGTCAGCCGTTTTCCGGCCGGATGCTTCGCCCCGAGCAGATAGGGCACGAGCGGGTGCATCCCCGCCGTCGTGAAGAGGCAGGTCGGATCGTTTTCGGGGATCAGCGGTGCACTTTTGATTTCGACGTGATTGCGTTTCTTGAAAAAATCGATGTATCTGCGGCGGATTTCTGCTGCTTTCATGATGATTCCGGTATCTTCTTGTAATAAGTTGTCTGTTTGAATCTCAATCCATATAATGTATCGGATTTGTCCGTATTTTTCAAGTACCGGTTTGCGATTTTCGCGCAACCCGGGGGGCGTTTCACACATCCGGGACCAGGGAACCGCCGCGGTTGAGTGTTTTCCGGACCTCCGCGCCGTCGACTTCGGTGATCGCTTTCCCGCTGTTCAAGGCGCAGCAGGCGGCGACGCCGGCGGCTTCTCCGCACTGGTTCAAATTGACCATCACGCGCACGGCTCCGAATGAGTCGCCGTCGGCGTCGAGCATTCTCCCTGCGGCGATCAGATTCTTCGCTCCGCGCGGAACGAGGCACGAGAGCGGAATCCGGTAGAACGGCAGGAACTCCCCTTCCGGCAGCCACCGCTCCTCCCGGACAAGCGTGCGGGAACGGAAGAGCTGCCTGCTGCCGGTCAGGTGCAGGAACGAGATCGAGTCGTCCGCATTGCCGTGGATGTCAACCGGATAGGTTCCGGCGCCGATCGTGTCATGGTAACAGTTTCCGGCGAGCATCTCCTTCCCGCGGAGCGTCCCTTCCGAGATGATGTGACAGCTCTCCCGGACGCCGATTTCGGCGGGGAGTCCCAGAAGTGTGACATGCGCGTCGGGCACGGTTTCCCGGAGCAGGGAGGTCAGCGCGCGGATCTGGCGGCGCGACTCGAATTCGGCCCGCGTGATCGCATCGGCCTCCATGCAGTCGCAGTTCAGCACCCGAGTCGCCGAAAGCATGTAGACGTCCTCGCTGCCCGGAACGGCAGTCCCCCAGGAGTAGCCGCACGGCAGATCCGGGTAACGCTGCCGGTTCCGCTCGATGAGCGCCTTGAGATCGACATCCCCGGTCTTGCGGAAATTTTCGAGGAGTGCGCAGGCCGTGGGCGGCTGCGGATGTTCCGCGCGCCGCATCGGGAATCCCGCCGCCCGGCAGAGCAGGCCGTCCCCCGAGGCGTCGATGAAGAATTTTGCCGCAACGGCGAATCGGCCGGACTTGTTTTCGGCGATGACGGCGGAGATGGTTCCGTCCCCGGCCATGACCGGACGCGAGAAAAAGGTGTGAAAGAAGGTCCGGATCCCCAAATGTTCCTGCGCCAGCGCATCGAGCTCCAGCGTCAACTCGCTGCTGTTGAATGGAATACGCGGAACGTGCGGGCCTCCCTTGCGGAATTCTCCGATCGCGCCGCGTTTTTCGAGCCGCTCCATCATCTCGAAGGTCAGCCCGCCGATGATCTGCTTTTTTCCGGTGATGTCGAAGATCGAATGCCACATGCAGACGAGCCCCGCGGTTGCGGCTCCGCCGAAGCAGTTGTGCTTTTCGATGAGGACGACTTTCGCGCCGAGACGCGCCGCCCGGACGGCCGCGAAAAGTCCCGTGCAGCTTCCGCCGATGACGCAGATGTCGGCCTCTTCGAGGACGGGAATCGTCTCTGCCGGAATCGTGATTTGCTTCATGATGATCCTCCCCGGGTGATCCCGCTCAGAAGTGAGTCCGTTTCTTTTTGCCGATCGGATAGACGTTGAACCCGATTTCGTAGAGAGCCTCATGGTCGAGGATGTTCCGTCCGTCGAAAATGAAAGCCGGCTTCTCCATCGAGTCGAAGATCCGCTTGTAGTCGAGCTCCTTGAAGCAGTTCCACTCGGTCATGACCGCGATCGCATGAGCGCCTCTGGCGGCTTCGTAGGGATCGTCCACGTAGCTGATATCGCCCCCCGCGTCTGCGAGATCGATCTTCGCGTTGCCGAGTGCCTTCGGATCATGAATGCTCAATCTGGCACGTTCTTCGAGCAGCTGCACGCAGACGGCGCGGGCGGGGGATTCCCGGGTGTCGCCGGTGTCCGCCTTGAACGCGAAGCCGAAGATCGCGATCTTCTTGTCCGCGACGGTGTTGAACATCGCATCGAGCATGTTCCCGACGAAGCGGCGCGCCTGAAAATCATTCATCCGGACGACCTGTTCCCAGTATTCCGCCACCTCCGGCAGTCCGTAGTGGCCGCAGAGATAGACGAGATTCAGGATGTCTTTTTTGAAGCAGGACCCGCCGAAGCCGATGCTCGCCTTGAGGAACTTCGGTCCGATGCGGCTGTCGCGCCCGGCCGCCGCGGTCACTTCATCGATGTTCGCTTCGGTCTTTTCGCAGAGCGCCGAAATGCTGTTGACCGATGAGACCCGCTGCGCCAGAAGCGCATTCGAGACGAGTTTCGTCAATTCGCTCGACCAGAGATTCGTCGTGATGATCCGTTCACGCGGAACCCAGTGCGCGTAGATCGCGGCGATCTCCTCGACCGCGCGTTCCCCCTCAGGGGTCTCCATTCCGCCGATGAGGACGCGGTCGGGATTCTCCAGATCACGGATCGCGGTCCCCTCCGCGAGAAACTCCGGATTCGAGATGATCTGGAACTTCAGATTTTTCGTGTTCGAGTGAAGGATCCGGCTCATCGCCTGAGCCGTGCGGACCGGGAGCGTGCTCTTCTCTACGACGATCTTGTCGTTTTCGGCATATTCGACGATGCTGCGCGCGGTTTTTTCCAGAAACTGCAGGTCCGCCGCGCGTCCGGCTCCCGCACCGAAGGTCTTGGTCGGCGTATTCACGCTCACGAAGATGATGTCCGCCTCGCGGATTCCCTTCGGGATGTCGGTCGAATAGAAGAGGTTGCGTCCGCGGCAGCGGTTCACGACCTCTTCCAGGCCCGGTTCGTAGATCGGCAGCGTTCCGGAGTTCCAGGCCGCGATCCGGTCGGCGTTGATGTCGACGACGGTAACTTTGCAGTCGGGACAGCGGTCGGCGATGACCGCCATGGTCGGGCCGCCCACGTAACCGGCTCCAATGCACAGAATATGTTTCATCATTCACCTCATGGCAATTTCATGGATTCCAACGGAAAAAAACGCCATGGTGCGTGAAAACGTTTCATGGCGTTCCGGCAGACCGTTCCGGCAGCGGGTTGCGGTCTGGTTGATTCTTCTCATTTCAGCGACAAAACTCCGGATCTTCCTTGAGCAGCTGATCAAAGTATTCGATCGTCTTCGCAAGTCCCTCGCGCAGCGGCGTGGTCGCCTGCCAGTTCAGGATCTTGGCGGCTTTGGTCGTATCCGGCCGGCGCTGTCTCGGATCGTCCGACGGCAGCGGCTCACGGACGATCTTCGACTTCGATCCGGTCAGTTCGATCACCATTTCGGCCAGCTCGAGGATTGTGAATTCGGCCGGGTTGCCGATGTTGATCGGTCCGGTGATCTCCGGCGGAGTCGCCATCATCCGGATCATCGCCTCGATGAGATCGTCGCGATAGCAGAAGCTGCGGGTCTGTTCGCCGCTCCCGTAGATCGTGATGTTCTCGTTTTTCAGCGCCTGGAGGATGAAGTTGCTGACCACACGACCGTCGTTCGGATGCATGCGCGGCCCGTAGGTGTTGAAGATCCGGACGATCTTGACCGGCACGCCGCACTGCAGATTGTAGGCGAAGAAGAGTGTCTCCGCGCACCGTTTCCCCTCGTCGTAACACGAGCGCAGACCGACCGGATTCACGTTCCCCCAGTACTCTTCGACCTGCGGATGAACGGTCGGGTCGCCGTACACTTCGCTGGTCGAAGCCTGAAGCACCTTCGCTCCGGTCCGCTTGGCCAGTCCGAGCATGTTGATTGCACCGTGCACGCAGGTCTTGATCGTCTGGGCAGGATCGCGCTGATAGTGAATCGGCGAAGCGGGACAGGCGAGATTGTAGATCTCGTCCACTTCGACCACGAGCGGAAGGGTCACATCGTGCCGGATCAGTTCAAATCTATGGTTTTCAAGCAGATGCCGGATGTTTCGCTTACTGCCGGTGTAGAAGTTGTCCACACAAATTACATCATTCCCGAGCTCCAACAGCCGCTCGCAGAGGTGAGAGCCGAGAAATCCACCGCCACCGGTGACCAGAATGGTTTTGCTTTTCATTGTTTTTTCCGGAAAAAATCGTGAATGCTTTTATCTTATACAATAAACGCACAATCCGGATTTATCCACCGTTTTCCGGAAAAAAGTCCGGATTTGCCTTCAGCGCCAGCTCGATTGAGGCGGCCGCCGCGTCGGAATTCCAGGCTGATGCGGCGCGGTATGCGGCTTTTCCCATGCGGTGCAGCTGTTCTCCCGAAACCGTCCGGATGTAGTCGAACCAGAGTTCCGGGTGAGCCGAGTCGACGCTCCAGCCGTTCTCCCCGGGACGGATCAGGGAGAGCGCCGCTCCGGCATTCTCCGTTACAAGCACGGGGCGCGAGGCCGCCATCGCTTCCGTCACGGCGGCGGCGCGTATTCCCGTGCGTTCCGTTTTCGAAGGAAGGACGACGAGCTCCCCCAGGCGCCGGAGTACCGCGGGCTCCTCCCCGGGCGGGAGAAAACAGACGTGCGGCGACGTTCCCGCGAGTTCACGGAGCTCTTTTTCGAGCGGGCCGCTCCCGGCCAGTGCGAGCGTCCAGTTCGGGAGTTCACGTTCCCGCAGGCGGAACAGAAACGATTCGAGCAGAATGCCGGGGGCGTTTTCCTCGACGAACTCCCCGGCGAAAAGAAGGACACGCTCCTCATCCGGAATTCCGAGCGAGGCGCGGAGTTCCCCTGCGCGCCGTTCCCGGATCCGTTGTTCCTCCAGGGAGGCCGGATCGATCACGTGAGGCGGCAGGAAAAAGAGCCGCTTCGGTTCGATTCCGCACCGAAGTCGTTCCGTCCGGGCCGCGTCGCTCGCGTAAAAGAGGAGATCGACGCAGCGGAGAAGCCGCCGACGAAGCCGGGGGAGGGGAGCGCTCCCGAGCAGGATCGGCATCTCCGGGTGAACGCGGCGCGCGAGCCGCCGCAGGGAGGGCGTACGGAGCTCCGGCACAAAAAGAGCGTCGAAATCTGCCGCCGCAATTCCGGAGAAATCCGGTTCGCGGATGAGATACGGTCTCACCAGACCGCGTTGTTCGAGCCGCCGCAGAATCCGTTCATCGAGCGCGGCGCGCGGCGAATCGGCGACCGCGAGCCGGATGGGGGAAACGTTCATGGTTGTTTCCGGAGTTCACGATACTCAGCGATCGTGCGCCGAATCCCTTCGTCGAGCGTGATGGTCGGCCGCCAGCCGAGCGCATGGGCGCGTGACACGTCGAGCAGTTTCCGGCGCATTCCGTCGGGGGCGGCGTTGGGATCGAAGCAGATTTTTCCCCGGAATCCGGCAAATTCGGCGATCTTGCCGGCGAGTTCGCGGATCGTCAGATCATATCCGGCGCCGATGTTCACGATCTCGGGGTCATTCCGCTCGCGCAGAAAGAAGAGCACAGCGCGAGCGACATCGTCGACATGCAGGAATTCCCGCAGCACGGTTCCGGTCCCCCAGAGCGTGACTTCCGGTGCTCCCGCCTCGGCCGCTTCCACGAATCTCCGCACGAGCGCCGGGAATACGTGCGAGTGTTCGGGATCGTAGTTGTCGTTCGTTCCGTAGAGATTGCACGGCATCAGAGAAACGGTCGGAAATCCTTTCTCCTTCGAGAGATAATAACAGAGTTTATACCCGGCGATCTTCGCGAGCGCGTACCCTTCGTTCGTCGGTTCGAGCGGTCCGGAGAGCAGAGCCTCCTCGCGGATCGGCTGCGGCGCTTCGCACGGATAGATGCAGCTGCTTCCTAGAAAACAGAGTTTCCGGCAGCCGTTCCGCCATGCCGCGGAGATCACGTTGTTCTGGATTTCGAGATTGGTGAAGAGAAATCCCGCCTTGTCGAGCATGTTCGCCTTGATTCCTCCGACCTTCGCCGCCGCGAGGACGACATATTCGGGCCGTTCGGTTTCGAAAAAGGCGTCGACCGCCCGGCGGTCCGTGAGGTCGAGTTCGGCGTGCGTGCGCATCAGCAGATTCCGATACCCCTCCGCGACGAGCAGCCGCACGACCGCTGAACCGACCATGCCGCGGTGCCCCGCGACGAAGATCCGGGAGTCCCGGTTCATGGATGTGCTCATAACTCAAAACCCCGTTTCGTAGTTCGGATTGTCGAGCAGCCGCAGGTCGCCCTCGGTCATGATGCGAACCAGTTCGTGGAAACGCACCGTCGGTTCCCAGTTCAGCTGCCGCTTTGCCTTGGATGCGTCGCCGAGCAGGAAATCGACCTCGGCGGGCCGGAAGTAACGCGGATCGATCCGCACGACGGTTTTCCCGGTCACGGTGTCGATCCCGGTCTCCTCCAGGCCGGTCCCCTTCCATTCGACGGGACGGCCGACGAGCCGGAACGACTCCTCGATGAATTCGCGCACGGTATGCGACTCCCCGGTTGCGGCGACGTAGTCGTCGGGTTTTTCCTGCTGAAGCATGAGATACATCATCTTCACATAGTCGGGTGCATATCCCCAGTCGCGTTTCGCGTCGAGGTTGCCCATGTAGAGAGACTCCTGCGTGCCGCGCAGGATGCGGGCGACCGCCATCGTGATTTTGCGGGTCACGAAGGTCTCGCCCCGTCGCGGCGACTCGTGGTTGAAGAGAATTCCGTTGCTCGCGTGCAGCCCGTAGGCTTCACGGTAGTTCCGGGTAATCCAGTAGCCGTAGAGTTTTGCGACGGCGTAGGGACTGCGTGGACGGAACGGGGTCTCCTCGTTCTGCGGAGTAGCGGCGTCGCCGTAAAGTTCGCTCGTGGAGGCCTGGTAGAAACGGGCCGGAATCCCGGTCTCCCGGATCGCATCGAGCAGCCGGATCGTTCCGACCGCGTCGACGTCGGCCGTGTATTCCGGCACTTCAAACGAGACGCGCACGTGCGACTGAGCGCCGAGGTTGTAGATCTCCTGCGGCTGAATTTTTTCGAGCAGCCGGTTCAAATTGCTCGTATCCGTGAGGTCTCCGTAGTGGAGGATCAGCCGCACGTCCTTTTCGTGGAGATCCCTGTACAGATGGTCGATCCGGGCGGTGTTGAAGGTGCTTGCGCGGCGGATGATGCCGTGCACCTCGTACCCCTTTTCGAGCAGCAGTTCCGCGAGGTAGGAGCCGTCCTGCCCCGTGATTCCGGTGATGAGCGCGCGTTTCATGAAAGGCTCCCTTTCTTGCTTTTCTGAATCATCCATTCTGCCGGGCCGGCGCATTTTCCGGCCCGCGGACCGGCTGGATACCGGCCGCTCATAACCGTCCGTCCACCAGTTCGCGGGGCCACAACCCCTTGATGTCGTAGATGACGCACGAATTTTTCCGGAACGTCCGCGGATCGATCCGGCGGAACTCGTCGTGGGCGACAGCGAGCACGACCGCCTCGTATTGTGCAGGATCCTCCGCTTCGAGTGAACGGAACGAGCTGAGTTCGTAATTGCGTTTTACCTCATCCGGATCGGCCCATGGGTCGCAGACGTCGACTTTGCAGCCGAATTCGGCGAGGGTTTTCGCCACATCGGCCGCGCGGGAGTTGCGGATGTCCGGACAGTTCTCCTTGAAGGTGATTCCGAGCTGCAGCACCCGCGCTCCGAGGATCCTGCCGCCGTTGCGGATCATGAGTTTGATCGTTTCGGTCGCGGCGTAACGCCCCATGCTGTCGTTGATCCGCCGTCCCGCGAGAATCACTTCCGGATGGTATCCGAGTTCGGTCGCCTTGTGGGTCAGATAATAGGGGTCGACGCCGATGCAGTGACCGCCGACGAGTCCGGGCTGGAACTTCAGAAAATTCCACTTCGTACCGGCTGCTTCAAGCACCTCGCGAGTATCGATTCCGATCAGCCGGAAGATTTTGGCAAGTTCGTTCACGAAGGCGATGTTCAGATCGCGCTGGGAGTTTTCGATGACTTTCGCGGCCTCCGCCACCTTGAGCGAGCTCGCTCGGAAGGTTCCCGCTTTGACGACCGAGCGGTAGAGCGCATCGACCGCGTCGGCGGTCTCGGGCGTCGACCCGGAGGTGATCTTCACGATCCGCTCAAGCGTGTGCTCCCTGTCGCCGGGATTGATCCGTTCGGGACTGTATCCGCAGAAGAAGTCGCGGTTGAAAACCAGACCGCTCTCGCGCTCGATGACCGGTACGCATTGTTCCTCGGTGCAGCCGGGGTAGACCGTGCTTTCGAAGATCACGACCGCGCCGGGAGCGATGACTTTTCCAACGGTTTCGCTCGCGCGGTAGAGCGGTGTGAGGTCCGGCGTGTTGAATCGGTCCACCGGAGTCGGGACCGCGACGATGTAGAAGTCGCGCCCGCGCAGATCTTCCGGAGAGTTGCTCAAATGCAGTTTTTCAGCTGAGGCGAGCTCTTCCGGAGAGGTTTCCAGCGTGCCGTCGCGTCCGTTTTTCAACTCTTCGATCCGTGTGGTTTTCACGTCGAAACCGACGGTGTCGAATTTTCTGCCGAAGGCGACCGCCAGGGGCAGACCGACATATCCGAGACCGATCAGCGCGACTTTCGCGCTCCCGTCCGCAATTCTACCAAGCATAAAACACCTCGTTATCCTGCACGTGGCAGGCCGTATGGAAAATTTCGTCGTTTTAAATTACACCGTATTCGCCGATTTTTCAATTTTGCCCGGCGGGATGTTTTTCCCGGGAAACTCGGAACGATTCTTGCAAACGTTTTCCGGAAACAGTATATTATATGGATCTTCAAAAATTGAAATGCAGGTATTTATGAAAAGAGTGTTCCGTCTTTATTTTTCGGTTCCGCTGGTCTGGCGGATCGTAGCGGCGTTTCTGCTCGGTACGGCTGCCGGGATCGGATGCCGTTATGCGAGCGAGGAGCTTTTTTTCCGGGTTACGGCAGTTCTTGCGCCGTTCGGGACAGTGCTCATTGCGATGCTGAAAATGGTGGTGATTCCGATCATCTTCCTTTCGCTGGTGACGGGGGCGGCGAGCCTTCCGCTGCGGAAGTTCGGGCGGCTCGGCGCGTGGGTGATCGTCTGGTATCTGGCGACCTCGCTCTTTGCGAGCGTGTTCGGTACGGGGCTTGCGCTTTTTCTGAATCCGCGCATGGAGGGCGCTGCTGCGCCGAGCGCGCGGCTGCTCGGACAGGTCGATCATCTGCGCATGGGCGGTGGCGGCAGCGGCGGCGGTGCGCTTTCGCAGCTCATTGCAGATCTGTTCATGAATCCCTTCCAGGCGCTGGCGGAGGGGAAGTTCCTTTCGATTATCGTCTTTTCGATTCTCTTCGGCATCGCGGTCCGTACGGTGATCGAGGAGTCCTCCGATGGAAAACTCCGGGCGACGCTCGAATCTCTGCTCGACCTCTCACAGGCTGCGCTCAAGGCGTGTTTCCGGATGATCGACTGGATCATGGAGTATTTCCCGATCGGGGTGTTCGCGTTGAGCGCGGTGAATTTCGCGCAGTACGGGGTGGAGCTTTTCGGCCCTTATCTGCGCATTGCCGGTTGCGTGATTGTGGGAGTGATTCTGATGCTGCTGGTGATCTATCCGCTCATGGTTCTGATTGCCTGCCGGGAGAATCCGTTCCGGCTGTTGCGTGCGATTCGCGAGCCGGTGTTGACGGCGTTCCTGACCCGTTCGAGCGCGGCGGCGCTGCCGGTTTCGATGCGGGTCGCGCAGGAGGATTTGCGGATTCGCAGCGAGCTTTCGGGTTTCGCGCTGCCGCTCGGGGCGACGATCAACATGGACGGGGTCTGCATCCATTTGCCGGTGTTCGCGATTCTCGCAGCGAACCTCTTTGACATTCCGCTCGGGCTCGGAGAGATCATGGTGCTGATTCTTTCGGTGGTGTTCGCTTCGATTGGGACGGGGGGAATTCCGGGCGGGAGCATTTTCCTGCTCTTCATGGTGCTGGAGAACATGGGGCTGGCGCCGGAGCAGACCGCGATGGTGGTCGCGCTCGCGATCGGCATCAATCCGCTGCTGGACATGTTCGAGACCGCCTGCAACGTCGCGGGCGACAACATCGGCAACTATGTGATCGCACGCCGCAACGGCATGATCGGAGAAACGCATCCGTCGCCGGCCGTTTGCCGGCAGCAGGAGCAGGATATTTCCGGATTGTGAGAGTTTTCTTATTTTTTCGCTGGATGACGGTTGAAATCTGATGGAATCGGATGTACACTATACATCGGGAAACTAGGAGACGTCGGGTTGCTGTGATTTTTTCAGACCCCGGCGTTTTTTCCGGTGTGCGCGCCGGATGAAAATCGGGATGTGACAGGGAGATGTCCGTCTTTTCCGGGCAGGTCTCGGGAGAGCTGCGGGCCGAATGTAATTTTTACAAGGAACAAAAATGGCGGAAGTTGAGATTCGTCCACCTCGCGACGAGGCGGAAATGCGGCAGCTCTGGCAGTTGAACCATGCAGTATTCTCCGAGGAACTGCACCAGCATGAAATCCATCAGGACGGGCTTCTCATCGATAAGTTTCACGCCAAGAACCTCTACTACGCCGGCTGGGATCACGGCGAGGCGGTCGGCATGATCTGCGCGCACTGGAAGGAGCCGTTTTCCGCGGTTGAGCGGTTCGGCGAGGTGATCCGGCGGGAGATGATTCCGGGGCACACGGCCGAGCTGCGGCTTTTTGCGATCCGTCCGGAATACCGCAAGACTCCGCTTGCGCCGCGTCTCGGCGCGACGATCTTCAAGAAGCTCGACGAAATGGGCTATCGGCTGCTGATTATCTCCGGAATTTCGGAGCAGAAGGATTTTTACGAACATATCGGTTTCCGGGCTGTGGGCGACCCGGTGCAGGACGGGGAGGCGCTGTTCTACCCGATGGTGGCGGATCTGCCGCCGATTCTGCGCCGTTGCGCACTGGCCGTTGCGAGGTGCACCAAATGAGACGTCTTGAACTGGTTCCTACCGTACCGCATCTGTTCCCGGCCACGCAGGAGGCGATCCGGGAGCCGTTGTTTTCCCATCGCAGTGAACGCTTCAGCGCGCTTTTCCGCTCGGCGGCGGAGAGTTTGCGAACGATCAGCGGGGGGAGGTTCCACCCGGTCATCGCCGCGGGAACCGGCACCTGGGCGAACGAGCTCATGGTCTGGAACATCGTGCCCGGCGCCCGCCGGGTGCTGGTCATCTCGAACGGGGAGTTCGGCGACCGGCTGCTGAAGCAGTGCCGGAACTGCAACCCGGATACCATTGCTCTGAAATTCGAGTGGGGCGAACCGATCGACCGGGAGAAGATCGAATCGTGTCTGGCCGCGCATCCGGAGGTCGACTGGATCTTCGGAGTTGCGACCGAGACAAGTTGCGGCCGTGCGAACAACATCGCACTTCTCGATGAAATCGCCGCTCCGCGCGGAATCCGCATCGCTCTCGACGGCGTGAGTGCCGTGGGGCTTGCTCCGGAACTTTTCGGCAACGAGCACGTTCATGTCGTGACCGCTTCGAGCGGCAAGGCGCTCGCCGGACTGCCGGGGATCTCCATTGTTCTGCTCGATGAAAGCGTGAAGCCCGCCGCGCTTGAAAACCGCCCCGAGGCGCTTGATCTTGCGAAGATCATCGCGGCGGAATCCTCATCCGGCATGGTGCGCAATACGCTCAGCTCCATGCAGCTGATGGCATTGGAGTCGAGTTTGCGCTCGATCGGCGACTGTGTGGAGTATTCCGCGCGCATCGCCGCGCTCAAGGAGCGGACGGTAGAGGGGTTGCGCCGGATCGGCATCGAACCGCTGCCGGGCAGCAACAGCCGCATGGTGACGGCGTTCCGCCGTCCGCCGGAGCTGCGCTGGAGCAGGATGCTTGCGGCGTGGGATGCGGCCGGGGTTGACGTCTATTACCGTCCCCGTTATCTTGAGGAACGGCACCTGTTTGAAATCGCCGCGATGGGTGACCTCCAT
This sequence comes from uncultured Victivallis sp., assembly GCF_944391105.1. Classification (GTDB taxonomy): domain Bacteria; phylum Verrucomicrobiota; class Lentisphaeria; order Victivallales; family Victivallaceae; genus Victivallis. The sequence goes on from NZ_CALXSK010000038.1 coordinate 20,321, forward strand.
TTGGAGGATATCGATCGGATGCTTGCGGCGGTCAGCGATCTGTAAGGTTGTCCGCCTTCGCTCCGGCTCCGGCGCGGTATTCCCCCGGTGTGCAGCCGTGGCGCTGCCGGAAGAGCCGGACAAAGTAGTTTGTGTTCGGATATCCGCACAATTCCCCCACTTCCGCAATGGAGAGGCGGCTGCCCAGGAGCAGCCGTCGTGCATGGGCGAGTCTTTGTTTGCGCACATACTCAGCCGGACTCTGCCCGACATGTTTTCGGAAGAGGGCGCTGAAGTAACTGACGCTGAGCGAATATTTTTTTGCCGATTCCGTGACGGAGAACGGTTCTGCAAAGTGTCCGGCCAGGTGAGCGAGTGCAGCGCCGACGGGTTCCGGAGGGGGAGGGGCCTCGGCCAGGGCAAGTTCCATCCTGCGGAGCCGGAAGAGCAGCAGTGCGAGCAGTTGATTGCACTCTTCGACTGACTTTCGACGGTAGAGCGAGTCGATCTGCCTGATCCAGACCGGAACGAACAGATCGGAGGCGGCATCGATCACGCGGAACGAAAGGTCGAACTCCCTGCCGCCGGCCGGCGGTTCGAAAACGATGAAAGCGGTCGTCACTTCTCCGAAATCGATCTGGCGATGCGGCAATTCCGGCGGGATGACGAAAATTCCGCCGGTCGCCGCCGTGAGCGAACCGCCCGGAACGACGTTGCCGCACCTTCCCGACGTGACCAGAACAAGTTCGGCTCCGTCGTGGCGGTGCAGCGCCGTGTTGCGGCTGCCCGCATAATTTCCGCTGTAAAGAATCTCCGGACGCATGGTTTTTCCCTGAAAAAGTTGTTTTGTGCTATAATACCATCGAAGATTGCCATTTGCAAGTCTTGGATCAGGAAAGAGTGTGGTGTATGCTATCAACAGCAACGAAACAGGGGGATTGAACCATGAATTTCGATGAGAAAAGCTACACGATTTCAGAGTCCGCCTATCCGGTTCCGATGATTCTGGATACCGACACCTACAATGAGATCGACGATCAGTTCGCGGTGGTTTACGCGCTTCTGACGCCGGAGCGGGTGGATCTGCGCGGCGTGACGGCGGCACCTTTTCTGAACAGCCGTTCGACTTCGCCGGCGGACGGCATGGAGAAGAGCTTTCAGGAGATCGTGCGGATCATCGAACTCATGGGATTCGCGGGGAGCGTTCCCGCTTTCCGCGGTGCGACCTCGTTTCTGCCGGATCGGAAGACGCCGGTCCACTCCGAAGCGGTCGATTTCATCGTTGCGGAAGCGAAGCGGGCGCATGAACGGGGGGAAAAGCTGTTCGTCGCGGCGATCGGCGCGATTACGAACGTCGCTTCGGCACTGCTCGTCGCGCCGGAAATCGCCCGGGACATCGTCATCATCTGGCTGGGCGGACATGATTATGAGCAGGAAATCAACCATGAATTCAATCTTTACGAAGACATCCCGGCCGCGCAGATTGTGATTGATTCCGATGCGGCTTATGTGCGGATTCCCTGCTGCCACGTCGCGAGTGCGCTTACGAATTCGATCGAAGAGCTCGGGCGCGAACTCTCCGACTGCGGAGAACCCGGACGCTATCTTTTCACGATCTTCCGCGATTTCGTCGAGGAGCACAAATGCGTGAACAAGGTAATCTGGGATATTTCGGCGGTTTCTTTCCTGACGAGCCCGGAATCGACGAAATGGGAGATTGTTCCGCGTGAAAGGCTCGGGGATGACAGCACATGGCTTCCTCCTGCTGATGATGGTCGCAAGATGCTGATTGCAAGAGAGATCAATCGTGAGGCGCTGTTTGAGGACATCTACACGCGGCTGCGCAACCACTGCCGCAGATGACGATGCGCCGTACCGGTCGTCCTGATGCGGATGGTCCGGCGCGATTGCTGATGAAACGATGCCGGTCGCTTCAGAAGGTCAAACCTGGTGATCTTAAAAACGAATATGTTTTTGTGCTGTAATTGATAAAAAGGGCGTAAAAACAAATTTTTTTTTAAAAAAGGGGCTTTCGCCGGGCGGGAACGGTTGATTAATGTCAGTTTCGGTATATACTGGAAAAACGAAGAGGAGAAATCGGAGGAGTTTTTCCGGTTCCGGAACCTGGCGGAAGACGGTTCGAGTCGACCGGATTGTCCGACGCCGAATCTGTTGGAATTCGACAGCCGCAGGGCTGATGCGGATTGGGTTTGTTCCAGATTCACAAGGCGTAAACGAGGGAGGAGACTATCCACTGAAGTCAGGCCTTATCGAGGCACAGAGAAAACCCCAACACCGGGGTCGCGCAAACTGTGATAGGGTAGCGCGGCCCCATTTTTCTGTGCGGAAAATCCGAAGGAGCCCGCCGAAGCATCGGCCGCGGCAGGCTCCGGACTCCCTTTGCCGGGTTCTCAGCACACTTCGAAGTCAAAGACGCGCATCGGTTTGTCGCTCCAGCCCTCTTCGAGGACGAGTTTGACTTCCGTGCATTCGACCGGCTCGAAGGCGAGCTTGACGAGGCGATGGTGGTTCTCCGTGACGCGGGCGAGCTGGCGGGTTTCGCCGTTCACGACCGCTTCGATCCGGAAGACGCGTGGCAGCTGGGCCGGCATCGCGCGGAACACATCTGTATCCTCGACATTGAGCTGCCGCTTCAGATCCGAGAGGTCGCTGTCGAATACGAGGCGGACTCCCGCGACTTTTTCGGGTTTCTTGAAGGAGTAGGACGCGCCGGTTCCGGCGGAAAACTCCACACCCTGCTTGCCGTCGTCCCAGTCGCGGTCGCGGCCGCTGCGCAGCAGTTCGTGGCTGATTGTCCCCTTCAGAGAGAGAGCCGACACGCGGCGCGGGATGTTCGGGATGAACTGGTCCTGATCGAGCAACGTCTGCTGAAGCTCATCGAGATGGCGTTCGTAGATGCCGCGCGGGGTCTCGTTGTAACGGGTTGCGAGCGCGGCGGCGGTTCCGACCGCCTGTCCGAGCATTGCGGTGGTTGCCATGACCCTGGTCGAACTCAGAGCCATATGCGTGGTCGAAATCTGGCGTCCCGCGAAGAAGAGGTTGTCGATGTTGACCGAGTAGAGCGAACGGTACGGAATTCCGAACGGCGACGGCGCGGGATGGAAGATCGTCGGGGCGCCGGGATAGTAGATCGCCTCCGGGTGGTGATCGTCCATCGTCCAGCCGCCGTAGGCGACGGCATCCTCGAACTTTCCCTCGGCCTCGACCTCTTTCTGACAGAGGATGTGGTCGCCGACAAAGCGGACGCTCTCGCGCTTGCCGGGGAGACTCCCGATCCAGTCGAGTTCCCAGTTATGTCCGCGCCCGTCGGGGTGATTCTTGATGTACTCCCAGCAGCCGTAGGCGATGCGGTAGAGTTCGTCGCGGATCTCCTCGGCGTCGCCGATGGTGTCTTTCACGCCGCCGAACTCCATCCACCAGAAGTTGTTGCCTTCGGGCATGAAGTTGCGTTTCGGGAGCGTCTCCTCGGTGTAGTGGTAGGCCCATTCCGGCGCGCGGAACGGAATGTGCCGGTTCGTGCGGCGCAGCTGGAAGAGGATGGAATTGCCCATGGTTTTGGCATCGGCCTTTTCGGGGGCATGGGGTTCATCGAATTCATCGCGAGCCTCCCGGCCGACCCGGTACTTCGCGCCGGTGATGCGCAGAATGCCGTCGCCGGAGCAGTCGGCGAAGAGTTTGCCTTCGACCTTGTAGCGGCAGTATTCGATGAGGTTCCAGCCGGTGACGGAGACGATGCGGCCGTTTTCGGTCTCGGCTTTTTCGACCGAGGTGTTCAAGAGAATCGTGAGATTCTTCTCCTGTTTTGCGAAGCCGTACATCACGTCATCCCAGATCGTATACTTCATCGTGGGATTGTAATAGTAGTTGTCGAGCTGAAGTTCCTCCAGAAGTCCGGTTTCCTTGCGGTTTTCGCCGTGCGCGCCGCAAACCCACATGCGGATCTCGCTCGAAGCGTTGCCGCCGAACATCGGCCGATCCTGGATGATGACGGTTTTCGCGCCGTTGCGTGCGGCCGCGACCGCTGCGCAGAGCCCGGCAAGTCCGCCGCCGACCACGACAAAATCCGCCGAAAGAGTACGTCTGGTGATCGTCATTTTCCCTGTTTTCCCTTGATTGAAAATTTTGTTCAGTTGCCGTTGTTATTGCACCAGAAGGCGCCGTTGTTCAATGATTTCGGTTCGGAGTTGAGTCGGTTGTAGGGGATTTCGTCGTAGAGTTTCGCTTCGACATGTCCGTCGACGAAGGTGAAATTCGCGCCTTTGCCGCCTCTGTGCCGCCAGCCGTCCGGATCGTTCGTGTCGTTCATCTCCTTCCGGTTCTGGGCACTCGGAGTGACCGGTTTTACATCCGTGAGAAAAATGTCGAACAGCATTGCGCGACCGGAAGGATTCTGAATCTTGCTCAGTACATGGGCAAGTTTGTTATCGCTTTTGCAGTCCGGGGTTCCGCGCCGGTTAATTCCGTAGTGGCGCTTCACCGCGGCGGTTTCGGTGGTGTTGGTATTGCTGGACGGGCAGGCGAAGACATCCTGCGGCATCTTTTTTTCTTCGTTGAGATAGCAGTGGTTTTCCTGCGTGACTGCGCCGTTGTTCATCACAAAAAGAACATCCTGCCAGGTTCCTGATTCTTTCCCGTAATTCTGATAGGCGGAGGGCAGTATTCCTCGGTTCTGATCGACGTACATGCTCATATAGGTGCCGAGCTGTTTCAGATTGCTCGTGCATTTGATGTCGCGGGCGCGGGCACGCGCCTGATTCAACGCGGGGAGCAGCATCCCGGCCAGGATCGCGATGATCGCAATCACGACCAGGAGCTCGATCAAGGTAAAATGGTTTTTCCCTCTCATTTTGTTGATTTCCTTTCGTTTCACCAGGTTGTGTGAGTTCTTGTCTGATGTTTTGATAAAATTATACCAGAAAATTTTACAAAAGCAAGATAGAATTATGAAATAATGAGATGAAGATTTTAAATTATCACAATGTGAAATATTTTTGATAAAAACTTAAAATTCTCCGGAATGGATAAAAAACAACTTGAAAAGGATATTTTTTCATTTATCTTTCATAAATAACGCGGAAATTGCAGAAAAAGAAAAAAGGGACAACGATGAAAAACAAGCTGCTGGAAAAGACTTTTCAGGTGCTTGAGGCGATTTCGGCGTCGGACGGACCGGTGACGCTCAAGGAGCTCGGGCGAAAGCTCGCGATCAATACGAGCACGCTTTCGCGGATCACGGCGGATCTGGTGGAGGCGGGGTACGTGTTCAAGGCGGATTACCGCAGTTTCGAGCCGGCGCTCGGGATGATCCGGCTCGGGCAGAACGCCGCGTACAGCTCGCACCTGCCGCGGGTGATCAATCCGATGGTGAAGGAGCACGTGGAGAAACTCGGAGTGCAGGGGGCGTTTGCCGGGATCGACAACAATCAGGTGGTCTATCTCTATCGCAGCGACGCATATGCTTCCGAACGCGAGTACGGCATGCCGTGCCGGGTTCCGCTCTACCGGTCGAACATCGCGATTGCCATTCTGACGCAGAGCCGCAGCAGCGAAGAGGTTCTTGCGCTTTTCGAGGAGTCGATCCACCGCAATCGAGCCGAAGGGGAGGCGAAGGCTGATCTCGAGGAGATTCGCGCGCTTGTCGAGCATGTCCGGAAAAACGGCTACTTGTTCCGGCGCGAAGGCCGTGAGCGCTGGAACATCACATTTCCGGTTGAGTACAACGGCGGCTTTTACGGGGTTTCGTTCTATGGCGACCGGGCGGAGGAGCGCAATTTTGACCGGCTGCTTTTCGAGTGTTCTTTGCTCGCTTCCCGGCTTCATTCGGCGCTGGCGCGCGCTTCCTGAGAATCTTGCGGAAAATCGTTTGCAAAGCATGCCGGACCGGTTATATTAGTTGCAGCCACTAATTTTCAGGGGGTTCGGAACAATGCAGAAGGTGTTGGAGTACATCGCTGAAAACTGGAAGCAGATCACGCAGTTTCAGCCGGTTTCCGAGGGGGCGCTGATCGGGCTGCCGCATCCTTACACGGTATCGGGCGCAGGAGATGGAAGACGGGAATTCCGTTATCTGGAAACCTATTTCGCCTGCCGGGGACTGGCGTTGCAGGGACATGCCGAACTGGTCCGTGACAACTGTGAAAATCTGATCAGCGAGGTGAACGAGTACGGATTTGTGCCTGCGGCGAATCGCGCCGACGCTCTCAATCGTTCGCAGCCGCCGTTTCTCGGGGCGATGATTGAGCTGACCTGCCGGGTCTGTTCCGAGGATCGGGATCTGCTGCGGCGTGCGGCGCGGGCGCTGGAGGTTGAGACGCAGTTCTGGAAGTTCCGCCGCCGCGGCGAATGCGGGATGCATCACTACGGAACCGATGCGGTTGAAGAGGAGCTTGAGGCGTTCTATCCCGTTTGCGTTGAACGGCTCGGATATCCGGAACAAACGACGCTCGAACAGATTCGCACTGCTGCGCGCGAGGCGATGGCTGAATCGGAGTCCGGGTGGGGGTTCACGCCGCGGTTCGAGCGGCGCTGTCCGGAATTTGCCGCGGTCGACTTGAATTCGCTGCTGGTGCACAGTCGCAATGTGCTGGGGGAACTCTACCGGGATCTCGGGGATCTCGAACGGTCGGATGAGTGGTTTCACGCGGCGGAGATCCGGGCGGAGCTGATCCGTTGTTACTGCTGGAATGAGCGGAGAGAGCTGTTCCTGGACTTCAACTTTGCGGAGAAACGCCATTCGAAGGTCTTTTCGTGCGCATCGCTGCTGCCGCTCTGGTGCGGGATCGCTTCGGAGGAGCAGGCGGCGTCGACGTTGCGCGCGATTGAGAGCCGGCTCGAATGCGAACACGGGCTCGCCGCTTGTGAGCCGGGTTGTTCCGGTCGCGATTACCGCTGGGATTATCCGAACGGTTTCCCGCAACTGCAGCTCGTGGCGATGGAAGCGTTGGAACGTTACGGATTCACCGGATCGGCGATTCGCATCGCCCGGAAATTCGTCGATACGGTTACGGAAAATTTCGATCGGAACGGTGCGTTGTACGAATGGTACAACGTCGTGACCGGTATGCCGGGCGGCACAGCCGGACCGCTGATGCCGGCGGGCACGGCGGGCGCTTTTGTGGCCGCCGCCGATTACCTGAACCGACACAACGCCTGAAGCTGAGGAATGCAGGGTATGGACGAGTCGAACTTCATCAACATCATCAATTTCATCCGGGCGGTGGAGCCGCGCCATCGCGAGCAGAAGGACCTGTTTGAACCCGTTCGGGAACAAATGGCTCTGGCGAAGCAGTACGGGTTGCCGACCACCTGGCTTTTGCAGTATGACGCTCTGGTGCAGGGGCCGTTTGTCGAGTTCCTGAAGCGTGAAATGCCGGAGAATCACGAAATCGGCATCTGGTTCGAGGTCGTGGAGCAGAATGCGGACGCCGCAGGAATTCCGTGGCGGGGCCGCTGGTCGTGGGACTGGCACACGGATGTCGGATTTTCGGTCGGATACACGCCGCGCGAACGCGAGCTGCTCGCGGATGCGTTCATTGCGAAATTCGAGGAGAAGTTCGGACGCCGCCCGGTTTCGATGGGCAGCTGGCTGTTCGACGCGCATTTGCTGCGTTATCTGCATGAACGATATGGAATCGAAGCGGCCTGCAACTGCAAGGATCAGTATGGAACCGACGGGTACACGCTCTGGGGCGGCTACTGGGCGAACGGCTACTATCCGGCCGTGAAGAACGCCTACCTTCCTGCGCAGAACGAAGATGCGCAGATCCCTGTCCCGGTGTTCCGGATGCTCGGCAGCGATCCGCTCTACCAGTACTCGGCCGGAGTCGCGGGGAACGGGCAGCCGGTCATCACGCTCGAACCGGTTTACAAGGACTCCGGTGGCGGCAGCCGGGAGTGGATCGACTGGTTCTTCCGGGAGAATTTCAGTCACCCGCATTTTGCGATGGCCTACGCCCAGGCGGGGCAGGAGAACCCGTTCGGCTGGGATCTGATGAAGAAGACGCTGCCGTACCAGTATCAGGAGATCGCGCGGTTGCGGGATGCCGGGAAAATCCGGGCAACGACGCTTGGTGAGACCGGGCGGTGGTTCCGCGCGAAATTTCCGGTGACTCCGGTCAGTGCGGTTGTGACGCTTGACGACTGGAAACGCGAAGGACATGCCGGAATCTGGTATCTTTCGCGGTTCGGGAGGGTCAATCTGTTCCGTGAATCGGACGGAACGCTTGCCGTGCGGGACTGGCAGCTTTTTCGCGAAGATTATGCGGAATCATATCTGGATAAGGTATGTCCTTCGAGCGTATGTGCTTATGATGCTCTTCCGCTGGTGGACGGATTGCTGTGGGAGCCGTGTTCATTCCGCGTTCCCGGCGGGCCCGGGCGGATCGAATCCGTGCGGGAGGAGACCGGGGAGGTCATGCGGATCGTCTGGCGTCGGGAGTCGGGAGATGCGATTTCGATCAGACTTACTCCGCAGTCGATGGAATTTGAATTTCCACAGGAGGGCGAGGCCCTGTTGTATGAATGTAACGTTGCGGCACTGGAGTATCGCACGCCGACGGCGCGGTTTTTCCGCGACGGCCGGATCTGTTACCGCCACAAAGGGTACGATTATGGATTCGAAGCCGCGGCGGGGCGGATTGTTCCGGGGGAGGGCGATGCCTTTCTGCTCACGGCCGAGGGACGGAAACTCGTGCTTCGCCCCTTCGCATGATCCGGGAAGCGGGTCGATTTTTCCTCAAAACAGCCGGCCGGGCAACGGAGCGATCCGCAGCCCGGCCGTTTGATGCTCCGCAAAGATGTTACGGGACAATTGCGCCGTTGGCTTCGAGCAGCTTGCGCAGCTCCGCCATCGGAACATTCTCCGCCGGGAGCTGGAGCTGAACGGAGAGCGCAGCGAGGGCTCCCGCCGCCTGACCGGTCGCCATGCAGGGAGCCTGCACCCGCAGCGCCGAATTGGCGAGACGGTCGCTTGAGAGAATCCGTCCGGCCGCAAGCAGGTGGCGCGTATTCACCGGGATGAGCGCGCCGCGCGGCACGGTCGGGACGACTCCGGGAGCGAGCGGGCGCTTGTCGAGGCCGACTTTCGCATCATGCAGATCAATCGGGTAGAACGCGTAGCAGACCGCGTCGTCATACCGTTTCCCCGCGGCATAATCCTCCGCCGTGATCGTTGCCTTTCCGACGATCGTGCGCGTTTCGCGCACGCCGCACTCCGCCGCGTTCAGTTTGAATTCGAGCTTCTCAAGTCCCGGCTGTTTCTTCAGGAACCGGTAAAGTCGCAGCAGAGACGCGCGTCCCGCGATTTCAATTCGCGTGCGTCCCTCGGAATCGGCCGCGTTGATATTGCTGATGTGGTTCGAATTGTTGCCGCGCCCGAAGAGGAAATGTGCGTTGAAGCTGTTGGCCCATCCGGTGTCCTCGCAGCTGACCTCGCCACGTGCGACGGCTTCGTCGAAAGCCTTCCGGATCGCTTCGATGTCGAGTTTTTCCGGGTCGTATCCGGTCGCGTAGACACAGAGCGTGCCGGGCTGACAGGGATCGGAAATGCGCATTTCCGCATGCAGCATCCGTGCGACGTTCGCGTCTCCCGTGCAGTCGATGACCCGCCGCGCGAAAACCGGATAAAGTCCGTCCTTGCCGCAGAGGGCAAGTTCGATTCCGTCGTCCGCGAGCGTCGCGCTGCCGACCATGGTGTGATATTTGATTGTGACTCCGGCCTTTTCGAACTCCTCGTCGCAGAGTGCCGCGAACAGCATCGGCTCGATCGTGATCTGGTACCTCCAGTGTTCCGCCAGATTGGTGTCGGAGAATTCGGGAACCGGATTCCCGCTCTCTTCGCGCGTGCGCTTGACGAGCTGCCAGCCGATGCCGTCGATCACCTGCCGCCCCCAGGCATGGAAGATGCCGGGGCAGGGGATGCCTCCCGCGGTGATGGTTCCGCCCGCGATTCCGTTCTTTTCGACAAGGCAGGTCGACACTCCGGCTCTCGCGGCTTGAATTGCGGCACAGAGACCGGCGGGACCGGCTCCGACGACGACGACGTCAAAATACTCTTTGCTTTTCATTTCCGTTTTCTCCCGGTGAACTGTTTTTCGTGTTAAAGATACACCTTCGTGACGATTTCGTCAACCCTTTTCGACGGGACGGTTCATCGAACCTATGCGGTAGTCGGCAAGTTCGACTGTCGAAAATCCACAGGAGCCGAGGCGCGAACGGATTGCTTCGAATTCCCGTTTCGCACGTTCCTTCTCCCCGGGGCGGAGTTCGAGTCGTGCGCTCTCCGGACCGATCCGGCGGACGCGGCAGCCGGTGTAACCGAGTTCCGCAATCGCGCGTTCTCCGGCTTCCACCGCGGCGAGCGCGGTTTGTTCAAGCGGGGTTCCGGTCGGGATCCGGCTCGCGAGACAGGCCGCCGCCGGGAGGTTCCAGACCGGGACGCCGAGCTCCCGGGCAAGTTCCCGGATCGCCGATTTCGGCAGCTCCGCGAGCGGGTGGACAATCCCGAGCTCATCCGCAGCCTGCGCTCCAGGGCGGTAGTCGTTCCGGTCGTCGCGGTTCGCCCCGTCCGCAAGAAGCGGGAACCCGAGTTCGCGGGCGCGCTCCGCCAGCGCGGAAAACAGCCGTTTTTTGCAGTGATAACAGCGACGCGGCCCGTTTGCCCGCACGTCCGGATCGGAGAGCGGATCCGGATGGACGATTTCAAGCCGGAGCCCGGATTCCTCCGCGATTTTCTCCGCTCTCGTAAATTCCTCTCGCGGCAGGAGTTCCGAGTCGGCCAGAAGCAGCAGCACGTTCGCGCTTCCAAGCGTACGACGGGCCGCGGCGGCCAGCAGCGCACTGTCGCAGCCGCCGGAAAACGCGATGGCGAGCCGGGGATACCGGGCCAGTTCAGTTTCGAGTTTTTGTTTCCAGCAGTTCAAGGTATTCCCTTTCCAGGATGTCGGCCATGAGCGGCCAGTCGAATCGTTCGAGCACGAGTTTGCGACCGTTTTCGCCCATTTTGCGGGCGAGGGCAGGGGTCCGCCAGAGTTTCCGGGTCGCGTCGACGACTTCCGACACATTCTCCGGCGCGGTGCAGAATCCGGTCTCGCCGTCGAGAATCACCTCCGGCGTACCGTCGAGCCGGAAGCCGATTGCCGGAATTCCGGTTGCGAGTGCCTGCACGACCGAGCGCGGCAGTCCCTCGCGCAGCGAGAGATGCCAGAGAAGATCGGCCTGAGCCAGATAACGGTGTACCTGCGCAGGCGGAACAAGTCCCGCGAAGTGAAAGTGTTCCGTCAATCCCATTGCCGCAGTACGTCTGTCGAGTTCCTCCCGCATCGGCCCGTCGCCGATCAACAGCATGTGGGTGTCGGGATAGTCGCGGATGATCTCCGCGGCCGCCGGAATGACGTACTCGTACCCCTTCATCGGGAAGAGTCTCGCGAGTGTCGCGACGACCCGGGCGTTTTCCGGGATGCCGAGCTCTCTTCTCAGCTCCGGTTCGCGGACGGCGTTCGCGAAGGCGGAGGTGTCCATGCCGCTGTAAACGACCTTGTATTTTTCGCGCGGTGCGATCGAGGCTTCGACGCACTGGTCGATCATCGCCTGCGCAACGGCGAAGATCCTGTCGCAGTAACGTGCCGCAATGCGTTCGGAAAGTTTGTAAATCGCGTTTTTCCAACCCTTTTCATAGGGATGAAACGCCTGGCCGTGTACCGTGTGGACGACGACGGGCGTTCCTGCCCGGCGGGCGGCGATGCGGCCGATGACCCCGGCTTTGGAGCTGTGGGTGTGGACGACGTCGAATTTCCTCTCCGCGAGCAGTTTCTTCAGGGCGCGGTACGCTTTGAAGTCATTGACCGGATCCAGTTCGCGAACAAGTGACGGCAGTTCGATCGTTTCGAACGGCGGAAAGTCGATGTTCTGCAGGAGTTTCCCTTCGCGACCGGGCGACGGGCCGGTGATGAGCGTGACCTCGTGGCCCTTGCGCAGATGCCCGAGGATCGTATAAAGCGTATTTTCCTGAGCGCCGCCGACGATCATGCGGGTGATGATGTGGCAGATTTTCATCTTCCTGTTATCGGAACTCATATTCCCAAACCTCCGGGACATTGCTGTTCAACAAGCTGTACGTGTTCTCCCTTTTCCCCGGCTGCCGCAGTGTGACAAGGCAGCCGCTGTCCGTCGTTTCGAGCGACAGACGTATGGGAAAGGTAGTGCATGGATTCGAATATACAAGTTCAAATCCGTTTTTTTGCGGAAATATTTCAAACGGCCCGTAACTTCCACCATCTGCCGACGACGAGAGCGGACAGCCCGGGAGCGCCTCTTCGAATTTTCTGCGAAACGCATGCGAATAGCGATCGAGTTCGGGAACGGCGGCCGCTTCAACCGGCAGACGCGGCGCAAGTTGCGCAAGTGCGGAGAGGTTTCCCGTGCGCGCCGAGCTGAAATAAAGCCGGTCGATCCGGGTGGCGCCGCGTTTGAGCAGGAAGTCCGCCGCCGCCGTCGTCGTCTCGAACCCGTCCGCATTCACGACAAAGGTACAGCCGGCCGCCGGATCGTGCAGAGCCACAACCGGCATCTCCGCTCCGCCTCCCGCGGCGACGAGGAGCGCGGGAGGCTGGAACTCCGCGCGGAAGATCCAGCTTGCGGGCAGCAGCACGAGCAGCGCTCCGGCGATCCGGGCGGGGAGTGACCGATGCGTTCCGAGCAGTGTGAAGAGTGCCGCATAGAAAAGCAGGATTTCCGGCAGCGCCGGACGGATTGCGGGAATCCGTTCGAATCCGGCTCCGGCGATCCTGGTTACCTGCTCCATGAACAGGAAGCTCCATTCGAGAATCTTCGCTCCGAGGAGGTCGAATCCGCTCCAGATCATTCCTGCCGCGAGCTTGAAGAAGAGCACCGGGAAAAGAATCCCCACCACCGGCATCAGCGCGAGATTGGCCAATACCGAGCCCGGCAGCAGCAGCCCCTGACTGTACACCGAGATTCCGACGCCGCCGAGGAATGCCGCAAGGCACGCTCCGACGGCGAAAAGCAGAGCCCACCCCCGGCGCAGTCGTTTCTCCCGCACACGTTTGAGCGGGGAGTTCGGCATGCAGCGGAACTCCTCTCCGAGCAGTTCCGAAACCTGATCGAATCGTTCGCCTGCGAGGATCAGAATCGCAGTAATCACAAATGAGTACTGGAATCCCATATCCAGCATGAGGAACGGTTCCGCGAGAATCAGAATTCCACCCGCAAGAAGCAACGTGTGCAACGCGGGCATGTAGAGCAGCAGCGACCGCAGCACGCACCAGAGGCCGATCATGTAAAACGCCCGCATCGCAGGGGCGTTCGCTCCCGTTGAGAGCGTGTAGACCAGCAGAAATCCGGCCAGTGAGAGATAACGGATCCGCAACGGCAGCGGGCGCAGAACGAGCAGCAGTACCGCCGCGAGCATCGCGACATGCATCCCTGAAACGGAAAAGAGGTGGATCGTTCCCGATTCGATGAGCCGGGCCCGGTTGGCCGGATCAACGCCTCCGGAGGTCCCGAAAAAGAGTGCGGCGGCGAGATTCCGGAGCCGTTCGTTTTCGATTCCGCGAATCGCCCGTTCCAGCAGTTGATCGCGCACGATGCAGATCCGTCCGATGAGTCCGGGACTCCATCCGGTCACCGTCCCTTCACGCATGCGGAAGATCCGGCTTGCGCCGCGGCCGGCAAGGTAGGTGGAGAAATTTCGCATCGGTTCGACTCTGGTCAACGTGTCCGCCTCCTCGCGCAGAAGGGCGCCTCCTTCTGCCGGCAGCGAAAAAACTCCTTCCGCCGTCAGGAGATCGCCGCAGCGGAGCACGGGGGCGGACTCCTTCGGGAGTTTGAGATAGAGGATGCCGGAGGCCTTTCGGAATCCCGTTTCTCCCGTGAGCCGGATTTCTCGCACCTGTGCCCTCACCAGCGACGGCGGTACGATTCCCGGCAATGCGGATATGCGCGGGTCGACGATCCGCAGTACCGCGCTTCCGCCGCAGCTGCGGGACGGAAGCAGGGTTTCGTAATTTTCGGAGAATCGCATGCTGAGCTGGTGGACGGCCAGACTGAAAAGGCCGAGCAGCGCTCCCGCCGCGAAAACCGCGGCCGTTCGGCGTTCAAACAGCAGAAACGCCGCCGCGGAAATTGCCGCTGCGGCAGCGACGGCAACCGCGGATGAGCCGCCGGCAAGCACGGTCGGCAATGTCCCGGCCAGAATTCCCGAGAACAGCGCGCCCGTCGCCGGAATCCGGAGTCGCGCCGGATGGAGAGCATATTGCATGTTTTTGGATATAATGTAGATGAATTTTATCGGAAATGCAACGAAAAACAGTTGATATTTTTCATTCCCGTAATATGTTAACAGTGGATTTATTTAGGAGGTCTGAAATGAAAAACACGATATTCTTGTTTCTGGGGCTGTTTTTGCTGGGCGGACCCATCGTGCAGGCGGAGGAGGCCCTCCCTGAAACGCCGTCGGCCGCGGAGGAGACGGCAGAGGAGTTTGAGGACGACGATCCGGTCATGGACATTGTGACGACTGACGGAAAAACGTATAAAGATGCCACGATTGAACGGGTTACGCCTGCGGGGATCGACATCGGATATCTTCGGCAAGACGGGGCGTATGCGATGGTTGGAATTCCGCTGTCGAAACTGACGCCGGAATTGCAGAAAGCGTTTCATTACGATCCGGAAAAGGCGAAGGCGTTCGAGGAGCAGCTGGAACAGGCGAAGAAAAAGACCCTGGAGGAGGCCGCCGAGGGGGAAGCGGAACGCATGGCGCGCGTGACGCGCGAAATCAAGGCCCGGCTCGCCGGCGAGGAGGTGCAGATCAAGCCGGCTGATCTGCGGTTTGCGATCTATGCGCGCCGCCGTCCGGTTGCGGTGATTCCGGTTGAGCAGGTGCGTTCCGGTACGGTCGTTGCCGTGATCGATGACTCGAGTGGTCTGCCGACCCTGCCGACACTGGTGCTGATCGACCGGTTGAAACTGTCGGAGGGGACGGGACGCTGGAGCGGATTCCTCTATCCGACCGGAATGCACGCACGTTACCGGGACATTGAACGGATTCCGGTTTTTTCCGACTCGCTCGACGAGGCTCAGCTGCTGCTGGAGCGTTATCTCGATATTTACAGCGAATTTGCCGCAGGGCAGAAGGAGGTGGACGAGGCCGAACAGGCCGCCGAGGCTTCCGGAACTCCGCCGGACCAGGCTGACGGCCAGCAGGTCGCGGGAATCGACAACAAGGGTGGAAACGTTTCGAACAACGGCTATTATGACAATGTCGGAATCTACTACGACTACCCCTACTGCATCGGGCCGAGTTACTGGCCGGTGGTCTGGTGGACCCGCCGGAACAATCACGGTCAGTGGAGTCCGCGCCCGCCGCGCCCGCCGCGTCCGCCGCGTCCATTGCCGCCGGATTCAAGGCCGGACCAGAAACCGGACCAGAAACCGTCGAAGCCGATTACGACTCCGATCAGTTCGCGTCCTTCCGGGTTTGGCGCCGGCGGTTCGACGCATTCGACGCAGAAGCCGTCCGGGGGAACGGTTTCTCGACCGTCCCGTCCGTACAATCTGGAGCAGAACGGTGGATTCCGGCGGGTGGTTCCGAAGACGACCCCGGCACGCCCGGCGTCTTCGTCCGGGAGCGCGGTCAGACCGCGGACGACTCCGGCCCGTCCAGCAACCTGGAAGGGCACGCCCGCGCCGGTTCGGCCGGCAGCTCCCGCCCGTTCCGGCGGCGCGCCCGGCCGGGTCAGCGGATTCTGAATTCGGCAATTCCGGCTTTTGAAGAGAATGCTTGAAATAAAGGGAATAAAGAGCCGTGAATAATATGGACTCTTTATTCCCTCTTCATCTCAAATGTTTTTGCGGAAATATCCGCAAAAAAATCGGTGTGCGTTATTTCTTTTTGAAGACTCCCGCCAAAATCGCAAAGGTGACGGCGAGTGTTCCGACTACGGTGAATACTGTCCCTTTGGCCGTGCACTCAATAATCGGCATTCCTTCGGTGAGCAGCGGTGTCAAAAATCCAAAACAAATAATCAATACGCAAATAACGCTGAGAACTGCGAGTGCAATTGTAATAGTACCGAGATCTTTCATCTTGAATATTCCTTTTTGTTTTCGTTTCGTGTGTGATTCTGAGTTTGATTCCGGAACTGTTTGTTGATCTGGCTTTTCGACACCTCCCGTTTTAAAGTTTATCTCAAAGAGAAATATGATCACTTCGCTGTAAAGCGGAGATTTCATCTGGAGTATAAAACGCAAAACGGCTTAACCCGAAGATGGGCAAGCCGCGCCTGAGGAGAATGACAATTCCGAGAGAGCTAAAATGCCGGTCGTTTCCTGGCTCCTTGTCTCATATGTCCCGTCAAGAGCCTGCTTCCATCACGCCGGAAAATGACCGGCAGGATGTGGAAACACAATTTCTCCGGACAAATTTCTCCTTGGACAGAAGCGAATGAAACTTTCAACCTGGCAGGTCGATGGACTCGTTTGCTGAAATATACCGATTGTGAATGAACCAATATCGAAAATGATATTGTCTAAAATATATCGCTGTTCTATTTATTTGTCAATAGCTGAAAAAAAATATTTGATCATTTTCCTTTTCTGTGTTTGAGCAATATAAAAAAAATTCCCGCCGGTGAGAGCGGGAATTTTTCTTTTGCAGGATCGTCCGATCAATTTCAGAAGCGGAAATCGCGTTTGCCGTCGTGCAGTTCGCGCAGATGATCCGCCGCAATCGCGCGTACCTTCGGATTCGTGATGTGTTCAAGTTCACGTTTGATGACCTCTTCCCCCTTCCGGCAGGTTTCCGGAGAAGCGTAATCCTCCAGATACTCTTTGAGCGTCATCAATGCGTTCGGCAGACAGCAGTTCGCGATCTGCCCGCTCTTGACCAGCGACATGAAACGGTCGCCGGTGCGTCCCTCCCGGTAGCAGGCCGTACAGAAACTCGGGATGTATCCAAGTCCGAGCAGCCAGTTCACGACCTGGTCGAGCGTACGCGTGTCGTTGACGTCGAACTGAGCGGAGTTCTCCTCCTCGCTCTCCTCATGCACGTAGCCGCCGACGCTCGTGCGTGATCCGCCGGAAATCTGCGAGACGCCGAGTTTCAACACCCGTTCACGTGCCTTCTGGGATTCGCGCGTCGAAATGATGATCCCCGTGTAGGGCACTGCAATGCGCAGCACGGCGACGATTTTTTCGAAGATATCGTCGGAAATCGCGTTCGAGAAGGTTTTCGCGTCGATGTCGTCGGCCGGACGGATGCGGGGAACACTGATCGTATGAGGCCCGACCCCCTTTGCCGCTTCAAGGTGCTCCGCATGCATGAGCAGGCCGACGAAGTCGTAGCGGTAGAGGTTCAACCCGAAAAGCACACCGCAGCCGACATCGTCGATGCCGCCCTCCATCGCGCGGTCCATCGCTTCGGTGTGATAGGCGTAGTCATGCTTCGGCCCGGTCGGATGGAGCTCTTCATACGCTTTCTTGTTGTAGGTCTCCTGAAAGAGGATGTAGGTTCCGATTCCGGCGGCCTTGAGTTTGCGGTAGTTTTCGACGGTGGTCGCGGCGATGTTCACGTTCACACGGCGGATCGCGCCGTTCTTGTGTTTGATCGAATAGATGGTCTTGATGCTTTCGAGCACATACTCAATCGGGTTGTTGACCGGATCTTCGCCGGTTTCGAGCGCGAGCCGCTTGTGCCCCATGTCCTGCAGCGCGATGACCTCGGCGCGAATCTCGTCCTGCGTGAGCTTCTTGCGGCGGATGTGCTTATTCTGCCGGTGGTACGGGCAGTAGGTGCAGCCGTTGATGCAGTAGTTCGAGAGATAGAGCGGGGCGAACATCACGATGCGGTTGCCGTAGAACTTCTCCTTGATCTCGCGCGCGAGCTGGAAAATCTTCTCATTCTCGTCAGGCAGTTCGCATTCGAGCAGGACAAGGGCATCGCGGTGATTGAGACCTTTGCACGCTTTCGCCTTTTCCAGAATGGCGTCGACGAGTTCCCGGTTGTTGCGGTTTTCCCGGGCGTAGCGGATGGTGGCCTGGATTTCATCGTCGTCGATGAACTCCTCGGCTTTGAGGGATTTCGGGTCGTACATGTTCGCTGTTCTCCTGTTATTTTTTCGAATAGACCGTCTTGACGCTGATTCCGGGGAGCATTCCAAGCTTTCCGGAGAGCGAACTTGTGACATCGGCGGGGGCATCCACCACGACACTGATGATTGCGACGTTCTGTTTTTTGTAAGGGATTCCCATCCGGCCGACCAGATAATCCTGATAGTCGTGCAGAATCCGGTTGATTTCGGTGCTGGCGGCGGTGTCCTCGACAATGATGCCGATCAAGGCAATGCGGTTTTCCATAATAAAAAAATCCTCCGTGTTTCCGGTTCAAAGAGGAAAACACGGAGGATATGTGACTGACACAGATCTACCGTCTTAACTTTGCCTCTTCAGCCCGGGACAAACCCTCGCTTTCAGAATGACACTGCTGATTTTACAATCCCCGGCCTCGGGTGTTGCCCCCCGGCTTCGGACCTGCGATTAATATAGCGCGAAATTTCCGATTTTCAAGAATTATTCTTGAATTTATTGCTTGACCGTGGTACGGAATCCGAACCTGTGACAGGCGAGCAGATAATCGATCGCCTCCTCGGCCGAATCGACGAGGTGAAACAGTTCGAGATCCGTGGGGGCGATGGTGCCCCGCTTGACCATGACGTTTTTGAACCAGTGCAGCATTCCACTCCAGAACTCCTTATCCACAAGGATGATCGGAATCCGGTTGATTTTGGAGGTCTGCACCATGGTCAGAACTTCACTGAGTTCGTCGAGTGTTCCGAATCCGCCGGGGAAGACGATGATCGCGGTCGAGTATTTGAGGAAACAGACTTTGCGGATGAAGAAGTAGCGGAAGGAGAGCGAATCGGTCTGATACTGATTCGGATGCTGTTCCATGGGCAGCTCGATGTTGAGACCGATCGACTTGCCTCCCGCTTCAAAAGCTCCTTTGGACGCGGCTCCCATGATGCCGGGTCCTCCGCCGGTGATAACGCCGTATCCGTTTTCCACAAGCAGCCTGCCGAGAGTGTACGCCGATTGGAATTCCGGGGCGTCCTCCGGGGTGCGGGCCGAGCCGAATACCGCGGCGAGCCGATCCGGCATCTGACTCATATCATCGAATGACTGGACGAATTCGGACATGATCCGCAGGATTCTCCATGAATCCGCGGGCATGAATTCATAGTTGTTGAAACTTCCGCCGCACATCTGGTTTTCCGAGTGGTTTTCCATAACGCAAATCTCCTGAAGGAACAATGTTACATGCTGGAATATACAGCCGCTCCACGCGATGTCAAGTCGCGTTGCGGAGTTTCCGGAAAAAACGGAAACGTTTTCTCCTGCGCGATCGGGACTTGATTGTCCGGATTTCCAGATTATATTATTAACAGAAACAGGAGGTCCCACCATGAAGTGTCCGCTTGAAATTCTTTGTGCTGTTTTGCTGTTTGGTGCAGCAGTCGTGAACGGGGAAGAAAAGCCGGAAACGGTCACTTCCGCGCCGCCGGCCGTCCCCGCGTCCAAATCGGAAGGCACTCCCCTGACTCCGCCGCTCGAAACCGGCGGCGTCGAGCTCGGAGACTCTACGGTCAAACCCGGTTCCAACGGAAAATCCGAGACGCTGATTCAGAGTGGAAACCGCGTCATCTACCAGAAAAACGGTGCGTCGACATTCCGCTCTGCGCCGAAGGGAGAGACTCCGCAATATGTGAACGACAGCGAAGGGCGGGTTCGCCAGGTCACTCCGGTGCAGAAGGCGAAGCCGATTGTGAGTGTTCCGAATCCTTCATCATCATCAAGTTCGCAGCCGTCGCAGCGGGAGAGCCGCCCGTCGCCGATTCCGCGCCAGGAGCGTCCGAGCGGCAGTTCCATGCCGCGGTCTCCGTTTCTGCGGCCGAATCCGCTGCGCCGTTGAAATTCTTAGGGGGAGAGGGTTTTTTTTATGAAACTGTGGAAAATTCTGTCAGCAGAGCCAATTTCAAAAGTATTGGCTCTCTCGTGTTAATCACTTGTTTTTTCGTGCGTCAAAACCGTTTCGGCGCAC
>NZ_CALXSK010000039.1 GCF_944391105.1 uncultured Victivallis sp.
GCTTTTTGAAGGGTAAACGATGAGGCCGCTTTAGCGGCGGCCTGTGAAAAAGTTGCAATTGGCGAATTTTTTCAGAGCCCGTGTCGGGCTGCCGGCAATATCGCCTTGAAGGCGTGGTGCATACCACCGGCTTAGCCGGTGGTTTTGATTACAATGTGACGCCGTCTTTGAAGATGGCGATCTCGCGGTAGCCGTATTGTTCGTTACAGGTCTCGACTTCGCCGGATGCGACGGCGATGACTTGAGTGAAAAGCTCTTCTCCGAGTTCGTCGAGCGTTCCTCCGCCTTTCACCAGCCGTCCGGCATCGAAGTCGATCCAGTTCGGTTTGCGCTCGGCCAGTTCTGTATTGGTCGAGATTTTCAACGTCGGGACCGGCCCCCCGAACGGAGTTCCGCGCCCCGTGCTGAAGAGTACGAGCTGCGCACCTGCCGCTGCCAGCACGGTAACGGCAACCATGTCGTTGCCGGGACCCGTCAGCAGATTCAGGCCCGGCGTGTGCAGCGTTTCCCCATATCCGAGCACGTCGGTCACCTGCGACGTTCCCCCTTTCTGGGTGCAGCCGAGCGACTTTTCTTCAAGCGTCGAGATTCCGCCGGCCTTGTTGCCGGGGGAGGGGTTCTCGTAAACCACCTGGTTGTGGCGGAGAAAATACTCCTTGAATCCGTTCACCATCGCGACGGCACGGCGGAAAGTCGCTTCGTCGCGGCAGCGGTTGAAAAGCAGTGTTTCGGCTCCGAACATCTCCGGCACTTCGGTGAGAACCGTGGTCCCGCCCGCCGCGACGAGAAGGTCCGAGAAACGGCCGATGAGCGGATTGGCCGTGATTCCGGAGAGTCCGTCCGAGCCGCCGCATTTGAGGCCGACTTTCAGCTCGGAGACGGGAATCTCGACCCGTCTGCATTTTGCCGCGTTTGCGGCGAGTTCTCCGAGCAGTTCGAGTCCCTGGTCGAATTCGCTGCCGTCATCCTGCGCCTTGAGGAAGCGCACGCGGCTTTCGTCAAAAGAGCCGAGCCGCTTCCGGAAACTCTCAAGCGTGTTGTTTTCGCAGCCGAGCGAGACTACAAGAACGCCGCCCGCATTCGGATGTTTGACCAGTGCGGCCAGCAGATTCGCAGTCGTTTCATGATCGTCCCCGAGCTGTGAACAGCCGTAGGGGTGCGGGAACGCGAAAGCGGGCGCGCCGGTGCGGCGTCCGCATTCACGCGCGAGATTCTCCGCGAGTTTATTGACACAACCGACCGTAGGAATGACCCAGAGTTCGTTGCGGATTCCCACCGTTCCGTCTGCGCGCCGATAGCCCCGGAAGAAACGTCCTTTCTCCGTTTCCGGCAGGCGGTGGGAGGCGACCGGCGTGTAGGTGTATTCGAGTTCGCCCGAGAGATTCGTCGCGAGATTGTGCGTGTGGACGAACATGCCTGGTGCGATGTCGCTTTTGGCATGCCCGATCGGCATGTCGTATTTGATGACGTTTTCTCCGCGGGCGATGGGCTTCAGCGCGAATTTGTGGCCGCGCCCGACCGGTTCCGGAAGAGTGACGGCAATCCCGTTGACGACCGGGGACTCCCCGGCCGCAAGGTCGACCAGCGCGACGGCGACATTATCCGTGCGCCCGATCTTGAGAAAGCGCGGTAGTTCAGCCATGGTTCATGCCTCGAGCAGTTGTCTGACCGCAGGAATGATTCCCTTCCGGGGGATTGCGATGAGGTCGTCGGAGACCGCATCGGCGAGACCCGGAACGGCTGTCAGATCCTGTCCCCAGAAGTCGGTACGGGCAAGAATGCTCCGGATGAACGCAGATGTGTCGCCGTCCGCGTCGAGTTTCGCGTAACATTCGTTGATGAAACGGATTTTTTCCGGATCGTCGCTGATCGGGTAGGAGCCTTTTCCGCGTTTCCCCTCCCATTTTCCGTCGGCGGTTTCCGTGCCGCGGTAGAATGCGAGCAGCGCCGCGAGCGAGAAGGTCAACACCTTCGGGAGACTTCCTTTGATCTTGAGGTAGTCGAGCAGCGACGGCAGAACCCGCACCTGCCACTTGGAGATCGAGTTCAGCGAGATCGAAATCAGCTGATGATTGGCGAACGGATTGAGAAAACGGTCGATGATCGATTCGGCAAACGCCCGCTTTTCGTCATCTGGAAGCTGCACGGTCGGGAACACCTCCTCGAAAAGTGCCGTGCGCAGATAGCGTCCGAAGAGCGGATCGGAGGTCATCCGGTCGACGAAATCGAATCCGGCAAGATAAGCCGCAAGGACGCTCGACGTGTGACCGCCGTTCAGGAAACGGACCTTGCGGCTGCGGTACGGAGCCTGATCCCGCGTCCATACGAGGTTCAGGCCGGCCTCGGCAAACGGGAGTTTCGCGCGGAGCGTTTCATCCCCTTCGACCACGAAGAGGTGAAAAATTTCGCCACAGTCGAGCAGATCGTCCTCATAGCCGAGTTTGGCACAGTAATCGGCCGCCTCGGCGCGCGGATACCCGGCGACGATCCGGTCGACGAGCGTATTGACGAATGCGCACTCGTTCTCCACATAGGAGACGAACGCGTCGCCGAGTTTCCAGTCGTCGGCGTAGTGCAGGATGCACTCGCGCAATTTCCCGCCGTTCCGGTCGATGAGTTCGCACGGAACGAAAAGAATTCCTTTGCGGCCGGCTTGGAAGCGTTCAAAGAGCAAACTGGTCACCTTGGCCGGGAACGTCGTCTGCGTTTGTCCGGGCGTATAAGGTTCAGGCTTGTACTCGATCCCCGCCTCGGTCGTGTTGGAGAAAACCACTTCGAGGGTCGGGAGGCAGGCGCATTCGACGACTTTCTCCCATTCGTCGGAGGTTTTGAGACACCCCTTGACGCAGGTGATGACACGTTTGTATTCCGCGGCTTTCCCGTTCTCCATGCCGCGCAGAATCAGCGTGTAGAGGCCATCCTGCCGGTTGATCAGGTCGGCGGTTCCCTGCGGCAGCGGCTGGATGAGCTGGACCATGCCGTTGAATTTGCCCGCCTCGTTTGATTTATCGATCATCCAGTCGATGAAGGCGCGCAGGAAATTGCCTTCTCCGAACTGCATCGCCTTGACCGGATACTCCCGGCGCGGCCCGATTTCCAATCCCGGTACCTGCAGCGACTCCAGCATCGCGCGATTCAATCTTTCCATAGGTGTTTCTCCTTTGTGCCATCGATGGCATTCGTGTTTTACATACAATAGCACGCGATGCGGGAGAATGCAACCCTGATCGAGCAAGAATGTCCGGATGCACTGTGAGAACGCAATTGGTCGGGGCGTGTTTCGCTGGCGGCCTGGTTCTGCGCATGAGCCGTGACGCAGAGGGAGAGGATGCCCCGGCGTCAGAAGATTTTGATCCGGCGTGGAAACCGTATGGCAGCCGCGCCGGATGAAGAGATACGACTCCCCGGAGGAGTGTGAAAGTTAAATGGGCTCTCCACCTTCGTTGCTGCCGCCGCCCCCGTCCCGGGGGATCAGCGAGTCGTCGAAGTGGAGGTTGACCTGATTTTCCTGAAGAACCGTTTGAAGATCTGCGACTTTGAGTTCCGGCAGGGGCGAATGTTGATCGATCGCAAGGGCGGCTGCGCTCCCCGCCGCCTGACCGGTCAGGATCGCGGGGGGAATCACTCGCAGCACGTCCCAGGCATAACCGTTTCCCGAGGCGCATCGGCCTGCAGTGATGAGGTTGTCGTACCCGCTTCGCACGAGTGTCCGATACGGTACCTCGTAGAGATAATCCCGGCGGTCGAAATCGCAGATTGCGCCGACCGAGTCCGGGAAATGGCGGTAGTGGTCCTGTTCCTGAAGCGTGTAATCGCCGTCGATCCGGCAGGAGGTCCGCGATTGCATCATGGTTGCCGGCGTGCAGATGTCGCGGGTATGGCGGTCGGTTGTGCGGAGTTTTTCGAGCATCCGTTTCTGCCCCAGCAGCAGATACTCTGTCACATCCGCGGCATCGGTCGCATTGAATTTTTTCAGATTTTCCGGATGATGATCCCCGTAAAGGGTGGCCTCACCGCCCGCCAGAACCTGATAGACAAACCGGATGTCGCCATGCTCCACGGCCCGTCTGCAGCTTTCGAGCGTGATTTCCATTCCGGTGTAGGTGAAATAATTCCGGCCGATTACGACCGGCATTCCGGCGCGGCGCAGAATGTCGGCGTCCCCGGTCGTGTCGATGAAGATCTCCGCAGTGAGAATGCTTCGCCCGGATTTATTTTCAACGATGAGTCCGTCGCAGTGTTTCCCGTTCATCAGCGGCCGCGTTACGATGGTGTCGAACATGAGCTCGACTCCGGCGGAACTCAGATATTCGGCGAGGGTATAGGCGAAGATCTGCGGGGAGAACAAGGTGGTGTATCGGACTTCCGGATTTCCGGTCGCTCCGCCGTCCCGCCATCCTTCCGGGATGGTGTCGTAGCTGTCCCGGGTGGCGAGGCGGACAAATTCGTCCACCATGCCGCTCATGATTTTTCGCCCTCTGCCGTTGCACATCGGAACGAACCAGTTGACGAGCCCGATGGTCGACAACCCGCCGAGAAGGGTCGCTTTTTCGATCAGCAGAACCCGTTTCCCCGCTCGTGCGGCAGCCAGAGCCGCTGCCGCTCCCGCGACTCCGCCACCAGCGACGATGACTTCGTGACCCGTCGAGACAGGAAGTCGTTCGGTGATTGCAACGGTCTGAGTTTGAGAAATAGATGGCGTTTTCATTGTATATCACCTGAATCTGGAACGATCGAGAGCGTTTCGACATCGCAGAAGAAGAGCGGACCGCCGTCGATTCTGTACCGTTGATCGGCCGCCGGCTGCACTTTCGGCCCCCAGTGGCGGAGAATCGATTCCGGGGCGCTGCTTCCGGAGATCCGGGCGGTCACCGGCTCGCCTGCACTCCAGACGGCATGGATTTTCTTCCCGTCCGGGCGGCGCCAGGAGGCGTGGAAAAGGGAAGCCGTCTGCTGCTCCAGCTGGAACTCCTTCGATTGCGGCGGCAGAAGTTGAGACAGCAGTTTCCAGGCGTAAAACGCCTTCTTCGGCTGAAGATCGTGGTGGACGATGCCGAAATGATCTTCCGGTTCGTGCCGGTTCTCCTCGATCGCCCGGTATTGATAGAAGAACAGCTTGTCGATGCCCGCCTCTTTCGCGTTCAGAAATGTACGCGAAACCAGCTCCGACAGCTTCTCCTCCGAAACTCCCCGATTGAATTTCATCGTCGGACAGACGATGACGTTGCCTTTCAAATCGCTGTTCAATTTGTAGAGGGCGGCCGCTGCCGAATGGTAGCGATCCGCAGTCGCCTCGATGATCGGAATGAACTGGTCACCGGGTTTCAGGTTGCGGTCATGCAGAAATCTCCCCATCGGCATGAAAGAGATTTCGCCGCACTGCGTGAATCCCGGAGCCGCTTTCTGGGTTTTCTCCTTGAACGGAACGTCCTTGTTCGTCCAGAACGCTTCCCAGCCGATGTGCAGTTCCGGCCAGGCGCTATTCTCGATTTTGACCTCCCGGAGACCGCCTTTCCCATCCGGTTGCAGATCGTAGTAAAACGGCAGCCCGAACATCAGCAGCAGCGTTCCCCCCTTGCGGACATATTGAACCAGATCCGGGAAATACTTCATCTCGAACCGCTCCCCGATGCAGGGGATGAGTACCGGATAACGGGCGGGATCGAGATTTTTCAACTCATCCAGACCGATCGTGATGCGCTCTTTGAAACGGGGAAGCTGCCACTCCGCTCTGGCGAGTGTCTCGGTTGAGACGTCCGTGATGACGAGGGGCGTTTCCGCCGGATCGACGCCGACCTGCTTCAGCGCTTCGGAGAGGAGCGGTGCAAACGACTTCTGCAGCTCCATGGTGCTCCAGCCGATTTCCGTGGCGTAGATCGGCTTGTCGATCCCGTACTTCTTCATCAGGGCTTTCAGCGCGGCGATCGTTTCGAGCATATCTTCCGGTTTCGAACTGTACGGGTGAACGGCCATCACGTCGAACCATTTTCCGGCTTCGGCCTGAAAGCTCTCCTCGATGTAAGGGAGCGGAACCCCGTTCACGCCGCCGTAGACCACGGTCAGGCCGGGATCGATCTTCTTGATCTCCTCGTAACTGCGTTTCAACAGCTTCGCGTAATCTTTGCCGGAGGGCGTGTCGTTCCAGAAGCCGCCGATGTTCGGCTCGTTGAAGATCTCCCAGGCGCGCAATTTCCGCTGGTAGCGGGAAACGGTCTTCCTGACATATTCCCCCCAGGCGTCCAGATGCCGGTGGGCGGGACTCGCCCAGGCGACGTCGTAGGTCAGGATCGGCAGCAGGGAGATCCCCTTTTTCTCCGCCAGATCCACCACCGCGTCGTGCCGGCTGAAGTTCCACTCGCCCGGTTTCGGATTCACGGCTCTCCAGGAGAAATCGGTGCGCACCTGTTTGAGGGAAAGTTCTTTCATCTGGGTGAACATCTGCGGAGCGAGTTTGAAATCCCAGGCGTCCACATGGGTGCAGACTCCATACGGATCGCCGGGCGGCAGCTCCGGAGCGGCGAACGTTCCCGTCGCAAAGAGGGTGGCGGCAAAAAGCGGAAGATAATATTTTTTGTTCATGATACTCCTTGGGAAACGAAAGTGTTCAGCGGTGATTTTCCGCCCAGTATTTGGCTACGCAGGCGGAGTTCGCCACGCCGC
Organism: uncultured Victivallis sp.; assembly: GCF_944391105.1. Taxonomy (GTDB): domain Bacteria; phylum Verrucomicrobiota; class Lentisphaeria; order Victivallales; family Victivallaceae; genus Victivallis. The sequence continues at coordinate 6,661 of NZ_CALXSK010000039.1, forward strand.
CACTGTTGGCATTTTTCGCAAGCCAGCCGAACAACGTACCCGTCCAGGAGGAGAAGCGGATCGGCTGAACGGTCCAGCCCGTCCATCCCTTTGCATGACCGTCGGGATAGCCGACGTTCCAGACATCGCTGTGCCGGTTGAGCCGACGTTGTGAACTGGAACTCCAGGTGTTGTCGTTGACCAGCGGCCAGCGGTATCGGGCGTACTGCGTGATCCGCGGACGGTGATATTTGTGTTCAAACTGCGGAATGACGGTCGGATCAGTCGGCATCGGCATATGATCGTAACCGGAGTAGGTATAGGTCGAACTCTCAATTTCCTTCGGCGCTTCCGAGTTTTCGTCGTTGCAACCGAAAATCTTCAACGGCAGATAGTTCCCTTCGATCAGACGGCCAGCTCCGTCGGCGGTCGACGAGTTGCGGTAGAGGAAGCAGACCGACCAGATTGTGTCGTCCGCCTGATAACGGGAGTAGGGAACGAAGTCGTTGTTGTCGCCCGCGTAGATGATATTTGCCGCAACGATCTGTTTGATGTTGCCCAGGCAGTTCGAGGTTTTGGCTCTGGCCCGCGCATTATTCAGCGCCGGCAGAAGCATCGCCGCCAGAATTGCGATGATTGCAATCACAACCAGGAGCTCGATCAAAGTGAAATTCCATGTTTTTCTCATGATAATCCTCCCTTTCGGTTATCGGTAGATGATCTGAAGATTGCGGATCCAGTAGCGGACCCGGTCGCTTTTCGGGTTGAGGCCGATGCGGATTTTCCGGGTGTCGGCCGGATCGGCCTTGACCGATTCCTCGAACTGGACGACGCGGGTCTGCCAGTTCTGATCCGGAATCGGGTAGCGGACATGAAATTCCCCCTGGCCGTGGCGGTTGTGGTCTCCTGCTTTGATTTTCGGCTCCATGACCAGCATGAAATAGGACTCCTTGGGAGCGGTATCCGCTTCGAGCTTGATTTCAAAGCTGACGCCGACGGCGTTCTTGAAACTCTCGCGCGGCAGAGAAAGCTCCATCTCCGGATAGACCCAGCGGTCGTTCGTCCCCGGCGGGAACTCCGCTTCGATGCAGAGCGCGCCTTCCTTCTCATCGTACCGGGTCGTCATGTGGTTGCCGCCGGCACAATTTGAATGCCACCGTTTCGGGTTGTAGATTCCGTCGAGCACGTTCCGCTTCATCGAGAGGATTTCACGGCTCAGCAGCCGGATCGGAATGTGGAACCGGGTGGTTTTTCTGCCGTTGAAGCGGCCGGTGAACTCGATCTTCCCATTGAACTCCTTTTCCGGAATCGCGTGAGTGAACACGAGCGGGAACGAGAGTTTCTGCATCGGTTTGAGTTCGATCGTCCCGGGCATTCCGGTGACCGTTCCGCCTGCGACGGAGAGTGTGCCGCGCTTGGTTTCGTGTGACAGATTGCAGACTTCCAGCGTCAGTGCGCCGCTTGCGCCTTTCATATCCACGCTGTCGCGGCCGTTGTTCTGAATGAAATCCCCGGAGAGCTTTGCGCGGATCACGATCGAGAGATCGGTCTCCGGATCGGGGGCCGGTTTGGCCGGGCGAACGCGGGCCGGAGCGGCCGGCGTCAATCCGGAGAGGCCGTGGACGTAGACCGGCCAGCGGTCGGCGGTCAGACGCAGCTGTCCGTTTTCCGCCGCCAGCTTCATCGGCGTTCCGTACAGGTTGCAGCCGGAGTAGACACCCGTTTCAGCCGGGAGTGTCCAGGTTTGCGGTATGGGTTTGAGGTTGTCCGGTTCGATTTCGGCGTTTTCGAGGAGGTCGAGTTCCGACTGCCGCCAGAAGGCGATGCTCTGGCTGCCGTCCGGTTTCAGGAAGAGGAACGCCCGGATCCCTTCCGGCGCGGCGAGCTCCCCGAGATACTTCGCGTCTCCGAGCTCATGCACGAGCGTCGCGAAGGAGAAGTAACCCGGACGGGCCGAGTAATCCTTGCGCAGCAGTCCCCAGTCGGAATAGCCTTCGTTGTAGGGGGAGAGCACGAAGAAGAAATCCTTTTCGATCCCGGCGGCCTGCATCAGGATCTGCGCCTTGGGGACGAATTCCGCGATCACCGCCTCCTGAGAGGGGGAGTAGGTGAAGAGGCCCGGCATGTAGCTTTTCTTGCGGGCGTCGCGCGGGGAGTTCGTGCTCGACTCGGTGATCCACACCGGCATGTCGGGGCGGCCGTATTGTTCGAGCAGTTTCCGCACTTCCGCGTTCCATTCGTCATATTTTTTCAACGGATTGTAGGTGTGGACGTTCAGGGCGTCGATGTAGGGGAGAATGTCGTTTTCAAGTGCGGCGTAAGTGAATTTCCGCCACGGAACCACGCAGAATGCGCCGTTGAGGACGGTCGCGTCCGGGTTGCCGTTCCGGTAGCCGAGTGCGGCGGCTTTCAGCTGGGCGGCATACTCCCAGGCCGGTTCGTTGGTGAATCCGGCGTCCTCTTCGTTCCAGAACTCCCAGGCGCCGACGCATCCGCGGGTGTCCGCCGCGGATTTGAACGCGAAGTTGTAATTTGCGACAAGATCGGTCGGCAGATCGGAGACGGTATCCTTGGTCCACTGCGGTGCATCGTGATAGACGACGCTGGTCTTGATGCCGTGAACCGCGAGTTTCTGCGCATTTTCCACGAAGTGCCAGTAACGGCCGCGAATCGTCGGCTTCGGTTCGATCGATCCCCAGCCCCAGCGGTCGCGGACGAAACCGACTCCCGAGCGATGGGCCAGCTCAATCACCCGGTCCATGCCGCGCCCCGGAAAACGGACGTTTTTCGGGTTCGCCTCCGCACACCAGCTGTGAGCCGAGTCGAGCGCATAAGGCATTCCGGGTGTCGGGCGGCGCGGCCGGGAAACCACGCCGAACGTGGCGCAATCCTCATAGTCGCTTCCCGGGGCGCTCAGATGGATCGTGTAGTAGCCGCGCGGCAGGCCGGAGAGCGTGAGTGTCCCTTTTCCTCCGTCGGGCCATTCCCCTTCAGATACGGTTTTTCCGTAGACGTCTGAAACCTGAAAGCGGCACGCTTTCTGAAATCCCTCGCGCAGAGTGAAGCGCAGCGGCTCCTGTTCGAGGAACGCCCCGGAGGGCGCCTGCGGAACGACAGCCCAGGAAACATCAACAGACCCTGCGGACAGTGACAGGGCGGCCGCAAGAAGCAGACCCGGAAGCAGTGAGCGGAACAGTTGCATGAATGAGTTTCTCCTGTTAAGGTTGATTACGGTTTTTCGGGATCTCCCAGCCGGGCGACGGAGCCGCGGACAAGCAGTTCCGTGAGCCGGTAACGGTCGGGATAGGGGCGGGAGAGATTGCCCTGTTTGAGTTCAAGCAGCAACTTTACCGCCTCTTCCACCTGGCCGGGGACATCGCACGCGACTGTGTCGATCGGAGGCGAGAATGTCCGGTTGAAATCTTCCCCGGCGATGGCCACGATGCTCAGGTCCCGGGGAATTTCGATGTCGTGGTTGCGGCAGGCGTTGACCGCACCGAGCAGGGATTCTCCGGAAATGCCGATCAGGGCGGAGAAGGAGAAACCGCGTTTGATCAGTTCACAGAAGGTGTCGTAGGTCTTGGTCACCGGATTCTCCGACGGCATGATTCCGCAGTCGATGACTTCGGCTCTCATTCCGTGGATGGCCGCGTAAACCTCCAGCGTGCGAACCCGTTCCGCAATGACGCTGCCGACCGGTTCGCTCACGAGGATTCCCACATGGCGATGGCCGTGACTGTGCAGATGATGAATCGCCCGGCAGGAGGCGGCGACGTCGTCGAGGCCGATGCTGGCCGCGCCGGTGTGAGCGTAGTGGTGTCCGAAAACCACGGTCGGGCAGATTTCCGCGTAACGGCTCAGAACTTCGGTGTCCTCCCGGTCGCAAACTCCCGCGGCCGGAAGCAGAATCAATCCTCCCGCATGAGCGAGAATCTTGTCCAGCCCGCGCGGAATTGGCGCGACGGGTTCAAAAAGTTTGGTTTTAAGGCGAAGCGATTCGGCGTGGGAGTTGATCTCGGCCACTTTCCGGGTCATTTCGCTGATTTCATATGAGTTCCAGTGAGGAACCACCAGCAGGATTTCCGGTTCGGCCGGGGCGGTTTCCTCGGATACCACGGAGGTTGCCGCCACGATGAGCCCATTGCGGGGAGACTCCACCGCGAGCAGATTGTCCGCCCGCAGCCGTGCGAGTGCACGATCGACAACCGATTGGCTGACATCGTATTCCCTCATGATTTCGCGGATGGTCAGAAACTGATCTCCGACCGCGAAGGTTTTGAGGCGCTCCCGCAGGAGAACGCATAGATGATTGGCTTTGGTGACGGTATTATAAACCATTGTATCTGCTCCGAATTTTGATTGAACCATACACTATTATGATTCAATACAAAATGAAATGCAATACAGATACAAAAGTTTTTTTCGATTTTTTTGCGGTGATTCCGGGTGGAAAAATTTCGGAAGCGGCGGCAGGATTTATTTTTTCTGCGGAAATGAGTTGCCCGCCGTATCTGCTTCCGTGCCGGACGGGGGGAGTACGGGCGGGCGCGTTGTTCCGGGGATTCAGAACCACTCGGGCGGAAGGTGGTCGCGCTCCGCTTCGAGCAGTTCGTTCATGATGTTCTTCGCGTCGCCGAGGTTGTTGACGATCGGGTCGGCTGCGAGTGCGAGCAGGAGTTTTTTCCGGTCGTGTGTGACGGCCGCTTCGACGGTCAGCTCGTGCGTGTCGAGAACCTGCTGCGTGAGTCCGAGCAGCCCGCGCGGCATGGAGCCGACCGGGAGCGGGCGCGGTCCGTGTTCGAGGTCGAGTTCGCAGCGCAGTTCGAGGAACGCGTCATCCGGGAGATTTGTGACCGCACCGCGGTTCGGGGAGTTGATGTAGAACTTCTTGCCGAGGTTGCCCCACATCGATTCAATGATGTCGGTCGCGTGATCGCCGCGCCCGGAGTCGAAGAGTGCGGCAATCGGAGTTTCGCCGGTGGCGAGTTTGCGGGTTTCGGCCCACGCCGCGGCCATCTCGTCGGCGCGGTTGTAGCCGTCGAAGCAGATGATCGGCTCCGGTGTGACCGGCGTGACGCCGTACCCCTGGAAGAACGGCACATACTCCTTGGTATGGCTCGCCGCTGTCGGAAACGCGCCGTAGAGTTCCATGAGCGCAAGTTCGTAGTTTGCATTGAGACGCGGTTTCGCCTTGGGGGAGGGGGCGTGGTCGTATTCGTGCCGGGCGGCTTCGCGGGTTTTCTCCAGCAGGAGCGGCAGGAGATCGCGTCCGTCGTAGCGGCATTCGAGAATCCAGGTGCAGTGATTGACGCCGGCGATTTTGAGTTCGAATTTCGCATCGACTTCGGGTGTGAACTCCTCCTCGTCGTGAATGATTCCGAGTTTGTTCAGATACATCGCGCGGACATAGGGCTCATGGTTGCCGTCGCAGAGCGCGAAACTGCGGACGGAGGGGGCGTGCCGCATGAGGCCGATGCCGAGGGTTGAAGTCGGGTTCACGAAATTGATGAGCCATGCGTTCGGGGCGAGGCGGCGGACGTCGTCGGCGATGCGCAGCACTTCCGGCAGCTCCCGGAGTGCCCGGAAGATGCCGCCGGGACCGATCGTGTCGCTCGAACACATCGTGACCCCGTATTTGCGCGAGATCCGGGTGTCGAGTTCTCGATAGTAGGCATTGCGGAACGAGAACGACAATACGATGAAGTCGGCGTTCTTCATGACAGCGGTGCGATCGGTCGAGCCGATGATTTCGAGCGGAACTCCGGCATGTGCTTTCGCCCGTTCCGCGATGGCGGTCATGGTTTCGAGCACGGCCGGATCGGTATCGACGAGCGCGAGCGTCCCGCGGTTCAAAACGGGACTGTGGACCATGTTGTAGATGACCGGTTTGCCGAAGAAGTAGCTGCCGGCTCCGATCACGACGACTTTGGGTTTGTTTTCCATGAAAGAATTCCTCCTGGTTTGCGTATAATTATACCCTCGAACGGTTGTATTTCAAAGAGGAACGATGTATCTTATCGGGTAATTTTGTTGCAGCTTGCGAAAGGGGGATGCAAGGTGATCGAGGCGTTATATCGTCCGACTTTGAACGGGTCGATTTCCGCTCCGCTGCGGGCGCGTTCCGCCGGACATTATCTGGTGAACCGTCCGTGGCAGGAGGGGCCGGTGCGGAAACCGTTTCTGGAACTCTTCTGGGGAATCTCCGGGGAGGGGGATTTTGTCGCGGAAGATGGCGGATTGTGGACCCTGCGTCCGGGCGAAGTCATCTTCTACCTGCCCGGTGACACGCACCGGATTTCGGCGCACAGCGCGCAGTGGGAATACCGCTGGCTCACATGCGACGGGGAGCATCTCGACGGGGTGATCGCGGCGTTTGAACTTGGACGGCGGCCGGTTTCGGCGGGCCGCTGCCCGCATGAGCTGTTTGCGCGGCTCGGGCGTGAGCTGCGTGACTTGACGGCGGCGGGGGAGTTCCGGGCGGGGGCGACGGCGTATGAGATCCTTTCCCTGGCGTGCATCCGCGGCGGGGGGGAGGCAGGAGATCCGCTGGTCGAGGCGTTCCGAGCGTTGGTCGAGGAGCGGTTCGACGAAACGTCGTTGTCGGTTGACGCAATCGCGTCGGAGCTTGGGGTTCACCGTTCGACACTGGCTCGGCTCGTGCGTCGTCAGACCGGGATTCCTCCCGGTGACTATCTGATTTCACGCCGGGTGCAGGAGGCGGCGAAACTGCTGGCCGGGACGCGGATGTCGGTCAAGGAGATTGCCGTGCAGTGCGGATTTCCGGATCCGAACTATCTGGCGAAGGTGCTGCGGAAACGGCTCGGACACTCTCCTTCGGAACTGCGCCGGCAGGGGCGTTGAGCCGGGTCAGGCGAGGTTGATCCGTTCGACGCGGCCGGGTGCGCGGCCCAGAAAGCGGGTCGCATGACGGTGGAATTCCGACGGCATGTCGGTTACGAAGCAGCCGAAGGATGGAGTGTTTCCCGGGTGGGCGGCGATGTGGTGTTCGCAGAGGAACTCCGCGGTGTATTTCGCGCAGGCGGTGGCACTGTCGAGAATCCGGACTTTGCCGTCGAAATAATCGTTCAGCGCCTCGGCGAAGAGCGGGTAATGGGTGCAGCCGAGCAACAGCGCGTCGGGCGGATCGTTCCGGAGTCTGCCGAGATAGAGATCGAAAACGGCCGGGACGATCGCGCCGGAAGTCACTCCCTCTTCCGCGAGCGGGACGAGCAGCGGGCAGGCGATGCTTTCGACGCGGATTGAGCAGTCTGCGGCATGGATTCCGCGCCGGTAGGCGTCGCTGTTGATGGTTGCGCGGGTTCCGATGACGGCGACGCGTTCCACGCCGGAATCGATGACGGCGCGGACTCCGGAGTCGATCACGCCCAGAATGATGCGGTCGGGGTAGTCGCGCTTGAGCGAGTCGAGTGCGACGGCCGAGACGGTGTTGCAGGCGGCGATGACGAGCTTGACGCCGCGGGAGAGCATGAATTCGACATCCTGATGGGCAAAGCGGATGATCGCATCGACCGATTTGTCGCCGTAGGGAACGCGGGCGGTGTCGCCGAGATAGGCGACGGCTTCTCCGGGCAGTTTGTGCTGAAGCGCTGCGGCGACGGTCAATCCGCCGAGGCCGGAGTCGAAGATGCCGATGGGGCGGTTGTCGAACGGTTTCATTTTTGAGGCTCTCCTGTGCGGGCTAATATAGCGCAGAATTTCGCTCTTTCAAGGGGAAAACGTTTGAAATGCGGCAGGTTCGACGATATAGTATGTTCATCGTCGATCGCGGACACGGTGAATCATGGTGAAATTCCGTGGCTGTCGCGCAACCGTCATAGTCGGATCCCGTCGCGGTCGAAACAGAATCAACTTGTGCGCGTAACACAAAGGACTGAAAAAAGATGCACATCGGTTTCTCTTTCGTGCCCCGTTTCCGGGGCGCTCGTCCGCTCGAACTGTTTCCGGGATTCGTAACGAGGTTTACGCTCATAGAGCTCCTCGTGGTGATTGCGATCATCGCGATATTGGCGAGCATGCTGCTGCCGGCGCTGAACCAGGCGCGGGAGCGGGCGAGGGCGACCGGCTGCCTCGGCAATTTGCGGCAGATCGGAGCGGCGAATCAGATGTATGCGAACGACAACGACGACATGTTTGTGATCTACTGCAACGATGGGAGCAAGACGAATGCGAAGAACGCGGATTACTGGCTGGGTTACCTGGGGTCGGAGAATTACGATCTGACGCAGAGCAATCTGCTGGGAGAGTATTACGGCGATTCACCGCGGGTTATGGTCTGTCCGGGGGTTGTACTCAAGAGCAAACAGGGCAACAACGGCAGTGGTGACGAATTGACGGGAGACCTGACCGATCTGGCGGGAGGAGGCGGTTACGGATACAATGGAAACTGGCTCGGACAGTACATCCTCAACGGAGTTCGTTACAATTTCAAGCGCAGCCGGATGAAACATACGTCCGACACGGTGGCGTTTGCGGATTGTGCGCGTTCGGCGATGGGGACGAGGACTTACAATCCGGTGCGTGTTACGCCGCTTTTGTACTGCAAGAAGAAGCCGGATGGGAGTTCGTATGATTCCGAATCGAGTGGAACGACGCATTTCCGCCATGGTAAGATGGCGAACATCAGCTGGGTTGACGGCCATGCGAGCATGGAACATCCGGGCTCGATCAACGACGACAATGCCGCGCAGGCCGAGCTGGTCGGTTATATCGGGGCTCTTCGGCAGGATTTGTACAACCCGATACGCGACCGGGACGAACTGGATTGAGCGATGCAAAAGTTCTGGATTGTTGTTGTACTGCTGGTGTTCTGCGGGGTGGTGTGGTTCGCCGTTTCGCGGGGAAGGGTTCCGGCAGCCGCGGAGACGCGCGAGGCACCGGAAGCGGGAGCTGCGGCAGCCGCGGAGTTTGTGACGGAATTCCTTGCGTTGCTGAAGGATGGCGAGATGAAAAAGGTTCGGGAGTTCTGTGACAATCCGCAGGCGGATGGGCTGCGTGAGCAGTTCGAGTTGCTGCGTGGCGTCGATTTGCCGGAGGAACCGGAGCGGGTGGAATTCCGGACGGCCCGTCGCGACAGCTGGTCGCTCTATTATCCGGTCGACGGCGGCGGAGCGGTGCAGATTGTGCTCCGGCGCGGTGAGGATGGTTCGTTCCGTTTCAAGCGGATTTACTGCGAAGCGGGAGAGATCGAATGAGAAGGTGGCTGCCGGTATTGCTGCTGATGCTCAGTGCAGTGGGAGTTCTGCGGGCGGAGATCGTTTCGGAGGGCGCGGAGTCGATCCGCTTCCGTCAGCCGGACGGGGTGATCGTGGATATTCGCCGGAATCCGGAGCGGACGGTGATCGGGATCGGTTCGCTGGTGGAGCTCTGGTATCTGGCGGGAGGAACTGCGGTGGGAATTCCGGGCGTGCGAAGCGAGGAGATGCTTCCGGAGGCGGCGCGGAAGTTGCCGAAGATCGGCGGGACGTTTGTGACGAATCCGGAGATGGTCATGTCTCTGCATCCGGACCTGCTGCTTTATCCGTTTCGCCACGGACGGTGCCGGACGCTGGCGGAACAGATGCGGAACATGGGAATTCCGACGCTCGGGGTGGATTATGACAACTACACGGATTTTGCAGGACTGCTCGATCTCTTCTGCCGGCTGAACGGGAATTCGATTGACCGGAATCCCGAAGCGGCAAGGATCACGCGTGAAGTGGAAGGAATCTGCCGGAGTGTGGGGCGTTACCCGAGGCCGAAGGTGGCGATCATCTTCGCCGCGACGGCGGGATTCAAGCTCGAAGGGGAGAAATCAAATACGGGAACCATCGCGAAGATGCTGGGGGCGGAGAACATCGCGGTGGTGGAGACCGGCAGGCGGATCACATTCAGTTACGAACGGCTGCTGATGGAGAATCCCGATGTGATCTGCATTGTGACGATGGGGGATGTCGAGCCGCTGCGCGAGAAGTTCCGGCGGGAAATCATGTCGCAGGCGGCGTGGCGCGAGCTGCGTGCGGCGAAGAGCGGCCGGGTTCATTTTCTGCCGTCGAATCTGTATCTTTACCTGCCGGGACGGCGGTTTCCCGAGGCGTTCCGCCACATGGCGAAACTGCTGTATCCGGAGTGGAAGGAGGAGACGGAGCGATGAAGTCTTTGCGCTCGAACTTCGGACGGATTGCAGTGGTGGTGTTTCTTGCGCTGCTGCTTGCCGGAGCGATGCTGCTGAGTTTGCGTTTCGGCTCGTTGAAGCTCACGTTCGGAGAGATTCTTGAGACATTGTTTCTGCACCGGGAGGGGATCGATTACCAGATTGTGTTCAACATCCGGCTGCCGCGGGTATTGCTCGGGGCGATGGTCGGAGGGAGCCTGGCGGTGGCGGGGACGATTCTGCAGGGAATCATGCGCAACCCGCTCGCGTCGCCGGGGATCATCGGTGTTTCGGCGGGGGGCGGACTTGCGGGGATACTCGTGATGCTGGCGCTGCCGCAGTTCGGGGCGTTTCTGGTACCGGCGGCGTTCTGCGGTTCGCTCGGGACGGCGGTTCTGGTCTACCTGCTGGCATGGCGGCGCGGGGTGAATCCGGTGCGGCTGATTCTGGCGGGGGTGGCGGTCTCTTCGATGCTCGGGGCGTTCAGCAGTACGATTCTGCTGTTGAATGCGGAGAAAGCCGGAGGAGTGCTTGATTTTACGATCGGGTCGCTTGCGGCGCGGAGCTGGCCGCAGATCGGGCAGGCGGGGTCGTACATGGCGGCCGGACTGGTTGCGGCGCTGTTTCTGAGCAGGAGGCTGAACATCCTCGCGCTCGGAGACGAGGTTGCGGCGGGGCTCGGGATCCGGGTTGAACGGACGCGTCTGCTGCTGCTGGCGGCGGCGGCGCTGCTGGCGGCATCGGCGGTGAGCGTGGCGGGACTGCTTGGGTTTGTGGGGCTGATTGCGCCGCACATCGTGCGGATTGTGATCGGGACGGACAATCGGTTTCTTGTGCCGGGGTCGGCGTTGTTCGGAGCGGCGATGGTGGTCGGGTGCGACACGGTCGGGCGTATGGTGATGGAGCCGTCGGAATTGCCGGCGGGGGTGATCATGTCGCTCTTCGGTCCGCCTTTCTTCCTCTGGCTGCTGAGGAGGCACAGTTATGAGGCTTGAGGTGAAGGCGCTCACGGCCGGATATGGGGCGAAGCTCGTTCTGGACGGCGTGGAGTTCGAGATTCCACCGGGGAAGATCATGACGCTGGTCGGTGCGAACGGCAGCGGGAAGTCGACGCTGCTGAAGGTGGTCGGACGGCTGTTGAAACCGCGGACCGGATGTGTTCTGCTGGACGGGAAGGCGGTTCATGCGTGCGACACGGCGGCACTGGCGAGGAAGATGGCGATTCTGCCGCAGCTGCACCATGTGTCGGGGGAGACGACGGTGCGGGAACTCGTCGGATACGGTCGCTATCCGTACCGGAGCGGATTTGGAGTTTTGAGTCTGCGTGACCGGGAGGTGATCGAGGAAATTCTGCGTCTCACGCGGCTTGTTCCATTCCAGGAACGCAAACTTTCGACGCTTTCGGGCGGCGAGCGGCAGCGGGCGTGGATCGCGATGACGCTTGCGCAGGAGCCGAAGATTCTGCTTCTGGACGAGCCGACCACATTTCTGGACATCCGCAGTCAATTCGAGGTGATCGAGCTTGTGCGGGATCTGAACCGCCGCTGCGGGATCACGGTGCTGATGGTACTGCACGACTTGAATCTGGCGGCGCGCTGTTCGGATTTCATCGTCACGCTGAAGGGGAAGCGGATTCGCCATATCGGCACGCCGCGTGAGATCCTGCAGCCGGAGATCCTGCGTGAGGTATTCGAAATCGAGTCGCAGGTATACGTCGGCACGGACGGAATTCCCTACTGCGTCCCGACCGGGAGTGTGAAGGAAAACGGGAATGAGAACGGAGAGAATCAGTTATGACTGCGAAGTTTTATGGAGTCGGCCTCGGTCCCGGTGATCCGGGGCTCGTGACGCTGAAAGCGCTTGAGGTGCTGCAGCGTGCGGGGCGGATTTTCTGCGTGGCGGCGCGCGGATCGTCGCGCAGCGTATCGGCCTCGATTCTGGCGGCGCTGCCCGGGGTGACGGCGGAAGTGACGGAGCTGGAGTTCACGATGTCGACCGACTGGGAGGAGCGGCTCGCGCGCATCGACGACCATGCCGCTATGATTCTGGAACATCTGCGAACGGGTGTCGAATGCGTTTTCGCGTCGATCGGCGACCCGATGACATACAGCACCTGTTCGTATCTGCTGCGGGCGCTGCGGAAACTCGAGCCGGAGCTGGCGTATGAGATCGTGCCCGGCGTGAATTCGTGGAGCGCGCTTGCGGCGAAGTGCGGTGAAGTGCTCTGCGAGGACGAGGAAACGTTACGGATCGTGCCGGGATATTCGGTTGCGGCGGGCGAGACGGTGGAATTTTCCGGGCACGGTACGACAGTGCTCCTGAAAGCGTACCGCAACCGGAACCGGCTGCTGAAAAACCTGCCGCCCGGGACGCGGGTGCTCTACGGGGCGAATGTCGGACTTGCGGATGAAGTGTGCTGTTCGGATGCGAGACAGATCAACTCTTTGCCGGAAGCGTACTTATCGATGCTGGTGGTCAAATATTGAGAGAATGGGATCGTAAGATGGAACATGGCGGAAACCTCACGAATCTGGCTGCGCGGGCGGGGTGCCGTCCGGAGGAACTGCTCGATTTCAGTGTGAATTTGAATCCGCTCGGGCCGCCGCCGGGAGCATTCGGCTGTTTTTTCCGGAGTTTCGACGAGCTTGGCGCGTACCCGGAACCGTATGCGGAGTCGGTTGCGGCGCTGCTGGCAGAGCGGTGGAACATTGCCGCGGGGTGTGTGGTTGTGCCGGGGAACGGCTCGAATCTGCTGTTGAATCTGCTTCCGGGTCTCTGCGGGGCGAAGCGGGCTCTTGTGGTCGTCCCCGGCTACCTCGAATATGAGGCGGCATGCGTTCGGGCTGGAGTGCCGGTCGAACGGTTCGGGTTGCGGGAGACGGAGGCGTTCCAGCCGGACCCGGAGCGGCTTGGGAACGCTGTGAAGTCTGGAGATCTCGTCATCCTCGGGAATCCCGGCAATCCGGCCGGAACGTTTCTGCCCCGGAAGGAACTGGAGTCGCTCATCGCTGCGCATCCGGAGGCTTTGTTTCTGATCGACGAGGCGTTTATCGAATTTGTGGGAGAGGAGGAATCTCTGGCCGGATGCGCTCTGGGTAATTTAATTGTAAGTCGTTCTTTTACGAAATTTTACGCGCTCCCTGGTCTGCGGATGGGGGCGATGGTCGGGCCGGAGTCGCTCATGGCGGAACTTCGGGAACGGCAGGGGGAGTGGGCGGTGTCGGCTCCCGCCGCGGCGATGATGAAGTTCCTGCTTTCGCTTTCCGCCGGGGAAGAGGGGTACGCCGCCTCAAGTCGGCGCGAGACGATCCGTCTGCGGGAAATGTTCGCGGCGGGTCTCGCGGGAATCCCCGGCGTCCAGGTGTTTCCTTCCATGGCGAACTATCTCCTTTTCAAGAGCTTGGATGTTGATTTGGCGGATGATCTGCTCGTGCGGAGTCGCATTGCATTGCGCGACTGCTCGGAGTATCCCGGACTCGGGCCCGGATTTTTCCGGGCTGCGGTGCGGCGGGAGGAGGATCAAACGAAACTGCTTGCGGCGCTTGCGCCGGGGAGGGCGCCGTTTGTCGCGAAAGCACGCCGCCGCACACCGGCCTTGATGCTGCAGGGAACCTGCTCGAACGCGGGCAAGAGCGTACTTGCCGCGGCGTTCTGCCGGATCCTGCTGCAGGATGGATTTGCGGTGGCTCCGTTCAAGGCGCAGAACATGGCGCTGAATTCGTGCGTCACGCCGGACGGTGGTGAGATCGGGCGGGCGCAGGCGGTTCAGGCCGAGGCGTGCCGGCTTGACCCGGATGTCCGGATGAATCCGATTCTGCTCAAGCCGAACAGCGATCTCGGCAGTCAGGTGGTGCTGCATGGGCGTGCGATTGGAAATTTCAGCGTGCGTGACTACTTTCGGCGGAAGCCGGAGCTGTGGCACGAGGTCACGGCGGCTTACGACTCGCTCGCTGCCGATTACGATGCGATTGTGCTTGAGGGGGCGGGCAGTCCCGGCGAGGTGAATTTGAAGAGCGGCGACCTCGTGAACATGCGTATGGCGCAATACGCGAATGCGCAGGTTCTGCTGGTCGGAGATATCGACCGCGGCGGGGTGTACGCCTCATTCGCGGGAACCTGGGCGACACTGGAGCCGCGCGAGTGGAGACTGGTCAATGGTTTTATCGTGAACAAGTTCCGTGGTGATGCTTCGTTGCTTTGGGACGCGCACGAATGGCTGAAAAATCTGACCGGACGCCCGGTGCTCGGGGTGATCGATTTTCAACGCGACCTCGGTCTGCCGGAGGAGGACTCGGTGAATTTCTCGTTTGTCCGGCCGGTGAAAAAGGAGGAGCGGACGCTCGATATTGCGCTTGTGCATCTCGGTCATATTGCGAACTTTACGGACTATGCCCCGCTTGAGATCGAACCGGACGTGACGCTGCGGAAGGTCGACTGTGCCGCTGATTTCGGAGACCCCGACGTCGTGATCCTGCCCGGCAGCAAGAGCGTTGCCGCTGATCTTGCCCTGCTGCGGAAAAGTGGCTTGGATCAAAAGATTTACGACTCTTCAAAACGTGGTGCGTTTCTGGTTGGAATCTGCGGCGGGCTCCAGCTGCTCGGTGAACGGCTGCTCGATCCGGATGGAGTGGAATCGTCGGATCCGGAGGTGTGCTGTCTCGGGCTGCTGCCGCTCAAAACGGTCATGCGGCGGGCGAAGACGTTGCGGCGGACGAGAGCGTATCTTCCGGAGGGGAAAGAGCTGAACGGTTATGAGATCCATCACGGCGAAACCGTTTCCATGGAATCCGGTGTTCCGGAAATTCGTGATGAGACCGGGCGCGCGGTCGGATTCGTGCGCGGGAACTGTTTCACCACCTATCTGCACGGGGTGTTTGACGATGACCGGTTTCGTCGAAGCTGGCTCGATCGCCTGCGCGTGGCGAAGGGATGGACGCCGAAGGGCGGTGTCACCGCGCGATACGGGGTCGAGGAGGCGTTGAATCGTCTGGCCGACCATGTGCGCAGCCGGATCGACATCGAGCAACTCTACCGGAAAATGGGGGTGCGCTGAAATGCTTCATGAAGAGGACCGGGGATTGCTCTTGAACTTGACCGGCGACGGGAAAGGGAAGAGCACAAGTGCGTTCGGCATCGCGGTTCGTGCGCTCGGCTGGAACTGGCGCGTGGCGATTCTGCAATTTCTGAAGGGCGATCGGCCGACGGGAGAGCGGAATTTCTTCACAACCAACTTCCCTGAAGTGATTTTTGAGGATTGGGGGCTGGGGTTGACAAATCATCCGGGCGATCACGCGGGCGCGGCCCGCCGCGGTTGGGAACGGGCAAAGGAACTGCTCGCCGGATTCCGCGGGGAACTTCTGATTCTCGACGAACTGAATGTGGCGCTTCGCAATGGGTATCTGGTTTGTGACGAGGTGGTTGAGTCGATTGTGAACCGTCGATGCAAATTGAATGTCATCGTGACGGGGCGCGGCGCGCCGCCGGAACTGGTTGCCGTTTCCGATCTCGTTTCGGAAGTGCGGGAGATCCGTCACCCGTTCCGGAACGGTGTCCCGGCACAGAAAGGAATTGATTACTGATGAAGGATTTATTCAACACAATCCTCTGGGATTGCGACGGCGGAGCGATTGAAAAGGAGAGTTTCCGCCGCATCGACGCGGAGGTGGATCCCGTTGTGCGTGCGCACTTTTCCGAACCTGAGTGGCATGTGGCGCGCAGACTTGTGCACACCTGTGCGGATTTTACGATTCTTGATTTTCTGGAATTTTCCGGCGACCCGGTCGGTGCGGCGCTTGCGGCATTGCGGCGGGGGGCGCGGATCTATTCTGACTCGAATATGATTAAGTCGGGACTCTCGGTTCCGAAATTGAAACGCTTTTTCCCCGGCTATGAACGGGAATCGATCCTCTGTCCGGTCGCTGACACGGAAACCGGTACGTATGCGCGGGAACGCGGCATTACGCGGGCCCTTGCGGCGGTGGAGCTGCACGCTTCGGAACTCGACGGCGCGGTGTTTCTCTGCGGAAACGCGCCGCTCGCTCTCGCGGGCGTGGTTCGACTCGCGGTCGAACGCGGGATCGCCCCGGCGCTCATCATCGGGATGCCGGTTGGATTTGTAAATGTGGTGGAGTCGAAGAAACTTCTTGATTCTGTGAGGATCCCGTATGTTCGGATCTCCGGGAGACGGGGCGGCAGTCCGCTTGCTGTCGCGGCGCTGCACGGCATGATGGAGTGTGGATTGGAGTGATGCAGACGGAAACATTGCGATGCGGCTGGACGACCGGCAGTGCGATGACGGCGGCTGCGCTCGCCGCCTGGCGCGGCGCCGGCGGGTCGGTCAGACTGCAGCTGCCGGGCGGCGAAACGCCGGAGATTCCGATCGCGCGCATCTGGCCGGGTGGCGCTGCGGTCATCAAAGACGGCGGGGATGACCCTGATGTGACGAGCGGGTGCGAGATTTCCGTGACCGTTGTTTCTTTTTCCGGCGAACCGGAGGAGGCGGATCACCTGATTCCGTGCGGGAAAGGAGAGATCGTCATACGCGGCGGAACCGGAGTCGGACATGTGACCCGGCCGGGGCTTGCGGTTCCGGTCGGCAAGGCGGCGGTCAATCCGGGGCCGCGCCGGATCCTCGCGGAAAATTTTAAACTTGCCGGTTTCGGACGAACGCAGGGAGAACGACTGCTTGTTACCGTCTCCGTCCCTGAAGGAGAAGAAATTGCAAAAAAAACGCTGAATCCTGTGCTCGGGATTGCGGGCGGTATTTCGATTCTCGGGAATTCCGGCATCGTGCGGCCGTTCTCGAATGCGGCGTATGCCGCGACAATCGCATTGCAGCTGCGCAGTGCCGCCGCAAACGGCGCGACGGCCGCGGCGTTGACGACCGGAAACCGTACGACGGCGGCGGTGCGGCGTGACTGGCCCGGGATTCCGCCGGAAGCGGTCGTCCCGGTGGCGGATTTCATCGAAGTTGCGTTGAAGGCGGTGGCGAAAGCGGGATTCGAACGGGTGATCGTCGGTTGCATGCCGGGAAAACTCTTCAAATACGCGTGCGGGCTCGAAAATACGCATGCCCACCGGAATAAGTTGACATTGGCACGGTTGCGCGATTTCGGCGTCGATCTGCCCGGGATTCCGCTCGAAGCGATCGATACGATGGGGGAACTCCGCGCGCGGATCGGGGAGTCTCATTTTCAAGAAGTGCTCGATCCGGTTTATATTCGTGCGCGGGAGGTTTTGCGGGAGTGGGTTCGGCCTGTCAATCTGGAACTTGCTCTCTATGATGAGGATGGGAGGAGAATTCGATGAATCCGGTTCAGGTGGTCGGCTGTGACGGTGCCGGTTTTTCGGCGGAGGCGCGCAATGTCCTGCGCAACACGGAGTTGCTGCTTGGCGGCAGACGGCTGCTCGCTCTTGCCGCTCCTGAGTTGCAGAGGGGCGCGCAGTGTGTTGAACTCGGGGCGGCTCCTGCAGAGACGCTTGCCGACGCTCTCGCACGGCGGAACGGGCGGAGAATGACCCTGCTCGCTTCCGGCGATCCGCTCTGCTGCGGAATCGGCGGCACGCTGCGACGGCTCGCTCCGGATGAGGCGTTTGTGTTTCATCCGGCGCCGACGGCATTTCAGCAGTTGTTCGCCCGGCTGGGCGTACCGTGGGAGCGAATGGCCTTCTTTTCCCTGCATGGAGAAGCGGAAATTCTGCCGTTCCGCCGGATGCTGCGTGCTCCGCTTGCGGCGATCTACTGTGATGCGGAGCGAACGGCGCGACACGTTGCAAGGGAGCTCGTTGCACGTTTTCCACACGCCGCCGGGCGCCGGGCGGCGGTCGGGTGCGATCTCGGTCTTGCATCGGAATATGCCGCCTCCGGAACGCTCGCGGCGATCGCGGACGATCGCAACGCGGATCGTTCGCTCTCGGTTCTCACTTTGCTGCCCGACCGGGAAAATGTGTTTCCGGATCTGCCGCTCGGGCTGGATGATGATTTGTATCATCATGCGGGACAGATGATTACGCATCCTGAAGTCCGGGCGGTTGTGCTTTCGAAACTGCGTCTCCGGCCGGGGGTGTTGTGGGATCTCGGCGCCGGGAGCGGTTCGGTCGGGCTCGAAGCAGCCGGGCTCTGCCCGGAACTGGAAGTGCACTTTGTCGAGAAGAATCCGGAACGGTTTATCGAACTTGCGGAGAACTGCCGCCGGGAAGGGCTGAACGCTCTTTCGCTGCACGAAGGTTTTGCGCTTGAATGGATTCCGGAACTGCCCGAGCCGGATCGTATTTTTATCGGCGGCGGCGGTTCCGAGCTCGGAGAGATTCTCCGGCGCGCATTTGAACGGCTGAAACCGGGCGGCATTCTTGCGGCGACGGCAGTGCTTGCCGAGAGCGGTGCGACGCTCGGATCGGAACTTGCGGCGTTTCGCTGCGAACTCCTGACCGTGAATGTGAGTCGCGGTATTCCGCTTGGGAGCGGAACTTTGATGAAGGCGGAGAACCCGATCACCATCGCGGTCTACCGCAAACCGATGAAGGAAGAAAACGGAAAATGAGTGGACGAATTACGTTCGTCGGAGCGGGTCCCGGCGCGGTCGATCTGATTACCCTGCGTGGAGCCGCCGCGCTCGATGAGGCGGATCTGGTCATCTACGCCGGATCGCTCGTGAATGAAAAACTGCTTGAACGCGCGAAGCGCGCCAAACTTGTCAACAGTGCGAAACTCTCTTTGAATGAGGTGCTTGAGCAAATGGTTGATGGCTATCGATCCGGGAAGCGGGTCGTTCGTCTCCACACCGGGGATCCGGCGATCTACGGGGCAGTTTCGGAGCAGTACCGCGAGCTTGACAACCTCGGCATTCCATACGAGGTTGTGCCGGGGGTTTCGAGCGTGTTTGCCGCCGCAGCCGCGCTGAAGGTCGAACTCACGATGCCGGATTTGTCGCAGAGTGTGATCCTGACCCGCGCTGAGGGACGCACCCCCGTTCCGGAGAAGGAGGCGATCGAGGAACTTGCATCGCATGGCGCGACGATGTGTCTTTACTTGAGTGTGGGTGAGATGGAGCGCCTGACCGGGCGGCTCCGGGCCGCAGGACTGCCGGCGGAAACTCCTGTCGCTGTGGTTTACCGTGCGAGCTGGCCGAATCAGAAGATTGTGCGCGGTACGCTTGCCGACATCGCGGCCGGAGTCGCGGAAGCGGGGATCAAGCGGCAGGCGCTCGTCGTCGTCGGACGCGTTCTCGGGCGCGACGGAGCGCTTTCCAAACTCTATGACGACACGTTTGCAACCGGATACCGCAATGCGGGCGGTGTGGCGGCGTTTTCCGGAAGGGTTGCGATCTACGCGCTGACCGCCGCAGGGGCGCACAAAGCCTCTGAAATTGCCGCTGGACTGGAAGATGCGGTGATCGTCCTTCCGGAAAAATATGCGGAACTGGCTCCCGCGTCACGGCTCGTCCGCTATCCTGACGGCAAGTTTGCCGAGGCGTTCGAGCGCGGCTGGAGTACATACGACGGGCTGGTCATGGTGATGGCTTCCGGAGTCGTCGTCCGGCACGTTGCGCAGCTATGCCGGGAGAAGGGGAGCGATCCGGCGGTCGTGGTCTGCGACGCGGCGGGAAATTACGCCGTGAGTCTGCTTTCCGGCCATCTGGGAGGGGCGAACCGGCTTGCTGCGGCGGTGGCGCGCATCACGGGCGGCAGGCCGGTTATCACAACCGCGACCGATACCTCGGGGCTCATGGCGTTTGATGAGCTTGCCGCGCGTCACGGATTCCGCATTGCGAATCCGGAACTTCTGAAAGAGTGCGCCGTCGCGATGCTCGACGGCGAGACGTTTGAACTCTCGATGCCGCAGGAACTTTTTCAGCGTTATTACGCCGGAAATACGCAGTTTCGATTCCTTGCCGACACGCCCGGGATCACTGTCCGCGCCAGGAACTCCGGATTGGTTCTGCATCTTGTGCCGCGTCGATTTACGCTCGGAATCGGCTGCAGGCGCGGAGTGGCCGCTGCGACGATCGAAGCATTGGCGGACCGGATTTTGAAGGCGCGGAACATCGACTGGGCGTCCATCGCGGCGATTGCGACGGCCGAGCTCAAGCAGGATGAGGCGGGGTTGTTCTCTTTTGCGCAGTCGCACGGGATCGCCCTGCGCTTTTTCGGAGCCGACGAATTGAATGCGGTCGAGGTGCCGAATCCGTCTGCGGCGGCTGAAGCGCATCTGGGAATACGGTCCGTCTCCGAAGCGGCGGCACTGCTTGCGGCGGGGGACGGCGCGGAACTTGTGGTGGAAAAAACGGCCGCAGAGTGTGTGACCGTTGCTGTTGCAGAGGTGATAAATGGCTGAAGTATATGCAATTGGAATTGGACCGGGAACTCCGGAACTCATGACCGGACGGGCCGTGGAGGTGCTGGAATCCTGTACGGTTGTGGCCGGGTATCGGCTCTATCTCGATCAGCTTGGGCTGATGATCGCAGGCAAGCGTTTGATTTCCAGCGGGATGCGTCAGGAGATCATGCGCTGCCGCGAAGCGCTTGAAGCTGCATTGGCAGGAGAACGGGTTGCTGTCGTATCTTCCGGTGACGCAGGTGTTTACGGAATGGCAGGACTGTTGCTTGAACTCTGTGAAATCGAGCGCTATCGCGGGATCGATGTTGAAGTTGTCCCAGGGGTGACGGCAGCGCTTGCTGCGGCAGCGCTCGTGGGGGCGCCTTTTATGAACGACTTCGCCGTGCTGAGTCTCTCGGATCTGATGACCGACCGGGAGCTGATTCGGCGGAGAATTCGGGCAGTTGCGGCCTGTGATCTGCCGGTCGCATTCTACAATCCACGCAGCACGAAGCGCGAGGAGCTTCTGATCGATGCGGTCGAGGTGTTCCGCAAATCGGGCGGCGACACGCTCCCGGCCGCGGTGGTGCACAATGCATTCCGCGACGGGCAGAGGATCGATCTCGTTACGCTTGAGAATTTTCCGATTTCCGAGGTGAACATGACCTCGATCGTGATTTTCGGCAACTCACAGACTGTCGTGCGCGGCAACCGTTTCTACTGCCGTCGCGGCTACCGGGAGAAACATGAATTTGAAGCGTGAAACGTTTTCCGCATTCCTGATCGGCGGAACGAACTCCGGCAGCGGCAAAACCACCTTGTCGCTCGGGATTCTGCGTGCGCTGTTCCGGCGCGGCCTTGCTCCCGCACCGTTCAAATGCGGGCCGGATTACATCGATCCGCTCTTTCATCTTCAGGCCGCGGGTCGGATTTCAATCAACTGCGACACGTTCCTGATGGGGCAGGAGGGCGTTCGCCGGAGTTTCGCCCGCCACGCGGCGGATTCGGGAGTCGCTGTCGTCGAAGGGGTTATGGGACTCTTTGACGGCAATGCTCCCGAATCCCCTGCCGGAAGCAGCGCGGAAATCGCCGCTTTGCTCAATATTCCGGTCGTTCTCGTGGTGAATGCGCGCGGCATGGCCGGGTCGATTGCACCGCTGGTGCGCGGGTTCTCAGAGTGGGATCCGCGTGTTCGCATCGTCGGAGTCATCGCCGATAACGCCGGATCGCTTCATCATGCCGGATTGCTGCGCGGCGCTTTGGAGTGTGCCGGACTTCCTCCGCTGCTCGGCTTTCTCGCCCGGGATGAGCGGCTGAAACTGCCGGAGCGTCATCTCGGCCTCGCCCCCCTTCCTCTGGAAGAGTCATGGCTCGACATGCTTGCCGACGCCGTCGAGAGTTCCATCGACCTTGACCGGTTGCTTGAGCTTACGCGCGTGGAGTTTCCCGTGTTCGAGTCGAAATACGTCGCGGTTCCGGCGCCTTGCGTCCGACTCGGCGTCGCACAGGATGAGGCTTTCCAATTCTTTTATGAGGAGAATTTTGCGCTGCTTCGGCAACACGGGGTCGAGATCGTTCCCTTTTCGCCGCTGCGCGGTGCGGAGCTGCCGCCGAACCTCGCCGGACTCTGGTTCGGCGGCGGGTTTCCGGAGTTGTATGCGGAAACTCTCTCGCGCAATCTCCCCATGCTCCAGTCGATCCGCGACTTTGCCGCATCCGGCCGCCCCGTCTACGGGGAATGTGGAGGGTATCTCTATCTGCTGGAATCTCTCACCGGGTTCGATGGCGTCCGCCATCCGCTGCTGGGCCTTCTGCCGGGAGAGGCAGTTATGGGGCGTCAACTCGCCTCGCTCGGATACCGGGAGCTTTTCTACCTCGCTGACTCTCTGTTCGGTCCAGCCGGGACCCGGCTTCGAGGCCATGAGTTCCATTACTCGTTTCTGAAGACCGTTCCCACCGATCGCAATTTATTTATTGCTCGTGATTTGCGCGGTGTTGAACGACCCGCCGGAAGTGTTCGCGGAAACGTCTGCGGCAGTTACATTCATCTGCACTTCGCTTCGAACCCTGCCGCGGCGGAGGCGTTTCTCAGGAGGCTTCAAGCATGACGCTCATCTGTTTGATCGCTCTGGCTCTGCTGCTCGATGCGCTGTTCGGGGATCCGCACAGCGCATGGCACCCGGTCGCGCTTTTCGGCCGCGCCGCTTTGCCGGTTGAGCGCTTCTGCCGGAAGAAGTTCCGCTCCGAATTCCTCGCCGGACTCATCGGCTGGGTCATCCTTGTCGGCGGTGTGACCGCGGTCTCATGGCTCGCAGTGCGGTTTGCCCTGTCACGGCATGAGAGCATCGGGGTTCTGCTCGCTGCCGTGATTCTCTATTTGACGATCGCCCTGCGCAGTCTCATCGACCACGCCCGGGCAATTCTGCGGCCACTGCGAAACAGCGATCTGCCCCGCGCACGTCGGGCGCTCTCGATGATCGTAAGCCGCGATACGGCTGCACTCAATGAGTCGGAAATCGTGCGCGGCGCAGTCGAAAGCCTCGGCGAAAATCTGATCGACGCGGTGACTGGCGCGCTTTTCTTCGCTGTTCTCGGCTATTTCATCGACGGAGTCGCGGGAGCCGCCGCGGGAGCACTCTTTCTGCGTGCGGCCAATACGCTCGACGCCTGCTGGGGCTACCGGAACAAACGCTATCTGCTCTTCGGCCGTTTCGCGGCGCGGGCCGATGATCTGCTCCATTTCATCCCGGCCCGGCTCACTCTGCCCGCAATCGCCGTTGCGGCGCTTCTGCTCGGCATGGACGGGAAAGCGGCCCTGAAGGCCGGAATCCGTCACCGCCACGACCACCCGAGCCCCAACTCCTGCTGGGGCATGGCCGGATTCGCCGGCGCGCTCGGCATCCGTCTCGG
The DNA here is from genome assembly GCF_944391105.1 of uncultured Victivallis sp. Lineage (GTDB taxonomy): Bacteria > Verrucomicrobiota > Lentisphaeria > Victivallales > Victivallaceae > Victivallis. The sequence goes on from NZ_CALXSK010000039.1 coordinate 30,015, forward strand.
AGGTCCGACCGTCTACGGCGGCGTGTGTGAGCCGTACCCGTACTGGGGAAACGGAAGGAAAAAGTTGAACTGTCGCGACCTTGTTCGAGCGGAGTATCTTGCCGTGGTTTCAGCTCTGGTGTTCGCCGCGGCGGCAACCGGATTGGGGGTGTGGCTCTCATGAAACGAATTCTTTTGATTCGGCACGGCGAGGTCGCCGAAAGTTTTCGCGGGCGCTTTATCGGGACTACGGAGGCGCCGCTTTCGGATTCCGGTCGTGCGGAGTGCCGGGCGCTGCGTCAGCGCGTGGCTGATTTTTCCCCGGAACTCTTCTTTTGCAGTCCACTTCGGCGCGCGATTGAATCTCTTGAACTTGTTAAGGTTCCGCATGTCCGGAGCGTGTTCGATCCGCGTTTGCGGGAAATCGACTTCGGACGGTGGGAAGGGCTGCTCTTCGACGAAATCGCCGGCATCGCCACGCCGGAGGAGTTGCGCGTCTGGGCGGAAGAGCCTGAGAGAATGGTGTTTCCCGGGGGGGAGGCGTTCGCCGCTTTTGCCGCGCGGGTGGATGCTTTCACACGCGATCTCGTCCGGGAATCCATCGAGTGTGCCGCCGTCGTGACCCACGGCGGGGTGCTCATGCGGATGATTTCCGGTTGGAAAGGATTGCCGACGCGGCGCCAGCATGAGGTGCTCCCGCCGCGCGGTTCGTTGAGTGTGTTTGAATATAACCACGGAGTCTGGAATCATGTCCCGTAAAATCGTGCTCGTCATCGGCGGAGCCCGCAGCGGAAAAAGTCATTTCTCAGAAGAACTTGTGCTGCGCGCCGAAGGAACCCCGTTCTACATTGCGACCGCTCCGGTGCTCGATTCGGAAATGGCCGAGCGTGTACGGCTCCACCAGGAACGGCGCGCCGCAGCGAACTGGGTTACGATTGAAGAAGAACGAAATCTCGTCAACGCAATCCGCCTCGCGGCGGCCGAGGAAGCTGGTGCCGTGCTCATCGACTGCCTGACGCTCTGGATCAACAACCTTCTTTATGAAAATCCCGAACTTACCGAAATCGAGATCACCGGGCGGACCCGGACGCTCGTCGAGGAGCTCCGCAAGGGGCCTCCGCTCTCGGTACTTGTCATCAACGAGGTCGGACTCGGACTCGTGCCGGAGTCGGCGCTCGCACGCCGCTTCCGGGATCTTTCGGGGCGCTGTGCGCAGGTGATTGCGGCGGAAGCCGATGAAGTCTATTTTTTGGTTGCAGGAATCGCACAGAGGATCAAGTGAAATGAACGACAATCTGCTGGAACAAACCATCGCCGCGATCGAGCCCGCCGATGCGGCTGTCCGGGAAGAGGCGCGGCGTTACATCGACACTCTCACCATGCCGCGCCGCGCGCTCGGGCGGCTGCTCGATCTCGCGGAGGAACTCGCGGCCATGACCCGGAACCCCCGCTTCCCGACCGCGCGGAAGGAGATCATCCTCATGGCGGGCGATCACGGCATCGTACGCCAGGGCGTCTGCCCGCAGCCGTCGAGCGTGACCACTCAGATGGTGCGCAACTTCGTGCATGGCGGCGGCGGAATCAATGTGCTCGCGCGCGTCGCCGGCGCACATGTGACGGTCGTCGACATGGGAGTCGCCTCCGATCTTTCGGATCTCGTCGAGGCCGGCGCGGTCATCGACTGCAAAATCGCCCCCGGAACCGCCGATTTTTCGGTCGGCCCGGCCATGAGCCGTGAACAGGCCGTCCGGGCGCTTGAGGCGGGAATCCGTGTTGCGGAACAGCTTGCGCCGCGAGTCGACGTCTTTGCAACCGGTGAGATGGGAATCGGCAACACATCGCCCTCTTCCGCGATCGTCACGGTGCTTTCGGGCAAAGACGATCCGACTCCGTTCGTCGGGCGCGGCGCCGGACTCGATCCGTCGAAGCTCGCGCACAAGGCCGCCGTGATCCGGCGCGGCATCGAGTGCAACCACCCCGACCCCGCCGACGGCGTCGATCTGCTTGCGAAGGTCGGCGGATTCGAGATCGGCGGCATCGCCGGAGTCGTCCTCGGCGCGGCAAAAATGCGCAAACCTGTCGTGATCGACGGCTTCATTTCAAGCGCGGGCGCACTCGTCGCCGCCGTTCTCGCCCCCGCCTCGCGCGATTATATGATCCTCGGACACGGCAGCGCCGAACCCGGTCATGTCGCCATGGCACGGTTGCTCGGGAAGCAACCGCTGCTCGATCTCGGCATGCGGCTCGGGGAGGGGACCGGCGCCGCCCTCGCATTGCAGCTGCTCGACGCCGCCCGGGCGATCATGACCGAAATGGCCACTTTTGAGTCGGCGAACGTCACCGAGGAGGGACTCAAGTGAGAACGTTTCTGGCCGCCATCTCGATGCTCAGCATCCTTCCGCTCGGACGGTTCCGCCCGACTGAAACGGAGCTGCAGCGGTCGCAAAACCTCTTCCCCGTTGCCGGGCTTCTCTTCGGAGGGATTCTCTGTTGTGCGGCATGGGCGATCGAATGGATCGGGATTCCGTGCCTGCCGGCGGCGATGTTGCTCGCACTGCTGCCGGAGATGTTGACCAAGGGGTTTCATCTCGACGGACTCGCCGACACGGCCGACGGTTTCCTCTCCGGCCGGTCGCGGGAACGCAAGCTTGAGATCATGCGTGACAGCCGTATCGGTTCGATGGGGGTGGCGGCGATCTTCGCGCTGCTCGGCATGAAATTCGCGCTTTTCGCCTCGATCCCGGCGGCGGCGCTCCCGGTTGCGGCCGGAATCATGATGCTTTCGGGACGCTGCGGAATCGTCCTCTACAATGCGATGAGCCGTTACGCCCGTCCGGATGGACTCGGTGCGATCTGGTTTCGCCGCCGGCCGGTCGCCGGAATCGTGCTGGCGCTGCTGCTGCCCGGTGCTTTGGCGTGGTGGTTTTTCGGCGTGGCGCCGGGCGTGGCGCTCGGGGCGGCGTTGCTTCTCTTCGCATTCCTCTGGAGCCGTATCACGAAATCGGTCATCGGCGGAGCGACCGGCGACACGATCGGATGCTGCGAGGAATTGTGCGAACTCATTACGCTCGTCTGGGCGGTTGCATTATGAAGGTGCGGGTCGGAATCAGCCTCTGTCTGCTCGGACATCCCGTCCGCTACGACGGGCGCGACAAGTTCGACCCGTTGCCTGCCCGGGAGCTCGCAGAATGGATCGAATGGGTTCCCGTCTGCCCGGAAACCGAATTCGGACTGCCCACCCCGCGCGAGCCGATTCAGCTGGAGGACGATCCGGACAGACCCGAACTGCGCGGTGTCCGTTCCGGAACTTGTCTGAGCTGCGCCATGCGCGCGTTCTGTCGCCGGAGGGCGCTGGAGCTCGGCAATCTCGGACTTGCGGGGTTCGTCTTCAAGGCGAAATCCCCCTCCTGCGGACTTCACACCGCCGTCCACCGCGGCGAGGCGATCGTCGGTTACGCCCCGGGACTCTTCGCCGCGGCATGGATGGAACTGCATCCGGAACTCCCCGCCGTCGAAGCCGAAGCTCTGCACGATCCCGCCGTGCTCGGAGAGTTCCTCGCGAAGTTAAAGATCGAGCAGTGAACTCTTCCGCGTTTCAAGCAGCAACCCGAGTGAGATCGGCGCATTCGTCCAGCCCGTGTAGATGCTTCCCGCGCCCCCTTCATAGCAGTTGCCGCCGCCCCAGCTTTTCGTTTTGAGATCGAACATGCCGCGCCAGCAGCCGTTGAAGAAGTCGGAGTCACTGCGGTCCTGAATCGACAGCAGAAGTTTCGCCTGTTTCACTTTCGCCGCGGCGATCGTCGCATTGCCGGTCAGTTCCGCCGCCATCTGCAACGCGAGAAACGACCAGTTCAGCGTATAGATCGTATCGACCAGATGCTCGCCTTTCGGGGCTTCATAGTGTTCCGCCGGAATGTTCCCTGTCGCGGGATCGAGCTTCGCGAGGATCAACTTCGCGGCCCGTTCCGCAAGTTCGCAGTCCGCCTGCTCCCCGAAGGTCCGGTACGCTTCCGCCGCTCCCAGAAGCGCGTAGGCGTGTTCGCTGACCGTGAAGTTGTCGAGCGCTCCCGCAACGTAATCATGATAACGGCGCACCTCGTCGCGCCAGGCGGGGATCGGCTTGACCTGACTGGCCCGGCTGAGCGCCATCGTTGCGAGCGACCCCCAGTGCGGCAGCTCAAACCGCCCGCGCCACTGAAATTGCGGATCGCCCCAGGTGCCAGGAACTTCCGGATTCTCCGTCTGGAAACTGCGGCGCATCGCCGGGATGAACTCGTCCGCCAGCGTCAAAGCCCATTTCGTCAGATCGTATTTCGCATCGAGTTCCGGATACCGCTTCGCGATCGCCAGCGGTATGAAAACGCACCAGGCGTTGTCATCGAAAAATACGACGCTTTCGCGCCTGATGTGCGACCAGTTCCAGCTCCCCGCCGGATACCGCTTGTCGAAGCGGTTCAGCAACCCGCTGCGGAAATAGAGAAAATCGAGGATCGATTCTCCCGTTTTCTGCGCATCCGCATCGACGCCGCACTCCCCCGCATACAGAAACAGCAGCGCCGCTTCGAAGTTGCAGTCGGCGCGCCGCTGTTCAAGCACATACCCTTCCCGCGTCCGCGTCCAGGCCGGAAACTCCCGCAGCATCATCTCCAGAGCGGCTCCGTCCGCCACGCTCAACCGTTCCGCCACTCCCCAGCTGCCGTCCGCCGGAACCATTACCCCCGAACGTCTGAACCACTTCAGATTCCGTCTCACCGCTTCGATCATCGATTCCATGTCCCTGACCTCATTTTTTTGTTAAAACATTTTAGGTGGCTTCTGTTTTTAGTATAGCGCCGATTCAGGAAAATGCAAGTGCTCTCTTGCAAAGAAAGAGGGAATGGATTATTTTAGGAAAATGCAACACGTTTTTTGAAAGGAAGCCATGGCGAAGCGGGTGAAACTGGCGGATATTGCCCGGGAGGCGGGGGTGTCGGTGACGGCGGCCTCGTTCTACATCAACGGCAAGGCGGAGCAGTATAAACTCTCGAAAGCGACCTGCGAACGGCTGGAGGCCGCGGTGCGCAAATACGATTTTGTGCCGAATCTTTTCGCCCGTGCGATGCAGCAGAATCGCACGTTTCTCGTGGGATTGCTCGTGCGGGACCGGATCAACTCCTCCTTCTGGAGCGACATCATCGCCGGGATCGAGGATGGGCTCTCCGCTTCGGGCTGCCATCTGGTTCTGGCGAGCACTCATACCGATCCGGAACAGGAACTCGAAGCGCTCCGGCAGATGCGCGCGAAAGGGGTTGACGGTTATGTCATCAGTCCCGTCCTCGACGATGAGGGGAAGATCCCGAATCTCGAACATCTGTGGAAATTGAATGAAAACCGTCCCGTCGTCGGGCTGAATCTGGTTCTGGACGGGATTGCGTCCGTCTACAACGACGATGCCGCCGGAGGCGCACTGGCCGCCCGGTTCCTGTGGGAAAACGGGCACCGCAATGTTGCACTGCTGGGGAATCCATTCGGGTTCGGGCAGCCCCGGTTCCGGGCGTTCGAGGAGTTCTACGGCGCGCACGGCCTGGTTCCGCAGCGCTTTTTCGATCCGGGGGAGGTTCTCGCCGCGGCGGGGAGTTTCACGGCGGTTTTCTGCCTGCACGATCTGCTTGCGGCCGCGCTCTGCAGCAATGCGACCGCTGCGGGAATGCGGATTCCCGAGGCGTTTTCCGTGATCGGTTATGACGGTCTTGCGTGGCTGAAACTGCTCGAGCCCGCCCCGTCAACCGTCTACCAGCATAAGTACGACCTCGGACAAGCGGTCGCTGCGCAGCTGTTGCTCGCATTCGAGACCGGGAGGTGCGAATCGGTCCGCTTCGAACCGATCCTTGTTCCCGGCGGAACCGTCGGCCCGGCCGCCGCTACTTTGTGATGACCTGAATGAAGATGGCCAGAATGACGACCGGTCCGATGTAACGGATCAGAATCCCCCACAGCGTCATGATCGTCAGTCCCGAATTGGCCGCTTCCATGTAGCGCGGTTCCCCGCGGAATCCCGAGAGCCAGGTGATGAGATTTTCGTCTACGAGCCCGTGTGTTCCCTCGCGCAGCTCCCGGCCGGCTTTGCGTGCTCCCCAGATCCAGCCGACGAAAATGACCGTCAGGAGCCCCATGAGCGGAAGCATCCAGTTCGAGGTGAGTTTGTCGAGCAGGTCGAACCACGAGCCGGTCCGCACGTTGAATACATTCTGGACAAAATGCTCGATTCCCGGCAGATTTTCCCAGTGGTTCGTGCTGTAACAGGTCAGAAAACCGAGCAGCGTGACGCCGAGGAACGTTCCGATCACCGCCGGAACACGCCGCACTTTGAACTGATCCATGATAAAGGTCACGCCGCTCTCAAGAAGCGCCGCCGCGCTGGTCAGCGCCGCAATCGTCATCATGAGGAAGAAGAGTCCCGCCCAGAACCACCCCATTCCACCCGGAATCCGGTAGAAGGTCGCCGGCAGTACATTGAAGATCAACCCCGGTCCCGCATCCGGCGCAAGCTGCATCGCGAACACCGCCGGAAAGATCGCCAGCCCCCCGAGCAGCGCCGCGAGCGTGTCGAGCGCCACGATCCAGAGCGAGGTCGAGAAGATGTTCTCGTCCTTGCGCAGGTAACTGCCGTAGGTGATCGTGATCCCCATGCCGAGGCTCAGCGAGTAAAACGCGTGGCCGAGCGCTTCGAGCACTCCCGCGATGCTGAGTTTCGAGAAGTCCGGATTCAGAAAGAAACGGATTCCCTCCTTCGCCCCCGGCAGCGTCACGCCGCGGACGATCACCGCCAGCAGCAGGAAGAAAAGCAGCGGCATCAACACCTTCGAGCACCGTTCGATTCCTTTCCGGATTCCGAAGATGATCATCCCCGCCGTCAGCACCATGAAAATGATGAGCTCCGCCGCGATTCTTCCCGGTTCCCGGTCGAGGTAGTGATTGAATGCCCCGGCCGCCTCCGACACCTGCGTAAAGTGAAGCCCGCCGGTGAATGACCGATAAACGTAGTCGACGATCCAGGCCCCGACCACCGCATAATAGGAGAGAATCAACATCGCCGTGATCAGCGAAATCAACCCAACCGCCGCAAAACCGAGCCAGACAAAGAGGCACGCCGCCGCAAACAGGATCACTGCGAACCCGTAATGCCCCGACGCCGCAAGCGACACGGCTCCGAGCATCAGCAGCACCCCGATCACATCCGCTGTCCGCGAACGTTTTACCTGCAGTGCCTTGAACGCTCCGTACGGATTTTTCCCGGTCTTGCGGCCGATTGTGATCTCACAGAGCATCAGCGGCAGTCCAAAGAGAAGAATGCAGCCCAGGTAGACCAGCACGAACGCTCCGCCGCCGTTCATCCCGGTGATGTAGGGAAACTTCCAGATATTGCCGAGCCCGATGGCGGAACCGGCGGCAGCGAGCACGAAACCGAGTTTCCCGCTCCAGCTCTCACGCGTTTCTGTAGACATGGCGTCCTGCTCTTTCCTGAATATATTGAAGATAACTTCATACTATACCACCGTTCGCATCTCTTTTCAATTTCAGAGCGATTTTTTTTGCGTATTGCGCGTTCGCGGTGTATAGTGTGGAAAGCACAAGGAGATGATGAATATGGAAATGGATGAACTCAGGGAATTGCTCAACAAAGATGACCGCTTCTGCCGCTTCAACGGCATGCGGCTCGATGTTCTCCGGACCGGATATGCCGAAGCGGTCATGGAGATCACCGAAAACTCGTTGAACGGCGTGGGAATCGCCCAGGGAGGCGCAATCTTCACTCTCGCGGACCTCGCGTTCGCCGGGGCTGCAAACTCTTACGGCTTCCGCACGGTCGGGATGAATTCTTCGATCAGTTTTCTCCGCCCCGGCCTCGGCAAAACCCTGCGGGCAAAGGCGACCGAAGTCAGCCGCGGACGCCGCACCTGCGTCTATGACGTCGACGTTTTCAACGAGGACGGCAAACTCGTCGCCCACGGCACTTCGACCGGATTCATCACCGAGGAGAAGTTTTAAGCGGGAAAGCGGGGAGGGCGGGGGACCCCCGCCGCATTCCCCGGTATTTTCAGTTCAGCGTCACGGTTTCGCCGGGACGGATGGTGCCGGTCTTTTCGTTGTAAGCGTACCAGACGGTGACGGCGGTCGGATTGTAGACGATCCCGCCGTCCGCCGAGGTCACGAGCGAGCGGATCGCTTCGAGGTAACGGTAGATTTCGATATTCGTGGCGTACCAGACGTCCGGGAGGTTCGACATCATGCGGCAGAACTCCTCCATCTCATGCCAGTTCGAGTTGTTGTCGAACTCATACGCGTGCCCCCAGACGTAGAAGATCGCCAGCGGGTAGCGGTCGAACTCCCGGAACGCCGCGCCTTTTTCGAGCATTTCACGGTGGTGGCAGGTCGCGTCCCACGCCATGAAGTTCTGCGGAATTCCAAAACCGCCGCTGGTTCTGGTCGAGCGGGAGTAGACGATGCCGCAGCTCTTCGCGATTGCGATCACCTCGTCATTCCAGGTTCCGAACGGATAGGACATGCCGGTGACCGGATAGCCGCAGAGCTCTTCGAGCCGCCGGCGGTCTTCGCGGATCTCCCGTTCGATCTCCGTGCGCGGCAGCCGCTCGAGGAACGGGTGCGTCACCGTGTGGCAGGAAACCTCATGTCCGGCGTAAAGTGCCTTCAGCTCCGAGGAAGCGATGCGGTTTCCCTGATCGAGAATCCCGGAGTTGATGTGGAACGTCCCTTTGATTCCGCTCTCGTTGAAGAGTTTCACGAGCCGCCTGTCCTGGACGACGCCGTCGTCGTAGCTCATGGTCAGAGTTTTGATCTTTCCTTCCGGATACAAAAAGCGAATGCCCATTTTTCCTGCCTTTCCATTCAGGGTTGCATGGTGAATAGTATACCCCATCGCCGGAGAAATGCAAGATCAGATGCGGATGTTTGCCGGATAAATCGGTTTTTCATTTGATTTCCGGGAAAGTTCCATTAATTTATAATGAGTTTTCATGACAAGCATCAGGAGGCAGACGGTGAGTGCAGAGGTCGGCAAGGTGAGTCCCGGGCAGCTGAAACGGCGCGCCCTTTCCAAAATGGGGATTCGGTTCCGGTCGAGCTGGTTTCATGTGGAACCGGGGTTCGACGCAGTGAAGGCGGCGTATTTCGAGGCGCCGGAACTGTTTGCGTCCGGCGGCGAGGTGATCTGGCAGACCCGGAATAAGATGGTGCGCAAAATTACGCTCCCGGAACAGTATGGCTCCATCACGCTCGCCTTCAAGGACTACAAATGCGTGAAGCCGCTGCGTTACCTGCTGCGCTGTTCGAAAACCGCACTGGAGGCGGCCAATTACCGCGCGTTTGCCGCGCTCGGCATCCCGATGGCGAAACTGTTGTTCGCTGGTGACGAGCGGAAAAGTTTTCACCTGAAACATTCGTTCCTGGCCACACAGTTCGCGGATGGGTACGTGGATGGGCGCGATTTCCTCCCGGGCGGCAAGTTGCGCGGAGCTCCGGAACAGAAGGTTTTTATCGACAGGAACCTCGCGTTTGTCGGCAAACTGCATTCGATCCACTGCTTCCACAAGGGGGTGAGAGTGTTCAACTTCCTCTGGAAACCGCTTGGAGACGGTGAGATCGACATCGTCTGGATCGACGTGGCCAGCTGCCGTTTCCTGTCCATCCCGGGGGTTCTGTTCCGGAAATATATGATTTGCGACCTGGCGGATTTCTTCCGTGACCTTGAGCTCGAAGACGCGGAGCTGCGCGACGCTCTGAACGGTTATCACAAGCACAACCCGCGCAGCGGCATGACCCCGGATGAACTCTTCCGCGCAGTCAAGGCTGCCGCGGCCAGACCGAGATGACCTGCGCACGGAACGCTCTTTTTATACTCTTTTGACAATGTTTCCGGGAAATTTCTCCGAACCCGGTTATAGTAAGGGAAGAGAGTTTCCACTCATTCCCTTGTTTTATGGAAAGGAGATGGTATGATAAATAGCTGACGTTCGCGGTTTCTGCTTGTGGCGTGTAATTTATGGCGATTAACTTACA
>NZ_CALXSK010000040.1 GCF_944391105.1 uncultured Victivallis sp.
AGTATCACATCTTTGAGAATCAGCCTCTCTCATTTCATAATCGCTGCATCATTCCTTTTTACCATAGCAACTGTTTTTCCGCCGACATTCCGACAAAGAGAGCGCCGGGAATCCGCGGCGTCTGGCCGCTTCACTTGCCTCCGGGAACGATGCGCCCGAAGAAGAAGGGCTCCTCCGGCGAGATCGTGAACGGGCCGGCAAGCGTCTGCGTTTCATAGCACTTCCGGGTGAAGTCATACTTTTCAAGCACCCTTCCCCGCAGTGCGGGCGCATCGATCGTCGCGCCGACCCGTTTGATGATCACCGGCGCGTGACCGGAATCCACGATCGCCTCGGCCAGTCCGTCCGACCACGGTTTGCGGAACTTCTCCCAGTCGACCCGGAATCCGGTGTTCCCGCTGTCGCATGCGAGCGCCAGCGTAATCTCCCGCGACTCCGCGAGCGGTTTCCCATCCAGCGCCGTCAGCGACAGAAACGCATACTCCCGGTTGAATCCCGAAAAACGCACACCGTCGAACCGGATCTCCTCCGGCAGAAAACCAGCCCACCCCTTCGCCTCCGGACGATCGACCCGGTAAAAACCGCGCCGGTTGCGCCAGTCCGCCGAAATGCCGTTGCGCCAGTCGAGCGGCGGCTTCCACTGAGCCGGAACCGGCATCACCGAACTCTTCCCCTCCAGATCGTAGGTGAGTTCGACTCCACCGTTCCAGGCGTGCCGCCAGAGCGGCGTGAAAAGTCGTTCCGGCAGATTCCGGTTATTCATATCGAGCAGCACATCTCCGCCGAGTTTCACCCGGACCGGCCGGGCAAACGGCGCGGCTTTCGTCGACCGGAACAGCTCTCCGGCTCCCTTGATCGCCGCGAGAAGCACTTCGTCGTTGCACATGATGAGCGACGCGTTCGGATAAGCGGGATTCGCCATCGGCATCGCACGCTGCGCATAATCCTCGTCCGAGTGCATATCCGGCAGATATCCGCTGTCATCCCAGTTGAACCAGAACACCCCGTCGCCGTCGCGCAGAATCGAATTGATCGCCACGCGCATCGGAAATTCGACCCGGTACGGATTCGGCCGGTAATCGTTCACCTCATAGATCAGATAAGGCTTCCCCGCCGTGCGGAAACAGTCGATCGGATTCTCGATGAGCGGCGGCGCATTGACCCGGACCACCCACGGATAAAACGGATCATCGCGCGGAACCTCCCACGGGCGCGCCGCGAACGAATAACTTCCGAGCGCCGTGAAGTCCGAAACCAGATCGGCCGCCGCATACATCATCAGATCATTGCCGTAACGGCAGGTCGAGGTGATCGGAACGACGTTGATCCCAACCCCTTCCGGCGCAAGAGTACGGATGTAATCCGTGAACCGCCGGTTGAACCCGGCATAGAGTTCGTAGCAGAAACGCATCATATCCCGCCGCCGCAGCGCGGTAACCGCGTCCGCATCCTCCCGGCCGCTCACGTAACTGTACTGATATCCCGCGTCGACGATCTCCTTCCCCTCCGGCAGCGGCCCGAATTTCACGGTTCCCTTTTCGAGCGATTCGCCGGCGGAGAGCGCGCCCCAGGCCCGCTTCAGCGCCGCATCGCTGCGGTAGCGGCGACGCAGAAACTCATTCCAGCGCCTCTGCCGGTAACGCCCGAACACGCCCGTGTCCGGACGGGTCAGAATCTGCGAGGCGGCCGAATTCTCATTGAAGATCTGCCAGCAGGCGATCGCCTCCTCCTCCGCATACCGTCTGCCGGTGTAGGGATTGACATGGTTGAGCAGATTGAACGCATAGCGTTTGAACACCTCCTCGGCACGCGGGCTCAGATAAACCAGAACCGGAAGAATGCACTCGCGGGCCAGAGCCTCCCACTCCTGCCGGCTCACTCCGTCCTCGATTTTGACGAGGTCGTAGTCGCGGGGCTGGAAATGATTGTACTGGTGAAATTCCAGCCAGAAGAAGATGCCGCGTTCCCGTCCCAGCGCAATCGAACAGTCGAGCCGGTCCAGCTGAGAATCGTCCCCTTTGACCGGTGCCTGGATCGTATCGGAAGTCTCGGGATTTCGTGGCCGGAACATCGGCCCGGAGAGATTCGTTCGGATCCCGTTGAAATTCATGAAGGCAATCCGGTCGAAATCCCGCTTCAGATCCTCGCCGCCGCGTTTTACGGACGAACAGAAGTTGACTCCCCAGAGCTTGAGGCGTTCCCCGCCGTAGGTGAAGTGCCCGTTTCGGATCTTCACGTAGACCCCGTCCCGAATCGCAACCGGCTCGACCGCCCCGAGTCCAAGCCCCGCACACAGCAGCGCCGCCGGCAAAATCCATTTCAAATTCCGCATTCCGCTCCCCCTCCGACCTTATTGGAAGCACCAGTATTTTTCATAGCTGTCGTAGCCATCTCCACCACCGAAATCCACACGATAGAAATCGCCGGAAACCGAAAATGTACTGACATGACCGTCCAGAAATACAGCATTGGCACGCTCCCCGTGGACAAAATTGACCCTCGTATGTGTATTCTGCCCGACCGAGACCTCCCATGGATGCGCAATGTACGCATTCCATGATTCAAACGATGTGTCCCCCTTCTCCGGGCAGATGTTATCAGCCAGCAGAGTGACACTCGACGGCTTCTTCGAGCGCGTCAGCTTGCAGCTGGACTTCCCGTAACCGAGGCAGTAGTTGTGGCCGTAGCCGAACCGGTTCGGCACACTCGGGCAGCAGGCCAGCCGGAAATCCTCCTGCTTTTTGAACCAGGTGTTCGTCGTGGTCTTCTCAAAACCGCTCACGTAAGGCTGAATCAATCCGGTCCAGTTGTTTCCCGCGTTCGGCCCCTGATCGCTCCCGAGAAACGCCGGAACTATGAAATCGGCATTGTCCGCGCTGTACATCGACGCCGCCAGCCCGAGCTGCTTCAAATTGCCGACACACTTCTTCGCCCGCGCACTCTCCCGCGCCTGATTCAGCGCCGGCAGCAGCATCGAGGCCAATATCGCGATGATCGCGATTACGACAAGGAGCTCGATCAAGGTAAAATTCTTTTTCATGTCATTCCTTTCCACGCTGTTTGAACAATCGGTGTTCCCAGTTTCCGGTTCTGCATTAATTATGAACGATGATGAACAGGAAAACAACTCGAAAAATCGAATTTAAATGGCATATTCAAACAAAAACATGGATCATTTCAACATGACAAAGACAAGCCGTCCCGATTTTCCTCTGCGGTCAAGAGCCGGGGGAAACAAATTTCACTTTGTCCAACGTCCCCCCGGCTTTCCGGGAGATTGGTTGTCCGGACGGGCGGAAAGCGGCGGCGGCGTTCGTCTGCTCCGGTACTGTGCGGGCGAGCTCCCGGTAAGGCGGCGGAAAATCCGGTTGAAATAGTTCACGTCGGAGAATCCGCAGCATTCGGCGATCTCCGCGATCGTTTTCCCGGAGTGGGAGAGCAGCCGGACAGCGTTCCGGATCCGCAAATCGTGCAGATAGGCAAAAATGGTCATCCCCGTATACTCCCGGAACCGGCGACACAGATAGTTTTTCTGCCAACGACTCATGGCTGCGAGTTCCTCAAGAGTATGCCGCCGGGGGTATGTGGCATTCAAAAACCGGCAGAGTTGATCGACACGCCGGTCTCCGGCGCAGGAATATGCCCCCAGCGTCAAGCCGCCCTGAATGGCCCGGCGGCCGCACTCCACCAGAAACAAACGGAAATAATCCAGAGCCGCCTGATCCATGCCGGGCCGGGACTCATTGAGTTCCCGCACCAGGCCGGTTGCGAGAAATTCGATGACTCCGGATTCGGGAAACGTGATCCGTACAAGCGGATTTCTCCGCCCCGGACGGATGGCGGCCGGAGGCAGAAACGCGGTAACCGCTTCCGCAAGCTCCTCCGGCAGTTCGGGCATAAGAAAACGGCGATTGTCCAGATAGATGTTGACGATGCGCATTTTCTCCCCCGGAAGAGAGACGATGGAATGGGTTTCTCCACACCGCGTAACGGTGACGGAACACCCCTCCTCCCGCCAGCGTTCCTGCTGCTGATAGTGAATTCCACGACCGGAGAGTACGACGCTGAACAGCATCACATCGATGCCGTGCATCTGAATCCGCTCGTTCCGGTAATCGGGATAGTATTCAGCCGCCAAACCGAGCCGCTCCATGGCCGGAAGATTCGCCTTGGTGACGATTTGTACCATAAACCAGAATATCCTCCCATAACAAGGATAATATCATCCTTGTTTTACCGGAATAATATAACTATATTAATTCACATTGTCAAACGAAGCATTCATAACAGGAGAAGAATCATGAAAACCCGGGAACGGATTCAACGGATTTTGAACTTCGAGTCTCCGGACCGGCTTCCGGTCATCGAGTGGGCGGTCTGGTGGGATCAAACCGTGAAACGCTGGGAGGGCGAAGGGCTTCCCCGCGGATTGTCCAATATCGAGCTTCAGGAGTATTTTGGTCTTGATCTGCTCGTTCAGCAATGGTTTTCTCCTTTTACCGGGCCGCTTCCGACTCCGTCGGCGCACGGGGCCGGAATCGTTCAGGATCCGGCGGACTACGAAGCGCTCCGCAGGGCCGGGAGCATTCACGACACAGACAAGATCCAATTCGACCTCTTCGACCGATACACGCAGAAGCATGAGACCGGAGAAGCCGCGTTCTGGTTCACGCTGGAAGGATTTTTCTGGTTTCCCCGGACGCTTCTCGGGATCGAACCGCATCTGTATGCATTTTATGATCGGCCGGAACTGCTTCACCGGATGAATCAAGATCAGGTTGATTTTTCGCTGCGGCTGCTGGAAAGACTCTTTCGCCGGTATCGGCCGGAATTCATGACTTTCGCGGAAGATCTGAGTTACAATCACGGGCCCATGCTCTCCCGGGAGCTGTTCGATGAATTTCTCGTTCCCTGCTACCGTCAGCTCATACCAGTGCTTCACGAACATGGGGTAAAGGTGTTTGTTGATTCCGATGGAGACGTCTCCGAATGCCTCGGCTGGTTCCGGGATGCCGGATTCGACGGAATCCTTCCGCTGGAACGGATGGCCGGAGTCGATGTCCGGAGCCTGCGCGAACGCTATCCGGATATGCTCTTTCTCGGCGCATTCGACAAGACGGTCATGCACAGGGGCGAGGAGGCGATTCGGCGGGAGTTTGAACGTCTGATGCCGGTTGCCCGCCGGGGCGGATTCATTCCCGGCTGCGACCATCAGACGCCGCCGGAGGTGTCGCTGCGGGATTACCGGCTGTACCTGGCACTGTATCGGGAATATGCCGGGCGGCTGAACGGGTGAAGCCGCCGCTCCGCCACGCTGAAACGCTCCCGGAGAAGCCCACGCCCGACCGGAATCCGAAGGAGGAATTCAAATCCGCCATGGCTCATTCCGGCACACCATCGGCAAACCGTTTCCGGAAAGCCGAAGGGGAAACTCCGGCATATTTCCGGAATTCGCGCGAAAAGGCCAGCGGATCGGCGTAGCCGACCCGGTCGGCCACCCGCTGAATATTCAGATTTTTCTGTCGAAGCAGCTCTTTCGCCGTCTCCATTTTGAGCTCCCGGAAGTAGGCACCGGGGGTTTTCCCGAGGTGACTCCGGAACATCCGGTCAAGCGTCATTGTGCTGATGTGCAGCCGGGAGGCGATTTCTCCGATCGAAACCCGGTTCGGCACATTGATCGCAAACAGATTCAATGCCAGCGCCATCCGCTCATCGGGGGGCTCCGGCTCGGCCAGGGCGAGATATCCGAGCAGCTCCATCGCGCCACCGCACAGGGAGGCGCAGCAATCCGGATCCTGAGAACGCAGTTCCCGCGCCATCCGCTCCAGCAGAGCGATGATGCGCGGCAGTGCAGGAACCGGCACGGTCTGTTTTTCCGTCAAACCGGCTCCGGCGAGAACGGCGTTCAAAGCTCCGCCACGCAAACCGATCGAAAATTTCCGGCAATAGCCTGCCGGCCCCGTCTCAAGACGGGAGTCCTCTCCTCGATGCAGAATTCCAACCATCCCCGGCTCCAGCAGGATCGTACTGTTCCGCTGAAACAATCGCAGATTCCCCTGAAGCGGAAACTCAAAGTTGCAGAGAATACTGTTCGTATGCTCGACAAAATCCCCCTCTCCCCAGCGGTTGTTCAAAATAAACTCCGGCCAGAGCGGAAGCAGAAACCGTTGCGGACAGAGCCAGTGACTCACCGCATCCCATGACTCAGGACATGCCAGAACATCCCGGTATCCCTCCGGAATCCTGTTGAGTCTGGTCTTGCGAAGAATTCCCATGCCACCTCTCCGCGGCAGTCACGCTTCCGGGAAGACCGCCTGAAAATCAAACTCCTTTTCAAGCGCCTCCAGAACTTCGCGTTCGCGACGGCGCATGCGGCGGCGCGGACCGGGCGAGAGATCGTCTTCCCCCGCACTGTGCAGCAATCCGTGCACAAGATAGAGAACCAGTTCGCGGGCGTAGTTCGAATCCTCCCGGGCCGCCCCCTCCCGCAACGCGGCGTCCACGCAGATGATGAGCTCGACAGCCGCCTCCCCGGGAAACAGCGACTCCGGATCGTCAAAATAACTGAACGTAATGACGTCGGTCGTCCCGGTATGCCCGACAAACTCCTCATTTGCCGCAGTCATCGCACGATCGCCGACAAACCGGACGTCGAGCTCCCAGTCCGTATCCGGCAGCCCGGCCAGCACCGCCGCACGCGCGGCGAGTTGTTTCAATTCACTTCTCCGCGGACGCGGCAGGCGGCGTGTTTGCCACGCGTAACTCATTGTGATCACATCTGGGCTCCTGATGATAGGCGATGCGCCCGTGCTTCATGCTCACGAGCGTGTTGATGAAGCTCTGCCGTACCTTTTCGAGTTCGGCGAGCGTGATGTTCGCATTGATCAGCTGCCGCCCTTCAAAGCGACCGCGGAAAATCTGATCGACCACCGCTTCGATTTTCGATGCGGAAGGCTTGTCGAGCGAACGGCATGCCGCTTCGCACGCATCCGCGAGGCTGATGATCGCCATCTCCTTATCCTGCGGCGGAATCCCGTCGTAACGGAACTGCGACTCAAGCACCGGCGCGCTGTTCGGACTCCGCTTCTGCTCCTCAAGCGCCTTATTGTAGAAAAACTTCACCAGATCATTGCCGTGATGCTGGCGGATTGCATCGCGCACCGTACGGCACATCCGGTACTGCCGGGCCAGCGCCAGCCCCTCCTTCACATGATCGCGGATGATGATGCTGCTCATCTGCGGATTCAGATCAAGATGCTGGTTCGCGCTGTCGAGATTGTTCTCGGTAAAATACTGCGGCATGGCCAGCTTCCCGATATCGTGAAAGAGCGCTCCAGCCTTCGCCTTGAGCGGATTCGCCCCGATCGCCCGCGCGGCATCCTCCACAAGCGTCGCAACCATCAAACTGTGGAAAAACGTCCCGGGGGCCTCCCGTTTCATCCGTTCGAGCAGCGGATGGTTGTAGTCGCACAATACCATCAGCGCCATATTCGTACTGACATTGAAGAAGATCTCGAAAATGAAAATCAGCACCAGAGACAGAATCGCCGTCGCCGCGGCATTCGCCAACGCAATCACCGCCGACTGCCCCAGCAGCAACAGAAAATTCTGCGCGTGAAAATTCAAAAGATTCAAATTCAAAATCCAGATCAGCGGAAACACCGACATCAATATCCGGATGAAATAAGCGCGGTAGTTCGTCGCGGAACGCACCGCCAGCGCCGTCAGCGAACAGATCACCATCCCCTTGATCGCCAGATCGAACGAACGCTCCGGCAGCAGCATCATCGCCGCGATCGACGAGATGAAAAATCCCGCGCACAACGCCACCCGATACCCCATCGTCACCGCGAGAAGCACCGAACCGAGCGCCACAGGAATCGCTTCCACGGCCAGCCCGTTCGACAGCTCCTTGGACTGACTCGCCAGATGGTGGAAGAAGTTAAAACCCGCAAAATTCGCCAGCAGCGACAAAATTACGATAAATCCGAGCAGCATACTGCGTTTGTTCACCCGCACCACTTCCGGATGCAGATGGTAGAGATAGAACGCCGCAAAAATCACCAGAATCAGACTCCAGACCGTGTTGTGGATCAACGCCGCGACCTCCTGATCGATCTTTCTCTGGCTGCGGTCGGCCCGTTCAAACGCCTTGAGCTTTTCACTGATTTCCGGCGTCACCTCCTCGCCGCGCCGTACAAGCAGATCCCCTTTCGACACCGCAACCATCACCGGCTTGATCGAATCGGCGGCGCGGCGGCGCTCCTCCTGATTGAGCTTCTCATCGGAGATGAGGTTTCCATCCGGCCCGAGCAGCGTCAAAAACAGTTTTTCAAGTTCCCGGGTGATCGTCTCCCGATTCCCGCCGGTGTAGGAGTCCAGAACATTCGCGGCAAGACGCTCGGCCACTTCCTGCGGTCCATCCTGATCCGCCACATTTTTCGGAGGCCAGCGCCGCTGCTCCTGGTCGATGACCCGCAAAGTCTGGCTGACACGGAGCGAATCGCGCGTTTTTCGATTCAGGATCCCGCGCCCGAGGATCCGCCCGAGCAGCATATCAAAATCATTCTTCTTCCCCGGCGTACGCAGAAATTCTCCGAACGCGGCCGCCAGCGCCGGATCCATTGAAACGACCAGAGATTCGGCCGGACGGTTGCCGGCAACATACTTTCTTCCCGCATTTTCATCCGTGAGGCGTTTGCTGATCGCCTCGAAAAAAGTCGTGAAATCGCGACGAATCGCATTGTTGGCCTTCGCATCAATCCGGAAGTAGAACGGAACGTTCGCCATCGCCAGTTCCGCTTCCTGATTGGTCCCCTCCGCATCCTGATAGGAGAAATCCTGCGTGGCGATGATCGTACGCGGAGCCTGCTGCCCCTCCACAAGATTGAGCACCCCCTCGCTGTGCTGCCGGGCCGAAATCGTCAGCAGAACCGCAGAGATCGCCCAGATCATCACCAGCATGAAAATTCCCGGCGCGGGCGAACCTTCCAGCGCATCCGCAAGTTTGTCGATATCGTAATGCCGCCGCGGAGCAACCAGCCCGCGCCGTTGAAGCCGCCGCCGGGCGGAAATCCGAAGCCAGAAATCATGCAGAGACCGGAACATCAGCGACTACCCTCCGGTTCCCCCGCATTGTAGGCGAGAATAATCTTCTCCAGCAGCGCATGCCGCACCACATCTCCCGTATCGAAAAAGACGAAGCCGATCTCCGGCACACGCTGAAGCGTGTCAATCGCATGGCGCAGCCCCGAACGTTCGCGTCCGGTCAGATCCGACTGCGACGGATCCCCCGTGATCACGCAACGCGAACCGACCCCCATCCGGGTCAGAAACATCAGCATCTGATCAACGGTCGTATTCTGCGCTTCATCGAGGATGATGAACGCATTGTTCAACGTCCGGCCGCGCATGAACGCCAGCGGCGCAACCTCGATCACGCCGCGTTCAATCAACCCGGATACCTCGTCAAAACTCATCATGTCGTACAACGCATCGTAAAGCGGACGCAGATACGGCATGATCTTCTCCTCGAGGCTGCCGGGCAGAAATCCGAGGTTTTCCCCCGACTCGCGGGCGGGCCGGGTCAACACGATCCGGGTCACATTCCCTTTCAGAAACTCGGAAACCGCCAGCGCCATCGCCAGATAGGTCTTGCCGGTTCCGGCCGGCCCGATCCCGAACACCACGTCTCGGCTGCGGATCGCGCGCACATACTCGAGCTGACGGCGGGAACGGGGCATGACCTCGCGCTTTTTCGGGCTCACATCGATCCTCTCCTTCAGGAGTTCACGGATGTCTCCCTCGCGGCGATCCCGGAACGAACGGCACAGAAATTCGAAATCCCGCGCATCGAGCTGCTTCCCGCGAAGCTGATAAAAGCCGGCAAGCTCCGCCAGAAACGACTCCATGCGGCCGACCGCCTCCTCATCCCCTTCGATCTGCACCCAGTTCTCGCGCGCGACCAGCCGAACGCCGAACTGTTTTTCCAGCATTCGGAGTCCTCGAACCTCGTCACCCGCACAGGCGGTGTGCCACGAAAGTCCCTTGTCGAAATAGTATCTGCTCTCCAATTCCACTCACCCTGCATCGATCACGAAAAAGATCCGGGAGAAAAATCGCAAAACGCGGCCGGGGATATCCTCTCCCGAGCCGCGTCCGACGAATCCTCGCCCCCTTCCGGTTACGGCTGCGGAATCCGGATCTTCGCTCCGAGCGGCAGCTTGTTCGGATTCGGGATCACATCCTTGTTCGCCTCGTAAATCCGCCCGAACAGCTGTCCGTTCTTGTAAAACTTCTTCGCAATGCCCGAAAGCGTATCGCCCGGCCGGACCACATACAGCGTATACTTCTGCTCCACCGGAGCGTCCTTCGCAGGCTCCGCCGCAGACACCTTCTCATCCGGAGCGGATTTCCCGCTGACGGCCGCCGGCAGCTCCCCGTCCTCCGGTTCGAGCACGATACCGTCCTCCTCCGTTTCGACCGGATCTTCCGCCGCGGCCTCAGGCAGGGTCTGCACCTCGGTTACATCTTTGTCGAGAACAATTTCATCCTCGGCCGCCACCAGTTCCCCCGCTTCTCCGCCGGGCTGCTGCTCGCCGTTCGGAAGTGTCGTATACTTGTCCTGCATCGCCTGTGCCGCCGTGCGCGGCGGCCGGAACGAAGGATAACTTCCGCTGACATAAGAGTACCACTGAAGTTCGGCGTCCCCCATCCCGGTCTCCGCCAGCTGCGGCTGACAGCCGGCCGCCAGAGCGAGAAGAACCGCACCACCCATACCGATAGAAAGAGCCTTCATCATTTCGCCTCCCGTACCAAACAAATGATTCCCAAACACTATGATCCGGCAACCGCCTCTTCACAATCCGCGGAACCCCCGGATAAAAACGCCATCCGGCAAACCTCCGCCGCTTAAATATATCCCGTTTTTCCACAAAAACAACCTGCCGGAACAGCTTTCCTGCAAAAAAGCACAAAAGCCGCCCCGCCGAAACCGGCGGAACGGCCATGTCAACCGGATTCCGGTTATTCGAATTTGCGGAAAATCAACACTCCGTTGTGCCCGCCGAACCCGAGGTTCTGGTTCACGGCGACTTTCACTTCGCGCTCCTTCGACTGATTCGGCGTGATATCCAGATCGCAGGCCGGATCCGGCGTCTCGTAGTTGATCGTCGGAGGAATGATCCCCGTTTCGATCGCCTTCACGCAGACGATCGACTCAAGTCCGCCGGCCGCGCCGAGCGCGTGCCCGGTCGCACCCTTCGTACTGCTGACCGCGACCTTCCCGGCATAATCCTTCAGCACCGACTTGATCGCCATCGTCTCGAACTTGTCGTTCAACTGAGTGCTTGTACCGTGCGCGTTGATGTAATCAATATCCTCCGGATTGAGTTTCGCGTGACGCAGCGCCATCTTCAGCGCCCGCGCCATGCCGTCGCCCTCCGGATGCGGAGCGGTCACATGATGCGCATCCCCGGTCGCACCGTACCCGACCAGTTCGGCCAGAATCTTTGCGCCGCGCTTCTTCGCATGCTCGTACTCTTCGAGAATCATCACACCCGCGCCTTCGCTCATCACGAAACCGTCCCGGTTGAGATCAAACGGCCGGCTCGAATGCTGCGGATCGTCGTTGCGCGTACTCAACGCCTTCAGGGCACAGAACCCGGCCACACCGAGCGGAACGATCGTCGCCTCGGCGCCGCCGCAGATCATGATATCCGCATCATCGCGCTTGATCGTCCAGTACGACTCCCCGATCGAATGCGTTCCGGTCGCACATGCCGTCACAAGCCCGAGATTCGGACCGCCCGCCCCGTACCGGATCGAAATGTTCCCCGAGGCGAGATCCCCGATCATCATCGGAATCAGAAACGGCGAAATCCGCCCCGGCCCGCGCTCCAGCAGAACCCGGTCCTGCTCGCTCATCGTGTAAAGACCGCCGATTCCGCTCGAAACGATCACACCGACGCGATTCGGATCAACCACTTCGCCGCCGCGTAAATCCTGCGGCAGACCGGCGGTTGCCATCGCCTCATCCGCGGCGGCGATCGCATACTGGCAGAAGAGATCGAGCCGTTTCGCGTCCTTCGGGCTCATATAGCCGCTGAAGTCAAACCCCTTCACCTCTCCCGCGATCCGTGTCCGGTATTCCGAAGCGTCGAACCGGGTAATTTCCCCAATCCCGCAACGGCCGCTGATCAGAGCGTCCCAGAAATCCGGAACGTTGTTGCCGACGCAGGAAATCACGCCGTACCCGGTCACCACAACACGTCTGTCGTTCATATCGTCCTTGTCACTCCTTCTCTACCGCGGAACCTGCCGCCGGATGTTCTTAACAGAAAACAGGACCACCTTGCGTATTGATTACGAAAAGTGGCCCGTTCCTCCGGTGCTTTGCACCGTTGTCATGCGCACAGCCAGGCCTTTCCAGCGCAGGAACCGTGCGGGCAAAGAGGATTACTCCTGGCTCTTGCTCTCGACGTACTTGATCGCATCGCCGACGCTGGTCAGCTTCTCGGCATCCTCGTCCGGAATCTCCGAGCCGAATTCCTCTTCGAGAGCCATCACGAGCTCGACCTGGTCGAGAGAATCGGCGCCGAGATCCTCGATGAACTTCGCCTCCGGCGTCACCTGATCCTCGGAAACACCGAGCTGTTCGACGACGATTTTCTTCACTTTGTCAGCAACAGAAGACATTTTCAATCCCCTTTTTCTTTGGTTATTTTCTGAAAGCCAATGCCGTTCATTTCTTTTATTATTTCAGCATACCATGATTTTAATATGCCTCAACGCACGGCAAAAGTCAAACCGTTTTCTCGAAATATTTCAGATTTTTTATGCCGCGCCGCCCGGTGCGGGGCGGCGGAGCTCAAAAAATCACATCAGCATTCCGCCGTCGACATTGATGACCTGACCGGTCACATAATCCGAATCCGGCGAGCAGAGGAAGTAGACCACGTTCGCCACATCCTCCGGACGACCGCCGCGCTTCGCGGGGATCACCGTCAGAAACGCATCGCGCGCCTCCTGCGGCAGCTTCTCGGTCATCGCGGTCTCGATAAAGCCCGGCGCAACCGCGTTCGCCTGGATGTTCCGGGTCGCAAACTCCTTGGCGGTCGTCTTCGCCAGCGCGATCACACCCGCCTTCGATGCGGCATAGTTCGCCTGCCCGATGTTCCCCATCCGGCCGACCACGGAAGCGATGTTCACGATCTTGCCCGCACGCTGCTTCATCATCGGACGAACCGCCGCCTTCGTGAAGTTGAACGTGCCTTTCAGATTTACCGCGATGACCGCGTCCCACATCTCCTCGGTCATCTTCAGCATCAGCGTATCCTTCGTGATACCCGCGTTGTTGACCAGAATGTCGAGGCGGCCGAAATCCTTCACCACGGCCGCAACCGTGTTTTCCGCATCCTCAAACTTCGCGACGTTCGCAGCATAGGCACGCGCATCCACGCCCTGCGCCTTGAATTCGTCCGCCGTCGCCTGCGCCACGTCGAGCATGATATCCACGATCGCCAGACGCGCGCCTTCCGCCGCCAGACGTGCCGAAATCGCCTTGCCGATGCCGCGCGCTCCGCCGGTAACCAGGGCGACCTTGCCCTCCAAACGCTTTTCACAACTCATTTTCAATCCCTTTCCCTTCTGGATTTATATGGACTATTCCCTGCAACTAAAACGCGAGCGACTCAAGCGACGCAGCGCTGTTCACATTGAAATACGGCACCTCCGGCAGCGTCCGGCGCAGCAGCCCGGTCAACACATTGCCGGGACCGAATTCGATCATCGTATCCCCGCCCGCCGCGACCATCGCGCGCACGCACTCCTCCCAGCGCACGGAACCGGCCACCTGGGAGGCGAGATTCGCCTTGAGCTCCTCCACGCTCCCGGCCACGGCCGCAGTGAAATTGTGATAGACCGGCGTTGTCGGAAGCGTCATCGCCGACGCCTCCAGCACCGGCTTGAGCGCTTCGCCCGCCGGAGCCATGAGCCGTGAATGAAAGGCTCCGGCCACATTCAGCACCACGACCTTGCGCATGCCGCGGTTCTTAAGCTCCTCGACCGCCTTCGCGAGTTTCTCCTTCTCGCCGGAGATCACGATCTGGCCGGGACTGTTGTAGTTCGCAACGTCGATGCCGCACGCCGCACACACTTCGCGGATCACGTCAGGATCCCCCGAAAGCACCGACGCCATCCCGCCGGAGGTCGAACGACAGGCGCGGTCCATAAGTTCCGCCCGCTGCGCGAGCAGCCGCAGCCCCGAGGCGAAATCAAACGCCCCGCCGGCATACAGCGCTCCGTACTCACCGAGGCTCAACCCCGCACAGGCGACCGGCTTCACCTCCGGGAAACGACTCCGGAACGCGTCCAGCGCCGCACAGCTCATCGTGTAGATCGCCGGCTGGCAGTAGCGGCTCTCGGTCAGTTTCTCTGCCGGGCCTTCAAACACGATCGAACTCTGGTCGTAACCGAGCACAGCGTCCGCCTCGTCAAAACGGGCTTTCGCCGCCGGAAACGCCTCCACCAGATCCCGACCCATGCCGATGGCCTGCGCCCCCTGCCCCGAAAATACGAAAAACGGCTTCATTGATGTTCCTTCTTCCTGTTTGCCTTGTTCATGCGGGCGTAATTCTTTGTGTTAATCTATCACCGCGGAAGCCGTTTTTCAAGTTTTCCCGGAAAATCCCGGCGAAATCCCCGCTCCGGCGCGGCAAAAAATCCCTCTTTTGCCGGCGGAACGGCTTGACATTCCCGCCGGAACGGCTACTTTACTCTAGAACGGAGAACGACATGTCCAGAAACCAGGTGTTCAGCATCCCGGCCCTGAAGCGCATGCCCGCCTATCTGCGGGAGTTGCGCGCCATGAAGGCGGCAGGACGGGCGCGGGCCACAAGCCCGGTGCTCGCCCGTGCACTCCGCATCGACGCGATCAGCGTACGCAAAGATCTCGAAATGATCGGGGCAGCCGGTTCCCCGGGGGTTGGATACGCCCTGGAACCGCTGATTGACCGCATCGAGGAGTTCCTCGGCTGGAAGAACGCGTCGGAGGCGTTCCTCGTCGGCACGGGGCATCTCGGCACGGCGCTTCTCGGATACCGCGGCTTCGCGGACTACGGCCTCAAGATCATCGCCGCATTCGACAAGGGTCCTGTCCCGCCGGACACGACCATTCATGACGTGCCGCTCTTCGACTTTGCGATGTTTCCGCATCTCGTGAAGCGCCTCCACATCCACATGGGCATCCTCTGCGTTCCGGACGACGCCGCGCAGGAGGTCGCCGAGGCGATGGTCGACGCCGGCATCATCGCGATCTGGAACTTCACGGGCCACACACTCCAGCTCCCCGATGAAATCATCCGCCAGAAGGCGAATCTCGCGGGGGATCTGGCTGTGCTCTCGGTCAAACTCGCCGCGCGGCTGCGCGAAATGGATCTCTCTGACGAGGAGGAGAAATGAAACACACGATCTCGATCTGCATGGGCAGCTCCTGCTTCGCCCGCGGCAACAAACGCAATTTGAAACTCATCGAGGATTACCTCGCGAAGTACCATATCGACTGTGCGCTCACCGGGCGCGGCTGTGTCGGAAAATGCCGTTCCGGCCCGAACATCTCCATCGACGGCGAAGTGTTTGAACGCGTCGACTCCGAATCGCTGATCGACCTTCTCGACGCGAAACTCAGAGGGCAAGAATCATGAATCACTCCTATCCCGTCTACACCATCGAAGCCGAATGCCAGGACTGCTACAAATGCGTGCGCCACTGCCCGGTCAAGGCGATCCGGGTCCGCGACGGCCACGCGACCGTGATGCCGGAACTCTGCGTCGCCTGCGGCAAATGCGTCGAAGTCTGCCCGGTCAAGGCCAAGCAGGTGCGCAACGACACAGGGCGGCTGCGGCTGCTGCTGGCGGAGCCCGCCCCGGTCTACGCCTCGCTCGCCCCCTCCTGGGTCAGCGAATTCAACGACATTGCGCCGGGGCAGCTCATCCGTGCGCTCAAACAGCTCGGATTCGCGGGGGTGAGCGAAACCGCACTCGGAGCCCAGCTTGTTTCGGCCCGTGTCGCGAAGGATCTCGACGAAGGGAAACCGGGGCTGCTGCTCTCCTCTGCCTGCCCGACCGCGGTCGACTATATTCGAAAATATGTGCCGAACCTCGCCGCGAACATCACTCCGGTCGGGTCGCCGCTCATGGCGCACTGCCGGATGCTGCGCGACCTTTACGGCGAGACGATCAAGGTCGTCTTCATCGGCCCGTGCATCGGCAAGAAAAACGAGGCCGACCGCAATCCCGGGCTGCTGAACCTCGCGATCACCTACCCGGAGCTCAAACAGCTTTTGCGGGAAAATCAGATCGACCCGGCCCGGCTCACGCCGGAAGAGGAGGATCGTTTTCTCCCGGAAGCGGCCGAGGAGGGCGCGCAGTATCCGGTCGAGGGCGGAATGAATGATACGATCCGCTTCCAGGCCGCGAACCGGCGCGTCCACTACTTCGCCCTGACCGGACTCCACAACCTGAAGCTCGCGTTCTCCGGCCTCACGGAAATTCCGGAAAACGAAATCATTTTTGTGGAGACGCTCGCATGCCCCGGCGGCTGCGTACACGGCCCCTGCACCGAACACGATTCACCGGGGCTGCTCGAACGGCTCCGGGTTCTCGACCACACCCACTACCCCGCCGAACCGCGGAAACGCGAAACCCGGGGGGAAATCGCCGCGGATTTCCCGGAAGAGGCCGTGCAGATTCCGACACCGACCCTGCCGGAGATCCAGTCCGCACTCCGCAGCATCGGCAAAACCACTCCCGAGGATGAGCTCAACTGCGGCGGCTGCGGCTACGACACCTGCCGCAACTTCGCCAAGGCGCTCATCTCCGGGCACGCCGAGCCGTCGATGTGCGTCTCCTATCTGAAGAAACAGGCGCAGAAAAAGGCGAACGCCCTGCTCAAAAGCATGTCGTCGGGCGCGGTCATCGTCGACAAGAAGATGCAGATCATCGAGTGCAACCGCAACTTCGCGCAGCTCTTCGGCGAGGAGACGCTCGACGCGTTCGACGCCTGCCCCGGGCTGGCGGGAGCGGACCTCGGCCGGATCGTCCCGTTCGCGAACCTCTTCGAATCGTCACTCCAGAGCGGACGCGACATCCGGCGAGACTCGCTGAAGGTCGGCAAACGGCTCTTCAGCGTGAACATCTTCAACATCGACCCCGGCGAGGTCATCGGCGCGGTCATCTTCGACGTGACCAAAACCGAACTGCGACGCGAGCAGATCGCCGCCCGGGCCAGAGAAGTCATCGACCGCAATATCGCGACCGTTCAGGAGATCGCCTGCCGCCTCGGCGAACAGATGGCCGACACCGAACTCCTGCTGCGCTCCATTGCCGACGACTACGCCGACGATCAGGATCTCATCGACGAATCGAAAGCTCCGGAGAACGGCAGATCATGAATCTCACGACCGAAAACCTCTTCATCGACACCGGATACAGTCAGTGCTGCCACTACGGGGAAAAAGCGTGCGGCGACGCGGTCGCCTTCAAGCGGATTCCCGCGGAAGAGCGGCTGCTCGCCGTTCTCGCCGACGGACTCGGGCACGGACTCAAGGCGAACATTCTCGCATTGATGACCACCACGATGGCGCTGCGTTTCAGCGCGGAGGACCGCGAGATCGTCCACTCGGCCGAGATCATCATGGATTCGCTGCCGGTCTGCCAGGTGCGCCAGATCAGCTACGCGACGTTCACGATCGTCGACACCCGCCTCGGCGGAATCACCCGGGTCGTCGAGATGGGGAATCCGGAGTTTCTGCTCTTCCGCGGCGGCACGGTGCATCCGGTCGACGGCGTGGAGTTCGCCTCCCCGAAATACAGCGACCGCACGATGACCGCATACACCTTTCAGGCGCAGCCCGAGGATCGCGTGATCTTCTTCTCGGACGGCGTAACCCAGGCGGGACTCGGGTCGCCGCATTATCCGCTCGGCTGGCGCAACTCCGGCGTCACCGAATATGTGACGAGTCAACTGAAAAACGCGCCCGACATTTCCGCCCAGGAGCTCTCGGAACGGATTCTGCGCGAGGCGATTGCGCACGAACCGGGTCTGCGCCCCGCCGACGACATCACGGCGGCATGTCTTTATTTCCGCCGTCCGCACCGGATGCTGCTCTTCACGGGACCGCCGGTCGATCCGGCCCGCGATGCGGAGTGCGCAAAACTCTTCCGCGATTTCAAGGGGACCAAGGTCATCTGCGGAGGAACTTCGGCCGAAATCATCTCGCGCGAACTCGGAACTCCGCTCGAACTTGTGCTCGACACAATTTCACGCGACCTCCCGCCCATGTCCCGCATGGAGGGAGCCGATCTCGTGACCGAGGGGATCTTCACGCTGTCGCGTGCGGCGACCTACCTCGAAAAAGGCGAACAGGGACGAAACGATCCCGCCGGGAAATTGGCGGAACTCATGCGCCGGAACGACATCATCGAAATCCTCGTCGGAACCAAAATCAACGAGGCGCACCAGGATCCGAATCTCCCGGTCGACCTTGAGCTGCGACGCAATATCGTCAAGCGGATCGCCGACGCGCTGCGCAACCGTTACATGAAAGAGGTACGCATCACTTTCGTGTAGGCGCCGGCGGCGGAAGCGGTTCGGAGAACCGTTCGAGGACCTCCCCCGCCCACGCGTCGTCGCCGGTCGCGGCAAGATGCTGCGCGAGCAGCAGCGCCCCGGCCCGGATGTCATGCCCGTCTCCGTGCATTTTCGCAAGATACCCCTCCGCCTCGCCGAAACGCCCGCATTCGATCAGAATCCGGGCGACCGCCGCGCGTTCCTCGAAACTTCTCCGCGAATCCGGCCGCACAGAGGTCAACCACAGGAATCCCCCGCCGAGCACAAGCAGAACCGCCAGCGCCCGGAAATTCCTCTTCTTCCACCACGTTCCGACCGCGATGATCCCCGCCCCCGCCAACAGCGCGATCAACGGCACGGCCGGAATCCGGAACCGATAGAAGATCGTAAAACACAAAAGCGAACCGGCGTAAAGCGCGATCAGCAGAAATGCCGTCCGCACTCCGCCGTTCCTCCGATACCGCCAGGCGCCCGCGAACGCCAGCACCACCAGAAGATGAAACGGCAGCAGAAACACCCGCAGAAACACGATCAGCTCGCGGTGGGCGTAAAACGAAAGCGAGTTTTCCAACTCATATGAAGAGAAGAAATTGCCGATCTGGGCGGGGATGCTTGCGATCAGTTTCCCAGCCAAAACGGAAACCCGGTTCACCGCCTCCGCGCCATGATAGAACGCAAAAACATTGCCCGCATTCCCCGGAACCGGCTGGAAACTGTTCCAGCGAAATAAGTTGAACAGCATGACCGCCAGCACCGGGACAATCAGCGCCGCCGCGTAACCCGCCGCCGCACGCCACCCCATCCGGCGGCGGAACGCGGGAATCAGCCACGCGCACAGCACGACGGGAACCACCACCGCGAAATTCTCGCGCCCCAGAACGCAGAGCGCCCCCATGCCGCCCGCCGCCGCAAAATATTTCCAGGACCGGAGCCGCCACCCCAGCAGCAGAAAATAGAAGAACAGCAGAAACACCAGCCCCAGCGTCGCCGCACGCAGAAAATCCAGCGAAATCAGCAGCGCCGGCCCGTAAAACAGATAACTGAGCGCCCCGGCCTGCCCCGACGCCTTCCCGAGTCCGAGCAGCCGCGCCGAACGGTAGATGAAAACCGGAATGAGCGAACAGACCGCCAGCTGCAATATCCGCATCCAGATCAGCGACCCGCCGGTCAACAGATGCAGCAGTGCAAGAAACAGCGTGTAGGCGTAAGAATATCGGTACGGCTCCTCCGGCAGCGCCCCCCCGGCCAGACGCCCCGCGCACTCGAACATCGAAAGCTGATCCATCCCCGGCTGGGGCATCGGGAAGAGTCCGCAGGAACGTCCCTGATAGAGAACGAACAGCCCGCACAGGAACGCGGCCGAATAGATGAGAACGCCGAAATGGCGGTTCAGAATTCGTTTCATTCCTGCATCGCCTCACCGACGCGCTGCCGGAACGACTCCCACCGTTTTTCGTCGAGAATCCGGTGCGGACAGTTTTTCCCGCTCCAGTCCTGATGTTTGCGCAGCGCCGAGAGCGGCAGGTTGAACCGTCGCAGCAGATAGGCCGCAAGTTTTACGCCGTTCTCCTCGGCGCGCCGGTAAAGCTGCTCATCCTTTCCCGTGCAGCGGCTGCGGCAGATCTCGACGCCGATGCTCGCGCGGTTTCCTTTCCCCTGCCCGTCTCCGGCGTGCCAGCCGTTCACGTTGCAAGGCAGAATCTGAATCGCCTCGGTTTCGTCCACCGCGAAGTGAAATGAGATGTAGACATTGTCCTGGCGACGGTTCAAATAGGCGCGTTCGTTCACCGCCGGCCCCACATTCGCGGTGTTGTGGATCGTGATGTACTCGACCCGCGGCATCGGGTTGCCGTATTTGTATTTGTTGTTGTAGCTGTTCTTGTCAAGCAGATCCTCGCGAATCTTCAACCCCTTGTAATATGTGACCTTCTGCCACGGAAACGACCGGCAGCCGCACAGCGCCGCCAAGAGACACACACACGAAATGCCGAACATGATCCGTCGCTTCATACGCTGAAATCCTCCCTTCGGCGGGAGACGAAATACATCCGCATCCCGCCCTTGCCTTTCACTTCAAGCTCTCCGCGCGGCACGAGTTCATAATGATCCCCGAGCGCGGCGCGGGTCGCTTCCGAAATATTGATCTTCATGGGTTCGGAGTTCTGTTCCATCCGGCACGCCGTGTTGATGGTGTCCCCGAACACATCGTAAATGTACTTTTTCACGCCGACCACCCCGCCGACCACACGACCGGAGTGGATGCCCGCACGGATCTCCCAGCGCAGGCGCGAATCGCGATTGCGCGCAGCGAGAAACCGCACCATTTCAAGCGCGGCGTCCGTGATGTTCTCCGCGTGATTCCCGGAATCGCCGTTCATGCCGCTGACCGCGAGGTAGGCGTCCCCGATGGTCTTGATCCGCTCACAGCCGTTCCGCTCGATGATGAGGTCGAATCCGGTGAAAATCTCGTTCAGCTCATCGATCAGCATCTTCGGTTCGAGCCGCGACGAGAGCGTTGTAAATCCGACGATGTCGGTGAAGAGAACCGTCACGTCGTCGAAGGTCTCCGGAACCGTCCGTCCGGTCGTTTTGAGATCGTCCGCCACGCGCACCGGCAAAATGTTCAGCAAAAGCGCATCGGACTTCTCCTTTTCACGCCGGATCTCCTCACAGGCGTCCGCCAGTGCGCGGTTCTGCTTCTCGATCTTCTCGAACGCCTCCCGGAGCTGCCGGGTCATGCTGTTGAACGCGACCGAGAAATCCCCCATGAAATCGACCTTCTGCTCAAAATCACCACCTGCGATCTGCTGGGTCTTCCAGGTCAGATGGCGCAGATTCCCCTGAAGACTCTTCAAATGCTGCAGAATTCCAAGCCGTCCGCGACCGAGCGCGAAATCCAGTTCCCCCCGCGAAAGCGTCTCCATCCCCTCCGAAAATTCCCGGAATTCCCGGAGGAACCGATTCACGTACCCCACCAGCTGCCGGAACTCGTCGTCCGGGTACTCCGGCGGCAGCTCCAGCGGCTCGACCGGGCGGCCGTTCAACAGCCGGTAGAAGAGCTCCGTCAACTTGTCGACGCGGGATTCCTCGATCTCCAGCATGACACATCACCCGCGCTTCTTCGCTTCAAACCGGCAGATCCGGTCACCTGTGCACCAGCAGTCGACCTCGCGCACATCGAACGGACGGCCGAAGTAGACCCCGAGAATACCGCTCAGGAACCCCTCATCGTAAGTGCAGATGGTCTCGTCCGTCACCGGCAGTCCGGAGCAGTCGAGATCTTCCGCGACTGTGATCGTGAAGCTGCCGTCCTCGACTTCGGCGCGTTCAAACCGCAGAATGCCGATCCGCAGTTCCCGCAACGTCTCCTGAAGTTTCACGGTCATTTCGCCGAAGTCGCCGCACTCCTCAAGCGTATGGCGGCAGAACTCCTCGCCAGCCCGCTTGCCGGATTCGAAGAAGATCCGGTCCGCCTCGGCCACTCCGTACTCCCGGATCAGCACATCGCGCAACGTGAACTGCATGAGCCGGTAGACCGCGACACTCATTCCCGGTCCCAGATTCGGACGTCCTTCGCCGATGTCATCGATCATTTTCCAGTCAAACTGCAGTTCCTCACGCTCTTCCTTGAACATGGACTCCTCCTCCGGGTTGTCAGGTTCGCCACATCCGCCTGAACCAATCCGGGCCCGGCGCGGGTCGTGTAAAAATAGCACAATAAACGCAATTTGTCAATCCCCCGCCGCTCCGCTGCAGGAAATTCCGGAAAACGGATTGCAATGCGTTCCAAAGAGTGTTATATTTCCCTCGAAACCACGCAACAGGAGCAAAAAATGAGCAATGAACTCAAGCTGGAACGGCCGCTGGTCGTATTCGATATCGAAAGCACCGGAATCATGCCGCAGCGCGACCGCATCGTCGAACTCGCGGTTCTCAAAATCTACCCGGACGGACGCACCCAGAACACCGTCCGGCGGCTGAACCCCGAAATGCCGATTCCGCCCGGAGCGACCGCGATCCACGGCATCACCGACGACGACGTGAAGGATTGCCCGGTCTTCTCGA
Organism: uncultured Victivallis sp.; assembly: GCF_944391105.1. GTDB lineage: Bacteria > Verrucomicrobiota > Lentisphaeria > Victivallales > Victivallaceae > Victivallis. The sequence goes on from NZ_CALXSK010000040.1 coordinate 22,693, forward strand.
TCATCGCCGAAAAACTTTACAACTACATCGACAACTGCGACCTCTGCGGCTACAACATCACCGGATTCGACATCCCGATGCTGGAGGCGGAATTCAAACGCGCGGGATTCGAGTTCAAGGTCGACAACCGCAAGGTGATCGACGTCTACAACATCTTCTGCAAACTCTATCCCCGCACGCTCTCGGCCGCCTATGAATTCTTCTGCGGCAAACCGCTCGAAGGCGCTCACGGCGCGGCCGCAGATACCGCGGCCACCTTCGAAGTGCTGCTGGGCCAGTTCGCAAAACATCCGGAACTGCCGCGCGACGCGGCCGGACTTGCGGAGTTCAGCGACCTCCTCGGCGCGGACGCGGTCGACCGCACCCGCCGGTTCAAATGGAGCGGCGACGAAGTGATCGTGAACTTCGGGAAAAACGCAGGGCGGACTCTGCGCGAACTTGCGGCCAACGATCCGGGCTTCCTCCGCTGGATCGTCCGCAGCGACTTCTCGGACGAAGTGAAAAACATCGCAAACGATGCCCTCATGGGCAAGTTCCCGGTCAGGAAAAACGTGCAGAATGAACAGCAAGCCCAGCCTTGAGAGTCTGATTTCGCTGCTCGACGACGAGGATGAAACCGTCGCAGTCAACGTCATGGCCGAACTGCTGAACCGCGAATCCGAACTCGGCGAGCGGCTCGCGGAACTTCAGGAGGGGGACAACCCGCTCGCCCGCCGCCGCGCTCATCAACTCCAGGCGGCAATCACTCTGCGCCGCCGCCGCCGCGCCTTCGCAGCCAAACTCGATGCTCCGAAAGTCGACCTCATTGACGGACTCATCGATGTCCATCTGCAATGGTTCGACAACGATTCCCGCCCGGGCCTCGTCCAGCTGTGGAACGACTTCAAGCTCGATGCGCAGCGCTTCCCGCAGAAAACGCTCGAAAACCTCTCGTATTTCATGCGCAAATCCGGTTTTACAGCCGCCCCGGAGAGCACGATGCATCCGGAATATTACTGCATCGGGCCCGTACTGGAAAACGGCATCGGCGCCGGCTCGATCCTCGCCGGGCTGCTGCTGGAAATCGCCGACCCCGCATTTGAACTCAAACTCGTTCGCGTCATGGGGGAGTTCGCAGTCTACGACGGAAACGGCAGACTGCTGCTGCCGGGCCGCAACTTTCAGGTCTGCGCCGCCCCCGGAATCGAACACTGCGACTTCTGGGATCGCCGCATGCTGCTGCACTTCGCCTCAACCACGCTCTTTTCTGCGGCGGTCAACAGCGACAGTTTCCGCTATGTGCTGACCATCGCCCAGGCGCTCTCCGGAACCGAGGGAGACGAATCGCTCGACTACATGCCATACCCCTACTATCCGGCGGACGACGATCCTGAGGAAACGCCGGAGGACGAGCAGTCGGAAGAGTAAATCGCCCCCCCTCGCCTCGCCGTCAAAGCCGCCGGTAAACCTGGTCGGCGCCGTGATCGGCGAGCATCCGCATTTCGAGACTCATGAGAACTCCGAGCAGCCGCCCCGTGTCGAACGAGGTTTCCGCAACAAGCTCTTCAAGCGAACGCTCCTTCTCCCCGAGCAGCTTCCATACGCGCTGCTCGTCGGCGGAAAGGTCACCGGGCGAATCGGGATCGTAGGGAACACGCCCCTCCCCCACCTCGTCCGGCTCCAATCCCGGCAGAAATCCGCCGACCCGCACGCCGAAAGCATCAAGCACATCGCTGAACGATTCGACAAGCGCGGCCCCCTCCTTGATGAGTTTATGACACCCTTTCGCCTGCATATTGTCGGCGTGACCGGGAACCGCGAACACCTCGCGCCCGTTGTCGAGCGCGAGTTTCGCCGTGATGAGCGCGCCCGATCCGATTCCCGCCTCGGTAACGATCGTCGCGCGCGTCATGCCCGCGACGATCCGGTTGCGACGCGGAAAGGTCGTCCGGCTGACCGGGCACATCATCGGGAACTCACTCACAAGCGCCCCGCCACCCTCGACGATCCGACGCGCAAGCGGCACATTCTCCTGCGGATGGATCCGCATCAATCCCCCGCCGAGAACCGCGACCGTGATCCCGTTCATCTCGACCGTCGCCGTATGCGCGACCGTGTCAACCCCGAATGCGAGACCCGATACAATCGTATATCCCGACGCCACGGCCTCCTCGGTTATCATGCGGGTCATGCGCGCTCCGTACTGCGTCATGCGGCGGGTGCCGACGACCGCAACCGCGCTCTCCGGCAGCGGCGGAAGTTTGCCGCGAACATAGAGACAGAGCGGCGGATCATAGAGGGAACGCAGCACCTCTGGATACGCCTCATCCCACAAAGTGATGATCCGCACGCCCGCCCGATCGCACAACGCCAGCTCCTCCCGGAGGTTGCGCTCCCACTCCCAGGCGGCGACCCGCTCCGCAAGCTGCGGTCCGATCCCGGGAACCTCCCGCAGCTCCTCAGCGGAACGGCCTGGCACCCCGGCGGGGGAACCGAACGCCTCACAGAGAGCGGTATATTTCACATGCCCGATCCCGGGAATCATGTTCAACCCGATCGTCGCCTCACGATCAAGCATGGAGAGCCTCCAGCGCGGAGGCGATTTCACAATCCGATACGTTCCGCACGGTTTCGGCCTCGCCGATCCGGTTCGGCAACACGAGCGTAATTGCGCCATCGCGGTTCTTCTTGTCGCGGCGCATCGCCTCAAGCATCGCCGGGGTCGAACAGTGACGCGGCAATGCGGTCGACAGTCCGAGGGCGGCAATCGCACGCTTCTGCCGCTCCGCTTCCGCACGACTCCAGCGCCCGAGCCGCGCCGCGAGCTCGCCCGCACAGCACATGCCGATCGCAACGCCTTCTCCATGGCCGATCCGGAAATCACTCAACAGTTCAACCGCATGCCCGAAGGTATGTCCGTAATTCAGCAACGCGCGGATCCCGGCCTCACGCTCATCCGCGGCAACCACCTGCGCCTTCAACTCGCACGAACGGCGGATCAGCGGAACAAACCGCTCCGGCATCCGCCCATCAGCCAGCGTCTCCGGTTCGCGTTCGAGTTCGGCGAACAACTCCTCATCGAGAATCACGCCCATCTTCAAAATCTCCGCAAGTCCGCAGCGGATCTCCGCCGGCGGCAGCGTCGAGAGAAAATCCGGATCGATCAGCACCCGCTCCGGCTGGTGAAACGCGCCGACCAGATTCTTCCCCTCGGGAATATCGACGCCGGTCTTGCCGCCGACGCTCGAATCGACCATCGCGAGCAGCGTGGTCGGAATCTGCACGAATCCGACCCCCCGCATATAAATCGCCGCAGCGAATCCGGTCATGTCGCCAACCACCCCGCCGCCGAGCGCCACGAACCGTGCCCGACGGTCGAACCGGAGTTCCGCCGCCTTCCGGCAGATCGCGATCACCGTATCCGGAGTCTTGCTCTGCTCTCCGGCGGGGAACTCGAACGCACCATCCTGCGGCAAATACTCCCGTGCCCAACCTCCCCATAGCTCGGAAACCCGGGAGTCGGTCACGAGAAAATTCCGCCGCCCGGTCAATTCCGCGGCAAGAGCGCGCACGCCGCGCCCGATCACAATATCATAGGCCCGTTCTCCGAGCCCGACCCGAATCGTTTCGTTCACTTCGTCTCTCCTCCGGCGTTGAAATAGCTGGCAACCCGGTCGCGGGCATTGATCTCCAGATTGCGGTAAAAGAAATAAATGTCGTTCATATGAAAAATTCCGGCGCCGAGCAGAGAACTGTCATACTGCCCCGGAAACTCCGGAGTCACCACAAGCGCCCCCGTTTCCGGCCGGATCTCCGCACCGCAAAACGCAGGGATCTCCCCCGTGACCCGCCCTTCACCATCGAAAAAGACCGCCCCGACATTCGCCGCCGCGGGCGCCGGAACCGCATCGGTCCGCCAGTTCAGCGGGTTGATGCAGCGCGTCCCGGGCCGCCCGGTAAAGAGCGACGGAGCCGCTTCCCGCGCCTCGGAGTTCCAGGTCACGATCACCCCGAGATCAAGCGGCCCTTCCGCGGCCTTCAAATGCGGACTCCCGGAAAAATCCTCATCCGTGACCGGACAGCCGATCAGATAGGCGGCGATCAATTTTTTCTGAAGCGCAGGATCCTTGAACTCCCGCTTCAGAAGCGCAAGCAGATCATACGCCCCCTGACTGTGCCCGACGAGAATGAACGGCCGCCCGTTGTTCCAGTGTTTCAGGTAATACCGGAACGCATCAGCCGTGTCCCGGAATCCGATCTCCATCGGCTTGTCGGTTCCGGGCCGCTCCGCAAGCGCCGCAAGCACGAGATGGAGTTCCCCCTGCCGGACAAAGGGAGCATAGACGTTGCCGACCGGCAGAAACGGCCCGGTCTGCTGCCCGGCGATGTTCCGCGTTTTCGTCCGCATCGTTTCGGAACGCCAGTGCATGACCGCATGTTTTTTGCTGACGAACACCGTCGGATAAACGTAAAATACATCGACGGGCTTGAGCACATCGGCCGGACAATCCGGCAGCATCACCCAGTTTTCCGGATTCGCATAATCAATGGAACGCTTTTCCGCCGCCAGCCGGCACGCCTGAACGGATTCGCATGGTCGGACGCAACCGGGCAATGCGGAGAACAGCACAGCAGCCGCAAGCGCCAATCCTGAAATTTTCATCCAGCTTCTCATCAGAAAACCACCTCACTTATTCCGGCGCGTTCCCGGCCTGCTGCTGCAGCCCTTCATATATCAGCCGATACATCCGGTTTTCCGGCTGCATCTCCACGATCTTCTTCCAGGCCTCCAGCTGTCCGGGGAGATCCTGCTTGATCTGCGCCTTCATCGCTTCCGCAAGAAAATATTGATAGTCATCCGGAGTGCGCAACTGCACCTCCAGGTCGAGAAATTTGACTGCTTCGTCGGGTTTGCCGTCGAGGACGGAAATCTGCGCCATATCCCGGAAAAAGAGCGGGAAAATGAAATCCGGCCAGAGAAACTCCCGCCACCCAACCGTTTCGACCTCGGGCCAGAGCACCTTGTACATGGCGCGGGCGGTCTCGTGATCCTGGTTGAGCCATGCCACATGGGCAAGACAGAACCGTGCGGTGCGGTCCGCAACCGCCTCCGGGATTTTGTACACGGCGTGATATTTCCGCATGCGGGTTGCGACATCCTGAATGACTTCGGTATTTCCGGTCCGGAAGGCTGTACAGATCGAATTTCCCATCACTTTCCAGTTCGGGATCTCATTTTTTGCAAGTACATAGGAGTACATGTACTCACACTTTTCCCAATACGGCAGATAGTTCCATACGAGCAGCCAGTAAGCGGCGAAAACACAGCAGGCCGCGCACTTCAGATATCGCTCCGCCGTCTTTCTGCGGCGCAGAAACGTCTCGGCAAGAATCGCCGCGGCAACCCAGACCGCCCACGACACCAGATAATTGTAGCGATCGCAGTAATGGAAATTCGTATAGTGCAGCAGCCCCAGAACCGGGACCGTAAATCCGGCGATGATCAGCAAAATACAGATGATCTTCCTCCAGGCGAATCCCCATTTACGCGCGGCAACCACAAATCCTCCGCCCAGGAGCAGACTGCCGGCGATCGGCACGATCAACTCCGAAGCGGAACGAATTTCCGGATAGATCGGATTGGTTTCAAACGGGATCAGAGCGGTCAGCGGATACCAGAAAAGGTTGTGAAGCGGCACAAGCAGATTCTCCTCCGGCACACCGCCATTGGTTTTGGCAGTGATGATTGCGGCCCAGCCGACGGCTGCGAGCGAAGCAAGAACCGGAAACCAGAGAATTCGCACATATTCACGCCAGGGGTAGCGCTTCCCCCACAGACAAATGAGTCCTGCGATCATGACACCAGGCAGTGGAACGGCGGCGGGTTTTGCAAAAATCGCGAGCATGGCGAGAATTCCGGCGACAAACGAAACTCGTCTGCGGGAAACGCCGCGGAGGAAAAACCAGAGAGATGCGAAAGCAAGCGCACCGCAGAGGACGTCCTTGCGCTCGGTAATCCAGATAACGGATTCGATTTTCTGCGGGTTCGCCGCCCAGAGCAGAGCGACTGCAAACGCGAGCCAGCACCTTGCACCGAGCCTCCGGGCAACCAGGAACAGGAACCAGCATCCGAAAAAATGGAGCAGCAAATTGTGCAATCGGAAATAGAGCGGCTCCACGCCGAAGAGCGCCCGGTCGATCATGAAGGAGTACATCGGCAGCGGGGTGTAGAGATCCTGATAAGGCTCGAGGGCATAGAGCAGGAAATTTTCCACAGAAAGCGAGAGATGGAGATTGTGGACGATGAAGGTTCCGTCGTCCCAGTCCATCAGGAACGGATAATTCAAGCCGGGCCAGTAAACCAGCAGCAGAAACAGGACAAGCAGTGCGGCACAGAGGAGGTTGCCGCGTATTTTCTTGTCTGACGACAAACTTGAGAAGAGGGACTCCGACACTTTATTCCTTCCTGCTCCGGTATTTTGCGACGACGGAGCCGACGTTGCCTCCGGATGCCGACAGTATTAGACTTTGATTTGCCATAATATAGAACGAACTTGTGCTGAAATCAATCCGTGAAAGGAATCCCGGCTTGATTTTTCCGGAAAAGGGATTATCTTCGGTGGGAAGATTTTGAAAAATCCGGGGTTTTCCTGGAGGGAAGGAGAAGCGAAGATGTCGTTGAAACTGATATTGCTTGTTGCAATTGCGGGAGCGTTGGGCAGTACGTTGCGTTACCTGGTGAATCTGGCGTTTCTGCGCGGGGGGATAACGGGGTTGCCTTTTGCGACATTGACAGTGAATGTGCTGGGATGTTTTCTGGCGGGGTTGTTTTTTGCCTTATTTGCGACAAAATTCTCGAAATATGCGATTTACGCTCCGGTTTTGATGGTGGGCTTTCTTGGAGCGTTCACGACCTTTTCGACATTTGCGTTGGAGAGTGTGGCAATGTTGACCGGAGGTGCGGCCTGGAAAGGGCTGTTGAATATCGGGTTGCAGAATCTGGCTGGTCTGGGTTCGATTTGTGCGGGAGCGGGTCTGGTTCGCCTGATTTGTCGTCAGGGGTGAAGAACCGGGGCTTGATTTTCGGCTGGAGATGTATTATATTGATTAATACCAATATGGGGGTGTTCCGGATTCGACCGGCCCGGTTGGGTGTTGATTGCATGCCGAGGATGATCGTTGGCCTCGTTAAACATCGGTCGAAACGATAAACGCGAACGAAGAGTTTGCTCTGGCGGCTTAATTCCCGCCACGCTGCCGTTCCCGAGGAGTGCTAAGGAACCGTGGCGTCATTCAGCGCTCTGGCTTTGAACAATCGTCTTTCGGTTCAGGGCGAGATCAAAGGAAAGAATAGTCTGGAGCCAGGCCTGTTCATCGGCTTCGGTGAAGGACGATAAAAACCAAAGATGAAATAAGCATGTAGACGTCCTCATTGGACCTCGTCGGCACGCGGGTTCGACTCCCGCCACCTCCACCATTTTTGAGCTCTAAGGGGCTGTTGCAAAACCTCACAAAGCATGCGACAGCCCTTTTCTTTTGAATCTCGGCAAAATTGTGCATAATCGACTACTTTAGTCGATTATGAAAAAATATAACAAGCTGAATATCAATGGGGAACCATGATTTTTCATGATATATTATTGCAAGAAACTCGTATAAAATCGAGAGAAAGCTTGCAAAATGATGGCAAAGAGTGATACTCGCAAGGAGCAGCAGGGAGATTTGTTCAAACCCTTGTTGCGGGATATTGTTTCCCTGCGCCACGCGCAGGTAAAACTTGCCGATGCAATTGATTGACAGAGTTTTGAGGACGCCTTGTCGGGAAGCTTTTGTGCAGATAACGGTCGTCCCTCCTGTCCAGTTCGTCTGATGGTCGCACTGCATTATCTGAATACACGAGCGGCATGAGTGATGAAGCCTTTCTAGATGAATGGCTTGAAAATCCTTACTGGCAGTATTTTACCGGAGGGATTTATTTTGAGCATGAATATCCGACCGATCAGTCGACAACGTCGCGTTGACGCAAAAAACTTGCTCGGAGCGGGGCAGAAAAATGCTCGAAGAAAGTCTGAAAACGGGGTTGCGTGAAGGGTTCATCAAGAAATCGGAACTGACCCGGGTGAATGTCGACAGCACCGTTCAGGAAAAAGCCGTTCGCTATCCAACCGATGCCCGACTTTACGACCGATTGCGTGAATGCGCTCCCCCCCCGCCTGGACAACATTTTATTGGAAGATTGGTGTAAAAGCCTTTGAGTTACTGCGGTTTTCCCCGACTCACAGTGAAAGGCCCCAGCCATGACCAGGAATAGAAGGCGTTTTTAAAAAGTCACAGGAATCACTCCCGGCATAAAACTCGGGAAATTCCCCGCAGGAGAGATTTCCCGCATTTTTTTCCGTGCAGGTCTTGACATCAAGCTGGATTTCCGGTATAATATTATCAAAAGATAAACCCAATAGTAAACAATAGAAAATAAGTAAAGAATCATGCCGAGATGTACAGCTGATGTTTCGGAATACATCAAGATCCGCCGCTATGTTATGACGCTGATTCTTCGTGCCGGGAACAAGAAGGTTCTGCTGCCGTCGATCCAGGAACTCTCCGAACGGTTCGCCGTCAGCCGCCCGACGGTCTGCAAGGCAATGAGCACCCTTACCGACCAGGGGTATGTCATCGGGAAAAGAGGACTCGGCTCCTACACCAATCCGGAAAAACGCCCGATCGTGTTCGACAATACGGGCCACTTTCAACATCAGACCATCATCGGCATCATCACCGGAGATGGAATGCTGGTTCACTATGATTGCTATCTGGCATTGATTCTTTCTGAACTGCTGAAAGCTGCTGCCTCACTCCCGTCACTCGTTCACCTGGTTCCCATCAGCAGCACCGACACGGTTCAAATCTGTCGAACCATTGAAAATGAACAGCTTGACGGCCTCGTCTGTCATCAGCCGTCGCAGAAAATATTCCAGACAGTTCGGAAAATGTACGAACAGGGATTCCCGGTCGCAGTAGGCGAGTATCCGGAGGATTTCCCCGCTTCTGTACGGCTGGATTATGAAAATGTCGGCTATCTGTGCGGAAAAAAATTGCTGGCCGAGAAAAGATACAACGTCGCCTACTGCCTCAATCTTCCCCCGTGGGATGCTCCGCTGAACGGTCTGCGCCGCGCCTTCCACGAAGCCGGCAGAACATTCAGTGAAAATCTGGTCTTCAACAACATCGAAACCTACCTCGACGACCTGCGCAAACTCGTGCGCTTCGGCGCCCCCCTTGACGCGGTCTATTGCACCTTTTCCAACACTTACTCCATCGGGGATCTCATGGCGAAAGAAAACCCCGATATTTCAAAACGTTGTCTCATTATCGAGTCGGCGCTTTCCGCACCGCCCGCCATCCCCTTCCGTCGAATTCTTTATGATGCCCCGTATCAGAAATATGGGACAGAGTTGATTTCCTGCCTGAAGCTTCAAATGAAAAAACAAAATGTCTCTCCGGTCAAAATTCCGTTGATCATAAAAACCACCACATAACTGGAAAGGATGAAAAGATGAAGAGATGTTTTACATTGATTGAACTTCTGGTCGTGATTGCGATCATCGCAATTCTCGCCTCCATGCTCCTGCCGGCACTCAACAACGCCCGTTCCAAAGCGCGGGACACCAAATGTCTGGGAAATATCCGGCAGCTGATGCTCGGCTGCATCGCTTACTCGGAGGATAACAACGGTTGCTGCCCACCATACTGGGCGAACGGATTGCCGCCGTGGCCGGGACTGATTATGCCCTATGTGACCGGAACTCTGAGTTCGACCAACATGGCGATACAGGAAAACGGAAGTTACCGCGTCATCCATCCGATCTTCGCATGTCCGGCCACCATGCCGACCACGGGAACGAAAAAATATGTGTTGAGCAACAACTACGGCAGCAACTGGAATATGGCCTATAAGTTCTCTCCGAAGGCAAACATGTTCTTCAAACGGGTCGCCAGACCCAGCGAGCGGATATTCCTGGGAGACCGAACCGGTACGGGTGCCACAGGAGAAGATGAAATGATCGCCATCATTTCCACGGACGATCTCGGCACACGCCACCTCTCCGAACGCGGAAGCAACATCGCGTATGTGGATGGACACGCCAGAGCGCTTCTCTTTCAGGAGATTCTGGCCATCCATAACCAGCAGAAAGGTTACGTGGGATATTTCTGGGGGCGCGACAATCGGAACTGATCATGGACGCCGTCCGTCGGAAACACACCGGCGTCATCCATTCTCTGCCGGCCGCGCGTCCCGTCATGGCAAAAAAACTTCCCTGTTCCGGGCGGAACATTAACAACCGGAAGGGGATAAACAGGAAAGGTGTTTTTTATGAAGAGCTTATCCGTCCTCGGATTCGTTTTTGCCGCTCTCGCTCTGGGAGCTGCTGAATTCCGTTATTCCTTCGAAGCGGAGAAAGATCCCCTTGAAGTATTCAAGCGGGACAAAACCCCTATGTTAACCGTGGAATCCTATGACGAAAACTGGATTCTCAAGACCCGGAACGTCAATGCCGGCTTGATGCTCTGGCAGACCATGAGGACGGGAGAGCTGACGTTCGAAGGAGGACTGTTCCGCGGTGGCCTGCGGGTTTATGCGCTCTATGAACCACGTGACGGAAAGGGAATCGGCGTATTCATTCCCTCCGCCGGAAAAAAAGAACTCAAGCTCGTTTCCACTCTCTCCGGAAAAATGGAAACCCTTGCGCAGGGGACTCTGGATTCCCTTCCGGAAAAACTTGCGATCACCCTGAAGATCACCGATCAGCAGCTCGAAGTTTACAGCGGAGAACGCAAGATATGCGAAGCCGCGCTTCCTCCGGGGGCGAAACGCGGCAGTTTCTATATTCAGGGAACCTGGGGAACTGAACTGAAACTCAAAACATTCACGGTGGAAAGTCCCGACCTGCGCAAGTAGCCGTTCCATCTTCCCCGCGGGCGGCGTTTTTTCGCTCCACGGGAGGAAATCATTGAATCTTCAACCAGGAAATGATCAAGATGAAAAAGATTTTCATTCCGGCCCTGCTGATACTGGGTGTTCCGCTCGTGGCCGCAGAACTGTTTCGTATCAACTTTCCGGACGCCGCAAGTCTGGAGAAATTCCCCGTCTGGCAGAACAAGAGCAAGGTGGTCCGCTCTTATGCCCCCGGAGTCGTCCCTGACGCCACGGTGAAGGGATCGGTCAAATTTGTCGTGGAAAAGGGAGGCAATCACGGGGCGGAATCCACGCCGGTGTTCCCGGCGAAAGTGAAGATTTTCGCAGGGGAACGGTATCGTCTCCGCGTCCGTCTGATGAGCCCGGATCAGCTGAATTTCTCGTTTTACATGCTGCTGGACCGGGCTCCCTGGACCAGGCTCGCCAAAAACGCGGGTGCGCAGGTCGTGACCGAACCGGGGAAATGGCAGACGGCGACTCTGGAATTCACCGCTGACTTCGATGTGGACGGCAGCGTGCGCTCCCCGGCGTTTTTCCTCGGCAATCTCGCTCCCGGCCGGACGCTCTACGTTGCCGATGCAGTGCTCGAAGGTCCCGACAATCCGCCCGAGCGACTCTTCTCGTTCAGCGAGGCGCCGATGCTGAACAATCTCTCCTCCAGAAAGAACTGGAGCTACTCCGCCGCCTGGAAACAGAAGAACGGCCTCCGGGAAACCGTATCGCTGTGCGGACTTTGGGACTTCGCCCCCGCAGAAAGCGACAAGGCGCCGCAACCCGCCGCCAATGCGGAAGAGTGGGCACATTTCATCGTTCCGGGCCACTGGCGCGGCGGAAACATCAGCAATTTTGTACATACAGACGACGGGAAACCGGTTTCGGCATTCAGGGGGATTCCGATCCGGGAGATCTACCACGCCTGGTACAAACGCACACTCGATGTGCCGGAAAGCTGGAAGGGCGATAAAATCGAACTGCATTTCAACCGCATTGACACGGCGGGAGAGTTCTTTCTGAACGGGACACGCCTGGGCGACAGCTCCGGCTTCTCTGCGGAAGGCGAAGGCGGCTTCGACGTGACCGGGCAACTCCGATACGGCGAAAAAAATGAGTTCGCTCTGCGCGTCGACACCGACCAGAACCGGAAGGGCGGCATCATGGGGTACGTCTATCTCAAACGCATCCCGATGAAGCACTTCGGGTCTCCTCACGTCACCACGAGTTTCGAAAACCGGAACATCACTCTCGCCTTCCGGAATCCGGCCATGAAGAGCGGCACGCTCGAAACGGTCATCCGCGACGCGAAAACCGGGGAAACGGTATTCCGGAAGAACGACCTTGCATTCACCGGCAAACCGCTGCGACTCGACTTTGTCACCCCGAAGCTCTGGAGCCCGGATTCGCCGAACCTCTATTATCTGGATCTTTCGCTCAAAGTGGACGGAAAAGTTGTCGATGCCGCAACCATCCGGTTCGGCTTTGCGGAAATGACTGTACGCGGAGCGGATTACCTTCTGAACGGGAAGAAAATCAACCTTTTCTGCGACACCGCATACAGCGGCGGCTACTGGACCGTCGACTGGAAGATGGGACCGGAATATCTCCGCCGGGAACTCCGAAGCATGCGGGCGATGAATCTGAATGCCGCCTACTTTGCCGCGGATATGCCCAAGGAGTTGATCGATATCTTCGACGAAGAAGGCGTTCTGCTGATCAGCGCAAGTCTGCTGCCCTACAACGATCACATGAAACTGACCGATGAAGAGGCGCTTGCGGTATTCCGGAAAAAAATTGCCGAACTCAAGTCCGGAGACCGTTACGACAACCACCCCTCACATGCCGCATTTCTGATCGACGTCTGGTACAATTTTCACTCCGGAACCACCAATCCGGAATACGTCGGCTTGAAGAACGGCACGAAACGCTATCCTGCCTTTGACCGAAACGGGAAAACCGTGGTCAAAACAGAACCCGACCCCAACCTCGATGGAGAGCGCGGCGCCCGCAAGCGGAGACTCGACCAAATCGCCCGGCTCTACAAGCAGAGTTTTCCGGGAAAAATCGTTCTGACCGGAGGTTCGGGTGAAGTGGGAGATGTTTATGCGGCCCACGCATACCACACCTGGGGCGCACCTTTTGAGGAACTGCGCGCCCTCTTCCGGCGGTATGGGCTTCAGCGGGAACTGCCGATTTTCGTCGGGGAGCACAATATTCCCTATCCGGGCAGCCTGTATTCGATCTTCAACTTCTCGGCGGCGGGCGCGGACCCGCTGTCGATGGAGAATTTTGTCCGATATGCAGGCAATGACGGCTATCGATGGCGAGCCATCTACGGGCGCCGGGCACTTCACGACTATGGTCCGCAGAGCGTTCAGGACAGCCGGACGGATCGCGACAGAGATGGAAGTTATCACATCACAAGCGATCTTTACTGCGAGCTTCTGGACCGTTCGCTGAATACCATTATCCCCGGCTGGAGACTCTCCGGCGTGAACGGAATCGGCTTTTTCGGCTACGTGCTCGGGGGGCATTTTGCGCTGGCCGGACGTTCGGTGCCACGTTATCGCGAACTGCCGGAAGATCTTTCGCGTCCGGATTTTTATCCGGAATATCTCCCCGGCGGAGCTTCGCCTTCCGGTTTCGGAGAATTCGATGCGGAATTCCGACTCAAACCGACGCTTGCGACGGCCGCACTGCTGCGCGTTTCAGCTCCGGTATTCGCGGAATTCTATGAAACAGGCGAGGATCCCTATGGTGTCGATCACGCCTGGTTCGGCGGCGATACGCTGCGCAAAAACCTGATCGTCATCAACGATTCCGGTCGGGAACGGGAGTTCGACTGCCGTGTGACGTTGCGGACGGAAAACAACGACGTCCTCGCCTCGTTCCAACGCAGACTCCGGATCGGACACGGCGAACGTGGAACCATTCCGGTTGAGCTGAAGCTGCCTCCGGTCGCTGCGCGGAGAAACGCGAGACTGGAAGCGTCCGTTTCCGACAGAGGAGAAACGGTACGGGCAACGCTCCCGATCGAACTCTTTCCGCGTCCGGCCGCGCTGCAAACCGTGCATCGCCTCTACCTCTGTGACCCGGAGGGAGGAGTCAAAGCATACCTCAAACAGCAGAATGCCGCGTTCGAAGAGCTGAAATCTCTCGACCACCTTCCCGAGTCCGGAGTGGTGATTGTGGGGCGTCAGGGGCTCGCCCGGAATCCGACGGTTCCGGATTTCAATGCTGCGGCGAAACGCGGACTCAACATCCTGATTCTGGAACAGCCGCTCTCGTGCTCAACGGAACTCATGAGCACCCGGACCAGACATGCCTTTCTGAACGGCAGCGGACATCCGGCGCTCACCGGCTTCGAGGATCGCGACTTTGCGAACTGGCGCGGCAGTGTTTCCCTGGCGGACGCCTATGAGATCCGGCCGGCCGGTCACGGCTGGTCGGCTGCGGGGAACCGCAATATGCTGGCAAGCTACGTCTTCCGCCGTCCTTCGCACGGAAACTATCTCTCGTTGCTCGGCTGTGGATTTGACCTTTACCAGACTCCGCTTCTGGAGTACCGGGCGCGGCGCGGAAGCTGGATCGGTTCTCAGCTCGAACTTGTGCCGCGCCTTGGAGTCGACCCGGTTGCGACGACGCTTTTTCACCAACTGGTTTCCTATCTGGACAACCGCGGAGTCCGGGAAGGGGAAACCCTCTTCTTCGGAGGAGCCGCCGGCGAAAAACTGCTCAAACGTCTGAAAGTCCGTTGCCGGCAGGTGAACACCATCGACGCGGCGACGCTGGCAGGAGCCGAAACGCTGCTGATTTCCGACCCGGATTTCCATGCGTTGAAATGCGCTGCGATGGAGATCAACAACTTCGTCTATGAGGGAGGAAAAATCATCTATCTCCACACCGGGAAAGAGTTTGAATCCGTATGGCTTCCATTTCCGCTCAAGCTTGCCACGGTCACCAGCCGTCAGGCTTTGAGCGGCCCGGGACATGCAGACGAGTTCTGGCGCTGCGGCTGGGACAACAACGACCTTTACTGGCACGATGAGTTTCAAGTTCCCGCATTCGACGGAATTCCGGAGCAGGCCAATGCCTTTACTCCCGGCGTTGTGATGGACTTTCCGCACGGATCAGGACGTTTCACACTGGTTTCGATCACGCCGGATCTCTTTGACAATGCTCCGGCTACGGGGAAGAGCTGCCGTTTCCTTTCCGCCCTTCTTACCAATGCCGCAGTTGAGATCGACAATGAGTCAGCAGCGTATCTGCCGAAGCAGGGAAGTTTCGATAAGACGCTGGATCTCAGCACATACGACTGGAGCTTCGCCCTCGATCCGGAGAACAAAGGAGTGGCGGAAAAAGTTGAAACCGGTAAAGATGGATCGCTGTTCTGGCAGAGCGGCCTCATCGCTGATGGAGCGGAAGTGAAGCTCGGGGTGCCGTTCGAGCATTTTCTCCGTCGGGAATATGACGGTTACGCCTGGTATCGCCTTCATCTGGAACTTCCACCGGAATTCATGCAGGCGGAACGGCTCTATCTGAGCTTCGGCGGAATCGATGACTTCGATGAAACCTATTTCAATGGGGTCAGGATCGGCCAGACCGGACGTGAGGTCAGTTCGTGGTGGATGGCTCCCCGGCTGTACACCATCCCGGGAAAACTGCTCAAACCGGGAAAAAATCTGATTGCAATCCGGGTTTTTGATGAAAAGGGAGAAGGAGGAATCAACCGCCTTCCCGTGATTCTCTCCAACCGCCCGGCCGTGAGCGGTCAGCGCGGCTGGAAGACGCCTTACCAGGAGGGGACGCGCCGTGATTACGATTACAATCCGGATCCGGTGCGACAGTATTGAATCCGATCGGAGACAAAGGCGATGGGGGAGAATTGCAGGGAAAAATTGCAAGCCGGGCGGGAACGGGAAAAAGCTGCCTCAGCGGAGTACCGTCTTGAAGAGTCAGGTCGACAATCTGCCGGACGCCGATTTTATCGTGTTGAAGCGGGAGGGGTTGCCAGGGAAGACGGTTTTTCGGGAAACAGTGCGTTTCCATTTCGATCAGATTCCCGATCCGGAGATGTTCGTGGTCGTGGACCAAGTTCACGGCTCAAGTCGAAGCATGGAAAAAACGGGATTGCATTTTTCCCGGCATCAAACTGGAATTTTATCACAGGAATGAGGAAGCGATGAATCGACTGAAAAAGTTGGGAGTGCTGGCACTGTCCCCTGTTCTTGAACTGAGCCGCTAGCGCGGCAGGGAAAGCGAAACGAGAATATCCAAATGAAGAAAAATCGCTGGTGATTTG
>NZ_CALXSK010000041.1 GCF_944391105.1 uncultured Victivallis sp.
CTTATTATACACAATTTTACCGAGATTCAAAAGAAAAAGGGCTGTCGCATACCTTGTGAGGTTTTGCAACAGCCCCTTTTTGCGGCTCTTTCTCCTCGCGCCGGCCGACCGCAGCCTGTCCGAGACCGTCCCGTACCCGGCACCGGCACCTTGCCGGACGCAGGGGGTGCGGGGGACGGCGGAAACGCCCCCGCCGCCCACGACCCGGCATCGTTCAGGAAGGCGGGAACGGGAACTAGAAACGTTCGATCGCCTTGACGGCATAGCGTTTTTCCATGCCGGGGCTGAGGCGGCCCTCCACGTCGACGGTTCCCCAGGCGGGGGAGCCGGCGCTTTCGTATTCGAAACTCCAGCCGTCGTCCGCAAAGAGACGGGCCGCTTCCGGCGTGTCTCCGTAAACGCGCAGCGTCAGGTGGTATTGCATCCCGTTTTCGACGAATTCGACCGGGTCGGCCAGTGGAATGATGCTGTTCTCCTTCACGAGAATCGGCAGTTCGCCGAGTGTCGGCTCGAGCGTGACTTCGTTTGTGTGGCGCTTCCCGGTGCGGAAGTCTCTCCATACTCCCGGCGGGAGCGGCATCGTCAACTCCGTCATTCCGGCCCGGAACGGCACCACCAGCAGCCGGTCGCCCGCCAGCCACGCATAATCGACTTCGCGCAAATGTTCATCTTCCGGATAGTCCATCGCAAGAGCCCTGCACGGCGGCGTTCCTTCAAAATGATACGCAGCAAAGGCCGCATACAGATACGGCAGAAAACGCATGCGCAGTTCCAGCGCTTCGCGCGTCAGCGTCTCAAGCCGCATCTGTTCCTCCGGCGGATAGAACTCGTTCTTCACGTTGCGTTCACGCACAAGCTGCCGCCACGGCGGATTCGGCATCATCCAGATGTTCAGCAGCATCTGCGGCGAAAGCACCATCGCCTGGAGTCGCCGGATGTAATCCTCCGGAGAAGCCGCATGGCGGAACTCCGGTGTCCACAACAGTCCGGAAAATCCACAGGTCGTCACGCCCCGGATGAACTCCGCGTGGTCATAGAGGTCGCTGTAAAGCACGAACGGCAGCGGAGCGGCGAAGGCGTGCGCATTGCGAACCAGCCCGTAACTGCGGATTCCCGCTTTCCGGCAGGCGCGGTCGATCACCTCCATGTAGAGGCAGCCGAACATCGAGTGCATGGTTTCTCCGTCATGTCCGGAGGGGAAATTCGAACACTCCGGGAATGACCATGGGCTTGAGATGAAGTCGGAATTGTCGCATTCGTCGAGTTTGAAGCAGCTGACTCCACGCTTTGTGAGCTGTTCGGCGTGGTAATCGCCGAAGGCCTTGCGCGCTTCGGGGAGCGTGAAGTCCGGCACAAGGCCGTTCCAGACTTTGAAGTCGCCGGAATACGGCTTGAGTTCTCCGTGGAACGGTGCCTCCGGATGCACGAACGCGTGTTCCCAGAGATTCACGCGGAAATGGTTTTCGCGCAGGTTTTCGAGGAGTTTCTCCGGTTCCGGAAAACGCTCTCTGCTCCAGACGTAGCTGCATGAGTAGGCGCGCGAATGCCAGCCCGGTTCGAGACCGAGAATATCGCACGGGATGTGCTTGTCCCGCAGCTCTTTCGCCAGAGAGAGCACCTGTTCTCCGTTGAACGTGCCGCAGGCGCGGTAGTGACAGCCGAGTCCCCACTCCGGCGGGAGCGCTCCGCCGCCGGAATAGAGCACGTAACGGCGCACCGCGTCAAGCAGAGTCGGCCCGGCGAAGAGATAGAGATCGACCCCCTGTGCGGCCGGAATGTCGATCACCATCGGAGCGGAACTCCGTTCTCCGGCGGCGTAAAGTTCCGCTTCGGTCAGGCGGATTTTTCCATCCTGTTCCTGTTTCCGCCCCGCGTCGAGGAGTTCGTTGCCGCCGCAGTAGAAACTCGCGTAACGGGCGGTGTCGACGAGGACGCCGTATCCCGCCGTCGAGAAGTAGACCGGGCAGGGAGCGTGGCTGTCCCCGGTATCGGTGGCGGGGTCGCTGTTGACCCGGAGCGTCCGCTTTTTTCCGGAGTGGCAGAGCCGTTTCAGGTTCAAGCCGAGTCCGTAGACATCCTCTTCGGACGAGAGCGGCAGTTCAAGCCGGCAGCCGCGCGCGCCGGTGTGAAAGCGGATCTGTTCCGCACCGAATGGAAATTCCGCCTCCGGCATCGCCGCGAGCGCTTCGTGCCGCGGCGGTTTGACGTAACACTGCCGGGAGGGCGTATCGGGTTCCGGAGTCCCGAACGTCAGCCGGAATACTCCGGAAGAAATCTGTTCGATCATGTGCATCCTCATGGAATAGGGGTTGAATCATTTCCCATCTTCATAAAATAGCTTCGGAAAAAAACGATTGCAAGCGGTTGCACTCTTGACTTCGGAGAAAAAAGAGATACATTCCCCGGATGGACCACAACCGTTACAGAGAGAGGGGAAGATCATGAAATCATTTCGCCGTGAACTCACGCTGACGTTGCCGCGCCGCCGCGCATTTGTGAACATCACGCCGCAGGTGGAGGAGGCGCTGGCCGAATCGGGCATCCGCGAGGGGCTGCTGCTCTGCAACGCCATGCACATCACCGCGTCGGTTTTCATCAACGACGACGAATCGGGGTTGCACAGCGACTTCGAAACCTGGCTTGAAAAACTCGCCCCCGAAAAGCCCCACAGCCAGTACGCGCACAACGGTTATGAGGACAACGCCGACGCTCATATGAAACGGCAGATCATGGGGCGCGAAGTCGTCGTCGCCGTCACCGCCGGGAAACTTGATTTCGGCCCCTGGGAACAGATCTTCTACGGCGAATTCGACGGGAAGCGGCCGAAGCGGATTCTCATTAAGATTATCGGGGAATAATCGGCGGCGGATTTGAAAAAACGCGTTTTCTGCGCTATTGTATCTTGCCCCGATTGCACGGAAGAAGCAGAGTCGGGAGTCATCAACTGGAGAAAGCGTTCATTTCAGGAGAGAACCTTATATGCCGCTGGACATTCAATGGTTTATTTATGCGCTGATCACCAACGGCGCCATCACGCAGGCGGATGCGGACCGCTTCTATCAATCGCTGGAGGGAGAGCCGGAACTTGAGGCCTACGCCCAGCTGGTGCTCGATCAGTTCGTCGAAGGGTTGTCCGAAGAGGATCAGCAGTCGGTGCTCAATCAGATTCAGGCCGTCATCGACTATGCCGTAGCGCAGGCCGAGACCGGAATCGCTCCGACCATGCCTTCCGCCCAGCCGGCCCGTCCCGGCCGTCCGGCGGCCCGTCCGGGATTTCCCGGCGCGGCGGCCCGTCCCGGCGCTCCCGGTGCGGGAGGTGCACGTCCGGCGTTTCCGCCTGCACAGCGTGCCGCGGCGTTTCCTCCTGCTCAGAAAGCCGCGGCGTTTCCGCCTGCGCAGCGTTCCGGCTACGTTCCGCCCAGACAGCAGGCTTCCGCGGCTTCGGATGAGGCTTCAAACGCGGGGGTGGGGCCGAGAAAACACCAGCGTACCGGGATCATGCAGGATTCCGCGACCCATTTCGAAAGTGTCGACATCGATCTGTCGCAGATCAATTCCTACGAGGATCTGCCGAGTCTGCGGGATGTCGCCTCCATGAGCGACTCCGAGGTGATCGAGCTGGTCATCACGCTGCTGACCTGTCTGCGTGCGCTGGGCGCGTCGGATCTGCATATTTCCGCGGGAGCTCCGCCGTTTGTCCGGCGCATGCTGCAGATCGAACGCATCGACGACTGGGTGGTGCCGGAGGAGGATGCGTGGCGGTTGAACACCCTGCTGCTCTCGCCCGAACGCAAGAAGCAGTTCGAGGAGGAGATGGACATCAACTTCGCGCTTGAGGTCGGGCAGGACCGTTTCCGCGTCTGTCTGATGATGCACAAGGACGGCTCCGCGGCGAGTTACCGGCTTGTGCCGGATCACATCTGCTCGCTGGAGGAGCTCGGATTTCTCGATAACGACATCACGCACATCAAACGTCTGCTGGATTATCACAACGGACTCGTGCTGGTCACCGGACCGGTTGGTTCGGGCAAGACGACGACGCTTGCGGCGATGGTCGACATCGTCAACGAGAAGCGGACCGACCACATCATCACGGTCGAGGATCCGATCGAAATCCTGCAGCCTTCCAAGAACTGTCAGGTTACGCAGCGCGAAATCGGCAAGCACACGATCAGTTATCGTACGGCGCTCAAAGCCGCGCTTCGCGAGGACCCGGACGTGATCGTCATCGGCGAGCTGCACGACCTCGAAACCATCGAAAACGCGATCACCGCCTCCGAGACGGGCCACCTGGTGATCGGGACGCTGCACACGAGCGACGCGGCCAACACGTTGAACCGTCTGCTCGATGTGTTTCCTCCGTCGCAGCAGCCGCAGATCCGCGCGATGACCGCGGGGAGTCTGCGCGGAATCATCTGCCAAAGACTGCTTCCTGCGGAAAACGGCGGTTTGACCATCGCTTATGAGATTCTCATCAACAACATGGCCGTGGCGAACATCATCAATGAGGGCAAGGCGTTCAAACTCAAGTCGACCATGCAGATCGGCAACAAGCAGGGCATGTGCACGCTCGACCAGTGTCTGCTCGGCAAATACAAGGCGGGGCTGATCTCCTACGAGGTTGCGAAGTCCTACATGCATGACCAGGCGGAGCTGGCGCAGCTTGAGCGCGAATTCGCCATCCGTCAGGCGCGGCGGCTGCAGCAGGGAAACTGAAACGGATACGAGGGATTTTGAAATATGGAAACTGAACCGATCATCAATCAGTATTTGCGTCAGATGCTCGAACTCGGCGGCTCCGACCTTCACTTGTCGATCGACTGTCCGCCGAAGGCGCGCGTGCACGGAGACATCATCGCGCTGACCGATGAAATCATCACTCCGGAGTATATGGAGGAGATGCTTAAGGAGATCTGCATGCCGCGGCGCTGGGAGCAGTTCATGGAGACCCACGATCTCGACTTCGCCCATGAGATTCCGGGGCTTGCCCGTTTCCGGACGAACTATTTGTACAACTATCACGGAATGGGCTGCGTCATGCGCCAGATTCCGACCAAGATCCTGACGCTTGATGAGCTTCACATGCCGGAGGTGCTCAAGGAGATCTGCGCGTTGAAGTCGGGGCTCGTGCTGGTCACCGGCCCGACCGGTTCCGGCAAATCGACCACGCTCGCGGCGATGATCGATTACATCAACGAGAATTTCAGCAAGCACATCATCACGATCGAGGACCCGATCGAATTCGTGCATCAGAACAAGAACTGCACGATCGTGCACCGTGAGGTCGGTCTTCAGGCCGAATCGTTCCCGACTGCGTTGCGCGGGGCGATGCGTTCCGACCCGGACATCGTGCTGATCGGCGAGATGCGCGAGAACGACACCATGCGGCTCGGGCTCACCTGTGCGGCGATGGGCATGCTTGTTTTCGCGACCATGCACACGAATAATGCGCCGAAGACGATCGACCGTATGATCGATGCGTTCCCCTCGAACGAGCAGGCGCAGATCCGGACGATGCTTGCGGAGTGTCTCCAGGCGATTGTTTCCCAGCTGCTGTGCCGCAAGAAGACCGGTGGCCGCGTGGCGGTGCACGAGGTGCTGCTCTGGACGGACGGATTGCCGAACACGATTCGCGAGGGACAGATTTCGAACATCCGCACGATCATCGACGCGGGTGTCGGCCGCGGCATGCGTGCGATGGACAATTCGATACAGGCCGAGTTCGATGCGGGCAACATCTCTGCGGAGGAGGCGTATATGAAAGCGAGCGACAAGGCTCGTTTTCTGCCGTTCCTTGAAGCGGAAGAAGCTGCGGCGAAAGCTGCTGCGGCGGCGCAGGCCGGGGTGTAATTCGGGGGAGGCGGCCGGATGCGGAAGCTGTTTGATTCCTGCTGGTCGATCTGGCTGAAGATCGCCGGGCTCCATCGATCCGATGACGACACGGAGAGGGGGTCCTGGGTGAACTTTTTCTTTCCCAGGCTGCGTCGTGGTTTCTTCATCCGCATGGCGATTGTTGCGGTGTGCGCAGTGATCGTCTTTCTGTTTGTGCTCATGCCGTGCCGGATCAACGGGGGGAGCATGATGCCGACCTATCCCGAGCATGGATTTACGTTCTGTTTCAAGCCGAGGTATTGGTTCAGCAAGCCGAAGCTGGGGGATGTGGTCATCATCCGTTATCACGACAAGACCTATTTTCTGAAACGGATCATCGGGGTTCCCGGGGACACAATTGAGTTTCGTGACGGCGAGCTGTTCCGCAACGGCAAGCCGGTCGACGAACCTTATGTGAAATACATTTCGGATTGGAATCTGCCTCCGCGCAAGGTCGATCCCGGTCACTATTATGTGGTCGGCGACAACCGCTCCCAGGGAATCAACGAGCACATTTTCGGCAGCGTGCGTGCGAGCCGCATTGTCGGCTCCCCGATCTGGTGAGGAGGAATTCTCTCCGTCCGGAAGGTTGAAAAATCGGGATGAAACGGTTATATTCTCCGGCAGACATTACAGACGGGAGTATGACATGAGTGACCTGAGAAAATTGCCGACCGACCGAATCCTCGTTTCGCCGTCGGTGCTGGCATGCGATTTCAGCCGGCTTGGAGACGAGATCGAGCGTGCCGGAGATGCCGGGGCGGATGTGATCCACCTCGATGTGATGGATGGACATTTTGTGCCGAACATCTCGTTCGGACCGCCGGTCATCCGGAGCGTCCGCAAACGCAGCGGGATGCTGTTCGACACCCATTTGATGATCTCCGAACCCGCGCGCTACGCGAAGGCGTTTGCCGACGCGGGGTGCGACCATCTGACCTTTCACCTCGAATGCTCCGAGCCGACCGACAGGGTGATCGACGCAATCCGGCAGACCGGCTGCACGGTCGGGATTTCGCTGAAACCCGCGACGCCCGCGGAGGCGGTTTTCCCATGGCTCGACCGGATCGACCTCGTGCTTGTCATGACCGTCGAACCCGGGTTCGGCGGGCAGAGCTTCATGGCCGACCAGATGACGAAATGCGCCGCCGTGAAACGGGAGATTCTGCGCCGGAAGCTGCATGTTCAGCTTGAGGCCGACGGCGGAATCGACGGGAAAACCGTCCGGACCGTCGCCGCCCACGGCGTGAACATGATCGTGGCCGGAACCAGCGTTTTCCGTCATCCGGAGGGGCTCGACGTCGCCATTGCGGAACTGCACGCCGCCACGGCGCTGCTGGACTCGGAGTTGTGAACGATGAGTGCCCTGATTACGACGCCGCTCACGGAATATGAGATCGAACTTGGTGCGAAAATGGTTCCGCGCGCTGGCTGGAATGTCCCGCTCTCCTACCCGGAGGGTATCGTCGCCGAACACCGCCACACCCGGACGCTCTGTTCCGTGTTCGATCTGTGCGCATCGGGCAAGCTGCGCGTCGCCGGGGAGGGCGCGGCGGCGGCGCTTGACGGCTGGTTTGCCCGTCCGGTCGCGGATCTTGAACCGGGCCGCTGCCGCCGGAATCTTCTGCTCAACGAGAAGGGCGGCGTCCTCGGAGCTCCGCTCGTCGCCCGGATGGCAGAAGAGGATTTCCTGTTGCTCGCCGAACCGGAATTCGATGCGGGGGGGCTCGGAAGGATTCGCGAACTTTGCGCGGGAAGAGGCGTTGAAACCCTGGATCTCACAAGGCTTCTTGCCCAGCTTGCGCTTGCCGGGCCGAAGTCTCGCGTCGTGCTGGAAGAAGAGCTCCACGTGCACGACCTGCCCGATTACGGTTGTGTCCGGACGGTGGAAGTGGACGGATTCCGGGCAATTGCCGTCCACGCCGGTTCGACCGGAGAGGATGCGTTTTCGCTGCTCTTCAACCTCGACTACGCCGATCAGCTCTGGGATCTGCTGCTTGAAACAGAACCGGTCATGCCTGCGGGGTACGGCGCGAGGGAGTCGCTGCGGCTTGAGATGGGATTCCCCGCCTGCGGAAGTGAACTTACGGCTGAATTCACCCCGGCTGAATCGGGACTTGGAACACTGCTGCATCCGGAGGAGCCGCGCGAATTTATCGGCAGGGCCGCTCTCGGTTCCCGGTTTCCGGAACAGCGGCTCTTCGGCGTGCGGCTTGACGGGCGGCGCGCGGCACGGGAGGGGGCGCTTGTGCTGAATGCGCGCGACGAAGTGATCGGCAGGGTGACCTCCGGAAGTTTCTGTCCGTCGCTCGATACGGCGGCGGCGCTCTGTCGTCTGGTGGCAGCCTGCGTGGAGCCGGAGGAGCTGCTCCGGTTTGAAGTTTCAGGCGCGGTGTTGACCGGGAAGATCGCGCCTCTGCCGTTCTACGACGGCGGTTCGGCGCCGGGCGAGTGGTGGCTGCCGTGAAAATGCTGGCGTTTCCGCTGATCCTGACGGCAATTGCGCTTGCGGCAAGCTGGCCGCTCTTCTTCCGTCGCTGGAAATACAACCGGTATTTGTGGGTTTTGAGTTCGATTTTCGTTGTCGCGCTCGGGGCCTGGTCGATGCTCTATTTCCGGTTTGAGCGAAACTATGCCGTCCGGGCCGAGGCGGAGGCGGTCAAGGCGACGCGCGATGCGCTCGTCTCGGGGGTCGATCCGCGCACATTGGCCGATGCGTTCGAGAAACTTGATCGGAGTGAATCGTTTGAAGCGGGCGGTGTGCGTGCACGCTACCGGCTCTGGTATGAAGCCGTGAAAGGAGTGACGCAACAATGAACGCCCTTGCTCTCGGTTTGCTTTATCTGCTGCTTCTGATGGGGCTTTTTCTGGTTCTGCCGGTCTGGGTGATTGTGCGGGTGAAGCTGCCGCTGCTGTCGAAGATCCTGTTCGGCTTCAACTACTTCGCTTTGATTGCGGTCATCTCGATGCACCTTGGCGCAATCGGGAGTCTGTTTCAGGCAAACCGCGCGGCGCGGGAGGACCTGCATGTTCTCATCCGCGAACTGCGGAGCCGTCCCGCTGCGGAGATCGTGCCTGTTCTCGACGAACGGCTTTCTGCCGAAGCGGGCGGCGGCGTTCCGTTCTCCGAACGGTTTCCCGATCCGGAGGGGGAGAAAAACGACCGGAAAACGCTCCCGCCGCCGGAGCCCCCCGAGGTGCAGTGTCCG
Organism: uncultured Victivallis sp.; assembly: GCF_944391105.1. Lineage (GTDB taxonomy): Bacteria > Verrucomicrobiota > Lentisphaeria > Victivallales > Victivallaceae > Victivallis. The sequence goes on from NZ_CALXSK010000041.1 coordinate 9,081, forward strand.
GCCAGGAGCGTGATGGGTCTGCCCGGCTGCGGCCCGCGGTAAAGGACCGCTTTTTCAGCGTCCCGAGGCGAGGCGATACTGTCTCAGAGCTTCGACGCTGCCCATCTTGAGATTGAATTTCCGCTTGAACTCCAGCAGTTGCGGCAGTCGCGCCATCGTGCCGTCCGGATTCAGAATTTCGCACAGCACGCCGCCCGGCGGGAGACCCGCGAGTCGGGCGAGGTCGACGGCCGCTTCGGTGTGGCCGGGGCGTTCAAGCACGCCGCCGGGCCGGGCGATGAGCGGGAAAACGTGTCCCGGCGTGTAGAAGTCGTCGAGCGTGGCGTTTTCCTCCATGAGTTTGCGTACGGTCGTCGCGCGGTCGAAGGCGGAGACTCCCGTGGTCGTCCCCTCGACCGCGTCGACACTCTGCGTGAAGCAGGTGCAGCGCGGATCGTGTTTCCCCGCGGGCTGAGCGAGGCCGAGACGCGCGGCGATCTCCGGCGCGAGCGGCACACAGAAAAGCCCGCGTGCGTGCGTAATCATGAAGTTTACGGTCGCCGCATCGGTTTTTGCCGCCGGCGCGATGAGGTCCCCCTCATTTTCCCGGTTTTCGTCATCCGTGATGATGACGATTTCACCGCGGCCGTATGCCGCGATCAACTCTTCGACCGGATCGAATTCCATCTTTCATTCCTCCTGTTGTTTGCAGGGGTGTTCAGGCAGGAAAAAGAGAACCCCCGGACAAACCGGGGGCGGAACGGCATCGCCGCGGAGCCGGATGCTCCGCTTTCTCCTGTCCTCTCTCATCCAGACTGTCACTGTCGGCACCGGAATCTCACCGGTTCAGCTTCCGTTTTGCGGAAGGTCGCGGGCTTGTCGTACCGCCGGTGGGGAGTTGCACCCCGCCCCGAAGACGTCGCTTTACAATATCACATTTTTCCCGCGTTGTCAAGCGGTTTTGTTACGCCTTTTGCCAGAGTGCGGTGCAGCCGGGGGAGAGCGAGCCGGCCAGCAGCGTGAAGTTTTCCGGAATTTCCGCCGCAACGGGATTCGAACCGAAGTTGGCCGCGAAGAGCCAGCAGCCGTCGCCGTTCCGGAATTCGACCATGCGCAGCAGTTCCGGCTGCGGAATCCGGCGGAAAACCGGCTCTTCCAGCTGCCCGCCGGCGGCGACCGCGTATCCATTGTCGAGCAGAAGTTCGCCGGGGAGGGGGCGGCAGGGGCAGGTTTTCCCGCCGCAGCTGATCTCATCGATTCCGAGAGACCCCATCCACGGACCGTGCTGGTGGCGGATGATGGCGCCGGAGCGCCCCGCCTTCCGCCGGATGAGCAGATTCTTTCCGCCATAGAGCAGGAATACATTCAGTTCACCGTCAATGGAGAGCCGGTCGGCGGCGACAACGTGCTCCTCCGCGTGTTCCGGGTGTCCGGCAAGCGTGAATTCGTTTCCGCCGGGGATGCGGTAAGTGCGGGTTTCCCCGTTGAAGAGATCGTTCGGGATCCGGAGATTCATTCCGCTGACCTCCTGGAGAGTCGCCTCCTTGATCATTTCCGCATATTCGAGAAAAAGCATCGTTTTCCCGTCGGGGAGTGCGGCGCAGGCGCTCTTGTGGCGCGCGTAACTGTAGACGCCTTCCCCCTCGCCGTGCGGATCGTTTTCGATCCAGTCGGCCGTGCCCGAGTTCACGAAGCCGCCGGGGAAGAGCTCATGACCGCTCTCGCCCTGGGTCGCTTCCGGCGTGTTCCCGCTGCGGATCACGCCGCGCAGATTCCCCTGCCACTCAGCCATGTCGCTGCGGTCTGCCGGGACGCAGAGTCCGGTCGGCCCCTGACCTCCGTGCCAGACGAAGGAGCGCACGGCATCGCCGTCGCGCAGGAACGTCGCACCGTGGTACTCGTCCTGCCAGACGTCCGGCGGATTGGGCACAGAGGCGGCGGCGTGATCCGCGATCGGGAATTTCCTGCGCCAGTACGCCCCGTAGGAGAGCGTGAGGATCGCATCCGATTCGAGCCGCGTGAAGTAGTAGTAACTCACATCCCGCAACTGCGCGAGCCGCCGGGTGTAGAATCCGCCGTCACGGTTGTAGGCCGCTTCTGTTCGGACGATTTCGAGCCACCCCTTCTCGAACTCCGCCGCATCGGCGTCCCCGAGAAAATCGGCCGCAAAGAGCCACATCGGAATCGCATAGTCCTGGCAATAGGTGTAACGCGCGCGCGTGTCGCCGCCGATCCGCAGCAGTCGTCCGTCCGGAAAGAGAAAGTGTTTTACGCGGTTCCAGAGTTCCCGCACGTGCAGATAGAGTTCCGGAGGCGCGGCATAGTTGCGCTCCCGGCAGTAGAAGTGCAGCATCGCGAGGTTCGAGAGGCAGATCACCATGTAGCCGACATTCAGATAACCGTGGTGATCGAGCGACCAGTTCGGCGTGAAGTTGAATCCGACGTGGTATTCGCGCAGAGCTTTGCCGTTGTATTTCGTCTCGCCCGCGGCGTCGAGCGGATGGGAGAGCCCGTTCAGCAGAAATTCCGCTGCTCTGGCGCGGTACTCCGCCGCGCGAGGAGCGTCAGGGTAATCGAATGCGGCGCGCAGCAGAAAGCCTCCGTTCCAGATGTTCGATTCGGGTTTGTTTTTTCCGGTGGAGTTGAGCATTCCGGCCACGACCGGGTAGTGGTCGAGCAGCCAGTCCGACTCGCACAGCACGAGACGGCGCAGCTTCGCGGTGTCCTCCTCAGTCAGCCGGTCGCGGATCGCGTTCAGACCGTGACTCATACGCTCGAGCCCGAGCACGCTGATCCAGTGGCAGCCCCACCGTCTGCCGTCGGTCGCCGGGAAATCCCCCGTGAGATGGGTCGCCATCGCATAGCGCAACAGCGCCAGCGCGGTGTTCTCTGCCTCATCGCGCTGCTTCTCATCGAGTTCCGGCGCTGTGGAAAGCACTGCCAGCGCGGCGAATACATTCAGATTGCTCTGGGTCGGCCAGTGGGCCGATTCGCCGGTCCCGTAGAACGCAAGCTCGGAACGTCCAGCCGGCCGGCGCAGATACCCGGGCAGTTTCACCAGCCACGGTTTCATGGTTTCGACGTAATTCGCGGCGCTGATCTTCCTCATGACTGTCACTCCTGAACGGTTGTTTCCGGATTGTCTGTTTGATCACGGGGAATAATATAGGCCGGATTTTCCGTTTGGGAATGGATCATTGTGCTGTTTTCATGAATATTGATCCTGTTTGCAGGATGTTTCATCATGATTTTCGGAAAGCCGTGTCCGTGAACCGGCGGATGCGTCACGCCTCCTCTTCGCCGCCGGTTTCGCAGGCGAGGACGGTGACGGTTTTCGCAAGGGTTTCGGGATCGGCGAGCACCATCAGGCCGTCGTGCGCTTCGATCACGGTACTGCCGTGCGGGACGACGAATTCGCGTCCGCGTCGGATCAGCAGCACGAGCGCCCCCTTCGGCAGCCCGAGTTCCGCGAGCTTCCGGCCGATGTACGGTGCGCATGGCAGGACTTCGAATTCACGCATGTCGCCGTTGAGCGTTCCGGAGTTTTCAAATTCGAGCGGAACGCGCGGCGAGACCTTGAGCGGTTTGTCGAGCTTGAGTTTTTTCGCAAACGGCATGAGCGTCTTGCCCTGCACCAGAACCGAGGTGAGAACGATGAAGAAGACGATGTTGAACATCTTCCATGCGTCCGGCAGATGCGCCATGAGCGGATAGGTCGCGAGCATGATCGGGGCGCCGCCGCGCAGCCCGACCCAGGAGACGAAGAGCCGCTCCTTCATCGTGAATCTGCTGCCGAGCATGCAGAGAAACACCGCCGCAGGCCGCGCGACGACCATCAGGAACAGCGCGATCGCCAATCCAGGTATCGCCACATCCGGCAGCTGCTTCGGGAACGAGAGCAGCCCGAGCATGCCGAAGAGCATCACCTGCATGAGCCAGCCGATGCCGTCGTGGAAACGGCCGATGCCGTGCTGGTAGATGAACTTGCTGTTGCCCATGACCACCCCCGCGACGTAGACGGCCATGTAGCCGTTGCCCCAGAAGGCTTCACTTGCGCCGAAGGTCAGCAGAACCACGCCGATTCCGAGCACATAATAAAGGCCATCATACTCGAAGTCGATCCGGTTGAAGAGCCAGACCGCCAGCCTGGCGGCAAGAAAACCGTAAAAGACGCCGAGTGACATCTTCACGAGGAACGACGGCAGAATCATCCAGTAGGAGTTCTCCCCGGGGGAGAGGATCATCCCCACCATGAAGATTGTGAGGAATGCGGCCATCGGGTCGTTGCTGCCGGACTCATATTCGAGCAGCGGCTGGAGTTTCCCTTTCAGACTCACGCTGCGGCCGCGCAGGATCGCGAAAACCGCCGCCGCATCGGTCGAGGATACGATCGCACCGAGCAGCAGACACCATTCAAACGACGGTTTCTGCGAAAAACCGAGATTGCCCGGGAGATAGTGAAAGCCCGCCGTGAAGAGCGCGAAGGTGAAGAGTCCCACGAACAATGCCGTTAAAAGCACTCCGAGACTCGAAAGCACGCTGCCGTAGCCGAGCACGTTCCGGATCGATTTCCATGAGGTGTCATATCCGCCAGAGTAGAGGATGAATGCCATCGCGATGCTGCCGATCGTGTTGGCGGCCGTCGCGTTGTCAAAATCGACGATCTTCAGAAAATCGGTTCCGGCAAGCATTCCCACGCCGAGAAAGACGAGCAGAACCGGCATGTTCAGCCGACTCGAAAGTTTGCTTGAGCATGCGCCCGCCAGAATCAGAAGCGCGGTGATCGCAAGATAGACGGGGAAATTTGTGACAATATCATTCATATGAGAGTCTGCTCCAGATACAGAAAAATGTGATGAATTTCGATTCGGATAATTCGATAAAATACTACCGGCTGAAAGGCTTTTCAAGAAGAAATCCGGATATTTTCACCGGATTCTCCGTGGTTTTTACTGGAAAAAAAAGCAGGAACGGCTATTTTAATAAGAATATCTGGAACCGTTCGCGACGATTCCGGAGCCAGTACCAGAGAAACCATGTTGTTTGCGAGGTTGATTTTGACCGGTTTGCTGATTCGTCTGTTTGTGAAAAATCCCGATCAGACCTCCGACCAGAGGGTGCGGGAGTCCTACGGCATCCTCGGCGGTGCGGTCGGGATCGTCTGCAATGTGCTGTTGTTTATCGTGAAGCTGTCAGTCGGGCTGCTGACCGGCAGTATCGCGGTCGCCGCCGACGCGGTGAACAATCTCTCCGACGCTGGTTCGGCGATGATTGCGCTTTTCGGGGCGCGCATGGCGGCACGTCCGGCCGACGACCGCCACCCGTTCGGTCACGGACGCATGGAGTATGTTGCGGGGCTCGTGGTTGCGGTCATCATCATTGCGGTGGGGCTCGACTTCTTCAAGAGTTCGGTCGAGCGGATCTTCGAACCGGCGGAGGTGACGCTCTCGGCGCTGCTCTTTGTGCTTGCGGCCTGTTCGATCCCCGTGAAACTCTGGATGTTCTTCTTCTACCGGACGCTCGCAAAGCGGATCGACTCCCCGGTGCTGCGGGCGACGGCGTTCGACAGCCTGAGCGATATTCTGACGACCTCGGTGGTGCTGATCTCCCTCTATACAAGTACGTTGACGAGTTTCCCCGTTGACGGCGTCGCCGGCGTGCTTGTCGCGGGGCTTGTGGTGGTCGGCGGGGTCAAAGTTGTCCGCGATACCATCAATCCGCTGCTCGGAGAAACTCCCGACCCGGCACTCGTCTCGCGCCTGGTGGAAAAGGTCCTGGAGAATCCCGACATCTGCGGCATTCACGATCTCATGATGCACAACTACGGGCCCGGCCGTTATTTTGCGACGGCGCACGCGGAGGTCAATTCCGATGCGGACCCGGTCAGCATCCATGACTCGCTCGAAAACACCGAGCGGCAGGTCTCATGTGTTCTGCCGGTGCGGCTTGTCCTGCACTGCGATCCGTTTCAGAAAAATGATCCCGAGTACAAGAAGTGGCGGCTGGCCGCGGTCGGAACCGCTCACGAGTTCGATGCGCGGTTTCAGGTCTATGACTTCCGCATGGTGCGGACGCCGGAGGCGCTGCAGCTGCGGTTCGACCTGCTCGTGCCGCGCGACTGTCCGCACAACCCCGCGGAGCTGCGCGAGATGTTCCAGCGCAAACTCGCGGGGGAGGGTGGCGAACCGGTCAAGGTCGTGATCCGCATCGAACATGCGTTCGTCTGACCCGCCCGGCTCCGGCCGTTACAGCAGGTCCGAGTAGGGAACCTTGAGGAAGAAGAACTTGCGGACTGAATCCAGCGCCAGATAAAGTTTCTCCTCCTTGTCGTCGGCAAAGCCGTGCGGATAGGCGACCTGCGGCAGCGCATCCCCGCCATCCCAGAAGCCCTGCCAGGTGTCCGGATTCTCCTTGTGGAGACGTGCGAGCGGAAGTTTCTTCGACCAGCTCTGGAGATTGTCGTCGCTGACCCAGATTTCGAGGAGGTCACGGGTGCGCGTTTCGGGGGTGCAGACGTTGTTCACGAGCACGTGGCGGCCGCGGATCCTGTAGATTACGAATTTCGTGCCGGGGTTCGGGATTGTGGACGGTTTCGCCGGGCTCCAGGTGAGGCCGGAATCGAAGCTGTCGCTTTCCCAGAGCACGGCTTCGGGGTGTTCGTAGCGGACGAACATTTTGAGGTGTCCCGGTTCGAGTTCGACGACCTCCGGTTCCCACGCGTTTCCCGGCGTTTCGACCGCGCCGTGCAAAGTGAAGCTCTTGCCGCCGTCGGTCGAGCGGATGACGCCGGAGGTGTAGCATGCGCCGGGCGCACCGTAACTGGTCCACTCTTTCCGCTGATCGAGCCAGTAGACCGGAAAGAGCCAGCTGCCGTCCGACAGCACCTTCCCCTGACGCACGGAGAAGTTCGGCGGAACGCCGGGAATGCTGACCGGCTGCGTCCAGCTTTTTCCGCAGTCATCGGTGAAGGTCATGAACGCGCGCAGTTCGGCGTAAGTCGTTTCGTAACTGAAGGTCTGGAACACCGCGAACGGCCGTTCCCCCTCCGTGAAGAGTTCGGTCCCCCAGGTGCAGCGGCACGGATGTTTGAAGAGCAGTTCCGGTTTTGACCAGGTCGCCCCGTCGTCCGTGCTGCGGATGACGGTGGCGATGTTGTCCGGATGAGGCTCCTGCGTTCCGCCGGTGTACAACAGCGAGACGATCGAGCCGTCCGGCATGCGGCGCGGTGTCGGTTCCCGCCCGAACAGAAACGGTTCCTCGGCCCGGAACATCGTGCTGACGGGATAGGCGAATTCAATGCGGTCGATCCATTCCATTTTTTTTCTCCAAATTTCAATTCCCGGTTTGCGTTATGAATATTATATGCTATTTTTCAACAGAAAACAATTGCAGAAAAGCGACCTTTTCTTTCGATTTTCGACACTATGAATGAATTTGGAGACGAGCGCAAACAGACGCTCGATGGTGTGCTTGAGCCGGAGACCGCCGCGATATTGTCGCTCATCCTGCGCGATGTCGAGCCGATCGTGCTCGGAATCACCTTCTGGAAGTGTTTTCGGCCCTGGAGGGTTCCGGAGCGGAGGATCTGCGACAACTTCTTCTTCATGACTTTGTTCGGGGAGGAGGTGGTTTCGGTCGGGGATGAGACGCGACTTTTCCGGCGCGGCGACGCGATGATCGTACCGGAATTCGTTCCGCACTCGTTCCGGCTCGCGGACGGCTGTGCCGAGTCGGGTCATTACATCGCGCATGCGCTTTCGGAGAACGTGGCCGGACCGAATCCGTTCGCCGGATTCGCCTCGCCGTTTCTGCGTCCCGCGCATACGGAGGCGGTGCTCGGCGCTCTGGAGACGATCGTCGCGTTGCGCAATACCGATCCCGATGCGGCGGCCTCCGCGATGAAACAGCTCTTCAAGATGCTGATGTTCGAAGAGGCGCGCGCGGGGCGGTTCCGCCTTGCGGAGAAACGTTCTGCGGATGAGCGCGTCCGGCGGGCGCTCGCGTTCATCCACGCGAATTTCGCCGGGAGCATCGCCGTGGCGGACATCGCGGATCATGTTCATCTCGGGGAGGTTCAGCTCCGCAAACTCTTCCGGCGCGAAGTCGGGATGGCTCCCGCGGCCTATCTGCAGCGCGCGAGATTGATCCATGCGGCGCGGCTGCTCGCACGCTACGATCTGCCGCTTGCTGAAGTGGCGGCGCAGTCCGGGTTCTCGAACGAATGCTACTTTTCCACCGCGTTCCGAAGCTGTTTTGCGCGGACTCCGGGCGAATACCGCCGCTACATCCGCCGCCGGTAGTCTAATTCGCGGAGGAGAAGAGCGAATGCGGCGGCAGTGCGACGAGGCGGGAAAAATAGGGATTGCGCTCCTTCCCCCAGAGAAAGTTCGAGAGCTCGATCGATTTGTTGACCGGGAATCCGCCGTGCGTGACGGCGCGGAAGAACGTTTCGCGCCCCTCTTCCGGTTCGGGGCAGGGGAGCCCTTCGAGCCGGCGCAGCAGGAACGGATCGCGCAACCACCCGCGCGCGCACATGATCCCGGCGCAGTCGGGGAGTTCGGCCATCAGCGCGGCGGCATCTTCCGGGGTTTCCACGTCGCCGTTCAGCACGACCGGAACCGTTCCGGCCAGTTCGAGCGAACGTTTCAGCCGCTCCTCGCGCCCCGGCACGGGAAGATACTGCTCCTTGACCGTGCGGAAGTGGACGAAGAACTTGTTGACGCATCCCGTCGCGGCGAGACGCGGCAGAAACACCTCCTGTTCGGCGGGATCACTCCACCCGGTCCGGAGCTTGACTGAGAGCGGCCGGTCCGGAATCGCCGTTTTGACCGCTTCGATCATGCGGATCATTCCGTCCGGGTCGCGCAGCGCGCCGCCGCCCGCGCCGCCGGAGGTGACCTGCCGGCTCGGACAGCCGAAATTCAGGTTGAACGTCTTCGCGCCGATGGCCGCGGCTGCCGCAGCGGTCGCCGCCACGGCGACGGGATCGTTCCCCATGAGCTGCAACGTCACGGGCTCCTCTCCGGCGAAGGGGGCGAGGAACGCCTCAAGATGTTTCCGCTTCGGCACGCCGGTCACGCGCAGGAAAAATGTCATCCAGCGCCGCACGAGACGCAGTTCCGCCGCGGCCCGCAGCAGCGGCGAAGTCATGACCCCCTCCATCGGGCCGGGCCAGAATTCCGGTGTCTTCATCGGATGCCCGGTCCGGCCAGCACCAGGGAGCGCAGTTCCCGCGGGCGGTAGACGATGTGCAGATTGTGGTCGTCGTCGATCCGGATCGATTTTACGCAGCGGTCGAATTTCCGGTAATCTTCATTTGCCTGCCCGGAGGTTACGGCATTTTCGCGGAATCGGTCGACGAGGAATCCAGGCAGTGTGATCGAGCCGGCGCGGGCGCGGGAGATGTCGAGAGTGAGGCTGTCGCCATCCTTCTCCGGTTTCACGCTCATATCGGTCATGATGACGCCGCTCCACAGCCAGGTGAGGTTTGTCTGCACGGGAGCGAGAATTTCAAACCGGCCGTTTTCGTAACGGACATTGTGGTTTTTGACCCTGGCTTTATCGCTTTTCCCGGAAAACATGCTGCGCAGGTCGATGCCGTTGTCGTAGATGCGGATGAGGGAATTCACCTCTCCGGGCGAAAGGATCAGCTCGGACTCCTCCGGCGCACCTTCTCCGCTGAGCAGTTCATTGGCGAACCGTCCCATGAGTTTGGCCATGAGTTCGCGATCCTCCGGCTGCAGCGGATCGATCTCAAACTGCGGCACGTTGCCGAACAGCAGCCATGCGAGCCAGATTCCCGCCGCGAGAATGATCAGAATCACTCCGGATACGGCAATCAGAATTTTTCCGAAAACCCCCTTTTTTTTCTTCGGGCTCTTTGTCGCCATGTTCCGCTCCTTCCGGTGTTGATGGTTTTAAGATACACGCGAAAGCGGCGGAACGCAATTTTTTTTCCGGAAAAGATCAATGAAATCTTCTCCGGGATGGTGGCAGAAAAGTGGGAGACGGGTTATATTGTATCCGGCGTCTTTTACGCCACATGAATGTGTGTGAATGGAACGATCTTTTCATATTCGGGAGGAGCTTGGGATCATGGACCGTTATCAGGAACTTTTGAAGAAAACCGCCGTCGCCGGTCAGGAGCAGCTTTTGCGCTTCTGGAATGAACTTTCCGCCGCGGAACGGGAGGAGCTTGCCGCTCAGATCGAGGCGATCGATTTCCCCGTCATGGCGAATCTGATCCGGGAGTATGTGCTCAATAAGCCGAAAACCGAGATTCCGGACGACCTCGGCCCGGCGCCGTATTTCCCGCTCGTTCCGCGCGACGCGGAGCAGGCGGCACTCTACGAGCGCGCCGTCCGGCGCGGCGTCGAGCTGCTCAAGGCGGGCAAGGTCAGCTGTCTGACCGTGGCGGGCGGTCAGGGAACCCGGCTCGGTTTCGACGGGCCGAAGGGAACCTATCCGATCGGCCCCGTGACGGGCCGTCCGCTGTTCCGCTATTTCGCCGAATCGATCCGGCGGGCCGGAGAGAAGTTCGGCTGTCCGCTCACCTGGTACATCATGACCAGTCTGCTGAACCGCGAGGCGACCGAGAAGTTCTTCCGCGAAAACAACTTCTTCGGGCTCAAGCCGGAACAGGTGTTCTTCTTCACGCAGGGGACGATGCCCGCGTGCGGTTACGACGGCAAGCTGCTGCTCGCGACGAAGTCGTCGCTTTCGCTCTCTCCGGACGGCCACGGCGGCACGCTGCTGGCGCTGCGCCGCTCCGGCGCACTCGACCGGATGGCGAAGGAGGGGGTCGATTACCTCTCGTACTTCCAGGTGGACAATCCGCTTGTGCCGGTGGTTTCCCCGCTTTTCCTCGGATTGCACGACCTTGAGAACTCCGAGATGTCCGCGATCATGCTGGCCAAGACCGGTCCGTTCGAGAAGCTCGGCAACTTCTGCGTCACGAAGGGGCACCTCGAAATCATCGAATACAGCGACCTTCCGGCGGAGCTCGCCGAGAGCCGCAATCCGGACGGTTCGCTGCGTTTCATCGCCGGAAGTCCCGCGATTCACATGATCTCCCGTTCGTTCGTCGAGCATCTGACCGCGGGCGGCAGCCTCAAGCTGCCGTGGCACCGCGCGGATAAGAAGGTTCCTTACGTCGATGAACAGGGCAACCCGGTCAAGCCGGAGAGCCCGAACGCAGTCAAGCTCGAATCGTTCATCTTCGACGCGATGCCGCTGGCGAAGCGCACGATGGTGCTCGAAGGCGAACGGCGCAGCGTTTTTGCTCCGACCAAGAATCCGACCGGCGTCGATTCGGTCGAAAGCTGCCGCGAAATGCTCATCGAGCGCGATGCGCGCCGCCTTGAGGCGGCCGGAGTGAAAATTCCGCGTACCGCCGACGGGAAGGTCGATGCGAAGATCGAACTTTCTCCGCTGGCCGTCTTCGACGATGAGGACGCCGTCGCCTACGTGAAAGCGCACGGACTCACGGAGATTGCGCGCGGAGCGGAACTCTGCCTGGAGTGACGGAGGTCCCGATTGAAGAGCTTCTACCTGAATGACGAGCCGTCCGCACCGGTGGAACTCGACACGCGTGAGAGCGCAGCGTCTCTCAACGCGATGCACGGGTTGCTGCTGGTTGTGACGCTGATTGTGGTCTTCGGGTTGACAATGCTCTACTCGGCCAGCTACAACACCGACGGGCTCAAATATTTCCGCAACCAGATCATCTGGGCGGTGATGGGCGGGACGGGCGGAGCGGTCGCCTTCCTGATCGGGTACCGCAAACTTGCGTCATGGAGCACGATTCTGATGGGGGGGGCGTTTCTGCTGCTGCTTGTGGCGGCATTCTGCTTCCCCTCGATCAATGGTGCGAACCGATGGATCAAGTTCCGGCTGCCGGGGATGGAGATGACGCTTCAGCCCTCGGAATTCGCCAAGATCGCAGTTGCGCTGTTTGTGGCGAAATACTGTTCGGAGAACATCCGGACCTTCAACCATCTGCGCGGAAAACGCGGCATTCTGCCGCTTCTGGGAATTACCGGCGCGGTGGTCTGCGGAATCCTGATCGGGCGCGATTTCGGCACGACCGCGCTGGTCATGACCATGGCCGTTGCGATCGCGGTGATGGCGGGGTTGCGCTGGTACTATCTGGCGATTCCGGCAGTGTTCGCGGGGATGGCGGCGCTCTACGTGGTGCTTTTCGACTCGAACCGGCTCAGCCGGGTGACCACCTTTCTCCGGCCGGAGGAGACCCGTTCCGGAGGAGGGTATCAGCTCTGGAATTCACTGCTGGCATTCGGCTCCGGAGGCTGGACCGGGGTCGGATTCATGGAGAGCAGGTTGAAGCAGAAGTATCTGCCGGAGCAGCACACGGACTTCATTTTGTCGATCGTCGGAGAAGAGCTCGGGTTGATCGGAATGCTTTTTGTGCTGGCGCTGTATGTTTGTTTCACCTGGTTCGGGCTGCGCATCAGCATGAATTCCCGCTCCCGGCTCGGGATGCTGCTCGGCTGCGGGCTCACGCTCGGGATCACGTTGCAGGCGGCGATCAACATCGCCGTGGTGACCGGAGCCGCACCGACGAAGGGGATGCCCGCGGCTTTCATCAGCTACGGAGGCAGCAACATCATGGCGAGTTTGATCGCGGTGGGGATTCTCAGCTCCATCGCCTTCGACAACGTCTGTCCGAACTACAATGTGCAATATATGAGTGCGATTCGCTCGAAGCTGTGGTTTCTTCCCGGGAATCGCCAGTTCCGGAAGAACAGAGAGGAATCATGAAACTGGAACGTCTGGCCATCACCTGCGGGGGAACGGGGGGGCATTTCTACCCCGGACTTTCGGTCGCGCGGAAGCTGCGCGATGAAGGAGGGGAAGCGCTTCTGCTGCTCTCCGGCGTGAATGCGCCGCACCAGAAGGATATCGCGGAATCATTCGGGGTTTCCGCCGTCGCGCTGCCGCGGATGCCTTCTCCGCGCGGGATCGGTTCCGGGGTCGCGTTCGGGAGCGGAGCGCTCGGGGGAGTGTGCGCTTCATTGCGGGAGTTGAAACGGTTCCGGCCGCAGGCGTTGCTCGGAATGGGGTCGTTCACCTCTCTGCCGCCGATTCTTGCCGCGCATCTGCTGCGGATTCCGGTGTTTCTCCACGACGGCAATGCGCGGATCGGCAAGGCGAACCGTTTTTTCAGCTCCCGGGCGAAGCTGCTTGCAACGGCGTTTCCCGCGTGCAATGCGGACAAATGCCGCTGCGAGGTGCTTGTGACCGGCATGCCGCTGCGGCCGGAACTCGAAGCTGCGGCGGGAATTTCGCGGGAAGCGGCGGAGGCGGAACTGGAACGAATCTTCGGCGTGAAGCTCGAAGCCGGAATTCCGACGATTCTCGTATTCGGAGGCAGCCAGGGGGCGGCGATTTTCAATGCGGCGGTTCCGGCGGCGTTGAAGCGACTGGAGAGCCGGAGGCGCTTTCAGGTGCTCCATCTCGCAGGACCGGGGAAGTTCGAGACGACGAAAAAAGCCTATGGCGACGTGCCGTTCCCTTTGCTTCTTCTGGAGTCGAGCGGCCGCATGGAATTGTTTCTCGGAGCGGCCGATCTTGTGGTCTGCCGCTCAGGGGGAAGCACGGTTGCGGAACTCGCGCGGTTCGGGAAGGCCGCGGTGCTGATTCCGTACCCGTATGCGGCGGAACATCATCAGGATGACAATGCGCGCGTACTGGAGGCGGCCGGCGGCGCCGAACTCCTGCCGAACGCGGAGTGTTCGCCGGAACGGCTTGAACAGCTGTTTGACCGGCTGCTTGCCTCTCCGGAGACGCTTGCGGAACGCGGTGCGCGCGCGGCGGAGTGCGCCGTTCCCGACGCGGCGGGGCGGCTGCTTGTGGAATTGACGAATCGGCTGCGCAAGCGGCCATGAAGTAATATGGGTTTGGAACTTTCAGGAAGATCATGAAAAGATTCATCACAATTTGTCTGCTGGTCGCCTTCGTCGTTACTTGTTTCCCGATGCCCGAGGCGGAGGCGCTCGATCCGATTACGTTGGCGATTCTTGCGCCGATCGCGGTGAAAGCCGCGGAGAAATCCGCCCCGTATATCTACCGCAGCATTTACAATGCGGGGCGGTGCCTCTTCCGGATGGGAACGGATGTGTGTCGTTTCTTCTATGTTCCGTATGGGCTTGGTTACATGTGTTTCGGCAGTTTTCGACGGGGATTGGTTTATGTCATCAAGGGGGCGATCGCTCCCGGGATGCTGATCGTCCATGCCCTGATTCTGCCGCTGACGCTCTTCGGATTGGACATCAACATCTGAGTGAAAGAGATGAATCTCCCCCGTCGAGAACAGTTCCGGCGCCGCCGGGAGGTGCTGCCGCTGCTGCGCACGTGGTACGGTCGAGAGCGCGGAACGGTCGAGTTCACCGCGCATTCGCAGGATGCGGTCAGCGCCGCGGAAGTGATGACCGAACTGTTCCGGGAGATCGCCGACCGGGAGGCCAGAAATTTCATCGAGATTTCGACCCGCTGGAAGGAGATCATTCCCGGCAAACTCGCCGCGTGCGCCCGGCCTGCCCGTCTGCACGACGGAGTGCTGTCGCTGGAGGTTCGGCACAGTGCGCTGATCGGCGAGCTCGCACCGTCGCTGGATCTGTTCCTGGCGCGGATTGCCGCTGCGGTCGGCGAGGGGATCTGCACGGAGATCCGTCTGGTTCCGTCCGGGAGCCTTTCCAGAAGAAAGAGATAGAAAAATGAGGAAAAAAGCGTTTTTTTTGGATCGTGACGGGGTGATCAACGAGGAGGTCGATTACCTTTCCGATCCTGACAAGGCGGTGATTCTGCCGGGGGTGGCTTCCGCATTGCGGCGGCTGCGCGAGGCTGGATTTCTCGCGATCGTGGTGACGAACCAGTCCGGCGTGGCGCGCGGTATGTACACGGAGTCGGACGTGCGTGCGGTGCATGACCGGATTCAGGAACTTCTGGCGCGCGAGGGCGCGGGAGTCGACCGGTTTTATTACTGCCCGCACCATCCGAAATACGGTTCGCCGTGCCGCTGCCGCAAGCCTGAACCGGGGATGATTCTGGAGGCGTGTCGGGAGTTCGACATCGACCCGGCACATTCCGCGATGGTCGGCGACCGGTTGAGCGATCTTGCCGCGGGGCGCGCGGCGGGCTGCCGGGCCTGCTATCTGGTTAAAACCGGGTATGGAATGGAAGTTCTTCGGAATGAAGATGTTTCCGGAGTCGAGGTCGCGGAGGATCTCCCCGATGCGGTCGAGCGGTTTCTCGCTCTGGAACGGGAGGCGCGTTGAGATGCAGCATTTGCGCACGACCGCGATGATCGCGGCGTTTGTTCTCGGGTACGCATGTCCGTGGGCTTCGGCGTTCAACTGGCTGATCCGCTGGTTGATTGTGGTGATGATGTTTCTGGTGTTCCTGCAGGTGAAGGTCTCCTTGCGCGAGGTGCGGATGGCGCATCTGAAGATTCTGGGTGCGAATGTTGCGGTCGGAATGGGAAGCTGGGTGCTGCTGCGTTCGCTCTGCGGCGACGAGCTGGCGCAGGCGGCGTTCTTCACGGGGATCACACCGACGGCAACGGCGGCGGCGGTGATCGTGAATCTGCTCGGCGGCCGGGTGGATTTTGCGGTCAGCGCGTTTCTGGCGACGAATTTCGGAATGGCGATTCTGCTGCCGTTTCTGATTCCGGTGGCGATCGGCAACCCCGCGCCCGGGGTGTTCATGAGCGTTGTGAACAGTCTGCTCGTGGTGATCGGGATTCCGCTCGTGGCTGCGATTCCGGTGAGACTGTTCTACAAGCATGCGTCGGAGTTGCCGAAAAAGTATAAAAACGTCTCGTTTTTCCTCTGGGTTGCGGCGATCTTCCTGATCATCGCGAACGCATCGGCCTATCTGCATTCGCAGGCGCATCTTTCGAAGACGATTCTGCTGGAGATCGCGGCGATTTCGTTTGCGATCTGCGTGTTCAACTTCTGGTTCGGGCAGTTCCTCGGCGGAAAGAAGTTCCGGCGCGAAGCCAGCCAGGTGCTCGGTCAGAAGAATACGACGCTGACCATCTACCTTGCGATGACCTACGCCAATCCGCTGGTGGCGCTGGGGCCGACCTTCTATGTGCTCTGGCACAACGGCTGGAACACTTTGCAGCTTCATATGTATGACCGCCGCCGCCACCAGCGGGAATTGAAGCGGAAAAGGAACACCCCGTAATCCCGCGGAGCAGGAAGGAGCGGATATGGAACATGTGCATGCGCTTTTGCTGACCTTTCTGGAGATGACCTTCATTTTCGTCGGGTTGGGGCTGTTGTACAGTCAGCGCAGGGCGATCGGCAGCGCGCCGTTTTACATGTCGCTGGGGCTGCTGTTCCTTTTTTCGCACTTTGTGAGTGCGGCGAACATCAGTGCGGTCCTGTTCGGAGCGTACAATTATGAAGTCGGCCGTGCCGTGGTGTTTCTGCCGATTCTCACGGCGTATCTCATGGTCTATATCACGGAGGGGACTCTTGCCGCCCAGCGGATCATCATCGGGGCGGCGGTTCTGTTCGGGCTCTATTTGTATCTCGGGGAATTGACCCGGCTGCAATGCAACTGGTACGGATTTTCGCTCACGAGCGGGCCGGAGGCGATCACGCTGGACAGTCTCTTCGCAGGCAGTCGCGATTCGATGAATATGGCGGCGCTCACGTATCTGGTCGATCTGCTGATTCTGCCGATCGCTTATACCCGGCTGAAAAATTTCGGACTGCGGCGGGTCTATGCGATTCAGAGCGCGTTGTTGACGGCGTTGCTGTTCGGCACGCTGCTTTCGTGGGTGTGCGCCCGGGTTTACGAGTTCCCGTTTCCGTTCTTCAGCGGGGATTTCCTGGCGCGGTTGATCGGCGGGTGCTGGCTCGGAGTGTTGCTGGCGGTATATTTGAGCAAGATCGAAGTGGATATCCGGTCGGGCAGCAAGAGTCCGCTGGACATTCTTTTTGCATTCGTCGGCAGTTACGGCCGTTCGAAGGAACTCGAAGAGAATCTGCGGGAGTGGACCGACCGTTACCGGCTCGTGCTCGAGAACGCGGGCGAGATGATCGTGATGCTGAACCGCAACGGTCAGATCGTCGACGCGAACTTCGCCGCGGCGCGGCTGCTCGGCTGTGAAAAGCCGGATGACCTTGCCAATCAGTCGCTTGCTCCCCGGATGCGGATTCTCGACCGTCCCGATTTGACGCTCGGCGGGAACCTCGCCTTGCCGGTGCGTTTCCAGTGTCGCCTCGACGAGGGAACCGCACGGGAGAAGCTGCTGAGTTGTTCGCTTTCTCCGATTCAGACGCGCGGGCAGCTGCTGCTCGTGCTGATCGGTCGCGACATTACCGAAGAGAGCCGTCTTGCCAGCGAGAAGGCGCGTCTGGCCGAGCAGCTCGTTCACTCTCAGCGAATCGAGGCGCTCGGAATGCTCGCCGGGGGGATTGCGCACGACTTCAACAATTATATTCATGCGATTCTCGGACATGTGGATGTGATCAATTTTCTGCACCAGCCGGACAATCCAGAGGTGGTTGCTCATCTCGAGAAGATCACCTCCATCGCGGAACAGGCCGGGAATCTGACCAGTCAGCTGCTCGGTTTCGCGCGCAAGGGAAAGTATCAGGTGACCGATCTCGATCTGCGGCAGGTACTTGAGAACAGTCTCGGGCTGCTCGGCCCTCGCAAGCAGCGCGATCTGTCGATTTCGATCGAGGTTCCGGACGGGCTCGGGCCGGTGCGGGCGGACGCGCTGCAGCTGCAGCAGGTCATGCTCAATCTGATGATCAATGCGATCGATGCGATGGAGAACAATCCCGACCGGCAGATTTTGACGATCGAAGCCGGGCCCGCCTCGAACGCTCCAATCGCACTGGAACCGCCGCCCGAACGCGGCACGGTCGATCCGGCCGATTATCTGTTCATCCGCGTCACCGACAACGGCAGCGGCATGACCGAACAGACGCGCAGAAAACTGTTCGAACCATTTTTTACAACCAAGCCGGTCGGGCAGGGAACCGGCATGGGACTGGCGATGGCCTACGGCATCATCTCGAACCATCAGGGGTGGATTCAAGTGGAGAGCGAGCCGGGGAAGGGGACGAGTTTCTTCCTTTTCCTGCCGTTCGGCGGACGAGGGGAGGCACAGGCGTGATCCGGGTCGTTGCTTCGCACCACGAAGCGCTCGCGGAGTGGGCGCGTTACCGCCGGACACGTGAGGAGGCTCCGTCGCTGCTCACCTTCGATCATCATACCGACACCCTGCCCGCGTTCGGGCGGGCCGCCGCGGATGAAGCAACGCGGCTTCGGATGGTCAGGGCCTTCGACTTCCGCTCGGAGTCTTCGGTCGCGGAGGCGCTGGCGCTTCTGCGTCACGATGAACAGATCGATCTTGCGCTGCGCGGCGGAGTGGTGAGCCGTTCCGTGATCGTGGCCCATGCGGATCATCCGGGCTGCGCCAATGAGCGGATCCGCGTGGTCTGCGACCGCTCGTGGCCGGATTTGCAAATACTTCTGAACGATCCGGAACAATTCCGGCCGCTTGCGGAACGGGTGTTTGAGAGCGCATTTCTGCGCGACCGGCTCGCGGAGGCGGAATTCGTTCCGGAGGCGGGATTCATCTTCGATCTCGATCTCGACTATCTGCTGGTCGGGCGTGCGCTTGTTCCGGAGGACGGTGAACTGCTTCGGAACCTGCTGGGCCGGGCGGGACTTGTGACGGTATCGCTTGAGGCGGAATGGGTGAAGCTGCTGCGGATCGACCCCGGTGTCAGTGCCGAATCGCTGCTCGCGACGTTCCGGGAACTCTATGAAACAATCCCTCCGGCAGAGGAAATGCACAACAAATCGTCAAAAAACTTGAAAGAAACCTTTTTTTGCCGCTGATGCGGGTGTATATTACCGACATTATGGAAAAGAGACAACAGACAAGATACGAAGAGCTCGTTCAGCTTCCGCGCCGCTGGTTTCCGCTGCCGAAGCTGGACGGTTATATTCTGCGGGAGTTCCTGATCAAATACAGTGTGCTTCTGCTGGTGTTCATCATCCTCTTCATTCTCGGGGATGTCTACCGGGACATTTCGGATTTTCTTGAGAACAAGGCGTCGCTGCACGACATCGTGCTTTATCTCGCATACAAGCTGCCGGGGAACATCCGGTTCATCCTGCCGATTTCGATGCTGCTGGGCTGCATGTGGACGATGGCGACATTCGGCAAGAATATGGAGATTACGGCGATGCGCGCTTCGGGCGTGTCGCTCTTCCGCTGCGGCGGATCGATCTTCCTGGTGGGGCTGATCGTCACGGGGATCAACATCTACTTCAACGAGGCGCTTGTGCCGTTCACGGAGCGGGCCGCAGAGATGATCAAGTCGAATGTGACGGAGAAGCGGCAGTTCGTGCGCGGACTTCTGACCTATCGCAGCAGCGACCAGCAGCGCCACTGGCTCTTCAACAATTTCACGACCGGCAACACGCAGCACAATGTGACGGTCAAGACCTACTGGTCGGATCCGATGATCGACTCTCTGGTTCTTGTTCCGATCGAGGCGGCGCAGCTTCAGATGATCCGCGAGGTGTTTCCGACCAAGGCGGATCGGATTCTCGGGCTGCCGCGGGCCGAGCGGGAGAGCCTTGTCCGCCGGGAACTGCTCGGGCGCAAGGTGGACTTTTTCGCTGCCGAGGCGAGTTACGATCCGAAACGGAAAGAGTGGAGTTTCCGCAACGGAAACTTCATCTCCTATGACCGTAACGATGATTTGCCGGTTTCCGCCTCCGGGACGGGTATTTCGGCGATTCACGAACAGATTCCGTTCACGGAGCTGCGTTTCGGTGAGGAGAAAATTCATGAGTCTCCGAACGACATTCTCAATGCGATCAAGGAGAAGGATGATCTGCCGACCTGGGTGATCTGGGATCTGGTCCGGCGTACGCCGGACATGGCAGATCGGGTCGAATCGATCTACATGACGGTGTTCTACTATCGGCTTGCGTTCCCGTGGGCCTGTTTTCTCGCGGTGTTTCTCGGGATTCCGCTGGCGACCAAGAACGAGCGAACGGGCAGTCTGCTCGCGATCATCACGGCGGTGATGATCATCGTGGTCTACATTGTTGCCGCGCAGGTATTTCTCGTGCTGGGGAAGGGGGGGATCCTCAATCCGATGTTCGCCGGGCTGGCGCCGACGGTCGCATTCATCGCCTTCAGCGTATACCGTATCTATCATGACCGGAACTGAGACTCCGGAGAAACCGGAAAGGAGAGCGGGATCATGACGAAAGAATTCACGACGCAGGAGCGGCGCCGGATTCTCGCATTTGTGCGGGAGGTGATCGGCTCTGAACTTCGCAATGCGCCGATGCCGGTTGCGCCGGCGATTCCTGAACTTGATGAGCGGAGGGCCTGTTTCGTGACGTTGCACGACTGCTGCGGGAATCTGCGCGGCTGCATCGGAAATCTCGAAGCGTTTGAGCCGCTGAAGGAGAATCTGGTTCGAAACGCGTTGAATGCGGCGTTTTCCGATCCGCGTTTCCCGCCGCTTGAGCCGGAGGAGCTCAACGAGACGGTGATTGAAGTTTCGATTTTGACCCCGCCCGAGCCGATCGCGGATCCTCTGAACTTCGAAATCGGTGTCGACGGGATCATTCTGCGCCAGGGCGGGCATGGCGCGGTTTTTCTGCCGCAGGTCGCTCCGGAGCAGGGGTGGGATCAGAGAACCACGCTCGAATATCTCTCCCGCAAGGCGGGGCTATCCGCCGACGGGTGGCAGCGGCCGGGTACACGTTTTGAGACTTTTCGCGCCGAGGTGTTCGGCGAATAGCTCCTGAGCGGAAAGGTTGACTTTTCCCCATTGTTCAGCACCGGCACAGGTACGCCGGGAGCGGAAACAGGAAAGGTCTTTTTTCGATGAGTCAGGAGTTCGAGTATCTGTTCCGGCGGCGTCACGCGCTGCACCGGGCGAACCGCGAGGTGTGGGAGCGCTCGCGGGCGGCGTATTACGGCGGTGAGGCGTACATCCGGCGTGCACTTGTTCGTCACGTTTCGGAGGTGGAGCCGGAGTTCGCGGAGCGGCTGCGGCGCGCCTATTACTTCAACTATCCGCGCAAACTCGCACGCATGATTACGCAGTTCATTCTGTCGGTCGAGCCGCAGCGGGACGGTGCGGATCCGGTTCTGGTCGAGGACTTTTCCCGAACGGGGCTTCGCGCGAACGAAGTCATGCGGCAGTTCTCCACGCTGCTGAACATCTATGGTGGAGCGGCGCTGACGGTCGAAATGCCTTACTTCGAGGGGGAGATCGACTGCGAACGCAAGATGAGTGAGCGGATTCGCCCGGCCGTTCGCGCCTGGTCGCCGCTCGACGTCGCGGACTGGGCGTGGGGGAGCGACGGGCAGCTTGAGTGGCTGCTTGTGGAGGAGCGTTCCCTCGCGGACAACGGGCCGTTTCTGCCGCCGGTTCCGGTGGTGCGCCGGAAACTTTTCACGCGTCGTGAGACGCTGATTTTCGAGCGTTCCAACGGCGCGGGATCGGTTGTGCAGGTCGCCCGGGCATGCCATGATCTCGGATGCGTTCCGGCGCTGCTGTCGTTCGAGCCGGACGGGTTCGGGATTGACGGCGGCCACTATTTTGAGGATGTTGTGCGTATTTCGGATGCGATTCTGAACAATGAATCCGAGGCGCAGATGAACATCGTCAAGCAGATGTTCGGACTTCTGGTCATCTCCGACAGCTTCGCCCGCGGGGCACGTCCCGTACCGGGCAGTGGAAACGGTGCGGAGAAGGAGAAGTTCAGTCACCTGCTCGCCCGTTCGGCCGCAATCTGGGAGAGTCCGGAAGAGAAGGGGATCAGCCGCTACATCTCCCCCTCCGGGACGGACACCTCCGCGATCCGTGCGGAAAACGATGCGCTCAAACGCGAACTCTTCGATGTGGTTGGCATGGCTCTGGTTCAGCCGTCGCGCGCGGCGCAGACCGCCGAGGCAAAGGCGTGGGATCACCACCAGATCAAGCAGTTTCTTGCGAGTCGGGTCGATCAGCTTGAGCAGGCCGAAGTGCGCTGCTGGGAGCTGATGCATGGATTCGATCCTACGATTCCGGTTCCCTCCATCGCCTACAATCGGGAGTTTGCCGTGACGGATCTGAAGTCCTCCATCGAATCGCTGGTCGAACTCAAACGGTTTTCCGGAGGGCTCGAATACCGCCGCGAGGTTGCGCGAACGGCACTTTTTCTGCTCGAAAAGGTGCGCAAGATCGATCCGGAACGGCGCGAACAGATCCGTCGGGAGATCGAATCGTGGCAGACGCTGCGGCAGGAGGTGGACAATGGCTGAGTTCCGCTGCTCCGAAACGGTGATCCTCCGTCTGTTTGAACCGGGACTTTCCGACGGCGGAACGAATTTTCAGGAGCGCCCTGTCCGGGCGCTGGTGGTTGAAAACCGGGGCTTCACCCCTGCGGACGGTGCGTCTGCCGCATTTGAATTCCTGATCCCGGGAGACATGGAGATTCCACCCGGCAGCAGCCTTGTATGGCGTGGCGTGGTGTACGACATCGGCTCGGTGCGCCGCTGCCGCGACCTCGACGGAACCGTGCGCGCTTCGCGCTGCACGGTCTGCTGAGGAGCCTTTTTTGTTCCATCTAGGCGAGATGCGGGCGGACGACCTCGGCCATCACGCGGTAGGCGGCGAAGGTCAGGTGGGTCCCGTCCGGGCGGGCAAATTCGGCCGCGAGCTGACCGGCGGCATCTTTTACGCGGGAGTGGTAGTCGAGGAATCCGTCTAGATTCCGGAGGCTCCACTCCCGCTGTTCTTCGTTGATTTCAACGATCTTCTCCTGAAACTGGAAGCGGTCCCACGCGTCGGGGGAGCGCAGCGGCAGGATGCTGCCGAGATAGACCTTGCTGCCATGTTCCCGGATCATCGATGCGACGGCGCGTGTCTTGTCGAGGATCGTCTGCTTCGGCCACTCGATTCCGTTGATGCCGATGAGCAGAAACACCTTCTCCGGAGTGTAGGGATAGACGTCTCCGTCGAGGCGGAGATACAGGCCGTTGACGTTGTCGCCGCCGATTCCGCGATTCAGCACCGAATGGTTCGGGAAGAACTCATGCAGGGGCCAGAGATCGGTGATCGAGTCGCCGTAGAAGAGGTTCCTGACATGACCGACTTCGGCGGAGATCTTCCGGTATTCGAGGATATCCCGCCACCGATCGCGCGTATCGAAGAACTCCTGAATTTCACGGAGGGATTTTTGATCGAACAAGGTATCGTATCTGCCAGCCATTTCCGCATCCTTTCGTTTCTGCAATGCCGTTTGGGAAACATACATCCGTTCCGCATGATTTGCAATTATTTTTCCGGGAGTCGCTGCTTTTTTCTCTGATGTGTGCTTGATTGTATGAATTTTGTTGTTTATTGTATGAATTTTAAAATATTTTTGCACTTTTTTTGTATGTAATCTTGACATTTGCTGTTATATTCAGTATAATTAGAAATGAAAAGAGATGATTTTCATACAAGGTGTGTGTTTTATGGGATACAAAAGTAAGGCGGTACGGATTTCCTCGACGCTGGAGCAGGAAATTCGGGCCGGGCAGTTTGATCCGGAGAAATATCTGCCGGGAGAAGATGCGCTTGCCGAGCGTTATCAGGTGTCGCGCAGTACGATTCGGCGCGTGATCGAAATTCTCGATCATGAAGGGGTTGTGGTGAAGGAGCCGAACCGTGGAACGATGATTGCTGCAAATTCTCTGCGTCATCCTTTGCCGAAGGAGCCGCGGACGATAACCATGGCCTGGGCCTATGCGGCCTATCCGGACAGCATGATTTCGAATGTGACCGCCGGAATCCAGAAATTTGTGGAGGAACGCGGGCTAAATCTTCAGATTTTTACGAGTTCGACCGGGCACGAGCCGGTGCTGGAATCGATTGAGAAGGCTGCCGCGTTCGGCATGGACGGCGTGATTCTGCTGCCGTACAATCAGGAGTGTTACGTTACATCGGTGAAGAAGGTGGTTGCCGCCGGCATTCCGATTGTGACGATTGCGGATCTGCCGGGAAGCGGAGTCAGCTCCGTGGCCAGTGATGATTTCGGCGGCGCATTTCAAAGCATTCAATATCTGATTGCCCGGTTTGATCGTCCCTGTTATTTCCTGGGTTCGACGTATGAGACCAGCAGCTGCATGGAGCGTTATGAGGCGTTTTGCATTGCAATGCGGGAGGCCGGATTTGAATCCGAAATCGATTCATACACCCTTCGTCTTGAACCGGACGGGCAGAAGCCGGAATACTGGCCGCTGGCGCAGAAGGAACTCCATCCGATCGAATTGTGTCAGGCTGTGTTCGACCGGATCCGGTTGCCGGCAAGTGTGTTCTGCATCAACGACTATATTGCGCGGGGACTTTATCAGGCGGCGCAGGAGCGCGGAGTGGTGATCGGACGTGACCTGATGGTTGCCGGTTTCGGCGACCTGCCGTTCGCGAGCCGTCTGACCCCTCCGCTGACCACGGTGAAAACCGATTCCGTCCAGATGGGATATCAAACGGCAAAAGTTTTGTATCAGCATATTGTAAAAGAGGTTACGTCTCCGGTCAGGTTGAGGCTACCTGCCGAGTTTACAGTGCGGGCATCCGTTGCGGGCATACAATGAACCAAGGGAGGAAATCATGAGAAAGAAATTCACACTAATCGAATTGCTGGTTGTGATTGCAATTATCGCGATTCTCGCATCGATGCTGCTGCCGGCGCTGAATCAGGCCCGGAACCGGGCGAAAAGGAGCATTTGCACAGGAAATTTAAAACAGCTTGGACAGAGTCTGTTTTTGTATGCAGGGGATGCCGGAGAGTATTTCCCGAACAACGGTCTGCCGGTTGATATCTGGAAGGCCGCCATGAACTATGAATATGTTTCTTTTTATCAGAATCCGGCGCCTTTCTTGAAATTGATGAAGCCTTACATTCCAAATTTTCTTGTTTTCAACTGTCCGCTGGATATTCTGCGTCAGAAAAAGACCAGCTGGGATTGGGAACATCTTGACTCCGCCGATATGCGGGAAAGCCGTGGCATCAGCTACAACTATCTGAACGTCAACGGAAAAGTTCTTGGCCGTCCCCGTAAGGCAGGCGAAGCTCCGACGACCGGCCTTATGGCGGATCATCAGAACTGGACAGCCGGAACCAGTTGGATTTGGAATCACGGCGGAGCTTTCAATACTCAGCCCAGCGATGCGAATGTTCTGTTCAGCGATGGACGTGTCGAAAATGCCAGACTCAAAGCCGGATACCAGACCGTCGATTTTGGAACTCGGACTTCTGTGACGGATACGACGAAAGTGCGGTAATATGCTTCTGGCGGAAAATCAAAGGTTGAGTGTCATGCTTTCTCGTGCCATCCGGATTTCTTCGGTCATATTGTTGTTTGTTTTGGCATCGGCATCGTTGTGCGCGGATAACCTGTTGCGCAATCCCGGTTTCAGGAGTTTCGGCGATGATGGTCTCCCGGCGGAATGGAAACTTTCCATGGCCTCCGGAATGGATGCTGTTCTGAAAATTCTTCCGGCGGCTGGACCGGAGAAGCAGAATGTACTTTCTCTCGTCAACCGCAGCGGCAAAGGATCCCGCATGGCGTTGCGGCAATTTCTGCCGCTCAAGGCCGGCACTCTGTATCAGCTGACCTGCCGGGCCAGGGGAAAAGCGGGCGGTTATCTCTCCTTTGCCCTCGGCAGCAAATGGCAGAAGCGGCTCTGGATTCGGGGGGGAGAGAAGTGGACGCGGTATACTTTGAAATTCCAGCCGGAAGAGTCGGAATTCTCCTGGAAAAACGCATATGAAATCTGCCTGCTTGCCGAAGATGACTGTGAGGTGGAGGTGATCGATGTGGAATTGTTTCCGGATGATCCGGCCGTGTTGATCGCCAATGGAGATTTCACCAGGATCAATGCGGACGGACGGCCCGAGGCGTGGTCGTACAGCCCGGATGCGGGAATGGATGTCACTGTGAAAGTGGTGACGGAGGAGGGCGGCCGACGCAATGTGCTCGCGATCGACAACAATTCCAATTATGGGGGCGGTCGCCTTGCCATGCGGCAGTTTCTGCCGTTGAAGGCGGGACAGCTCTATGAGCTTTCCTGCAAAGTGAAAGGCAATGCGGGAGGGTTTCTTTCGTTCGCTCTCGGCAACAAATGGCAGGAACGGCTCTGGCTGCGGCGGAGCGAAGACTGGCGGGAATACCGCTTACGGTTCACCCCGCAGGCGGACCGGTTTTCCTGGAAGGACGCTTATGAAGTCTGTCTGCTTGTGGAGGATGTCTGCCACGCCCGGATTGCGGATGTCATGCTCAAGCCTTTGAACACGCTGACCCCGGTTGCGGCCGGGTATTCCAGAATGCAGCGAATCGCAGTGATTCCCCAAGTGAAGTTCGATCCGGCAGCGAAGGCCATTCCGGCGGGGATGCCGGTATTGGAACCCGAACTCGTCGAAAAATTTGAGACGCCGTCCAGGGAGGATCTCTCCTGCCGTGCCGCGCTGGGCTGGGACGGGAAAGGGTTGATTTTCTATGCGGATGTGACCGACGGGGGAGCATTCATCTCCCGTCCTGGCGAGGGAATGTGGAGCTCCGATTGCGTACAGCTTGCGATTGAACCCGACGGCAGACTCAAAAACGGCCGGGAATCCGGAGATCTTGAAATCGGTTTCACGCGCGGCGGCACCGGGCCGGACAACTACTGCTGGACGGAGAAACGTCGACTCAACTCCGAAGAGCTGGAGTATGATGTGCGACGGACTGAAACCGGTTATTTCATCGCCGCCAGGATCAGTTGGCAGCTCATGCCGCAGATCCTGAAGAATCCGGGCGGCGCATTCAGCTTCAATCTGACTGTGAACGACAGTGACCGTGATGGAGAACGCAAGGGGATTTCTCTTTCACCCGGAGTGTTCGTCTACAAGAGCAGCCGCGAGAACGTACTTGCTTTTCTGGAGGGGAAGCCGTTTTCTGCGCGTTTTCTGCCGGATTCGGAACAGGTGACTTCGGAGTTGACTGGACGGTTGATTGTGAATGACCTTTCCGCCCCTTTCAAACTCCGTGCCGTCAATGCTTCGGGCGAACATTTCGAACTCCCTCTGGCTGTTTTCGGTAATGGAACGCCTGCTGTCGCGGAGATTCACTGGGATTTCAGCAGAATACCGGGCGGAAATTGGAACATCGAAGTCATATCCGGCGAAAACATTCTTGCTTCCGCCGAAATTTGCAAAGCCGATTTCTTTGGTGATTTTAATCGGGAGCTGGCAATTTTGCGTGAACGTTATGCAAAGCTGAAGCCGGAACTGGAAGCCCGCAGGAAGATTCCCCGTTTCAAGGCGATTCAGACGATCTTCGATCACCAGCTTGCTCTTCTGGAGGCCGATATTCGAAAGTCGGAGAAACAGGAGGAGAAGGACTATTACGGCAAACGAGGTTTGCGGATCACCGCCGAATTGAATGATCTCGCCGATTTGGCCGGAAAACTGTTCCGTGCGGAACTTCCGCCGGAAAGTCGATATGTGAGCTCGAAACGTGTCTTGAAGAACGGCTGGATCGAAGCGGAAACCGTCGATGCGACGGGGAATCGGCTCATTCGTCCGGTGATATTTTCCGGTTACGGGCATTTTGACACGGCAGTTCGGGATATTCCGATGTTTTCATCGATCGGCGCGGACATGATCCAGTTTGAAGTTACCATGCACTCCGTCATGCGTGGAGAAAATCCGGATGGTTCATTCCAGGTCAGTTTTGAGACGCCGGCCAGACGTCTTTCCGGAATCGATTCCGCCTGGAAAAACAATGTTGCCGTTGCCTTGCTGCTGGGGACCCACTATCTTCCCGACTGGGCGGGGAAAGCTCACCCGGAAATGCTCTGGAATTCCGGCAGTTTTCTGCAGTTCGACGTTCAGCATCCTTACTCCCGGAAACTCGTCGGGGAGTTTGTCCGGCAGACGGTTCGTCATGTTCGCAACATGGAGGGGGCGGGATCGATCCACAGCATCTGTATTTCCAATGAGCCGCGTTATCAGCCGAGTCTGCGCAGCGGTTTCACGCGCAGTCGTTTTATCGAACGGCTGAAGGCTTTGTATGAAAATGACATTGACAAGCTCAATCGGAAATATGGAACCCGCTATGCCGATTTCGATGCAGCGGTTCCGAACTATGATCCGCAACCGGATTCCCTGCCTGGTCTTTACTATGATTTCGTGATTTTCAAGCTCGACGAATTTGCCGACTGGCACAACTGGATGGCGGGCATCGTTGAAGAGGAGTGGCCCGGCATGGCCGTTCACTCCAAGGTTCTCGGCGGTTTCGGGATCGGTGGAGCCACCGATTACGAGCGGTTCGGAAAATTCAGCACTCTCAACGGTACTGATAATGGAATCGGTTTTAATCAACGTACCGGGCAATTTACCCGCGGTGAAATGATTTTGAATCTGGCAAGTTCGATGAATCCGGTCTCGATCATCAATACGGAAAACCATTTGATTCCGGATGATGTGGAGGAGCCGGTCTCTTACGATGCCGTGTATTGTTGCGCATTTCAGCAATATGTCCATGGTGTCGCCGGATCCGCCGCGTGGGTGTGGGAGGATTACGACCTGAACATGTTCCGGAACCACCATGTCTTTGTTGGTGATATCTACCGTCGTCCAATGGGAATTCTGGCCGTTCGAGATGCGGCCGCCGACGCCAACCGACTTGTGAATGAGCTCAGGGAGGCCTATGCCGCTCCCGCCCGGGTGGCGTTGCTTTATTCAATTCCATCGGCGATTTTTAATGAAAAATACGAATCCGCCTGCAAAGAAGCGTGGCATGCTCTTGCCCGGGCAGGACGTAAGATCCGGTTTGTCTCCGAAGATCAGCTCAAGCGGGGGGAAACCGCCGGGATCGAGCTTATCGTGGCAACGGAAGCAACCGTTCTGACTCCGGAAGCGGCCGATGCGCTCAAACGGTTCGCCGAGTCTGGCGGAACGGTTGTTCAGATTGGAAAAGGATTTGAGAAGACTCCCTACGGCGAGCCGCTCGAAGTAAAGATCCCCGCAAAGACGGCGACTTTCTCGGAGCTCGGTGCTCTGGCGGACGGAATCCTCGGTAAGCTGCCGGTACAAATTTGCTCGGAATCCCCGGACGTTGAATGGCGGGCCACTCCGACGGCGGACGGCGGATGGCTGGTTAATGCGGTCAACTTCGGCAAAACTCCGGTGGAAATCAACATCGACCGGAATGCCGTTGAACTGATCCGCAATCGTTCTGTTTCAGAGGGGAAATTCTTGCTGCTGCCGATGCAACCGCAGTTGTTCAAAATGGATTTCTGACTGTTGGCGAAATAGAACGCTGTCGTTGATTTTGCGATCGCATTCCGTCGACGCAAAAGATTTCCCGGGGGAAGTTCCGCCGGGAAATTTGCTTTTTATATTGCTTAAGCGCAAAAAAACTACCGGCTGCGCCGGTATGTAGCCGAATAGCTTCAGCTTAAAGGCGAG
>NZ_CALXSK010000042.1 GCF_944391105.1 uncultured Victivallis sp.
TTCTCTCGCCTTTAAGCTGAAGCTATTCGGCTACATACCGGCGCAGCCGGTAGTTTTTTTGCGCTTAAGCAATATAACAAAAGGAGTGCTGCAAAATCGAAAAATTCTGCAACACTCCTGCGAAGAAATCAGCTCCTGCTCACGGAAGCTCGCACCACTTTTTGAACTGCTTGCAACTTCCTGCCGTGGTGGAACTGGAAAGGCAGCTGAAATGCCGCAACTTGCAAGGCTGGCTGCCCGTTTCACATTTCACCCGCAGCGGCCGGGAACCTCTTACGAGCTCCCGTTCCCCGTCCCAGAACTGACAAAGTCCGCAAACCTTTGCTCCTTCGCAGCGATGTTCCATTTTCGTTTCCTTTCTTTTTGATTTTTGCTCTGCGTCCCGTTGAAAATACGGTGGGATGCCTTGTTGATTTCCCGCAACCTGCGAATTACTCATAACCTTTTCGTCAGCAGTCGCGTTTTTTGAAAACTTACGCAAGAAAAATTAGCAAAATCCGTGCCACTTTCAGTTTGGGCTCGCATCCATCGAAAAAACCGACGACAGGCGCTCAATAAATGACCACATCCGGTCAATTTTCAATCCATGCGCATTCGGAACGCACCCCCCTGAACCAAAATCGCCGCCGATTTCCCTCCGGATTTCCCGTTGGCATAAAATCTGCTCATAATCGATCCCGAATGAACCGGATCTATTTGAAAATCCCTTTTCGACAAGTTAGATTACAACAAATGATGATATATATATATATTTGAGGATTGGCGACGATGGAGACTTTGATTCTGACCGGCTGGGGTTGGAGCGATTACGCCTGTGCGGCGGCGCTGGCGCTGCGCCATTTCGGCAAAGCGGACATCCGTGGCGTGAGCACCCGGCGGCTGCCGGAGCTGCTGAACGAAATTTCCGGATACAAAACCATTCTGATTCTGGGTGTCGGTTTGACCGGCAATCCGGAACTGCTGCAGAAAGGGGTGGAAAAACTTCGCGCCAAAGGATGCAATATCCGATGGATCAGCGCGTTGCCGTTTCCGGAAAATCTGCCGGATCCCTTGCGTATTTTACTCAACCCCTTCATCGACGAGGACGGCGTAACCGCCGCAGTGTCGAACTGTTTCGGAATTCCATACGATGATCTGCTCCCGCTGGTCCGGGAGGAAAACGCCACATCGGAGCTCCGGCAATTCCGGCAGCTGCTGGAGGCGGCGATGTACTTCTACCGCAACTATCAGGAGGAGAAGCCGTACAGCGATGCGATCCGCCACATCGCCCAATGCGATCCCGAATCGAAGTGGTCCGATTCCGAGCGGCAGATGCTCGAACATTACAAGCGGTTCGGCAACCGGGAGCTGGCCGGGAAGAGCCATGCGATGCAGGAACTTCTGCATAAAATCAATCTGGCCGCCCCGCACGACCATGCCCGGGTTCTGATCTTCGGCGAGAGCGGAACCGGCAAGGAAACGGTGGCTCTGCAGATCCACAACAAGTCGCCCCGCAGAAACGAGCCTTACATTACCTTCAACTGCGCCTGCGTCGCGTCACACCTGCTCGAAAGCCGTTTCTTCGGCCACGAAAAAGGGGCGTTCACGGGGGCGACGGAACGAAAGCGCGGACTTTTTGAACTTGCCGACGGCGGAACGCTGTTTCTCGATGAAATCGGCGAACTTCCGCTGGAAGCGCAGGGGATTCTGCTCCGGGTGCTCGAGGGGGGACGCATCATCCGGCTGGGCGGCAGCGAGGAGATCGAGGTGAATGTCCGGCTGATTGCGGCGACCAACCGCGATCTTGCGGCGATGGTGCACGACGGGAAATTCCGGGAAGATCTGTTTCTCCGGCTGAACGTGATACAGATTCTGGTGCCTCCGCTGCGGGAGCGTAAATGCGACATCGAACAGATCGCCAACGGCTACTGGCTCAAGCAGCACAAGCACCGGCTGACACCGGAACAGGTCGAAGTTCTGAAAACATACGATTATCCGGGCAACGTCCGGGAACTTTTCAATCTTCTGGAGCGGGCCTCCGTTCTGGACGAACAGGATTTCTCCCGGCTGCTTGCAGAACACAAACAAATGACGGCGAGTCTGGCTCCCGCTGCGGCAGCCGAGCTTCCCGACGAGCTCGATGCGGCGACCCGGCTGCATGTGCGTCATGTATACGAAAAGTACAACAACAATCTGTCCCGTGCCGCCGCGGCGCTGAAAATCGCCCGCAACACGGTCCGCAAATATCTGGAGGAAGCATGAAAACCGTTGCCGTCGCGTTGAAAAAAGTTCAGGAGTTATTCAAGCTCCATTTTCTCATCCCGTTTTATCAACGCGGATACCGCTGGAACGAACGGCAGATCAAGCAACTTCTCCTGGACATCGATTCGTTTCAGCCCACCGGCGGGAATTTCTATTTTCTGCAGGCTCTGGTAGTCGTAAAAACAGGCGATGCCTCTTACCGGGTGGTGGACGGGCAGCAGAGATTGACCACTTTGCAACTGATTCTGAATTACCTTGATGAAACTTCGCCCATTCAGATTGCTTACGAGCGGGGAGAAGCGACGGAACAGGGGCTCGACTTTTTTTTCAAGAAGAAGGCAGAGGAATGCATCAAAGAGTTTTTCAAAAACAAGACGGCCAAGGACAGGGAGGAATTCCGGAATAAAGTTCAGGACCAGTGCCGCTTCCTCTTCTACGAGATCCCGGCAGAGAAGGAACAGCAGACGTTCCGCGAACTCAACAGCGGAAAAATCTCCGCAACCGACTCCGATCTGGTGAAATATCTGCTGCTGAAGCCCGGTTCCGACGAGGAAGCCGCCGTCACGCATGCCCGCGCCGAAGAGTGGGACGAAATCGAACGGAAAATGAACGACGACGCATTCTTCGCATTCATGACCCCGCGCAACACCTGGCGTGAAGAGGATCGCATGACGATCCTGTTCCGATACGCCGGTTTTACCGTTACTCCCGGGATGGAGGTTTTCCCGTTCCTGATGAAGATCGAGGAAGAGCTCGAAACCTCCTCCCGCGCCGAGGTCTGGAAGAAGATCAGCGCGGCCTTTTATCTGCTCGAGGAGTGGTTCCGTGACCCGCTCCTCTACCACGCGTTCGGCTGGTACGTTCACCGGCGCGGCGGTTCCGCTCCCGGAAAACTGGAGGAAACACACTGGAGAGAAGAACTGAAGGAATCTGCCCGTTATCGCATTCCAGCCCCAGATGAAACAAGAGACGATTATAAGCAGGGGAATGATCCGCTCCATCGTTATCTGCTGCTTCACAACGTTGCCTGCTGCTGGAATCGGCAGACGCGTTACGATTTCGTCCGCCACCGCCGGGTCGGGGTCTGGTCGCTCGAACACATCTTCGCCCGAAATCAGCGAGATCTGACGAGCAAAGAGGAACTGGAACAATGGCTGCGGCTGCCGGGGTGTACTCAACAGCAATGGGAAGAATACCAGCAGAAGTGCCGGAACAATCAAGGCAACGCCTGGCTCGCGAAACAGCTGGGAAAAAAATATCCGGCGGAGGAAGTGGACAACTCCATCCGCAATCTGGCTCTGCTTCCGCAGGATGCGAATGCCTCTTTCAACAACCAATTGTTTGAGGGGAAAAAAGAACTTGCCACTCAATGGGCAAAAAACAACTGGACACCCTACTGGATCCCGCCAGCGACAGAAGCGGTGTTTCAGAAATCCCTGCCGGGAGTCACAGACGTTCCCTATTGGTCAAACGAAGATAAAGAGGCGTATCTCAAATGCCTGACGAGTTCCATCAACTCCTTTGTGGAAGCCGTGACCCGACGCTTTTCCGAAGAAGAACCCGAGCGCTTTTTCGAGTTGCTGACCCGGTACCGGGTGGAGATTCCCTGCATTCAACGCCATTACGTGCAGGGCGCCGATACGCCGCGCGCCAGGGACGTGCGGACGAATTTTATCGAGACGCTCTATTCCGCCTGCCGAGAAGGGACTCCCGTTCCGTTGCATTTCATCTACGGGCCGGTGAAAGACGGCGTCTTTACGCCGGTCGACGGGCAGCAGCGTCTGACCACGCTCTGGCTCTTCGCGAGATATGCAGCGGAACGTTCGTCAGCGGAAAAAAGATCCGCCGTGCTGCCGCGGCTTTCGCGTTTCACCTATGTGGAACGCCCCTGTGCGGATCAGTTCTGCCGGGCGCTGACGACTCAGGCCATGGGCTGGCAATCCGACATCGATCCGGCAGAATCCATCCCTGCCCAACCGTGGTTTCAACAGGAGTGGAAGCTGGACACGACGGTTGCTTCCATGTTGCGGATGCTCTCGGCCATCCACGGGAAATTTAAATCCGACGTACCGGAAAAGATCGAAAAGATCTGGGATTGTTTGCAGAATCAAATTACGTTCCAGCTGTTGACCGGAAACTTCCCGGATGATATCTATCTGAAGCTGAACGCCCGCGGACTTCAACTGACCCAGTGGGAAAACTTCAAGGGGCAATTCGCCGGACAGCTTGATGAACAATCCCGTTCTATTTGGAACGAGAAGATCGAAAAACTTTCCGACGCCTTTTTCATCCATGCGAAAGCTCTCCCCGACGACGCCTTTTTCGCGTTGGCGGCCAGGCTTGCGGTCGTACAGGCACACATGCAGAACCGAAAATGCAGCGACCAGATCGAAAAACTTGCGAACCAGACGAACTGGAATGCAGAGCTGCCTTTTGTCCCGTTCCATGAGTTCACGGAGATTCTTCCGGAGGCAGCCGGAGACGAGTTTGCGATCCATTATCTGCGGATGATTGAGCAAATTCTCCCAAAGAACGAGGAGGAGGAGACGGCACAGTTGCCCTCGCCCTACTGGCAGGACGGACGAAATCTGCTGCAATCGGTATTTTACCCGCAAAACAGGAAAGAGCGGGAGTTGTCGACGCTCCTGTTCTTCTATTTCGCCCAAAACCGGACTCCCGCCCCGGAAGATTTCCAAAAAGCACTGCGCTGCATGTGGAATATCCTTGAAAACGTCAGTGTGAACCCGCAAAAGCCGTATGCTCACATTGCCAGCTTCCGGGAACAGTTCATCAACCGGCGCGGCCCCTCTCTGTATCGGCATGAGAATCAGGATAATATCACGTCCGGCGAGGTCTCCCAGTGGGAGGAGGAATCAGTCAAAGCGGCCATCTATGCGGGAAAAGGCGGCGATGCCGACCTTGCGTTGCTCCAGCAGGCAGAGAACAATCTGCACGGCCGCGTCCGGCTGGGAATTTTCGACCTGTCCACCGGGAAACCCGAATTCAACCGGGAACGGCTGGAAGAACTCAACAAGCTGTTTGACAAGTGGAAGGAGGAAACGGCCCGACGGAAAATCGTTCTGACAATCGTGGCCGCCTCCCCTTACGAGTTGAAAGATGAGATCAAACTTGCGACGGATGACGCCGATCTTCTCTCGCTGCTGACGAACCGGAACGACAAGGCGCTTCAGAAGCCCCTGTTTGAGTTGCTGGCGAACCGGAACGACAAAGGTCACGATCCAGACGTGCCCAAAACGTTTCTTCTCCGGGATTGGCGAGAATCGATTCTGACGCTCGCAGAAGCAGAAGAAAGGAAAAGCGCGACGGTTTCAATCTGGAGGCGGGTTCTGAAAAAACACAATCGCGGGGGCTATTATTTGTACAACTCCGCCTCGATCCGGGGAGCGCTCCCGGTCGGCGACTGACGGATCGAACTGCGTCCCGATGGGAAGTTGAGTGAATCTTATCGAAAACTGCGCGGAAAGAACGAACCGGACTGGGATTTTCTGCCCAACGACGGGGATTCCCACAACGAACATTTGTGCAACAACACCGTCATGCTCTACCTCCAGCCCGATAAGATCACCGTGCGCCGGAAAAAAGGCGACACGTTCGGCGACCATGAGACGCTCTGGCCGCAGGCGGATGCTCCGCGCTCTGAAACAGTCTGGGAAGAAATCGCAAACGTCTTTCAGAATTCGAACGGGGGCGATTGCGCCGCTCCCGCAGCGGAAAAAGAATCGAGGGCGGTCCTCCGCATCCCGGAAAAAAAGCCGTGTCGCTCCTGAGGTTCCTGCGTGCAGCAATCAGAGGTTCGTTCCTCCGGATTCCAATTCAAAGTGAAAAAAAATGGTTTTCCGCGATTGCATTTTCTCCGGAATGGTGTATCTTATGGCCACAACATATTGAAATAAACAATTAAACCAACACAATATATAGTAAAAAAATGAAGATCATCAAAAGGAGCGGAGCGGAGGAGGAGTTTTCCGTCGCAAAAATTCTGGCCGCCGTGACGAAGGCCAACCAGACTGTGGAATTCAAAAACGCGTTGACTGCACAGCAGATAGATGCGATCGGCGAGTACGTTTCCGGCATCTGCAAGGCGCTCGACCGGGCTTTGTCGGTCGAGGAGATTCAGGATATCGTCGAAACCCGGATCATGCAGGCAGGCGCTTTTGAGGTCGCCAAAAAGTACATCACCTACCGGTATATGCGCAACCTCGTCCGGCAGGCCAACACCACCGACAACCAGATTCTGAGCCTTCTCGAATGCAACAACGAGGAGGTCAAGCAGGAGAATTCCAATAAAAATCCGACCATCAACAGCGTTCAGCGCGATTATATGGCCGGCGAAGTCTCCAAGGACATCTCCCGTCGGCTGCTGCTGCCTCCTGAGATCGTCGAAGCTCACGAACAGGGTCTGATCCACTTCCACGACATGGACTACTTCGCGCAGCATATGCACAACTGCGATCTGGTCAATCTGGAGGATATGCTGCAGAACGGCACCGTGATCTCCGGCACACAGATCGAGAAACCGCACAGCTTTTCAACCGCCTGCAACATCGCGACCCAGATTATCGCGCAGGTCGCCAGCAACCAGTACGGCGGGCAGAGCATCA
This sequence comes from uncultured Victivallis sp., assembly GCF_944391105.1. Lineage (GTDB taxonomy): Bacteria > Verrucomicrobiota > Lentisphaeria > Victivallales > Victivallaceae > Victivallis. Next base: position 6,864 of record NZ_CALXSK010000042.1, read on the forward strand.
CGTTGACCCATCTTGCGCCGTTCGTCCAGGTGTCGCGCAACCGTATCCGCACCGAGGTTCAGGAGGAGTTTGAATTCGCGGGGGCGGCAATCAGCGCGGAACAGCTCAACGCGATCGTGGAAAAGCGCGTGCGCGCCGAAGTCGCCCGCGGCGTGCAGACCATCCAGTATCAGGTCGTCACGCTGATGACCACCAACGGGCAGGCTCCCTTCGTGACCGTCTTCATGTACCTGAACGAAGCGAAGAACGAACAGGAAAAAAAGGATCTCGCAATCATCATTGAGGAGGTTCTCAAGCAGCGTTATCAGGGCGTCAAGAACGACGCGGGGATCTACATCACCCCGGCTTTTCCGAAGCTGATCTATGTGCTCGAAGAGGACAACATCGACGAAAACGGCGAATACTATTATCTGACCCGGCAGGCGGCGAAATGCACCGCCAGACGGCTGGTTCCGGACTACATCAGCGAGAAGAAGATGAAGGAGCTCAAGGAGGGCAACTGCTTCCCGGTGATGGGATGCCGCTCCGCTCTGACTCCGTGGCGCGACGCGAACGGCAACTACAAGTTTTACGGCCGTTTCAACCAGGGCGTGGTCACGCTGAATCTGGTGGATATCGCACTGTCGAGCGAAAAAGACATGGACCGTTTCTGGAAGATTTTCGACGAGCGGCTCGAACTTTGTTACAAGGCTCTGATGTGCCGTCACAACCGGCTCAAGGGGACGCTTTCGGACGCGGCGCCGATCCTGTGGCAGCACGGCGCCATCGCCCGGCTCAAAAAGGGGGAACCGATCGATCCGTTGCTGTACAACGGCTACTCCACGATCTCGCTGGGATATGCGGGGCTTTGCGAATGTGTCCGCTACCTGACCGGCAAGAGCCATACCGATCCCGAAGCAACTCCGCTGGCGATCCGGATCATGGAGCATATGAACGCCGCATGCAACCGCTGGAAGAAGGAGACCACCATCGGCTTCGGCATCTACGGCACTCCGCTGGAGTCGACCACCTATAAATTCGCCCGCTGTCTGCAGAAGCGGTTCGGAATCATCCCCGGCGTCACCGACCGGAACTACATCACCAACAGCTACCACGTCCATGTTTCGGAGAAAATCGACGCTTTTGAGAAACTCGCCTTTGAGGCGAAGTTCCAGTCGCTCTCGACCGGCGGTGCGATCAGCTATGTGGAAGTTCCGAACATGCAGAACAACATCGAGGCGGTGCTTCAGGTGATCCGCTTCATTTACGACAACATCATGTACGCGGAGCTGAACACCAAGAGCGATTACTGCCAGGAGTGCGGCTTCGACGGCGAAATCGAGATTGTCAAGGACGAATCCGGCAAGCTGATCTGGCGCTGCCCGAAGTGCGGCAACACCGACCAGAGCAGAATGAACGTCGCCCGCCGCACCTGCGGCTACATCGGCACACAGTTCTGGAATCAGGGACGCACTCAGGAGATCCGCGACCGCGTGCTGCATTTGTGACGCCTGCGTTCCGGCCGTGATCCGGCGGCTTCGTCCGGACGCAGCCGGACACGGCTTTTCCGGCAAAAGGAACAGGAGGAACACCGATGAATTACGGTACGATCAAATCGGCGGATATCGCCAACGGCGACGGGGTGAGGGTTTCGTTGTTCGTATCGGGCTGCACCCACCACTGTCCCGGCTGCTTCAACCCGGAAACGTGGGATTTCAGCTATGGCGTTCCATTCGACAGCGAAGCGGAAGAGCGCATCATGCAGCTGCTGAACCGTTCCTACATCAACGGGTTGTCGCTGCTCGGAGGCGAACCTTTCGAACCGGAGAACCAGTGTGCGCTTCTGCCGCTGATCCGCCGCGTCCGGGCCGAACTGCCGAAGAGGGATATCTGGGCGTATACCGGCTATATTTATGACCGCGACCTGCTGCCCGGCGGTCGTGCGTACTGCGAAGCGACCGATGAACTGCTCGATGCGCTGGCGGTTCTGGTCGACGGTCCGTTCATCGAAAAGCGCAAGGATATTTCACTGAAATTCCGTGGCTCAGACAACCAGCGGCTGATCGACATGCCGTCCAGCCGCCGTTGCGGAAAAGTTGTACTGCTGGCGTGATGGCTCGACCCCGCCGCCGGAATCGGCCATTGCCGGGGCGAGAATCCGTTCTGCAGCTCAGGAGCCGCAAACCGCGTCACCGGTCCGGCAGAACGCCTCCGATCCGGCGGATGCGCTCCTGCAGTTCGCCGGCAGGCACCTCGGCGGAGGAACAGCCGCGGTCAAGACTGAGCGTCGCAGCCGCTCCCGCAGCCTGACCGGTCAACATGCAGCCGGGGATGACGCGGACCGAAGACTGCATCGCCCGGTCGGTGCTGATGCACCGCCCCGCCACAAGCAGATTATCGATGCCGCGCGGAACCAGAGCCCGATAGGGGATGCCATAGTTTTCCCCGGGCCGGTAGCGGGTCTTTTGAATGTTCTCCTCCACGCGACGCTGCGCCTCGGGATCGGCCTGTGAAGCGTGGATGTCGACCGGATAAGCAAAACGCCCGATCTCGTCCGGGAAAGAGGCCCGCGATTCGTAATCCGCGTAATTCAGGCGGTAGATTCCGTCGATCCGACGCGATTCGCGCACCCCGAGCAAAGGCGCGGTCTGCACGAGATCGCACTTCGCGAACCCCGGCACATGCTCCCGGTAGAACCGGTGATAGAGTTCCGCGATCTCCCGTCCCCGGACGTAACAGCGGGTCAGATCCTCCTCGTTGAGTGTATCGACACCGTAAATGTGTCCGAGATTGCCGGAGGCGCTCCCGTTCCCGTAGGTGCAGACGCCGACGAAGTGGTGCTCGTCGAGCGGGGCTTTGCCGGCTTTCAGGAGCCGGTGCCAGATGTCGAGATCGTTCCCGTTTTCAGCGATCGACGCGCGGTAGGCGGCGATATCCACGTTCGAAAACTGAACACAGAGAGTCGGAGCCATGGTATCTCCGTTCTCATCGCCTTTGTGGAATGGAACTCCGGCCAGCGCGGCGACCGCCGCATCCCCCGTGCAGTCGAGAAAGAGTTCCCCCTCGATCTTTCGGAGTCCTCGCGGAGTCGATACGATGAGTGCGCCAATGCGCCGTTCCTCGACCTCGGTTTCGACCGCCTTCACTCCGTAATAGAGCCGGATTCCGGCTTCGAGAATGCGACGGTCGTAGATCCGCTTCATGATCTCGGGATCCACCTCCTGCCACATGGGATTCATTTCCGGAATCCCCATGCGGGAACAGCACTCCTCGACGATCGAGCGGCAGATCTCTCCGGCAAGCATCTGAACGCCGTCGCTCTGGCAGATAACGGCGGGAACCAGTCCCGCAGTCCCCAATCCACCGGGCGTTCCGCTCTGTTCGACCAATGTGACTTTTTTTCCGAGCCGGGCGGCCGCGAGCCCGGCGGCTATGCCGGCCGGACCGGCTCCGGCGATCACGATTTCACTCCGGTTCAGAACCGGAACATCGAAAAACATTTACTGCACCTTCTTCATTCTGATGATCTTAAGCTCTCCGCCACGAACGTTGAAATCAACGCCTGCGGCAAGTTGTTCGCTGGAACGGCTGCCGAGCTCTTCCGCAGCGGTCGCATCCGTGAGACTCCAGTTCCCCTTCGGCAGGCGGATCTCCACCCGTGCCGTGATCTTTTTTCCGGAAACCTCCGAGAGATGCGGATTCCCGCTGCCCCAGCTTTTTCCGAAGAGATAGAGATGATACTCTCCCGCCGGCGTCTTCCGCAACGCCGTTCGCATCATGCCGTTCGACGGGCGTACCGGACGGGAGAACGCATTCGCGCCGAGGAGCGGCATGAGTTCCCGTCCCCAGTCGATCGGCTTTTCCCGCCAGACGACCCGCCCCTTCTCCAGCCGGAACTCGCTGCCGGGAGCGGCCTTTTCGCCGAGCAGTTTCCGCATCGTCCAGCTTTCGCGGCCGTTTTCGTCATACCGCCCAGTTTCTCCCATGAGAATCAGCGTCCCGCCCTGCCGGACGAATGCGGCAAGCCGCCCGGCGGCCGCGTCCTCCAGAATCGGGGAATCGTTCAGCACGATGATCTTCTGCCGGTTCAGAATCTCCTGCCGCGCGCTGTCCGTCAGGAGCGACATCTGCAAGTTATTGGAAATCACACAGTTCAGTGCCTCGGCAAAACCATTTGTATTCAGATTCGCCCAGTCGATCCACATCGTCGAGCGCGAAACGTTGACCATGCTCCGCATTCCGAACATCAATGCGCCGTTGGCGGTCACAAGTTCGCTGCGCCCGAGATTCCGGACCGTTCCGGCCAGCTTCGCCGCCGTCCGGGAAGCTTCAAGCGCCTCCTGCTGCGTCGGGCCCGGCGTAAAATGGCGCCCCCACATGATGTTCGTTCCGCCCGTCATCGAGCCGTAAGCGGCCTCGGTGAACATGACGAAGTTCAGTGTCGGACTGAAGGGCGGCAGAGCGAAACTCTCGCCGATCAATGGAACTTCCGCATGCATCGCCTGCGACTGCAGAAACGCATGAACCGGCGCATCTCCTCCTCCGAAACAGAGTTCCGCACCATACTGCCTGTAAATCGGCAACATGCGGGAAATGTCCCCGATCCCCATTCCGGCATAGCTCTTGATCGGCTGGGTCGCCCCCGCGGAACGAACCGCCGAAAAAATCCGCTCAAAATAGGAATGCACCACGCTCTGCCGGAACTCCTCCCACGCCAGATAGAGCGGCCGCAGGTCCGGTTTCCCATTGAAAACCGGCCGGGGCGGCTCGACCAGATCGTAGGAGTCGACCCCGGTCTGGGAAAGCGGAAAGTTTTTCTCCCGCAAATAATTGCGAAACGCATTGACCGTGGCGGAGTCATACCCGACCACCAGTCCGTTGCGCGAAGCGTCGCTCCAGAAACTCTCGACCCCCTGGGAGAAGTTCCATCCGGCGACCGTCGGAGAATTCCGGTAGGTCGTCACGATTTTCCCGATCGTGTCGCACAGAGCCGCCACCGTCCGCTCCGAACACGGGCTGAATTTGCGCGTGAAACTTGCGCTGTAGTGCATGTTCTGCCCGTTCTGATCCAGCAGCTGGTCGTACCAGAGCCACTGCGGCAGATGGTCGAGATGGATGAAGAACGTCAGCGTCACCCGAACCCCCATGCGTTCGGCCAACCGCAGATACCGGTCGATCACCGGATACTGGATCTCCCCGCGAACCGGTTCGATCTCCGACCAGTAGAAGCTGATGCTCCAATTGCTTGCGTTTGCGGGAAGATGGTCGACAAATCCCTCCTTCAACGCACGTTGTGTCACGGAGATCGTTTCGGTCTCGTCGAGCGGGAAAAATTCAGACGGCAGCCGGGGCGTCCCCTCCTCCGGCTTCTTTTCACCGGCGAGCCGTACCCGCACGATGCGCCGGTCGACGATTTTTCCGGCCCGTTCGAGCGCAAGCTCCAGCCGGGCAACCGCCGGGACCTCCAGCTCCGCCGGAACCGGAATCGCCGTTTTATCCACCGTCCCGGAACCGCGCTTTTCCCTGCAGGGATCGAACCAGGTGTAATGAACGAGGTCGCCGGGGAGCAACTTCGCCTTCAATTCCAGTTTCCCGCCAGGTGTTGCCTCCGCCAGCGGTTCCGCCTCGTCCGGGAAAAGCGCCGAAAGCGCGGGCGCCTGAGTCGCCGGAGCGGTCTTCACCGGCGAAAACAGCACCAGATAAGAGAGTTTCTGCCGTTCCAGCAGCGCCCCGGCCGCATCGAACAAATGCAGGTCGATCCAGTAGTTTCCATTCGGCAGCGACGGCAGAACCAGATCCGTCTGCCGGAGAGCAGCCACCTCTTCCAGATTCAGCTCAAAATTGTCGTAGATTTTCCCTTCGGAATCATAGATCATTCCCCGGATTCGCCGCGTCTGCGGATTCTGGCAGAAGAGCACCAGCGGCAGCGCCGCCTCCGGTTCAACCCCGGCGTGGGCAAGACGAAAGCCGCTGAACGCCGACTGATAACTCAGATCTTCCGCCACATCGCGCAGCGTCCAGGCCCAGGTGCGCGGCGCGGGACGTTCCGTGCTGCTGAATATGACGTCACCGAACCGGTAGCCGCCGCTCGAGAACGGCAGAAGTTTCAACATAATCCCCTTGAATTTCCGCACCTTCTCCGGATTCGACTCCGTTCCGAAACTTCTCAGCGCCGCTGAACGCGGCTGAATCTCCCATTCATAGAACGTCCAGGGACTGTCGCCGCTGGCGGGTGCACTGTAAAGATTCATCTCCCCGTCGGGTTCCTGAATCAGCAGATTGACTTCACACCAGGACGAACCGCGCGAGCGAATCCAGTACCCGATCCGCTTCGCAGTTTCCGGAATCACCTGATCCGTTTTCAGCAGAATGGTCTGGTTCTTGTTGCTGCGCGCTGGGTGACAGAAAAGCAGCGGCCCCCGCGTAATACTCTGCCCATCCTGAATCTCAACTTTCTGAAGCGCCTTCCCGTCAACAACCTCCACCGCATCCGCCCGAAACGGAAAACACACGGTATCCGGTGACGGCCGCAGTTCCACCGCCCCGGCAACCGTGCCTGATCCCAGTACCCCGGCGGCAAACAACGATCCAATCCATCTCTTCATGCTGTCCTCTACTTTTCGAATTTCCACATTTCCCCGCCGCGCAGATAGGTTTCCCCCCAGCGGTAGGAACTGACGTGCCCGTCGGCCATCAGATAATTGCTTTTCTGATTATGAACTTCCTCCGTGAGCATGTTGTTCGCTCCGGCCACCCGGCTCGGATCGCTGCCGAGCGCGTTGTTCACGTAATTGTCGTTCCGCGGCCGCTCTGCCAGCAGAATCGTGTTGGACGCACTCCGCACCCGCCCGAACGAAACACTGTCATTGCTGCCGCCCGTCGAACCGGAATCCGGCGTGACGTTGCCCGAATCCCTGTTTTGCACCATGTAGGTCAACGCATACGTGCAGGGAGCAACCGTCGTCACGCTGCGCGCAATCTGATCGGTGGGACAATGAAAGAACTTCACGTTCTTCATGTATTCCGCGGCGTTGGAATCCCCGTAACTGACCCCGCCCAGATAAGGCATGATAAGTCGCGCCCAGCGGTAGGAAACCCCCGCCGGGGCATAATAGACCGGCGTGAACACTTTGCTGTCCTGGCTGTACAACGCATAAGCAAGACCGAACTGCTTGAGATTGTTCACGCACGAAATGCTCTTCCCCCGCTCGCGCGCCTGATTCAACGCCGGCAGCAGCATCCCCGCCAGAATCGCGATGATCGCAATCACCACGAGGAGCTCGATCAAGGTGAACGCCGCTTTGACCGTTGCTGGGCTGTGGGAGGCGGGGGGCGTTTCCGCCTTCCTGACCGTTGCTGGGCCGTGGGTAGCAGGGGGCGTTTCCGCCGCCCCCCGCACCCCCTGCGTCCGGCAAGGTGCCGGTGCCGGGTACGGAGCGGTCCCGGACGTGGCCGCGGTCGGCCGACGCGAGGGGAAAGAGCCGCCAAAACGCGAACGGCTCTTCCCGCTTTTCTGCGGAAAGACCCATTCGCGTTTTGGCTCCACTTCGCCGCTTGCCGAGCGGAAACTTTGTTGCGGGACGATGACTGGCCGATGGGGAGTTTGATGGTTGTTCGGTACGGGGAGAGACGCGGCTTTCCCAGCCGCTTTCTCTCCCCCGACCCCCTCTCTTGACTGCCGGGTGCAAACAAGGGAAGAATGGTTTATTTGACAAGTTTTCACCACGAAGAGCTCGATCAAGGTGAACGCCGCTTTGACTGTTGCTGAGCCGCGGAAGGCGGGGTGGGAGCTCGCCACCGCTCCAGACCGGGGGGAACAGCTCGAAGTCGAACCGAAGAGAATCCGCCATCTCTTTCCCGCGGAAAAGTTAGTTGAAACAAGATGGTTATGTCGCCTCATTTGCATTTCCACTCCTTTCAGATCGCTGGTACCCAATCGCTGACTCGAAATTCCATGCTATATATTATGACTCCTTTCCGGCTTGATTTCATTCGTTTTCATGCTATATTTTATCAATATTCTGCTATATAAATATTTTTTTAAATATGATTGTTGCAAATACGACCCATTCTCTGAATCTGCTGCGGGAACGGCTCGCACAGATTTCCACGCTGACCGGAACCCAGTGCATCTGGAAGGTGACCGATGCACTTCTGCCGGAAGAGGAACTTCCGCGCATTTGCTGTTATCACGACAACGCCTTCTGTTCGTGCGTCAAATTTGCGAGCCGCGCGGAACAGCGGTGCATCTTGAACGACGGATACGACATTCCGCACCGAATGAGCCACGATCCGCAGGCGTATGTGAAAGTCTGCCATGCGAATGCCGCGGAAGTGTTGGTTCCATTCAGCTTTTCTCCAAAAGGATGCGTGGGAGTCATCATGGTCGGACCATTCCGACTGGAGGGCCGGGAGTGCCGCTATCGGCAGGGCAGAGAACGCTATCACGCGCTTCCGTTGCTGACACCGGCGCTTGAACGGGCGCTTTTTTCGCTCATTCCGGTCGTTTTCGGAGATCTGTTGAAAGGCGTCTACGTAAATCTGACCGGGAAACTCCCGCGAATCCCGACCGATGAACGGATTCTCAAGGCCCTCGATGAGATCAATCGCAGATTCCGTACCTCACTGAGCGTCAGCGAAGTGGCTGGCGAAGTGTTTCTGAGCGAATCCCGTTTCATCCATCTGTTCCGCGCCGAATGCGGAATCAATTTCAGTGACTATCTGCTGGATCTTCGACTGAACGAGGCCAGAAGGTTTCTGCTGAGTCCCGCCTGGGACATCCGTCAGGTGGCAAACCACTGCGGATTTGGCGGCCAGAGCTATTTTGCGGCCTGCTTCAAACGCAAGTTCGGCATTTCGCCGTCCCGCTTCCGACGCGAGGCGATGGAACGGATTCAGCCGGAGGTATGATTCTCCGGCCTGTACCGGAGGACAATCCCGGGGCATCCGGGCATGTCATCGATCATTTAACGACCGGAAGCTGTTCCCAATTCGTCGTATAGCTCGGACTCAACATCTCGCGCTTCATCTTCCACGTTTTTTTTACGCCTTCGGCAAGATGAAACACGCTGCCCCGGCCGAACCGGCGGTTGATTTCATCCACAGCCATCGAAAGCTGGTCGCTTTTTTCACGATCCTCTTTCGAAAAGAGATCCGGCTGCCGGATTGCGGCGGATTCAAGACCGAAAAACATGATGCCCGCTTTTTTGTACCGCCGCCCCGGCAGGAAAATTCCGCGCAGTTTCGGCCGGATCGCCCGAAGCATCGCCGCGGTATCAAAGGTCGGGACCTCAAAAGTGACGGTAGTCCCGCTCCAGCCGCCCGGCCGTGCCACCGGCGTATATTCCGGGTAATACTGGAAATAGACATTGGCGCCTGCCGCGCTCTGCTTTTCCCGGCGGAGTTTCTCCGCCGCCTGCGCCGTATAATGCGCCACAGCCTCGGAAAGCTCTGAGAGTTCGACAACCGGATACCCGAATGAACGCGAACAACTGATGCTTTTTGAGAGTTCCTCCGGATTTTCCTGCACGAAAAGAGGCTCGCCCCGAAGTTCGAGAGCGGTTTTGGCGAGCGTGACGTTGACCCGACTCCGCAGGGATCCCTCATCCGCGGCCGCGAGCTGCCACGCAGTGCGGATTCCGAGCGATGCAAGTTTCGGAGCAAGACGCCGTCCGACCCCCCACACCTCCCCGACCGGGAGCTCTTCAAGCACGGGGCGCGGCTCCTCCGGCATGACAAAAACACCCGACGGCAGTTTCTTGCCGATGTGATTGGCGATTTTGGCAAGGGTTTTACTGGGTGCAAATCCCACTCCGCAGGGAATGCCGATCCACTTCAAAACGGCCTGTCGAATCCGGGTCCCATACTCGAAATACTCCGTGCCGGCAGGGAGATTCAAATGAATGAAGGCCTCATCAATCGAATACTGCTCCACCTCCGGAGAAAACTCTCCTAGCACGGCAATCACGCGCCGGGAAATATCGCCGTAGAGCTCATAGTTGCTTGATTTCAAAATCAATCCGATTTGCGCAAGACGCGGCTTGAGCTGAAATCCGGCCGCTCCCATCGCGATCCCGAGCTCCTTGCACTCCTGCGACCGGCTGATGACGCAGCCGTCGTTGTTGGAGAGCACGGCAACCGGCTTCCCTTCAAGCGATGGATCGAAAATACGCTCGCATGAGACGTAGAAGTTGTTGCCGTCCACCAAGCCGATCATAGGAGTTTCCGGCCGTCCCGGAACGCCGTGCCGACCACCTCGCCGAGCTTCCGGTATCGATGGTTGACCGGATCGAAGGTGATCGGTTCAAACTTCGACGGGTCGATTTTTCCGTCTGAATCCAGAATCCGTTCATCGGCGCTGACGTTCACGATTTCTCCAACCGTGCATCCGGTTTCCGGATCGTAACTCACAAGTCGACATTCGAGCGTCATGGGAAGCTCGTCGATCACGGGAGCGTCGACCAACTCCGCCCGGTGTGAATGAAACCCGGCTTTCCCGAGTTTGTCCGGTTCATTTTTTCCGGAGACGAGTCCGACGAAATCACACTCCACCACGTGCGCCGCATCACCGACGCTGACAGTGAAGACCCGTTTCGCGAGCAGATTCTTCGCGGTCTGATGGCCAGGATCGATGCAGACGCCGATCTGGTTGGTGTCGTGAATTCCACCCCAGGCAGCGTTCATCGCATCGGGAGTCCCCGCTTCGTCATAGGTTCCGACAATCAGAACCGGCATCGGATAAAGCCATGTCTGCACACCGAAATTTTTTCTCATTTCTGATTTCCTTTCCCGCTGTTGATTTTCACGAACTGATGAATGACCGCGGTCACGACACCGAAGATTTTGAGTTCCATCCCCTCGGAGAAGGTGATCGGTTTGTATTTCCGGTTGGCGGCCTCAAGATACCACTGTTCGCCGTCAGTCCGCAGGAATTTGACCGTGAACTCGTTATCGACACAGGCGATGACGATCGACCCCTCCCCCGCATGGAGGCTGCGGTCAACCACAAGAATGTCGCCGGAGCGGATTCCCGCACCGGTCATCGAGTCTCCCGCCGCGCGGACAAAGAAGGTCGCCGCCGGACGATGCACGAGCAACTCATTCAGATCCAGCGGTGACTCCACATACTGTTCCGCAGGCGACGGGAATCCCGCCGCAACGGGCGAACTCATCAAAGGCGGCTTATCGTTTTCCCCGGTCATGGTCCTATTCTCCTTTTTCGCAGATAATATACCATGATTCCGGCAAAATAAAACCCGGGAAGCGGCTACGCCGAAAAAATCCGGCATGTTGCAGTGACTCCGCGTTCCCGGTTCTCAAGAGAAATCAGATAAAATATCCCGTACCGATGAGAACAGCCTGAGCATGTTCGCCATCTCCCGTTTCTGTGAAGCAAACCGTCATCGTCTCCACCGGGTCACGGTCACGGTTCGCCCCGGCATACTGAACCGCCCCCCCCGGCGATACCCCCCTTTCAATTTCCGTCGCCGGCTGTCATCGCCTTTTCCAGATCGGCCAGGCGATAGACCAGCGCATAGCGGTAAAGACCGGTATCGTCATCGAGGCTTTTTTCCACCATCCGGTTTCTGAGGCGGAAATTGGCCGGGAGCTCCGGATATTTTTTCCGCAGCAGGTCGGCCGCACGCAACATGGCGGTGCCCTCCAGATACCGGAGTTTCTCCCGATTGGTATCGATGACGACAATCACAAACACAAGAGAGTCATGCTCGTATACGCCCTGTTGGGTGACAGCCGGACTGGATGCATAAATTTTGCGGGCTTCTGCGTACTGCCTTTCCGGATTTCCCCGATAAGTCGGCGTAAACAAAACTGGCTCAGGAGGAGCCGGAAGCTCAGGACGCTCAGGAGGAGCCGGAAGCACAGGACGCTCAGGAGGAGCCGGAACACTCGACGGCGGCTCCGTCATCGCGGACTTAACCTCTCTGTTTTCGCAGGATGCCGGTTCTTTCTCGCTCCGGTCAATACTCGCACAGCCCGTCAGCAGCACACAACACCCCAGAGCCGACAGCAGAAACTTCATGGGAACCTCCTCAAAAAGGGGAGGAGAATGAAATCCCCTCCCCCGGTGTTTTTACCATAATTCGATCAGAAGTCGTCACTGACGTCAACGTCTCCGCTGAACGTTCCGGATGTGGACTGCTTCTTCCGGGCCGGAGCCTTCGAATTTCCACGATTGATGATGTTGGTTCCCCTCACCGGTTTCTTCACCGCCTCGCGAGCCTCCACTTCATCATCGACCGCTTTTTTCTGCTCATTGTACCCTTTCTGGAAATCCTCCGGACGGTTTTCGGATGCCTTGACCGCAGCCTGATTGGCGGCATCACGACCGCGTTCGACCGTCTGATAACGGTTATCCATCACCTTCGTGGCATAGTTGATCTTCTCAATCTCCAGCGCGGCTTTGGCGGCATTGGGATTGATTCCGTACACCGCAACATAGATCGTGCTTCCGGTGATCGGGTGGACCACTTCGTCACTGTACAGCTTCTGCATACCGCGGATCTTCTTCTTGCTGAAGGACTGGGTCAGTTTTTCCGCATAACTTTCCGCGACAACATCGCGCTGCACTTCATCATTACCGCGGCTCTCGAGCGCACTCTGAGCCATCTTATAGCTTTCCACATCGGCCCACAGACAGAAAGCCGCCATCTGCTGGGCATACATTTCCGCGATCCCCTTGTTTCTCCGGCGGGCGCTCGACGAGAGATCATCATCGTAAGCACGGGCGGTCACGCCGAGGAACCAGCGATTGCCCTTCGCATCGACATATTGACGAGGACCGATCATCGTTGCGGGATTCTGGTCTTCCAGCCAGTCCTGCACACTTTTCCCGTTCGGATTCGGTTTGATGTGGAACTCCTCTCCGGTCACGGTAGCCCGGGCCGCACGCTCCAGCGCATAGCTCCAGCACAACATCACGGCAACCTGATAATTGCCCGAGTCCTTGTCCCAGGATTCAGTCTGCATGATTACTGAAGAGCCATAGAGCGGCATTCTGGCCAGTGATTCAACGGCACTTTCCTGACGCTCCCGAACCTCTTCCTGCATGGCTTCGGCTTTTTCCGTCAGCTCGGCATATTTCTTCTGCGCGACCTCAAACTCATTTTTGGCCGCTTCGTACCGGGCCTGAGCTGCTTTGTCACGCGAATCGGGATCATATTCCGCGTCCAGCTTCTTGATCGCTGCGGCCATCAGATCGTTCAGACGATCACCGAAGGTGGTGCCGCGAAGCACATCAGCCTCGGCTTTGTCCACCTGCTCCAGCATGGAAACCAGAATCTCCTTCTGCCGGGCGAGTTCCACATTGAGTTTTTCACGCTCAGCACCCAGCGCCTTGTTGACGTCGGTCCCCGGCATATTGACCAGGTCAATCGCGGACATCTCCTGATTGATGGTCTGAATAATCGCAACCTTCGCCGTCAAAACCGCTTTCTTGGCGGCCATTTCACGCTTGATGAAGAAGGAGGAGTCAGTGGCGGGATCGGCGGTCTTGAACTCGGCAGACTCAATAACGATCGTACGCTTTTTGTCTTCATCCCACCCCTCGCTCCACTTCTTTTTCTTGGCGAGCTGCCTCAAAACCTGTCTGGCATTTCTGAATTTCGGCTCCGCGGGAGCCGGCTCACTTTCCTGAGCCTCACGAACCGCTTCCACACCGCCGTCCGTCACTTCCTGCGGCGGCATCTCCTCGGACTGTGCGGAGCTCTCGACCTCGGCGCTCTCCTCTTCGACTTCCTGTGCAGGAACCGGCAGCGGCGCGCCGAACGCCAATCCGATGCCGATCAGAGGAATGATCCATCTTTTGTGTTCCATTGTAGTTCTCCTTTGTTGTTGAAAGGTTAATAGGCCATTTGCAGCCGGTTGGTTTCCACTGCGACAATGGACGGGATCCAGCTCTTTTGCGGAATCTCTTTCTGCAACCGGAATCTCAGCGCGTCTGCAAGATCCTCCATCTTCCCCTGGTAATCCGCAGAGATGGTCACGGTCTGGGAGACCGCATCGATCCTGCGATTCACGTTGCTGCAGCCGGGCACCATCTCAAGCGCCTTGCAGAGCAGCTCCAGCGCTTCCGCGTAAGCGGCGGAATAGTTGTCGATCACCACCGTGACCTCCCGCCCGGAAGAAGCCATCTGCCCGATCATCCGGTTCAACTCCTTGTGGAGCGGTTCCCGGATCTGGGCGAACGCCTTCTCCGTCGCAATCTCCTTCTGCCGTTCACCGGAAGCGTGAAATACCGCGGCCCGGCGCGGATCGTTCTTCTGCGACAACAGCTCCCGCCCGGTATTCGCATCGCTGATCCGAATCCACAAACTCAGCTGAATCCCGCTCACACCGCTGGCCGGATGACGGAGCTGCCGATAATCCCCGATCGCATCGATCAGATAATCCGCCTTGCTCTCATCCGGAGAAAGTTTCAGCCCGAGCCCGACAAAAAATTTGGCGAAGGTCTGATAGAGATCCTGATTGTCGCAGCGGAGGCAGAACACCGGGTCGCCGAACGATTTCAAATATGCGCTGTACGACTCCAGCAACTTGTCCTTCGCAACCCGGGCGTAGATCGCGGTGCGGTAACACCCCTCGCCAGGGCCTTCCTCAATAACCCGATACTCTTCCACAAAACCGGCGGCATGCGCAAAAATCCGCGAACGAGCCCTCTCATTGTCCTGGACCTGCGTATTCGCCGCAAGCGATGTGCCCAGCACCTGCTCGACCGCCGAACGCAACGCCGACTGCAGAGATTGCTGCTTCGCCAGATCAAGCCGCCCCTCAACCACATACGCAACACCGATGGCAGAAACCGTATCAGGAGGCGCTTTCGCGATCTGCTCCTGCAGCTTGCGGGAGAGATCCATTGTGCGGCTGGTCACAAAACAGACCGCCCGAATCCCTTTTTCCGTTCTCTGAATGTCATACAGCGAAACACCGCGCAGAAACTGGTTTACGTTAACCGAAGTCATCGACTCGTAAAATTCCCGGCTCTCGGTCTTCCCGTTGACATCCTCCACCCTCGTTTCCACGCGATCGCTGGCGGAAACCTCCTGGCCGATGAAAGCGGCGATCTCCTTTTTCCCCTGCGCCAGCGCAAGTTCCGAGGCCTCTGCATTGGAAATTTTCCCATCGAGTTCCAGATCGACCAACACAATGACATAGGCTCCGAACTCCTCGGAAACCCCGCCCGCGCAGGTCTGTCCGTCCTCCTGCATCTGTTTTACGCAGGCGCGCACATCAAAAGACGCCTCCGCCGCGCAGAGCACTGCTCCCGCCAGAAACACTCCCAGCCATGCGATCAACTTGAACATCAGCGAGCTCTCATGCTTTCATCGAAACTGTCTTTATACTGATTTTCCCACTCCGGCGGAGTGGCCATCCCGATTCCGACGGCGTAGAGTTTGTTGTTTTTCAGCCAATTACGATCTTCCCGAATCTCTTCGATGATCGGTTCGGCATCCTCGTCGTCGTCATTCCACTGCATGATCTTCAAGCTGCTGGTCAAATCGGAGGGGGAGGCCACCGCACGAGCCACCGGCACATCCACCCCGGAGACCGACGCATAGACCGTCATAACCATATCTTTGCCCACACCGTGCTCAAACCCCTTGTCCAGGGTCATGCGGGTGCTGAGCATACCGGTGATCTGTCCCCCCACCGGATAGTAGTTGCCGAGCTTGTTGGCGGCGACCGCAATCGCTTTCATCGCGGCATTGTAAATCGCCTGTTTTTCATCCTCCTCGCTGTAACCCCCGACACGGCGGCCGCCGAGACCGAATTTGACCGCCCGGGCGGTGCGGCCCGTGGCCTTCTCCGCGAATTTCACCTCGCCGGTCCGGATGTCTTCACAGTTGAAATCGCACTCCACCTCGTAGATCAGCAGGTCGTCGTACTTGCGTTCCGTCTTTTCCTTGCTGACGGTGATCGAGGCGCTGAGAATCAGATCCATCTCCCTCGGATTCTTGTCGGGAACTTTCGCCTCGCCGACGTCCGCAAGCGACTGAAACAGAACCACTCCCCCGCGGTTGTGCGCCGAGAAAACCGAAAAACGTTTCAGCTTCGCCATCTCCGTCTGAAGCCGGGCACTCAAGGTCTGCACAACGTTCGGAGAAATCTCGCCGGCCTTCACCCCGATGTCATTGACCGCCACTCCGAGCAGCAGCTTTCTGAAATTGTTTTTATTGTAGTTGGCAGGAAGCGTAATCGGCTGATCCTTCACCTGTTCGTACGAATAAGTCGCATGAGTCGGGTCCAGAGCGATATCATCCGAGGAACAACCTGCAACCAGAATCGCGAGGGAACTTCCCAGACAGATCAAACCATATTTCAGATTTGATTTCTTGTAGATTCTATTCATCATTCAACCGTTCTTAGTATTTCGCGAAAAAGAAAAACAATGCCGGCGGAGCGCGGAATTCAGATCCCGCGCCCCGAAACAAACCGGTCTTTACTGCATGTGGCCTTCGAGATTCTTCGCCTGCTCGTAACGATACTGCAGGAACACCAGCGCTTCGCTGGTAAACTGCGCCTGCTCAACCACGTTCGCAGCGCTCTGGATTTTCTTCAGGATCGTGGCGTCGAATCCCGAGAACGAATTTTTCAGCGCCATAGCCTTATCCACACAGGAAGCGGCTTCAACGGCGAGCGGCGCAAGCTCCTTGAGCTTGTTTTCCGGCTGCAGCGCCATCACGGCATTGTATCCGGCGATGATGCGCGGATACTCCTGTTCGCTTTCCGGCTTGCCCTCGTCGCGTTTTTTCGCTTCCGCAAGAACGATTTCCGCAGCCTGCGCCTCGGTCATGTTCTCATTGTTCTTGACCAGGTCCTCCACCTCATAAGTGAAGCCGATGTAGGGGCGATACTCATTGTTGGCAGTCACATACTCGTCCAGATATTTGATCGTGGCGCCGTACAGCTTGGCGGAGGTGGCGGCAACAGCGTCGAGATTCTCATCCCCGGTGGTCACGGCGGTGGCGGCGGGACGCTCGTTGCAGAAACGCTCATACTGGGCATCCCAGTCACTGCGCGTATCGCCGGATGCACATCCGGCAACGAACATGGCGGTAGCGGCAAACATTCCGATGGCGACGAAAGAATTCTTCATTTTTCTCCCTTTTCCTATAGATTAACAATTTGAGCGTCCATTTATCCTGGACACTCCTGACCTGCATTCTTCAAGCAATATTCCGCCCGGAAACGGCGGAACAAGGGGCAAGGGAGGCGATTCGGCCTCCTCCGCCAGCACGTGTCAACCAGTGAACATCACACTCCCGGTCTCTCCCATTGAAATCAATCGAATCTCCCGCCCCGTCACACATGCCGGAAGAGCGGAAAGAAGAACATTTCGAGACAGCCGGAAAAAACGAACGGCCGGCACGGCCATGAAAACGGTTTGTCGAATCTTTGCGGAAATCGGATTCCTTCTGGAAAAGATTCGGCAGGGAGAATATTTGCGTGCGCTCCACCCTCCCCTCTGCTCCGGGCCGGAAATTGCCGGGGAAAGACGGGAGGACGACTCAAACGCACGATCCGCATCGGAAGTCGGCTTCAATTTTATGGTGTCGGAAACGATTCGTTGCATCTGCAAACGCCCTCTAAAATTCTAAAAATTTTTCAGCGGAAAAACAACTGCCGAAATCCGAAAACACATCATCGAATTACTATTAAATTACTGCATAAACAGGCGTTTTTCAAGTTTCATATTGAATTTTTTTTCAACAATGAGTTCTTTTTCGTCCGGAGGGGGTAAAACCTCCGGTCAGGCATGAAGCTGTCAAATAGCAGTCGCAATTTCCGGGCGTCCGAAGAGTCGGAACACTCCCCGCGTCATGGCGTGTTTCAGCCCGGACACGATTACTGCTTCAGCGCCCCGGCGGACCAGGCGGAATCGCGGTGCGCTTGACAAACCGGATTTCCCACTCGACCGGCTCAAGGGATACATCGCGGAAATCATGCCGGATTCAGGCTTGAACAGTTCTGAAATCAGCATGGAGCCGAACTCGAAATGTGCGTCGTGACCTCTCCGACGTCCCTGCCGGAGCTTTCCGGGAAACCAATTGAACACATGTCTAGAAAAAGTGATATTTCATTTGAACGTGTTATGAAATCGAATCCACTCCATATCAATCAAACAGGAATTGCGGCGGGGTCGGCGTCTGCATGTTCGCGTCAGGCGCAGAGGATTGCCGGCGATCGCGGGCGGCACGGCGTCGAACATGCCGATGAGGAGCTCCGCGCATTTCACAACCCCGCACCGACCCAGACCGCGCTGAAAACGTCCCTCTCCATCGACAGCCCCGTCGACGCCATCAGGAGCGGGAATTTCAAGATCGTTCCTTCACCCGGTTTCCGCAGCGGGGAGACGTCCGGAACCTTTTCATCGCGAAAAGAAGAAAGCGGCATGCCCCCCGGCGAACCTGCCGGACCGTCATCCCGAAAACCGGACGTGATCCATCCATTCATTCGAAAACACCAAAATATACGAATATTTTCAAGATTTTATTCGTTATCCTCTTGACTTTTGCTTCGATTTTATTCATAATATACGAAAGTGTGAACGATTCGATTCAAAAAAATATGGCCGGGATATTTCGCAATTTCTGTCTGGCGGCTCATTCCGGCTCGTCGGCGAGAGAAACCATCTTCAGAAAGGGGCACGTATGCGGAAAGACGGAATCCTGCTGCTTTGTCTGATCCGAGCTCTGTCGAACGAACGCCGGCGGACCGGCCAGGCCGGAGTCGGGACAAAACCCTCCCGGCAAAAACCGCTGTAACACTCTCATTACCCGGTCGCAGCAAAACAAACCGCCGTCCCGTTCAAAGCGGCGGTTCATTTGTCTGTATCACGCCTGCGGCAGCCGCCAACGTGAAGCGAGAACCGCACACTGGGCACCCGGCGCCGGCTGCTGATAGTAAACCGTGTAAAGTGATCCGTCCGACAACTCGACCGTCGAAGGATACCCGAGATCGCCCGTCGGGCCGTCATCCCGGAGAATCCAGTCGACATCCCAGCTTCGCCCGCCGTCCCGGCTGAACATGACCCGCTGCCCGAAATTACCACGGCGACAGCCGTATGAACCGATCAGCGTTCCGGAACTGTGCAGCATCAGGTGCGGCGGACTGCCCGCCGCAATGCGGATTGCGGGCGTCCAGCTGCGGCCGCCATCGGACGATTCTGTCTGCCAGATCGAAAAATACGCCTCCCCTTCCAGTCGAAGCAGACAGAGAATCCGGCCGTCCGGCAGTTCAAGCGCGTGCGGTTCACAGAAACGGGTGCCCGGCAGCGGGCTCGGAATTACCGCGAGCTCCGTCCAGTGCTCACCATGGTCCGTGCTGCGGAGCACGGCTTCGTCCCCGCCGCAGAAATCCTCCATCCGGAAAAGGAGCGTGCCGTCCGGCTGCACGATTCCGAACCGGGTTCCGACATAAAGCAGCGAACCGTCCCGAAGCAGCGTCGGACCGTGAGGAGAGCTCACCGCAACCGGAATTTGCGGCCCGAAACTCCCGTCCGGCAGCCGACGGCGCAGAAAACTGCCGAGATACCGGGCAACGCTCCCATCCTCCCAGGCGTCGAGAACCGGGCGGAAATCCGTGCGATCCGGCATGGGAGCCCCTTTGGGATAGTATAGCCGGGTGTCTGAACTGAAATGGCTTATCAGCAGACTCCCATCCGGCAGCGGACACAATCCAACGTCACGATCATCGATGAGAGAGTCGTTCACGATCACCGGATCGCTCCAGCTCCTACCCTCATCGGGACTCGTCCAGAGCACGGTTTTCCCGAACGGGCAGATATGGCTGCTGCGGAATCCGGACGCCCCTGCCGCCAGCGTTCCGTCCGGCAGCTTCGCCACCGTCGGCCAGCCGAAATAACCGAACGGACGACTTCCCTCGAATATGGTCTCGTGAATGGCTTCTATTCGCCTGGAACACATGATGACTCCTCCTTTCGCAGAGCAAAAAAACAGAACGTTCATAACGCAACAGAGAAAAATACGGGAATTCGTTCACCTCCTCACCGCCACAGGAGGTATTCCGTAGCGTCGCTTGAATGAATTGCAGAAGTAAAACGGACAACTCCAGCCGGTCAGTCGTGCCGCGTCGGAAACGAGATACCGGCCGGATTCAAGCAGTTCGCGCGCCTTCTCGAGCCGGATGGCGATCAGCTGCCGCCGGATGCTCAAGCCGCCGTTGCGACGGAACAGCCGGTTCAGGTGCTGCGGAGTGACGCCGACAAAGGCAGCGAGTTCCGCGACCCCGAGTTCCCGGCGGTAATAGTTCCGCCGCAGATAGTCGATGGATCGAGCGTAGAGATCCCCGGGTTCTTCCGGCGCGTCCCCGAGCTTTTCGATCAGGGAACGCGCCGACTCAATGCAGGAGCGCAGCAGCAGTTTCCGAAGCCGGAGCTCTTCCTCCGGAATCCGCACCAGCAGAGCGAAGAGTTCCGGAAGCGGATTGAACTTGCAGTCCGTCAATCGGTTGAAGAAGAAATAACGCCCCCCGGCCCGGAGCGTGAACATGCCGACTCCGGTCTCGAGACTCAGCGGACAGATTCCGGTCGTCTCATGGGGAACGCCCGGGACAACCAGATGGAGTTCGCCTGTGGCGAGCTGTTTCAATTCCCATCCCATGTGGATGTGCGGATTGAATTCGGCGCGCAACGCCGAGCGTTCCGTCTCGGCGATCACCGTCAAAGGCGGCGGAGTTTCGAGCCACTCTTCCAGCAGTCGGCAGATTTCGGTGCGATCCATCTTTCCTCCCGGGGTTTCTCCGTTGCGCCGGAAACACCCGTTCCCATGTTCTCGAATAACTATACTCCAGACTTCGCACCGGCACAACCCCCGGAAGCTGTATTTTTTCAACCAGCCTGTAAAAATCGAACCTGCGAGGAGATATTCCAGATATGAGAAAGACGTTGCACGTCGTTTTGATTTCGATCGCATCCGTTAAGCAGGGAGCAAGGCAGAATTGAAAAATCATCCCCGTTTAACAATAATGTTTAATATAAATTTCAAACTGTTTTAACGCAGGAAAATCAAAAGTTACAAAAATTTTGATTTAAACATTTTTGCATTTGAAGATCATTTCGAATATAATAATGATCAATAAAAAACGAGTATTTTCCATCAAGAGGCGGAGTTACCATCGGAAAGGGATCAGGACACGATGTTGAAAAAGAGCTGGATTTTCATGCTGCCGGTTCTGGCAGGAGGCATGCTGCCGTTGAATGCGGAAATTCTTGCAGATCTGCAAATTGAAGGTTCCGGAACAGTCACCAACCGGATTTCCGGGGGAGTTTCCGTGAAACTTCAAGGGAATGTCCCGACCGGTTCTCCGATCGGAGAAAGCACCAGCCTGAATTTTGCGAAAGCCGCGACCGGTCCGACTGCGTACCTGGAACTGACCGGGATCGGGAATCCGAGAAGTTTCTCCGGTTCCTGTGCGCTCCGGATCGATCGGGGGGATACCATCGGCGTCCTGCTGTATCGTCGCAATAAACAGAATATGTGGCAGTTCTACATCGCACCGAAAGGAGGGCGCTGTCACCTCTTCTTCACAGCCTGGTATTATGATGCGGAAGCGAAGAAATATCAAGTCTCCGTGGAGCTGGCTTCCCCCGAACCGCTGCCGTTGAAAAGTCCGGTGCGGGTCGGCTTCAGATTCGATCCGGACGGAGACGCGGCTTTGCTGGTCGACGGAAGAGAAGTCGCTTCGGCCAAACCGGAACGTCCCGTCGTCTGGGGCGAAAGCGATATCCGGATCGGAGGAGACGGAGCCCGGCGCGGTCTCACTGCCGAAATCGGCGAAATCCGGTTCGGAACCGGAAATGACGGGCTCAATCTTTAGGCCGGCGATGAAAAAATCTCCGGAAAAATCCTGCGTTCTGGCACACCAGGCCAGCATCCGTGACGTCGCCGCGCTGGCGGAGGTATCACAGGCGACGGTCTCGATGGTGCTGAACAACAAGGAGTGCATCTCGCCGGAAGCACGTCACCGTGTCCTCGACGCGGTGAAAAAACTTCAGTACCGCCGACGTGGCGTCGGTCGCCCATCCCTATATGAAACGAGGCGCCCGACACCCCGCAACCGGGTGGTCTTTCAGCTGCCTCGAATTGAGGATGCGATCCATACGATCTATGCAAAAGTCCTGCGCGGAGCGGAAAACGTCCTACGTGAACACAACCTGGATCTCTCCGTGCAGAGTTTTGAGACACCGGTATACAGCCGGGAAATCATCGGAATTTTGTCGGTCGGCAAATCACGGGCCCACGGTCAGCTTCCGGAAGTTGTGCTGATGGGGTTGCCCGTCCGGGAACAGGTCGATCAGATCACCTACGACAACCGCGAGATCGGAATCATCGCCGCCCAGTGCTGTCAGGAACACCCGATCCCGCGCGTCTCCTTCTTCAACTTCAGCGAACCGATCTTCGAAGAGCGAATCGAATTCTTCCGGATACTCGTCCAGAAACAGGGGAAAGAGGTCTATGTTCCCGAACGGCTTTCGCACGCGGTGCTTGATGATCCGGAGGAGATGCGCCGTTATTTCGAGGACGTTTTTGCGCATGTCAAACCGCCGCTGCTCTTCTTCTCCCCGGCGGATGATTCCACGTTGCTGGCCTATCCGGTTCTTCTGTCGAACAATATCCTGCCGGGACGCGATATCCATTTCATCTCCTGCAACAATGAATCGTTCCGGATCAACTCTCTGCAGAACCGCCCCGTCATCATCGACATCCGCGCGGAAGACATCGGCAGACTCGGCGCACTGCAGCTGCTGCACCGCATTTCCGCGCCGGACGACCTGCCGCTGCGAATCAAAATGATTCCCCAACTGGTCAGGCAGCCGACATCTCGAATCAGTCAAAAAAGCGGGATGAAAAGACGATGCTCAGAAGCAACAACCTCAACCTCCATAAAACAGGATCAATAAAAATGAAACGAAACAATTTCACATTGATCGAGCTCCTTGTCGTTATTGCGATCATCGCGATTCTCGCCTCGATGCTGCTGCCGGCGCTGAATCGTGCCCGTGAATCCGCCCGCGCCACAACCTGCACGAGCAACCTCAAAACCCTGGGAAACTACACGGGACTTTACGCCTCGCTTTCCGATGACCGCCTTCCAAATGCGCGGCAGTCGTTCGGCGGAGCAGCCTATCCGCCGACCTGGGTCAACCAGATGGCGGTTACTGTGGGCTTGCGCGGAAACGTGCTTTACTGCCCCTCCTCAACCACCACGACAGAAAGTCTCAGCAAAGCAGCCTTCTGCGACGAGGCGCGTTTCATGAAGGATTGCAGTCCGACCCAGATGCGCGGAGTGGGGCGGGCGTATGCGATGGACCGTCCTTTCTACGGAGTCAACAGCGCGATGGGAACCCAGAGCGGTTCCGGGAACAACCTTGTGATCTCCTACACGAAAATGGGACGGATCTACGGTCCGGCCTCGCGCATGTGGATGTGCGAAAGCGTGGTCAACACCCCGAGTAAAAGACAGGAGGGCTACTTTCTCCTGCAACGTTCCTACAATGAGGACAACTACTACGGTCTCCCGAGCAGTCGACACTCGGGCCTCTGCCGCGTGCTGATGGTGGATGGACATGTGCAGAACCTTCGAACGAACTGCGTCTCCGACGAAGCGTATACGAGTTTTTCGAATCCCTATGCGAACGGGGATTTCCGAGTCGCCAGCAACGCTCCGTACCCGAATTTGTTCACGCGGATCGACAACGTGACTCACATCATCCCGGATTGAGGTGTAAGATCATGAAAATCCTGCTTCCAATTTGTCTGACGATGATCTTCGCGACATTTCAACTCTCCGCGGCCTCCGTCCGTCCCTGGCGGGCTGTTCCGTTCAATCCGGCCGAGGCGGTATTCGAACCGTTCTGGGACGGAGCCCTGAGCGAACTCGACCAGTGGAGTCTGGAAAAACAAGGCTCCGATGCCAAAGCGCGTCAGGAGTGGGACACGGTCTCACTCACCTGGGCCACCCCATCGCCGGATGGGCGCGCCTTCACGCTGCAACGGAAAGGAGAACTCAACGTTACGGGTTACGACCGGCTCATTCTCTGCGGAGCCTTCTCCTCGAATGCGAAGGTGATTCTTACGGCGGAGACAGACCGGGGCATCCGCCGGATCGAATCCCCGCCATTCGGATCGCGCAAACAGGAACTGGAGCTGCCGCTCGAAGGCGCAACCAGAGTGACCTCCCTCACAATCGATGTACGGGCGAACCGCCCAGGTTCCGGCTGGCTGAGCTGGATCGGGCTCCAGAACCGCCCCCTGCTCGAGGAGATGCGAAAAAACCGGGAAGCTCATCCGATGGATCTTGACAGGTTTCTGAAGGGAGAAGATTTTACCCCCTCCTTTCGTCCTGCTTACGAATTGCTGTTCAGCCGGGAGGATCTGGAGCTTCTGCGCCGGGAACACGAGCGTCTCCTGAAGCGGGACGGCAAATCACCGTTCCTCGCCTGCGGCGAAGAGGCCGCCGCCATCCGTCCCGAAACGCTGATCAACGACTATGTGAACTTCTTCGGAGACACCCGTTACTGCCGTGTGCGCGATTTCGGGCGGCAACTGCTGAATCGGGGCGTAAACGCAGCGCTCGCAGGCCATTTGAACCGGGACCCGGAAATGCTGCGCCTGGCCGCCCGCTACATGCTCGCAATCGCACTGTGCAGGAACTGGGATGACGCGTTTCTCTGCCGTTTTCCCGGCTCTTCCTTCGAACACCGGGCGTTCGTCCAGAGTCTCTGCTGCCTCGAGGTCGCCGCGCTGCTCGATCTCGCGGGCGAATATCTGACTCCGGAAGCGAAAACGCTCGTGCTGCGCAAACTCGCACAGGAGGGGGTCGGCTCGATCCAGTACGTCACCTGGCGGTGGGACTACATTTTCGACTGCAATCAGCTCTCCTGGTTCTCTTCCGGGCGCATGCTCGCGCTCGCGGTGCTGGAAAAGGAGTGGGGCAATTCAAAAACCTCCCCGGAACGCGTCAAACCCTACCGGGAACAGGCTCTTCAGGAGCTGCACGACAATCTGAACCGCACGATCCTCGCCGACGGCGGTTATGCGGAAGGGCCGACCTATTTCCGCTGTGTCGGCCGCGACGCGGGACTTGCGCTCTATTTCTACAGCCGCCTGACCCGGAAGCCGCTCGCGGAAGTGATTCCGGAAGTGATGCGCAAATGCGACAATTTCGGGGAAGCAATCTCCTCCTCCCGTGACCGGGCGGAGGTCATCTCATTTGCGGACGGTGTCGATTTCAATGGAGCCCACGACCTCATTTCCGAAGCGATCATGGCGGAAATCAATCCGAACGGCCCCTGGGCGCGCATGGTTCGGAAGAACTTCCGCCGCAACCGGGACTGGCCGACGCTGAAACCGGCATCCACCATCCCGAACATGCTCGACGCGGCACTCGCATGGCGGATCGCGCTTTCCCTGCCGGAGGATGAGGATCCCGCACCCGCGCTGGTTCACCTGCCATCGATGAATCTTGCAGCCTCCACCCGGAAGTTGAACGGGGAAACCGTCAAAATTGCGATTTTCGGCAACGTCGCGCGCGCTGGTCACAACCATGAGGACAAAGGCAGTTTCGTACTGGAATATGCCGGAGAACTCTTCGCGATGGACCCGGGCAGCTGCGATTACAGCAACCCGCTCGTCCACGAACTGCGGCGGGCGGAGCGGCACAACATGCTTCTGCCGACCGGTACGCCGGAGCGTCCCTCCCCGAAAAATCCCTGTCCGGTTGACATTCCGGTCGAAGCCGGCGGCGACGCCCGGGTTTTCCGGGCGGAGATCGCGCCCGGCGCTGCCTGGCCGGATTACTTCGAAAACTGGAAACGCACGTTCGTTTCGGAACGCCCGGAGGAACTCGTCATCTCCGACCGTTACGAACTCAAGCGCGGAGAAGGAGTGCGTTTTCTGTGGCAGACCATACTGCCCGTGACCGTCGAAGGGAACACCGCGACGATCTCCGGCAAGCGCGGCGCCGTCCGGATCGAGGCTCCGGCCGGGACCTCCATCGGCGTCGAAAAACTCCCGCTCGCACGCGGAGAGCAGAATCGGATCTACATCGAAAAAACGGGGAAACAGGGTGTTCTCGATGTGAAAATTCTGCTGCTTCCACCCGGAAAGTCGAAGTGAGGCGAGGCCGTTCCATGACGAAAAAATGCTGGACCGTCGGCACGCTGACTTATGGGACCGGAGCGCTTGCCATGCTCTTTTTCTGGCTGCTCTGGGGAGATTTCGCCTGGTCGATGAAGGATCGGGCGGTCGGAAGCGTCGCGACGCTGATGGTCAAATCGTTCGGAGTTTCGGATTTCGTCTACGGGCTTTTGATTCTCTCGTTCCCGAATTTCACGAACATCTTTCTCGGGCCGATCGTGAGCTACTGGTCCGACCGCCACCGCGGCCGGTTCGGGCGGCGGATTCCGTTCCTCGCATTCACGGTGCCGATCATCGTGCTCGGGCTGGCGGGGCTGGGACTGACCCCGACGCTGGCGAAGTGGCTGTGCGAAACGGTCGGGAAGGAACTCATCACGTTCCATACTGCGGCGCTGCTGTGGTTCGGACTCTTCTGGGTCCTGTTCGATTTCGGGAACACGCTTGCAAGCGTCCTGTTCACTGCGCTGGTCAACGACGTGGTGCCGCAGCAGTTTCTCGGTCGGTTCTTCGGGCTGTTCCGGGCGATCAGCCTCATTGCGGGCGTGATGTTCAACTACTGGCTGATGGGATATGCCGAAACGCACGCGATGCCGATCTTCCTCTGCCTGGCGCTGCTCTACGCGGTCGGCTTCACGCTGCTTCTGGTGAACGTGAAGGAGGGGGAGTATCCGCCGGTCGATCCGGAAGACAAGGGGTCGGCCAATCCGTTCATCATTTTCCGGGAGTACGCGAAGGAGTGTTTCTCTCTGAAGCCGTACCGGATATTGCTCTTCGCGCTGCCGGTGGCGATGCTCGCGAACATCCCGCTGAACGCCTACGGAATCTTCTACGCCAAAAGCCTCGACATTTCGATGGATGATTACGGGAAATTTCTCGCGTACACCTACATCATCTCGTTTCTGTTGAGTTACCTGCTGGGGATCCTTTCGGATCGCTTTCATCCGGTGCGAACCGGCATCGTGACGCTGGCGCTGTATGGATTGCTCTGTTTCGCGGGCTATTTTCTCGTTCACGGGCGGATCTCGTTCGCAATCATCTTCATCGCGCACGGGGTGCTGACCGGCAGTCTGCTGACACTGACCGCCTCCTACGGGCCGAGACTCTTTCCGCGCAGCCGGTTCGCCCAGTTCAACTCCGCGATGTGGCTGCTGATCTCGTTCAGCTGGATGCTCATGACTCCGGTCGTCGGCAAATTCCTCGACTGGACGGGAAACCGTTACGAGTACACGCTGCTGCTGGGCGGGCTCCTGGCGGTCGCCGGGGTCTGGATGCTCTGTCTGGCACACCGTGTCTATCTGCAATACGGCGGCGACGGGGGGTACCGTCCTCCCGAATCCGCTCAGGAACAAAATTAATCGCAAGAGGAAAGGCATTCGATATGAACAGCAAACTCCGCATCGCCGCAATCGGAACCGGCAACATGGCGCGCTGCGTTCACGGCCCGAGCTGGAAAAGACTCGCCGAAGAGTTCCCTGACGTTGAACTGGTCTGCGCCGTTGATCGCGACGCGGAACGCGCCGCAGCCTACGCCCGCGACTTCGGCTACGCGGAATCGGCCACCGACGCGGAAGAGATGCTCAACCGTATCCGTCCCGACGGCGTCACCATCGCGGTCAACGCCGAAGCGAATGCAACGATCTCGACGCTGGTTCTGCGCCACGGCATCCCGGTTCTGAGCAAAAAGCCCCCGGCGATGAATCTGGCGGAACTTCGGACTCTTCTCACGGCCGCGCGCCGGCCGGAAGCAGATTCGATCGTCCCGCATCAGGTCGCTTTCAACCGGCGATACACCCCGATTGTGAGTTTCTTTGAAACCTTGCGCAAAGAGTGGGAATCCGAAGCACCCTTCCGCTTCTGCCGGTGCGACTTTTACCGCGACCACCGCTACGATGAGGATTTCTCCACAACGATGGTGCACGGCTACGATCTCGTAAAGTTTCTGCTGCACGCTCCGTATCTGCGCGGATCGATCGCCAGACAGGGAGTCTGCCCGGAACACCCGCATGTTCGGAATACCGTGATCTGGGGGGAGATGGCCGATGGAGGAGCCGCTCTTCTCAACTTCTGTCCGAGCGCGGGAGTCAATCTCGAACGTTACACGATGGTCTCCGAAAAGCGGAGCGTCACGATCGACGTTCCATGCTGTCCCGGCGACGGCGGAGGACGGCTGATCGTGGAAACCATCGACTCGGCAAGCCGGGAAATCATCACTCCGGAATCGAGTCCTGAGTACGCCTGGCGCCCTTTCCAATCGGGGTTTTATCAGGAAAACCGCGCGTTTCTCGAACATCTGCGTGGAGATTCACCGTTCCCCGACGACTTTCTCGACGCCGCGGATCTGGTCGGCCTCATGGAACATTGCCGCGACGGGAAAACTACTTTTGATTTCTCCAGTTGAAACGGAGCGCCCGGAATACGGTTCCGGCGGAATTTGCAATCCCCGGCTCCCATGCTATATTGGGAGTTACGGCATTTGTGCCGATTGTTCCGCTGAAAATTCACAACCAAATGGAGGAAATCATGAGACTGTTTCTGAGTGCCGTCCTCATCGGAGCAATGGGGTTGCTGGTCGGTGGGTGTGCCACGTACAATTCCGGCAATACTCTCACCGGAAGCATCGTCAAAATCGAAAAGGTCTCCACACCTCAGCCGGGATATATCGTCTCGGCGAAAGCGGTTTCGGAGTGCCCCGCCAGCCACGTTGCACTGCCCCGCGTTCTGGTGAAACCCGGCGTGACCGGAGAAGTTGAACTCCAGAGCCAGTCGACCGCACCGGATTTCGTGCTCGACACCGACAGTTTCGGCGCCGTCGTCTGCCGGGCGGGACACGGATACCGTTATCTCGTCAAAATCGAGGAAACTTCCACTCCGGATGTGGTGAAGGCCGGATTTTTCGTCCTCTCCGTGCAGGATATGGGAAAAGGGCGTCTCTCCGTGCGGCATCTCGACGTGCCGCCGATGGTTCTTCCGCTGAACAAGGAACTCCTCCTCTTCAACCAGGCAAATGAAACCACATTCTGCACGGTGAACGGCGCCGGCAAAGACAAAGTAAAATTTGAATTCATCAACCGATAAACCCGAAACATTCCTCCCCTGCGAGGACTCTCTCCTCTCCGCATGGCGACGTGCGGAGTTTTTTTTCGTCCGGATAAAACTGGAAATATTTCCATTTTCTCAAAAAACAGTCTTGACATCCATTTGGCTTTATGGTATAATTATATTGAAAAATGGAAAAATTTCCAATTCTACCTGATTAGAGATGAGCAAAAAGGGAACACTGACCATCAAGGATATCGCGGCGGCCACCGCCGTCGGGCTCGGCACGGTTTCACGCGCGATTAACGGAAAACCGGGCGTAAAGCCGGAACTCCGCCGCAAAATTCTCGCCTATATCGAAGATGTCGGCTGGAGCAGCAGCAGTCTCGCCGGACGGTTGAACGGCGGCGGAAAAGAGAAGCAGGTACTGTTCGTAGTGAGTCCGCACAACGTTTTCCGGAGCGGACCGATTCCAACCGAATACGGACTGCTCGATCTGCTGCTCGACCGCTGCTCGCAGGAAGGGTACGAGACGCTGATTCTCACCGGACGGCGCAGCGAAACCCTTGAGCAGTGCCGTAAACTGCGGCCGTTCGCCGTAATTCAGCCCTCCAGCATCGAACGGCTCTGCCCGCAGGAACGGGAGCTTGCCGACATCGGGACACGGCTCATTACGCTCTCTTTCCAGAAGGAGCCTACCGGAGTCACCGTGCATCCCGACTACGCCGGTATGGGAACGGGGCTTGCACGCGTGCTGCGCCGGGCCGGACACCGCAAAATCGGGTTCTTCGGCGAAATCGGCCCCAGAGAACGAATCAACTCCTTCGATGAAGCCCCAACCAACCGCCTCCGTCAGACCATCGACGGAATCCGAAAAGCCCACCCGGACCTCGCACCGGAAGATGTATTCAGCGACAACTACGGGAATCCGGCGCGCTTCGAGGAGGCGCTGGAACAACGGCGTTACACCGGCTGGATCTGCAGCAACTGGGATACCTGCGCAATGTTCCTGGCCGCGGCATGGCGGCTCAAACTCCGGATTCCGGAAGATGTTTCGCTCATCACGATCTCCCCGGAACAGCCATCCTATCTCTATCCGATCGATGTGAACCGCTGCTGCCTGAACGTCCGCAGCGGCGTGGAACTTGTCATGAACCTCCTCTCTGCCGGGGAGTTTCCGATTCACACCAGCGTTCTGTGCCCCCATTATTTTCACAAAGGTGTCACCGTTTCCAGACCGATTCAGCCATAACACAGGAGGTTTCCATGAAAAGTCGATCCAAGCAAGTCGGCCGCCGGACGCGCAGAATGTCCGGTTCGGGTTTCTTTGTCCGGGGAAGCAAATCGGGAAGTTTCTTCACATTGATCGAACTTCTTGTTGTGATTGCAATTATTGCAATTCTCGCCTCCATGCTTCTTCCGGCGCTGAACCAGGCGCGGGAGC
The DNA here is from genome assembly GCF_944391105.1 of uncultured Victivallis sp. Taxonomy (GTDB): domain Bacteria; phylum Verrucomicrobiota; class Lentisphaeria; order Victivallales; family Victivallaceae; genus Victivallis. The sequence goes on from NZ_CALXSK010000042.1 coordinate 37,500, forward strand.
GCTCCTATACGGTAAGCTGTGTCTCGAACCTGAAACAGATCGCCGGAGCAATGCAGATGTACGCCGATTCGAACGACGACCTGCTCCAGACGCTGTGGTGCAAACTGAAATTCTTCCATGATGCGCTCGGCGGTTCGGATCAGACAGATTACACCTACAACAGCGGCATCCTCTGTCCGAAATCCGCAGCGCGGCAGGCCGCCGACGGCGCCTATGCGCACAATAACGTCGGCTTCGCCTACAGCATCAACACCACCGGCAGCCTGAAAACCGACGACGACTACAACCGCACGGAAGCCTACCCCTCCGACGGTCTCAAGCTGTTCTACAAACTCAGCCGGGTCAAGAATGCCAGCACAAAATTCCTGATTATGGACGGACTCGACTGGGGATGCCGCGAGAGCGGCAGCCCCCCGGACAACTGGCGGCTCTACGGAGACCAGGAAACTTACACCGGATTCGTCGCCTACCGCCACCCATCCGAGCGGGCGAACATGGGATTCTTCGACGGACACGTCGCGACGCTCTCCTCCAACGAAGTCAACTACAAGGAGGGGATCAACCGTTACAAATGGGTCGCCTACCTGCCTTAATCGAGGTAATTTCAAAAGTTTTTAATTTGGGGGATGAAAAAAAGAGGCAGAAGGTTCATTTTAACTTAGGGGTAGCAAACCTGGAGGAAAAATGAACGATCT
>NZ_CALXSK010000043.1 GCF_944391105.1 uncultured Victivallis sp.
AGGGGCTGTTGCAAAACCTCACAAGGTATGCGACAGCCCTTTTTCTTTTGAATCTCGGTAAAATTGTGTATAATAAGGCTATGATCAGGAGATGACCATGGCCTATTTTACAAATTTTCAGGACTATTTGTTTCTTTGCTCAGATCTATCCTCTGAGGAAAAGCAAAAACTCGATAATTATCTCAGGATTTTAGAGTACTCAGGCGTAGGGCGAATAATAGCAGAAACAGTTACTAAAAGCATCGAAAAAGGCGGAAGACCATCTCACAATCCGTTTCGTTTATTTTCCGCCATACTATTTGCATTTTCAAAGCATTCGGGAAGTCTTCGACGCATTGAAGACAGCATTCGATTCGACACACGTTTTATGTATTTGATGGAACAAAAAGCTCCGTCATATTCCACGATTTCCAGGTTTTGCAACAACGTAGTTGTTGCAAGACAACGAGAAATATTCTCATGTATCATGAAAGAGATTGTTCGAAAATATGACATCGACATATCTGAAGTCTTTATCGATGGAACAAAGCTTGAAGCCAATGCCAACAAATATAAATTCGTCTGGAAGCCTAGAAAAAAGCATGATAAGTTAAACGAAGGTCTCAGATCAATTATTTCTGCCTATTTTCATTTGCCACCAGGGAAAAAAGAATTTATATCGAAAGAAGTAGCTCAATTTCTCTCTATGCTCAAACAGAAAATTACAGATAGAAACATTCCTATTGTAAGTGGTTCAGGGCATCGGCAGACGCAGATTGTCAAAGATTATCATTCATTGGAGAAAATGTTACTGAAAACATTGCAATATGAAGAAATTGAAGCGATTTGCGGGACGGAACGAAATTCTTATTACAAAACAGACAAAGATGCAACAGCAATGTGTTTGAAAGCGGATTATTATTCAGGCCTTGGAAGTAACATGCATGCCGCGTATTCTCTTCAAATTGTAGTTTCGAAAGGACTGATTCTGGATTACCTTGTATCACAAGATAGAGCCGACAGTAAAACTTTTATACCTTTACTTGACAACTATCATGCTGACTATGGCTCTTTTCCGGAAAAGTTATGCGCAGACAGTGGATATGGTTCGTTGGATAACTACAGGTATATGGCTGCTGTGGGCATAGAAAACTATGTCAAACCGCAGATTTGGCAGAAGATGGTTCGCGGAGAATATATCGATCTATACAGTTTCGATAAAGAACAAAACCTGATTTGTTTGAACGGCAGGAAAGCTGTTAAACTTGATACATATAGAACTCACTCCAGAGGGAAAGAAACTAAGTTTTATCATATTGAAAATTGCAGCGAATGTAAATTTAAACCATTTTGTATGAGATGTGTCGCTGATAAAGAACGCCAAGATAGAGTTTTTGAGGTATGCTATGAACTATATGAATTCAAGAAACAAGCCATACAAAATTTGCTTTCGCCGAAAGGAATAGAAATGCGTATCAATCGTTCCTCCCAAGTAGAAGGAGCTTTCGGCGTCATAAAGCAGGATATGGATTATGAAAGGGTCAGACGAAAAGGTCTCGATAATGTCAGTGCCGAGTGTATGCTCGTTTGTCTGGGATATAACATCCGCAAATTATTTTCTTTTTTCGACGGAAAAGGCAAAACAGATTACTGGATTGCTCCTGCGGATCTTGAACCGGAAGTTCCAAAGAAAGCTAATCTGAAAAGACTCATGAAAAAACACATAATAGGGCAAAATGAAATGCTGAGAGAGTCTTATAAATATGGGAAAAGGGCGGCTGCAAAACTATGAGGTTTTGCAACAGCCCCTTTTCTTTTTCAGTTGTTCTGTTCTTCGATGCTCTCGCGGTAGAATTCCGCGAGGCGGCCGCTGATGGCGTCGTAGCTGTACCGGGTTGAGGCTTCGCGTCGGGCGTTGGTTGTGAGCTTGTCGCGCAGGCCGTAACGGGAAAGCGTCCGGTAGGCGTTCAGCAAACTGCCGAGATTGTCGGGTTCGAAGAGCAGTCCATTTTCGCCGTCCCGCACGAGCTGCTTGAGTCCGCCGACGGCGGAGACGAGCACCGGCAGTCCGGCGCTCCACGCTTCCAGCACGACGATGCCGAACGTCTCGTCTTTCGACGGCATGATGAAGATGTCCGCATCCTGATAGGCCGCGACCAGCCGTTCATCGTCCGCTCCGAGTCCCGGCACGATCGTCACCCGGTCGGAGACCTGCAGATCCCTGGCCAGCTGCGTGAGTTCCTGCAGATAGTAGCGGGTGGTCGGCGGACCGATGATGAGTGCGTGGACGTTCTCCCCCTCTTCCGTGAGAGTCGAGAGGAAGCGCACGAGCAGTTTTTGATTTTTCTGCTCGTCGATGCGTGAAACGCACAGCAGCAGCGTCCGGTAGGGCGGTATGTTGAACGCCTTGCGCACATCGGTTTTCACCGGGGTGGAAAAACGCTCGAAATCGACCCCGTCGGCAAGTCGTAAGATCCGTTTGTTCGGCCAGCGTTCGCGCAAAAAATCCGCTTCTTTTTCGCCGACGCAGACGATTCCGGAGGCGTCGGAGATGACGTTTCGTCTCCAGCCGCAGACCAGCTCGAAGAGTTTTCCGTAGGAGAAGGTGTGACGCAGCGGCCGCTCCAGTTCGGCACGCTCTCGTTCCGTCATCCGCAGATAGTCACGGTGGAAACTTACGATGTAGGGAACATTCCGTTTCCGCGCCGCCGCGCGCACGAGCCCGGCGATGCGTCCGGTGCTGTGGACGTGAAGCAGTGCGTAATCCGCCGATTTGAGATAGTTGTAGAGCGGCAGGCTGACCGGATTGCCGTTGCGGTGATCGAGCTGGAGGCGATCCGTTTCGTTGAGCGGCCAGTAGGGGTAGAAGTACGGAAAACGGCGGATCGCAACTCCGTTGCGCTCCTCGAATTCAACCGGCGCAAGCGCGGTGGTGCTGAGAATGTCCGACTCCACGTTGTGTTTGCGCATTCCGAGCACGCTGTTCCAGATGGTGTTTTCGGTTCCTCCCCACTCTTCGAAGGCGAACCGTCGGAGGATCTGAGCGGTTTTCAGCATGAGATGTTTCCTTTTGCTTGAGCGGCGCGTTCGCCGCGGAAATATGCGTAGTATTCGATCGTCCGCCACAGCAGGATTCCCGGGAGGGCACCGGGGGAGCGCCAGGCTCTCGCGAGTTGCAGGTCTGCGCGGGTTTCCACCGCGAATTTTCGCAGGAATGCGAGAAAGCCGGAGCTCTCTCCCGTTGCTCTGGCGCGGGAGAAGCCGAGCAAACGGCAGAAACTCCAGAGGTTTGTCCAGCCTGGTTCAGGAGATCTCTCCAGCCGCGCTTCCGGCGCATAGGCGATGGTTCCTCCCGCCGCTTCGAGCCGCTTCGCCCACTCCTGCGAAAACGCCAGCGGGAGTGTCGTGTCGAACGGCAGTGCGAGAGCCCGTTTCCGGCGGACCGCCGCTCCCGCAAGGGAGAAGCCGGGATTCTGCCGGGCGAATCTGCGGGCGATGGCGCTGCGCAGTGCGAAGGGGGCGTCGCAGCAAGCCTCCTGTCTGGCGAAAGTCGCCTGAATGTCGGGATTCTCCTCCAGCGGTTTCACCAGGTTGTCCAGATAATCCGCGTCGAGCGGGCAGCTGCCTGCGTGGTTGATGACGATGATTTCGCCGCGGCACTCCGGTATTGCGCGATTCAGCAGTTCCCCCGGAAAATGGCGCCCCGGCGGCATGTGCAGCTGACGCACTTCCGGATAGCCGTCGAGGATAACCGGGGTGCGGTCGTTCGAGTTGTCGTCACAGGAAATGACCTCGAAGTCGCGCCGATTCTGCGCGAAGATCGCAGCCAGTGTCCGGCCTATCCGCTCTTCATTGTTGCGCGAGGGGATTACGATGCTGACCATGTGCAAACTCTTCCGGGACTTCACTTGTTTGATTCAATATACCACGAAACCGCCTTTTTTTCAATCCTCCCGTGCCGGGATGGCGGGCTTTTGGGCGATTTCGGCTGAACCGATGGAATCCGAACCACATTTTTCGAAAAAAAAGGGAAAAGAGTCACCCGGAAGGGTTGATAATTGCCGCGCGGAGCGCTAAGTTAGCTCTCCAGTACGGAATGCGTCTCCGGTACGGAATCGCACGGGGCGGCTTCTGCCGGGCGCAAGAACATCGAAAGGATGGAAGATCATGAATTGTGGAAAAGAAATTTTTGTCGACGGAATCGGCCAGATTCATTTTGCCGGCGGCATGGTGCGGTTCGACTTTGTCACCGTTCAGCCGAAGGAAGGCGGTGCGACGGAAATGCAGGCCGTGCAGCGGGTCATCATGCCGCCGCAGGGATTCCTGAGCATGTTCGGCTCGATGCAGCAGCTCATCGACAAGCTGGTCGAGGCCGGTGTGGTTCAGAAGAACGAGAAGGCGAAGTAATTTTCCGGTTCGGAAGAGAGGATTCGGCATGATGTTTTCCGTGAATTTCCGGTGGATGAGGAACGGCGCTCTGGCTCCGGAGCTGTCGATTTCGCTCTCTGCAGTGGTTCATGGAAGGCGGGAGCCGTTCTGGAGTCTCCCCGGGGAGCTCACTTCGGTTCGCTTTCTGCTCGTGCCGCACGCTCTGCCGCAGGTGACGATCACCGTCTGGAGCGACCGGCCGGTCGTGCCGCCGGCAACGGTGACGAAGAGAGCCGGAAGAACGAGAGTTCCGTGTTCGCCATACCGTCCTGTCCGGACAACAAATCCGTGCGCGTTTGCGTGTTGCTGGCGACTATGAGAAGGAACGTGGAAATCGAAGTCGATCCGGATGGATCGGAGGCGATTTCCATGGTTTTTCCACGGGCGCCCCTGAGAGGAGGGCGTCCTTTTTTTTATCGGATGGCGTGACGTTTCCGCCATTCGGAGGGGGATATGCCGGTACGCCGGCGGAAGAAACGGCTGAACGCATAGATTGTGTCGTAGCCGCAGGCGCGGGCAATTCCGCCGATGGAGTCGGCGGTCTCTTCGAGCAGCCGCCGGGCGGCATTGACGCGCCGTTCCGCAAGATAGTCGCCGAGGGAAATTCCGAGCTCTTCGCGGAATCTGTAACGGAAATGGCTGACGGAAAGTCCCGACTCTGCAGCGAGTTCTTTGATCGAGAGCGGCAGTTCGAGCGCCTGGTTGATCCGGTTCAGTGCGAGGCGGACCGGTGGCGAAAGCGGCGGAACCACGCGTTCGGCCGGATGGCGGGAGAGCTCGCGCAGCAGCAGTACCAGTTCGAAAACGGCACGCAGTATGTCTCCGGCAAGATATGCGTCCACCAGCCGTTCCGCCGCAGCCATCGACTCGTCGTTTGTCTGCATGACCCATTCCGCCGGAAGATAGAATGCCGCTTCCGGCGCTTCGAACGAGATGATGAGCCGATCATATCGTTCGCGGGTTTCCGGAACGCTGCGCTGGAGGTAGGGCTTGACCAGCAGAGCCCGGCCGGAGTCGAGTTCGATCTGGTTGCCGTTGACGATGTATTCGATCGGCCGCGCCGGGAGGATCAGCATGTAACGTGTGCTTATGATCGTGCGCTCATGCGGATAATCGTGCCAGTAGAGGAGCAGATTGGACGGCAGATGCGATGTCCCCTCCGGCGGTTCGAGTCCGCGGAAATAACTCTCCGGTTCCGGCAGTTTCCGGGCTTTTTCAATCAGTTGTTCCTTCATGAGAATCGTTATAATGGTTAAAAATATAATCGTTTCAGCCATTGTTATTTTGAGCTTGAAACGGTATAATATACAACATCCGGATAAAAGATCAAACATGGGAAAGGATAAATATCATGGCGGATATGACGGCGAAGAAGGCTCCGGGATTCCTGAAAAATTCCGTGATTTATCAGATCAATCTGCGGGCGTTCACCCCCGGCGGCACGCTGAAGTCTGCGGAAGAGATGCTGCCGCACATCGCTTCGCTCGGAGTCGATCTGGTCTACCTCTGCCCGATCTTCCTCGCCGACGACGATCCTCGCGAGGAGTTCTGGAGTGAACGGCAGCGGCAGTCCGGCTTCGGCAATCCGCAGAACATGTACCGCATGAAGGATTATTACTCCATCGATCCCGAATACGGCACGGACGACGATTTGAAATCGTTCGTTCGCACCGCGCACGACAACAACCTCCGCGTCCTGCTCGATCTGGTCTATTACCATTGCGGGCCGACGGCAGTGTTCATCGATGAGCATCCGGATTTCGTGGTGCGGGACGAAAACGGCGCGGTCAAGAACGGACTCTGGCATTTCCCGGAACTGAATTTCAAATCTCCCGCGCTGCGCGAATACCTGTGGCGGAACATGGAGTATTTCGTGCGGGAGTTCGATGTTGACGGCTACCGCTGCGACGTTTCCAATGCGGTTCCGCTCGACTTCTGGGAGGAGGGGCGCAGGAGGATCGATGCGCTCAAGCCCGGCATCGTCATGCTCGCTGAGAGTTTCGGAGGCAGTGAGCTTGAGCAGCGAGCGGCGTTCGATATGCAGTACTGCTCTATTCCGCATATCGCGTGTGCGGTTCTGGCCGGGGAGAAACCCGCCTCGGAGTTGCGTCGGGAACACGAGTCGCAGGCTGTCGGCGGACTCACCGGCGCCCGTTTCATCCGCAGTACGGATAATCACGACATTTCAAACGACGAGTATGAGTGCCGGACCGAAAAACTTCACAGTGCCGGTGTCGAGGCCGCGCTGGCATTCTGTTTTCTGATCGACGGCATCCCGTTTCTCTACAACGGGCAGGAGATCGCCGATTCGCGGCGGCACAGCATTTTCAGCAACCGGTTCCACGGGGGCGGGTACATCGGCATCGACTGGTCGAATGCGGCGACTCCGCGTGGAAAGCACCGTATGGCATTCATCCGCAGGATGATCGAGCTGCGTCGCCGCATCCCGGCCCTGACCGAGGGGGAAACCGTCTGGATGGACAGCCCGTTCCCGGAAGCGGTGCTCACGTTCCGGCGGGAAGGGGAGGGCGAGAGCGTCGTCGTCGCCGTGAATCTCGGGCCGGAGGCGCGCACGATTCCGCTGGCCGGACGGCATGTGATCGACAGCGAAGGCGGTGCCGGTTGGTGCGACGGAAGTGCGGAACTGCCCCCGTTCAGCTGTCTCGTTCTGCGTGGTTGACAAGGTTTTTTCGGCAGGTTTTCCGCTGGATCCGGACGAAAGAGCGAATTTCCTCAGGAATATTCGATTTCCGGAGTTGAAATTTCATACTTGAGAGTATATTAATGTTAAAACAGCTGATGCTTCTGTTGCATCGGGGAAGTATGAAGAAGAGTTTGCGGGAAACCGGAGGAAAGGTTTCCCTGTTCAACTAAGGAGAAACAACACAATGGATTACAGCAGAATCATGGCGCTTTTCGCTGCCGGCAGTCTCGTCTGCGGCGGCTTCACCGCATTTGCGGCCGATAACGCCAAACCCGCCGAAGTGAAACCCGCCGAAGTGAAGCCCCTCGAAGCGAAGCCGGAACCGGTGAAACCGGCGGAGGATCCATTCAACGTGATTCCGCCGGTTCTTGCGGAGATCGGCGGCCAGAAGATCACGAAGGACGAGGTCGTCGCGCAGTTGATCGGGAATCTTCCCGGCGGTCAGCTTCCGCCGGGAATCACGGGCGATTTCATCAAGCGGATGCTGCCGAATCTCGCAAAGGGCATCGTGCTTCAGAAGATTCTGGATCTCGAACTTGAGAAGGCCGGGATCAAGCCGAGTGCCGAGCTTGCCAAGGCGAAGCTGAACGAGGAGATCAAGAAAATGGAGAAGATGCAGCTTGCCGCTCTGACCCAGCAGGCGCAGATGCAGGGCAAGACGCTGGAACAGTTTATTGATGAACTTTCGAAGAATCCGGATTTCCAGAAGCAGATTGCCGGTCAGAGCTATCTTGAGGACAAGGTTCTGAAGAACGTCAAGATCGACAAGACCATCGCGCCGGATGCCGCGCAGAAGTTTTACGATGCGAACAAGGATCAGTTCAAGCAGGAGGCCGACAAGCCCGATCAGATCCGCGCCTCCCACATCCTGATCCCCGTCGACGGGAAGGACGCCGCTGCGGACAAGAAGGCGAAGGAAAAGGCTGAGTCGCTCATCAAGATTCTGAAGGAGAAGCCGGCCGAGTTTGAGACGATCGCGAAGGACAACAGCTCCTGTCCGAGCAGTGCGAAGGGTGGCGACCTCGGCGTATTCTCGAAGGGGCAGATGGTTCCGGAGTTTGAAAAGGCGGCGCTTGCGCTGAAGGAGGGCGAGATCACCTCCGAGCCGGTCAAGACTCAGTTCGGCTACCACATCATCCGCCGCAACGCGCTCAAGACCGAGGCCGGCGTGATGCCGTTCGAAAAAGTCAGCGCCGACATCGTCAACTATCTCAAGATGCAGAAGGAGATGGAGGAGCAGCAGGCTCAGCAGAAGGCTTTGATGGAGTATTTCAACAAGCTCGAAAAAGAGTATAAAGTGAAATACAACGTCGAATTGCCGGCCGATATGGGCATGTAATTCCGAAGAGCCGGATTCAAAAGAAACGCACCGTTTGCCGCGGTGCGTTTTTTTTGTACCGGAACTCCCGGCAGAAAAACACCCCGCGAAGTGGAACTTTGCGGGGTGAATTGCTGTTTCAGCAGGAAGCTCAGTCGTCGAGGAAGCCGTCGTCGAGACCGAGCGGCAGCGGCGCCGGGCGCTCGCAGGTGCTTTCGATCTCAACCGGGCGGCCGAGCTCGCTGGATTTGTCGAACGAACACATGATCTCAAGCACGTGATACGCGAGCTTGTTGTTCGCACGGTGCGGACGGCCGGACTTGATCGCGTTGACCATGTCGACCGCGCCGATGCTGCGGGAGTTGTCGGTGTAGCCGAACGGCATCGGCACATCCTGCCACTCCTCGAATCCCTTGCGGAAGACGCGAACCGGACCGCCGAACGTGTTCGGGTCCGGAACCTGCAGCGACCCCTCCGATCCGTAGATTTCGATCGGGCAGTGGCCGTGCTTCCAGACGTCGAAACTGCTGATCATCGTGATGAGCGCGCCGCACTGGAACTCGATCACGCCGGTCAGGTGGGTCGTGACGTTGATCGGATAGACCGGCGGCTGGGTCTCCGGACCGCCGACGCGCATGTCGTCGAACTTCTTCGTGAAGGCGGTTACGCGCTTCGCGGGGCCGAGCATGTTCACAAGCGTGGTCACGTAGTAGGGGCCGAGGTCGAGCATCGGGCCGGCGCCGTAGTCGAAGAAGAACGGAGCCTGGGGCCACTTTTCAGGGCCGCGCCCCATCACGATTGCGGTTCCGGCCAGCGGCTTGCCGATCCAGCCGTCGTCGATGAGTTTGCGGGCGGTCTGCTGGCCGCCGCCGAGGAAGGTGTCCGGGGCGCAGCCGCAGCGCAGATTCTTCTCTTCCGCGAGCTTCAGAACTTTCTTCGCGTCCTCGAGATTCACACCGAACGGCTTTTCGGAATAGGCATGCTTGCCCGCGTTCAGGATTTCGAGATCCACGCGCGAATGCTGTTTCGGCGGGGTCAGATTCAGCACGACTTCGATTTCGGGATCCGAAAGCAGTTCGGCATTCGTCCCTTCCGGATTCGCGTCGTAGGCGCGGAACGTGTTCTCGTTGTAACCGAACTCCTTGAATTCATCCCGCTTCGCGGCCGCGCGGCCCGGCACGATGTCCGACCCCGCGACGATTTCGATGTTGTGAAAGCGCGAAGCCGCCTTCAGATAGGCGCCGGAAATCATTCCGCACCCGATGATGCCGAGTTTTGTTTTTTTCATGATTGTGTTGTTCTCCTTATGCTGAGTCTTTAAGTATGATGCGGACCGGGATCAGCGATTGCCGACGCAGAGTCCGTTTTTCGTCATGTACAGATAGCTCTTCTTGATTCCGCGGTAGATGTCGATCACACAGTTGTCGAGTTCGACGATGACCCATTTGACGAGCTTCGGGTCGGCTTCCGCAAGGATCGCCGGAATCGGCAGCTTGCCGGAGCCGAGCGGAATTTGCGGGATGTCCGGGTCGAGAACGCCGTCCTTCATATGGATCAGAATCGTCCGATCGCGGTAGCGCTTCATCACCTCGACCGGGTCGACCTTGCCATGATTCGCGGACCAGTAGCAGTCCATTTCGAATTTCATCTTCGGGCAGAGTTCGGCGTAGATGTCGTAGGCGATCCGCCCGTCGACCAGTTCGAACTCGAACGCATGGTTGTGCTGGAAGAGCGTGATCCCCTGTTTTTCGAGTTTTTCCTGCCAGTCGGAGGTCATCTCCGCCGTGCGCTTGATCGAATCCATGTCCTTGAATTCATTCGGGCCGAAGCCGCAGACGCAGGTGGAGAGCCCGAGTTCTCCGAGCGTGTCGACGATCTCCGGAATCTGCTCCGCCGAGCGGCACCACGGACCGTGGGCCGAGCACACTTCCATGCCGAGGTCGTTCACGATCTTCTTGAACTCCCGCGGTTTCAGGTCGAAGAACCCGGCCGGTTCAACACCCTTGAAGCCGATGATGGAGACCAGCTTCAGAATGTCGACGAAATCTTTCGCACACTGATCCCGGAACGAGTAGAGCTGTACTGCCGCCTGAAACATTTTCCGACTCCTTTTTTTCCTGTTTTTTTGGGTTTGGGAATTGTAAAAAATACAAATCTCAATATATTCTATAGCGTGAGAATGGATTTGGCAATTTACCAAACCTATTATTTTTTTACCGCTTATCGCAAGGTGGAGGAAATATGCAGGGAATCAACCGGCCGCTTGAACTGCAGGGCGTGAGCATTTTTCTCGCACCTGCGAACCGGCCGATTCGTCCGGCTGAAATTGTCCCGGGCACCGAGATCGTGGAAGTGATGATCGGCGGATGCGTTTACTTTGAACAGGACGGGGAACTGCGGGAGTTTGAGCGCGGGACGATTTTCTGGCACATCGCGGGGGAATACACGATCTTCCGGACGCCTGCGGACGATCCGTACCGCTGCCTCGCGATCCGTTTCCGCGTGCCGGAGGACCGCCGCTCGGTTCCGCGCGTGACCGGCTGGAGCAATGAGGCCGAACTGGACGGTTTCGTGGATGAGGTTGTAAGTCGTTTTCACGACGAAACCATAGACCGCACCTACCTTTGCGAGTATGTCCACCGGCGGCTGTTCTGGGAGAGTTATATCTACAACCGGCGCAGTGTCGCAGCTGCGTATCCCAAGCCGCTGGCCAAGGCGCTTGCCGTGCTCAAGGACGCCTCCGCCTTGACCTTTTCCGTGCGGGATCTCGCGCAGCGTTCCGGCGTGAGCGAGCCGTATCTTTACGCGCTCTTTCACAAGCACCTCGGGGCGAGTCCCCATCAGTATCTGCTCAATTACCGGCTCCGCCTTGCGCGCATCCGTCTGGCGGGAGGAGATGACAACATCAAAACCATCTCCGAGGAGTGCGGTTTTGAAAATCTTGAAAGTTTCTACCGGGCATTCCGGCGCACTTCCGGAATGCCGCCCGGAGAGTATCGACGCCGCCAGCAGCCGAACGGCTGAGCCGGGCGGCGTCCCGGAACGGATGGATCGATCCCGTCAGAAGTTGTGCGAGACGAGGCCGTCGCGCAGCTTCGGTTCGAACCAGGTCGATTTCGGCGGCATGATCTCCCCCGCGTCGGCGATGGCCATGAGCTGATCGACTGTGGTCGCGTGCATCGAGAACGCGATCGCATACTGTTTTGAGTCGACGAGTTTCACAAGCTCCTTCGTGCCGCGGATTCCGCCGATGAAATCGATCTCTTTGCTCGTGCGCGGATCCGCGATTCCAAGCAGCGGGGCAAGGACGTTGTCCTGAAGAATGCTCACATCGAGCTGCTCGATGACGTTCAGCTTTGACGTGTCGAATTTCGGCCTGGCAAGATACCACATGTGCGCAAGATAGAACTTGAATTCGCCCGGCTTTTCAACCTCTCCGTCCGCAGCGGGGAGCACCTCGAACTTCTCTCCGAGCAGAGCCAGAAATTCCGCAGGCGTGTGTCCGTTCAGCGTCCGCACCACGCGGTTGTACGGCAGGATCTTGAGCTGATCGGCCGGAAAGGCGACCGTCAGAAAATAGTTGTAATCCTCTTTGCCGGTGTGGTTCGGATTCTTCGGCGCGCACTCCGCCGCGGTGCGCGCGGCAGCGGCGCTGCGATGGTGGCCGTCGGCGATGTAGAAGACCGGCACTTCCTTGCGGAAGAGATCGGAAAGTTTTTCGCTGGTCGCTTCGTCGATGCGCCAGAGCGTGTGGCGAATCCCGTCCGGCGCAGTGAAGTTGAAGAGCGGCTCCTTTTTGAGCTCCTGCTCGATCACTTCGTCGATGTCGGCTTTGCCGCGGTAGGTGAAGAAGGCCGGGCCGGTATGACTGCGCAGCTCCATGACATGACGCGTGCGGTCGTCCTCCTTGTCCTGGCGGGTTTTCTCATGTTTCTTGATGATGCCGGCCCGGTATTCGGCGGCGGAAGCCGCTCCGATCACGCCGGTCTGGATCTGGTCGCCCATCTGCAGCTGATAGAGGTAGAGGTGTTTCCCCTCGTCGACGGTGAGAGGAACTTCGCGGCAGAGCCGCCGGAATGCCTCGCCCGCCTGGCGATAGACCCTCTCGTCGTGCAGATCGATGCCGTGTTCCAGATCGATTTCGGGACGCGACACGTGCAGAAAGCTGAACGGATTGTCTTTCGCAAGTTCAGCGGCTTCGCGCGTGTTCACCACGTCATAGGGGACGGCGGCCACCTGCGCAGCGCGTTCCCGGGAGGGCAGCAGTCCGTGGAAAGGAAGAAGTTCGGCCATATTCTGATATCTCCTTGTGTATGAATGGATGGATGAACGATCACTGGAAGGTTTCGTCCCTTCCTGAGTCAAGAATCCTGTCTTCGAGCGTCTGCATCGATTCGTTCCAGTACGAGAGCCTGAGAACTTTGCTGTGAATACATTCGCCCGGGGCGATTTCGCACTCTCCGGTCGGTTTCACTCCGCCGCACGGTCCATTCGGCAGCCGTTTCGGGCAACTCTCCGGGCAGACGAATTCCGTCTGCGGCAGCCGGCAGTTGTGACAGCCGCGGCAGGAGGCGAAGAGCCGCTTGAGCAGTCTGCGCGAATCCGCGCGCTGCTCGTCCGCGTGTTCGAAGAGAAAACGGCGCAGCCGGAACGACAATTTTTCTCCGGGCGAAATCTTCGGCTCTCCAAAATCGCGCACTGCAGGGTGTTCCTCCTCGGGATAGGCGCGTCGCAGCGTGTGGTCGTAGAGATAGAAACTGCTCGTGAACGGAGACATTTCCGCGCGTGCCAGGTAGGAATTGTACTCTTCAAGCCAGCTGTCGAAATTGTCGAACTCCTTGAGTGCGTTTGCAATGCGTTCGGCGGCGATCTTGGCGCGGCTCGGAGTTTCGGCCCCGGCGAGCTGAATCCCGCTGAAGCCGAGCAGCCGGCAGCCGGCAGCCTGGAGCTCAATCCGCCGGAACTGGGCGGCTTCGAACTGGTTCTGCGAATAGCGCAGCTCCTTTTCGAGAATTTTCTGAAAATCGCGCGAGATGTAGATCCCCGGATATTCGCCGGCAAGGATTTTTTCAACCAGATTCGGGGTGAGCAGAACGAGCCGCGCGATCATCGGATCGTAGAGGTTTCTCCCGGAAAAATACCAGCGCAGCGACTGAAGTTTGAGCATATCCCATCCCGCCTGCGCGACGACGAACGACGCTCCTGCGTTCAGCTTTTTCACAAGTTTGAAATACTGCCCCATCATCGTATAGGGGGTGTAGACGTAGGGGTTCACCGTTCCTCCGAGGAAGAACGGCTGCGGCCGCGCCGAAAGTCCGCGGAGAATTTCCACGCTTTCCGTGAATACGCGTTTGCGGCACTCGCGCAGCGTGTCCCCCGGGATGCAGTTGCCGCTCACCGGCACGATGTTGAAGTTGCGGCTCTTTGCGGCCGCGTCGGCGAGCTGTTCGAGCTCTTCGGCCGTGGTGTTGCGTCCGGAGAGGTAGATGACGTGGCGGTCGCGGTTCTCCTCTCGCAGCGCATTCGCATATTCGACCGCCCGCCAGGCGTCAAGATTGAGATAGCGGTCGGTGATTGCCAGCGCGGCGTTCACCCCCGGAACCGACAGCACCGCCGATTCCAGCGCGGCTAGCCGTTCCCCCGCTGCGATCGGATCGTTCGACAGACTCGGAGAAGAACTCTCCACCAGAAGTACGAACTCCCCGTTGCTGAGCGCATTCCGGAAACGGTTCACTGGAGGGGTCGACTGTTTTTCAGGTTCACTCATGGGTAGACTCCAGTTCTTTTTTCAGGGTCTCTTCCGTCTGCCTCCGCCCCGGATCAAACAGGAAGAATACGCCGCCGAGGAGGTTGAAGAAGAGAACCGTCGCCGTGTAAAGCAGCTGCCCGGTCTTGGCGTCGCCCACGGCGATGCTTCCGGCGGCCAGAATCGTGATGATCACCAGATCGCGTCCCCCGATTCCCCCGGGACAGAGCGGGATGAGTCCCGCGATGTTTCCGATCGTCACGGCGGTGATGAGCGTGAGCGCCGGAACCGTGATCTCAAGCCCTCCCATGATGCAGGCGAATGCCGCAACAGTCATCAGGTGGACGAAGAGGATGCTCACGATCACAAGGAGTGTCAGTTCCTTCCACTGTTTCGCATAGATGTCGGTCGCGGCGGTCATGCGCGAGACCATGCCGTGCGTGATGCGATCCCCCCAGTGCATCAGATCCCCGAAGAGCGGGAGTTTTTCGATTCTGCGATGGAAAAAGATTACGCACGATGCTCCGAGACCCGCAAGACAGAGGCCCGCAAGCGCGAAAATTCCGACCCTTCGCATGCCGTCGGTCAGCGGAAGCTGCGGAAGCTCCACCTTCATGAGCAGCGGCGCGGCCGGAATGAGCAGTCCGAGCGCCAGCACGAAGAGCGCAATCATTCCGATGATCCGGTCCATGAGGATCGTGAATGCTCCTTCCACCTTGCTGCCCGCCTTCGACCGTTTGGACAGCACGCCCATTTTGACCACGTCTCCGCCGATCGCTCCGCCGGGAATCACGAGCGAAAAGAAGTTTCCCTGCATGGTCAGCGAGACCGCTTCGAAGCCAGAGAGCCGTACTCCGAGCATCCGGGTCAGCCGATGCCAGCGCCAGGCGCAGACGAGAATGTGTCCGAGATAGATCCCGCATGCCGGAATGAGCCACCAGTAGTTGAATGTGCGGAAACTTGCCGCAATTTCCTCCGGATTGCGCAGCACGAGATAGGCCACAATGCCTCCCGCAATCGCGAGTTTGGCAAAGAACCAGAGAAACTTTTTCAGCTTTGCAAACGAACTCATTTGAAAAAAACCTTGTTGCATTGTCTATTAAAATAGCATGAAAACCGCTTTTCGGCAATTGTCGAGGGGGGCTATTTTTTCGGTTTTTTCGCGGCGGCGCCGCTCTTGAAATCAGGAGGAGATGTCATGAAATATATCGGAGCCCATGTCAGTATTTCGGGGGGCGTGGAGAATGCGCCTCTCAACGCGCACGCACTCGGGGCGACCGCGTTCGCAATGTTTACGAAGAACCAGCGGCAGTGGAGCGCGCCGCCGCTTTCGCCCGAATCGATCGCCGCGTTCCGGGCGAACTGCGAGGCGTTCGGGTATCGACCTGAGCTGATTCTGCCGCACGACACTTATCTCATCAATCTCGGCCAGCCGGATCCCGGGAAACGGAAACGTTCGCTCGCGGCGTTCATCGATGAACTCCGGCGCTGCGACGAGCTCGGGCTTGTGAAGCTGAACTTCCATCCGGGCAGCCACTTGAAGGAGGTGACGCTGGAGGAGGAGCTTCGGCTCATCGCCGCAAGCGTCCGCGAAGCGGTCGATACGGTTCCGAATGTCGCGGCGGTATTCGAGAACACCGCCGGGCAGGGAACGAACGTCGGATTCGCGTTCGAACAGATCGCCGAGATGCTCGAACTGGTCGATCGTCCCGGACGGGTCGGCGTCTGCATCGACACCTGCCACTCCTATGCGGCGGGATACGATCTGAGGACGCCGGAAGGATATGAGAAGACTTTTTCCGATTTCGAACGGCTGATCGGTTTCGAATATTTGCAGGGGATGCACCTGAACGATTCCAAAAGCGTGCTCGGCGGCCGTCTCGACCGCCACAACAGCATCGGGGAAGGGGAGCTGGGACTGGAGTTTTTCCGGCGACTCATGCAGGATGAACGTTTCGACGGCATTCCGCTGATTCTGGAAACCCCGAATGAGGAGATCTGGTCCCGGGAGATCGCGATGCTCAAAGAGTTTGCAAATGCGGTTCCGCCCGCTGCCGGAAACTAGGGTTGTTCCGCGGCGGTCGTTTTCAGGGGTTTCTGCTGAGGTGCCGGCGCGGATTTCGACATGGTCATCCAGCGGAATCCCCAGTATCCGCCCCAGGCGCACAGCGCGGCCAGAAGCAGAATCAGCAGAATTCGCAACGGCCAGTTGCTGATCGGGTGGCTGAAGTAATTGACCAGATCACGTTTCAGGAGGGTCGCCTTCGGGAGCTTCGGCGCGTATGTGAAGATCGTCCCCATCCGGCGGCTGAGCCGCATCGGGCGGTTGACCGCAACTCCGTTCGCTTCCAGAAAGCGGGAGAGGTTTCTGCGGTAGAGTTTGACGAGCGAGACCACCACGACCGGTCCCCCGAAAATAAGAATGATCCCGAGCAGCACCGCCAGCACATTCCAGATGGAGACGTGGGCGAGTTGCTTGACGATGAATGCGATTGAACTCCCGAGTGCCGCGATTCCGATTCCGCTGCCCATGAGCATCATGGAGCCGGAAACCGCCGGCGTTTGCGCCTTGGCCGCCTGGGCTGCGGGCAGGGCGCCGGGTGCAGTCGTTGCGGTCGTCGCGGCGGAGTTGAGGTTCACTTCGAGCTGTTTCTGCGCATCCTGACTTTTGGTTGAGAAGAAGCGGTCGGCCAGATTGGCGATGAACTCTCCGAACTTGTAAAACGGCATGCGCAGCGCTTCGGAAATTGAAACCGGCTGTTGAACGACATCGATGATTCTTGCGTCCCACAGCGATCCGTCCGCGGCGAAGAAGATTCCATACTTGCCTACAAAGAAGTTATGGATGTTCCTGCTGGTGACGGCGACGGCCAGTTTCATGGTTCTTGCCGCGTCCGGCGTTCCGGTCGAGGCATCCAGGTAGATCACGCAGATGTTGCTGCGCTGGACGATGTTCTTATGTTCCGCGACGTTCTGCACAATCGAGCAGAGAGTAAGGCACATCCCGTCCATGACGAGTTTCCCCGCCTGCAGCAGCGACGGCGCATCAGGGTTGAACAGAAGACTTAAATTGATATAGTTGTTCAGAAACTCCTTCAGCCCGGCCTGGAACAGAATCAGCTTGTGCAGCTGGTTGCAGGCGCCGATTCTGGGGGCGACCGCCAGATCCGCAGCGAGCATTTCGCGCAGTTGATCGACCCGTTCGGGCCGCGTCAGACATCGGAGCGTTTCGAGGTCGAGCCCGCCGGAAGGATCCTCCGGTCTGGAGGAGAGCCAGGCCGCATAGGGGGCGAACTTCTCTTTGAGCCGCTCCCATTCCGGTTGGGAAAGTTTGGACTCCTTCAGAAGGTGTTTGAGATGTTTGTCGGCAGCAAATGCAAGCAGCGCATCGCGTTGAAGGGGATTCAGCCGGGTGTTGAAGTCGAGTTTCCCGTCGTTGCGCGGTTCCGCCGGAGGTGCGGCGGAAAAGAAGCTGCGGATTGCGGGATTGTTCAGCAGGTCGATCGTATTTTCCACCTTCCCGAGCCGCTGCGGCGCTTCCGTGCTGAAATTGAGTGCTTCGCATGCGATGAAATAATTGTCGATTTCGGAGGCGACTGCGGCGTACTTCTGATAGGAGGCCGCGGTATCTTCCCCGAACGGCAGAAGCGTTTCCGGATCTTTGCCCGGAGCGTCCGCCCAGGCCAGGAAATTCGTCGCCGCGCTGACGAACGAGTCGAGGATGGTTCCATCGATGCCCTCGCTGCCGCTGACATCCCGGATGCTGCCGAACGCCTTCATCGCAGTCCGGATGAGTTCTTCCGCTTCCGGTGTGTCCGCCGCTTCCGGCGGAATGACGCCGTCGCCGTTGCGACGGGCGCATGCGATGATTTGCTGGTCGTTCCGGATTTGCGCAAGGGTGATCCGGTCGGCCGAATCGTCTCCCAGGTTCGTGAGCACGAGTTTTGCGGAGTCGAGGAGGGCCGCCCCTTCCGGGGTGGAGTCGTCGATGGCGGAGAGGAGCAGCGTGTCGCTGCCTTCTTCGAATCCATGAAAATCCCGGAGCACCCCGAGAAACCAGACGACGGCACGTTTCACCTCGCCGGTTCGGATTTTGCCGTTCATATCGTCGTCAAGAAAGGCGAGGAACCGCTCGTCGCAGCGCATCGATGTGACGCTTATGCTGTTCAGCGCCCAGTGCGCTTCATCGAGTTCGAGGAGTTCGCGGAGATCGTCGGCGTTCTCGACCAGCGGTTGATAGGAGCCGCCGATCAGGCGGAACTCCAGTTTGTGCGCTTGCGGTTCTCCTGGGCTTTTCTTCATATTCCGACTGCTTTTCTTCCGGAATCCGGTTATGGTTTCCGCTCCTTTTCTAGAATATACAATGGAAAAGGTTCGGAAACCATCTTCCATTCAAAAAAAATACAAAAAAATTTGAAAAAAGATGAGGTCTCCGTCCGCCCTCCGGCAGAAAAATAGTTTTATTTTCTTAACTAATCCGGTTGCGAAAATCCATTGGAGGATGTATATTATACTCCTGTAATGACAAAGAAGCAATTGCTTTTCGGCTCCGGTGCTTCGGAGGCCGAATGGAAGCGATGGAGATTGACGGGGATGGTGAAACTGCTTGACAACGAGAAAAACGACGCCGGGCGGGTCTGCGAGTTTTCCGTGACGGCAAAGCCGGGGTTGAAAGTCTTTGTCGCCGGTTCCTTCAACGATTGGGATCCGGAAGCGGCACCGATGAGCGAGCCGGCGGGGGACGGACACTATATCTGCCGGATTACGCTTGCTCCGGGGTCTTACGAGTATAAATTCGTCCTCGACGATCTCTGGATTCTCGATGATGAAAATCCGAATTTCGCATCGAACGATTTCGGGACGTTGAACAGCGTTCTGGTTGTGAATTGAATCCGGAATGCGGATGGAATTCCGCACTGGAGCGGCCATGTGGAAATGTTATGCGGTGCTCTCGGCGGTATTTGCGGCGCTGACTGCGATTCTCGCCAAAAAAGGGGTTGACGGGGTCGACTCGAATCTGGCGACGGCGATCCGCACGACGGTGATTCTCGTCATCACGTGGGGTATCGTGCTTGTGAGCGGGACGGCGGCCGGGATTCGCGACGTTTCGCAGCGGTGCGTGGTTTTTCTGATTCTTTCAGGTATTGCGACCGGGCTGTCGTGGCTCTTCTACTTCAAAGCGCTTCAGGGGGGGCCGGCATCGCTGGTCGCCCCCATTGACAAGCTCAGCGTGGCGATTACGATCCTGCTTGGGATCGTTCTGCTCGGCGAACATCCCGGCTGGCGCGGCATCGCCGGCGGCGCGCTGATTCTGGCGGGCACTCTCGTGATTCTCCTTCCCGGAAAATAAGTAAAATTCTCCACGGATCGACTTTTTTTTCAAAAAAAATTCTTCCGGCTATTGACATCGTTATAGAACTTTGCTATAATATTGATAGAACTTTGCTATAACATATTAAAAAAGATTCGGCGGATTGGATGTTGCAGGAACGGATGACAAAATTTCAGCTGGTGGAGGAGCAGCTTCGCAAGGAGATAGCGATCGGTAATTTTGCGCGCGGGACGGTGCTGCCGCCGGAGCGGGAGCTTGCGGAACATTTCGGTGTGAGCTACATGACGATGCGGAAGGCGGTGGGCGGTTTGATCGAGGAGGGGTTGCTCCGGCGGAATCGCGGCAGCGGAACGTTCGTCTGCGATGATATTTCCGAGGCGAAAGTGCAAAAGCAGCTGGGTGTGGTGATTCCGGCCTGGTCCGCGCCGGAGAATCTGGACTTCATCATGCACATTTCCCGGGCGTGTGCGGAGGCGAACTGGCTGATGAAGGTCATATATGCGCGCAGCTGGGACGAGCGGACGATTCTCGACCTCTGGCAGAACAGCGATGCGCTGGTGTGCACATCGGTTTCGGACATCCACAGTCTGCCGGATTCGCTGGTCAGACGGATTCAGGGACGGACGAAACCGATCGTGTTCTGCGGAGAAGATGCCTCCAGCTACGGAGCGGATTCCGTCTTTTATCCGCCGGATCTCCGGCTTGCGGAGGTTGCCGGGAAGCTCTATTCGCTCGGGCATCGCAGAATCATCCGGGTTGATCAAATGGCGGACACCAGCGATGAATTGCATCCAGGCATCGGTGGATTTCGGGCTTTTTTTCGTGCGGAACATCCCGATGTGGAAGTGAATGAAACTTCGTTTCTTTTTCAAATTCCACGTTTTGAGCTGGCGCACTACACGATTCGCCGTGAACTGGCGGCGAAAAGAGAGATTCTCAAACAATATACCGCCGTGATTTGCTCCTTAAGTTTTTACTGGGGGGTTCTGTCCGGCATTTACCTGGCCGGATTGCGGGTGCCGGAAGATTTGTCGGTGCTGACAGTCGGGGATCGGCAGGAAGCGGAATTTTATCATCCGCGCCCGGCAACATTGTCTGTGCAGTTGTGTGATCAGGCGTTTAAAGCGATGAAACTTGTGCAGTGGAGACTGGAGAACCCGACTGCTCCGGTTCGAACCGTTCGGATCAAAACGGAGTGGATCGCAGGAGAGACCCTGGCCGCCGCCCATCGCGGGGATTGCCGGTGAACAAATGCGGATTTCCCGGTTTGGCAGACTTTTGGTTTGCCGAGATATTGTGAGTAATGAAGAATCGCGGAGTCTTCGGATTCCGGCAATCAAAACAGAACAAGGAGTTTCAAATGAAAAAAGCAATTCATCATCATTTTCCTGTTGGCGAAAGAAGGGAAAAGACGATCCATTTATTCACATTGATTGAACTTCTGGTTGTGATTGCCATCATTGCGATTCTTGCCGGAATGCTTCTGCCGGCGCTGAACCAGGCCAGGGGCAGGGCGCGCACGACCAGCTGTATCAACAATACCAAGCAGATCATCTCCGGTATAGTCATGTATGCCGGCGACTTTCATGATGTGTTGCCGGCGACGATCAAATCCGTCACCGGTTCAGAAGAGCCGCGCTCTCTCTCGGAAAATTCCGGCGGAGCGTTGAAAAACGTCGGACTTGGAATTGTTGCGGCGGGAGGATATCTGGGGAAAGGCAGCGGCGGTTATGCAAACCGGGTGATTGGTGACAATCGGCCGGAGGTATTGCAATGCCCTTCTCAACCGGAAGATGGTTGGAATCAGATGTACGGCAACTGGTGTGATTACCTGTATCATCGCGATTCTGGAACGCAAATTCAATGGTCGTTTCCCAGTTTCGGAAAAAAACTTGGCGGTTTAAAGCGCGAAATGATAACAATTTGCATGACTGCGGGAAGGGGATTGGATACGGTCCCGCCCGGTCACAGCGGAGAGTGTACGGTTATTTCGAGGGCGGATGGCTCTGCCGGAACCTGCAGCTACAATGTTTATCGGGACGGCAGCAACAATTGGGAACGCGGCCAGCTGATTGACGCCGCAAATTGATTTTTGAAAATATATTCGATCTAGTGCTGAGAAGATGATGATGAAGAAACTGGGAAGTCTGGCTGCCTGCGTTGCAGCAGGAGCTCTGATGGCGGGAGAGATTCTGGTTTTGCCCTGGTCGGCCGGGTTGAACCGAGTGGAACGGTTCGAGAAGAACAGTTCCGGAAAGTTGATTGTTTCAAGAGATACGAAGGAGAATGCGATCCGGTTTGACGCGGAATTTTCCCCGGGAACCGATTTCTGGTGCTATCCGCGCCTGCGGTTGCGTTCCGGGGAGTCGCTCGAAAAAGCGCAGGCGATCCGGTTTGAGTTTCGTGCTGAACAGAAGAATCCGGATGCCGGATACCAGTGTGCCTATGTGATGTTTGAAAACGGGATGCCGTATTTCCCGCTGCCTGCCCCGAAGCCGGAGTATCAGCAAATCACGATTCCGCTGGCCGACGCGGTGAAAAATCCAGGTGCCGTGCGCCAGCTGCGAATCGGTATGAATCCCCGTTCGGAGCAGCTGACGTTTTTCGTTCGCAACATCGAGGTGCTCGGCGATCCCGCGGAACAGCCGCCCGTCGACGCTGCGGAAGCGGTGACGGCACACGCTCCCGGGGCGGCGTTCATTCAGGGGGAACCGCTGCGGTTCAAACTTACTCCGCTCGCAGTCGCCGCGCCTCGGTGGACGCTGAAAAACTGGAAAGGGGAGACCATTCGATCCGGTTCGTGGCCGCAGGAAAAACAGGAATTGCTGCTTGAACCGCTGCCGAATGGATACTACACTCTGGAACTTGCCTCCGACCGGCAGAAGTTTTCCGGCTTCCGCAGTTTTGCAGTCGTTCCCGATCCGGCGGCTTATCCGCGCAATCCGGAAATGTATTTTGCGCTGGATTCCGCGCAAAGCTGGCTGGCAATGCCGAACGCAGCCAATTACCGTCATCCCGGCAATGGGTATGAGATCGTTTCGGAGGTTGCCCGCCGTGCCGGATTGAAGATGGTTCGGGAACGCCTGAGTTGGAGCGAATGTGAGCCGGAACCCGGCAAATTCGACTGGAGACAGTACATGACCAATGCCACATTGCTGGCAGAACGGGGAATCAAGATTTCCGGCATGTATCACAATGCCCCGAAATGGGCAAGGACAAATACCACTCATCTGCCGGGAGATTTGCTTGCAACCTATCATTTTGCGAAGAAAGTTGCCGAGACGTTTCGGGGAAAAATGGCGGACTGGGAGTTCTGGAATGAACAGGATATCGGTTTCGCCCCGGAGGGAGCATGGGATTACGCTTCCGCTCTGAAAGCGGCATACCTCGGTTTTAAAGCGGGAGCCCCCGATCAGCCGGTCGCCATCGGAGCCTATGCCCATACCCATATTTCTCCGTATTCAGATGCCGTAATGGAGAGTGATGCGGGCTATTATTTCGACATTTTTAATATTCACACTTACGCCAGGCCGCAGGAGTGCCCCGAACTGCTGGAACGAATCCGGGCACATCTGGCTCGCCATAACGTGTCAGACAGGCTGATCTGGTTCACTGAGAACGGCAGCAGTATGGAAGGAAACGGGCAGCTTGACAGCTACATGACTGGTTTGAAGGTCCATTCTCCGGAACAGGAGATGATCGTTGCGGAGTTTCTTCCGAAAATGATGATTGTTCTTCAGTCGCTTGGTGTGGATCGTGACTTTTTCTTTGTTCTGTCTCCGTACAATGAACGTAACGGCTACAAGGATTGGGGACTTATGCGGCGGGACTATACGGTGAAGCCCGGTTTTGCGGTATTCGCGACGCTGACCGACAAGCTCGGCAGCGCACAATATGAAGGGACGAGAAAGCTGGGGGAGGGGATTCGCGGCTTTGTGTATCGTGAACCGACCGGGCGCAAGAGCCTCGTTTTCTGGAGCGAGTCTGAAATCGACACGGAAGGCGGGATTCCTGTCATAAATCTGAAGGACGCTAAAGCCCGGGAGTTTACGCTGAATCTGACGGGAACATTCGAAGGTGTCGACGCGTTCGGCACGCCGTTCACCGCGGCTTCGAAGGAGGGAACGTTGAAGCTGACGGCGACCCGGATGCCGGCGATTCTGACGGGAATCCCTGCTCTGGAACCGACGGAGCGGTTTCTGCCGGGGAAGAAAAAAGGCGCAGATGACGACGGCGGCCGATATGACCGAACGATTGTATTCCGGACTGAGCTCTCCGACGACTTCGAACTCCTCGGCGACAAAACCGGGGTGGATGTGAAAAAGGACAAAGCTGCATTCAAACTGCAGGTATTCAATCTCTCGGACCGGGAAAAAACTGGTCGTGTGGTGATTTCCGGAGGGAAGGTTTCCGGTCTGCCGGATGAAGTGAAAATTCCTGCGTTTGGCAAAGTGGAACTGCCATTGGTGATTGTACCGGAACTGGATGAAAGTCTTCAGGGCAAAATTCGTATTTCCGGACTCTTTGAGGGACGGGAGGCTACGGCTTCCGTGATTCCATGCTGCCGGATCACTGGATTGAGTCGAAAAGTTGCGCTTCCGGATACAAATGACCCCAGCAACTGGCGGCAGAATTCGTCGGGAAAAATGACGATCACCTACGATCATGCGGAAAAAGGGATTCGTTTCCGGACGCAGTTCCCGGCCGGAGTCGACCGCTGGACCTATCCGGAGTATATTCTGCAGTTGCCGCAGGAGTCTCTCCGGGGGGCGATCGGATTGAGCTTCGAGGTGAAAGCGCTCCCGGCCGACAAGGTCAAGCAGATGCTGGTGATGGCCGTCATGGGAACGCAGAGAGAAAAGGGCGAAACGGTTCACCTGCCGGTTGCGAAACCCTCCGAAAAGTGGGAGGAACGGTTCGTCACGTTTTCCGAGGGTCAGCTCGATCCGGATCGGATCCGCCAGCTGCGGATCGGTATAAATTCCAATGCGGATGACATCACGTATCTGATCCGCAACGTCAAGGTGCTTTACGCAAGGTAACATCTGTCCGCCCGCCTCCGGAGAACCGATCATCATCGGAGGCGGGCAGATGTTCATTTTTGCGGAAGCACGACGAAGTTGTTCAGCAGCTGGGTGTCGTTTCCGCGGACATACAGTTTCGAGAGCGCTCCGAGCGGCTCCTTGAGCACGGTTTCGACCACTTTCCGGCCGTCGACCGTGAGAACGGCGCGACGGGTGGCCGCATCGTAGGTCAGCACGAATTTCGCCATCTTCTCGGGGCTGACCGCGGGGTGTTTGGAATCATTCTGCTCAAGAATGATGCCGGTTTTTCCCCAGGTCAGCGGTGCATCTTCCTGCACGAGACGGATCCCGGCCAGTCCGTTTCCTTCGAGCGCGTCCGCTGCCGCCGAGTCCCAGCTCGTGAGAATTCCGTTTTGGGAGGCGTCATCGAGCAGACCGACGAGAATCAGACGCTGATACTCCAGATGGATCACGTCGAAGGAGAGTTCGAAACTCCCGGTGAGCGGCCGGTCGAGGGGCTTTTCCGCCATGCCGTTGCCGATCAGAAACACCGTGCCGAACGAGGAGTCCCGGTCGATCTTCAAATCCCCCTTCCACCCTTTGGAAGAGGCGGAATTCGAAGCGAGAAGCGCTCCCGGCACTTCCAGCGGTTTCACCTCGTCGTCCGGCGCGCTGCGGTCGAACTCCTCGTAGTTCGGGAAGGCGTACAGCACGGGACTGCCCCAGTTCCCGGCCGCATCACGGGCTCGAAGCCAGACGAAGCTCGCGCCCGGCTGGTCGAGAATCTCGTCAGGAACGACGATGTGGAACCGCTTGTGCCGTCCGTCGGAGCCAGGAACCGGAACTCCGTTGCGCAACACTCGTTCCTCCTTCGGCTCTCTCAGAATCGAGAGCTGTCCGAGTTGCTGACCCGGCGCTTTCAGCGTCAGAGCCCCCTTGTTGAAGTCGACCGGGCGCGGATTCGCGCCGACGACGGTGCGCCATCCATCCCAGAGCTCTTTCGGAAACTGGTCGTTCCGGGCGTGCGGGGTGAAGTTGAAGGTGTAGTTCTCCTCCGTGCCGCCCTTGGGCTCGAGCCGTCTCACGACGATTTTGTTCGGAACGGTTACGAAGAGCTTGCCGAACGGCTGTTTCGGCCGGAACACCGTCGCGACGCCGATGTGAAAATTGTCCTCGAGCGTTCTGAGTTCCGGCGCGTCGAATGTGAGATCGGCATTGCCGACGTCGACAGCCCGGCCGGGGGTGAAGTTAAAGACGTTGCGCAGTTGTCGGGTTTTGACGGGACGGCTCGATTGGAGAGCCAGGTTTCCCGTGGCGGCACCTTCTTTTCCCTGCGGAGCCTTCCAGTAGAGATCCCCCTCCCAGACCACCTCGAGTCCGGTCACTTCCGAGATCGTGTCGCGGACGGTTACGGTCAGCGTTCCGCCGCGGTTGTTGCTGCGCTCGATCGATTCGACAAGCGGTCCGGCGCCGTCGCCGTAGCCGAGCTTCTCATGGATCGTCGGATGGACGCTCTCCTTCGGCGGAGGCGGGGGCGGCGTGAAATCCCGCCCCTTCAGGTGGGCCATAACCCGGCAGTAGAGGTAGGGGTCATCGGTGAAGCCGTCGAAGTCCCAGCCGGGTTCCATGGTGGTTCCCTCCTCCCAGTCGTTCCAGGAGCTCACCATCAGGAAGTCCGGGCCCGAGCGGAACGAATCGAGCATGGTCTTTTCGAGCCGCCGACCTCCGAGGCCGTAGGCGAGCACGCCGGGCTGGCGCAGCGGCTGGCTGGTTCCGTCGAATTTCACGTACTGCATGTCGGCCACTTTTTTTCCGGCCTTCCGGGCGGCGGCGAAGATCGGCGCCGGATCTTGAAAATCGAGCTGCCATTTGCGGGTCGCGGCGTTTTTCCGGTGAAGGCTCGCCCCGCAGACGACGCTGCAAAGTTTCTTCACGCCGCTGAACCGGGCCACGTCACCGAAGATCATCCAGTGGACGGGACCGGCCTGTTCCTCCACGCGGTCGAACACCCCGGAGAGTTCTTCCGGAGTGATGTTCATTCCGAAGGTCTGAAAATAGATGACCGGTTTTCCGTCGATCCGGTAGAGACCGGGATGGCTGCCGTAACGTTTCAGGAAGCGGACAAAACGCTGAACCATCACCTCCGGCTTCTGCGCAGGAGAGCCGTTTCGAAAGGCGACTTCGTCCATGAAGAAGATCGGGAACTTCTCCTCTGCGGCGATGTCGAGCGCGGTTTTGACGAGATTGGAGTTCTCCTCCTGGATATAGTCGGTTCCGACGCTCCACTCGGGGTGGAGCATCGCCGCAACCGTTTCGAATCCGGCGGCTTTCATGCAGCGGATCTGCCAGCGCATGATGTCGGGATTCGCCGAGTCGTAGGGGCCGGGGAATGGATAGCCGTTCCGGTTCCAGTAGAGCCGCCACGGCTCCCGTTCCGCCGTGAGCGTGCTGTCCAGATGAGAGAAGGTCTGCTGCCGGTCGGGATAGGGGAATCCCCACCAGAAATGCCACTCCTGAATGAAGACCGGGAGATCCTTCAGCGCACCGTAGGATTCTTTCGACAGCCCCTGCATTGGTGCGGCTCCGGCGCGCGGCAGCATGAGTGTGAGGACGGCCGCCAGACAGAGAGCCGCCCGGAACAGGGATTTTTGATTCATGAGTACGAAACCTTTCTTGGTTGGAAACATCAGATTCGCCGGACGCCGTCCGGCCCGACTTCGAGGTCGAACCGGTCGCCTTGACTGTGAAGCCCTTTGATTTTCAATGAGTTAATTTTTTCCGGGAGATGGGAGGCCGCAGTCACTCCTTCCGGGGTGATCCGGAGTCCGGCGAACCCCGCCAGAACCAGCTGCAGCACGCCGCCCAGACCGGTCATGAAGCAGAAACGGTCATTGACGGGACTCTCGCTTGCGAGCAGGAACGGCGCATGGAAATGAGGGAGTGTATCGAGCAGGGCCTCCCACGCCTCCTTCGCGTCGCCGAGTTCCGCTGCGATGATTCCGTCGATCGCGGAACCCATCATGATCTTGTTTTCCGGGTAACGACTCTTGTAGTAGTCGATGGTCGCACGTCGGGCGGAGGCTGAGAGTTCCATCCCGTAAGGATAGATCAGAAGCGCGGCATCGGCCTGTTTGATCGTTTCGCCGCAATAGGTGTCGTGCTCAATGATCCGACCGCTCTCCGGCTCGGCCGGAATCCAGAGTTTGTCCGCGATCTCCCGCCAGCGCGGGTCAACGGGGCGCCCGGTCATCGCCGCGACGCGCTCCGCCAATCGGAGGGTGTGGGCCGCTCCAAAATTGGTAAGGGCGTTGTTGTTGCGAATTCCCGCGTTTTCGTCGGCACAGCAGACTCCACGGATTTCGTACCGTTCCCGTTCGTTGTTCCAATGAACGCGGGAGGTCCAGAATCGGGCCGATTCCACGATGATCTCAGCGCCCTTTTCCTCCAGATAAGTTTTGTCTCCTGAAATCAGGAAATATTGCCAGGCCGCAAGAGCGACATCCGAATTGACGTGATGCTGCCGGGCGTAGATCAGGCCGGGAATGGTTTCGTCACCGGTTTCGGCGCTCTCCCAGGCGAACTGGGCGCCCTCGAGTCCGCGGGCGGCGGCGTTGCGTTTTGCTCCGGGCAGAGTTTTGAACCGATAGTCGACGAAGTTGCGCCCGAGTTCCGGATGCAGCAGCGCCACGGGCGGGAACATCCAGAGGTCGTCGTCCCAGAAGATCCTGCCGCCCCAGGCGTTTCCGGCCAGTCCGGTCGGCCCGGGCACCGCTTCTGTTCTCTCGGCGAGGCAGCAGTAGAGCGCGTAGAGCGAGGCGTGAATCACCATCTGCAGGCCCGGATGATCGACTTCGATGTCGCTCTCCCAGAGGCGGCGCCACGCTTCGAAATGGCTCGAACGCTCGGACGCCGGATCATCCGCCGCAGCCGCGGCGAGCATACGCGAGGAGTTGACCGGATCGGGCGAGTCGTGTTCCGACACAAGGGCGGCGAATTTTCGGACGCTCACGGTTTGGCCGGGGAGGGCGCGGAACGTCGTTTCCCGCCGGAATCCCGCTCCGGTCGCGGTGAATTTCTCCGGAGTTTCCGGCTGCGGCACACATTCGAGGACGGTCGAAGCGGCCACGAGCCGTCGGAAGGGGCCGGTTTCGGCGTAGAACGTTCGAATCCGGTCGGATTTCGGAGCCCGGGGAAAGGTTGCCGCTCCGGAAAGCATTTCAAGAAAAGTTCCGTCAACACTGTCGGTGAAATGCAAAGCGCAGGGGAAATCCGGTGTCGCCGTCGTGTGGACAATGCCCAGATTCCGCCGGGCGCGCGAGAGCCGGATCTCCGTCTCGACCCGGATGCTTCCGCCCGGTCGAGTCCAGTCGCAGACGGTGCGGACAATGCCGGTGCGCCAGTCGAGGGTCTGACGGAAATTTCTCCAGTTTGCCGTGTCGCGCCGGAATTCCGTGTCTCCCTCTTTCAGCACGAGGCCGAGGAAGTTGAACATCGGAATCAGACTGTTTTCATCCAGCACGTGGTACATCAGGGTTCCGCCGGGGACCATGTCTCCACAGATCGTCTCCGGATAGATCGATGGTTCTCCCGCCGCGGGTACGCGCAGCCCGATGAGCCCGTTGCCGCAGAATGCGTCGCGTCGGTTCGGGTGGAGCGGATCGCGGCTTTCCCGAATCCACGGGTCGAGGTCGGGATCGTTGAAATATTCGCGGGTCAGCTGCCCGGCTCGGTCGGGATTTTCCATGAAGAGACTCACTTTCTCTTTCGGATCAGGAAGGTTTCGGGCGAGCGCTGCCGAAGCGGGGCGGCTCCTTTCAATTCGAATGTACAGTTTTCGAGTACGATTTCGCCGATGGCATGCGGAAACACGTCAATTCCGTAATCGCCGACACCCTCGAAATGCACATTCCGCAGCGTGATGTTCTGAAGGCGGCTCTCGCCGTCGCTGATGGAGATCCCGGCGGCGGAACTCTCCCGGACGACGACGTCTTCAAGCAGAATCTTTCCAGTGATATCCCGCTTTGCCGCCTGGAAGAAGATTCCTCCGTAAGGGCGGTTCCCCCAGAACCAGCCTCCGCAACGCTCCAGCAGCAGATTTTTCACGACGGTCGTTCCGCCGAAAGGCCACGCGTCGAACTGGGAGGAGAGATTGATGCCGCTGTCGGTCAGCGTATCGCGTCCGAGGCAGTTTTCGATGCGGTTGTCGACACCGCCGAAGATCGCGAAGCAACGGGCGCGCCACGGAACTTCCGCCGTGCAGTTCCGGTAGACGTTTCCTGTGCAGGGACCGAGTCCGCGCGGCGCGGACCAGATCGCGAAGGCGTCGTCTCCGGTCCCGCGGGCGTGGCAGTTCTCCACCACGGCGTTCCGGGTTCCGGCGCAGAGGTTTACCGCGTCCGCGAAGACGTTGCGGAATCGACAGTTGCGAACAGTCAACCCCTCCGAAGCCGGTTCGTTGTCCCGCCCGGACCAGAGTCCGACCTGGGTTTTTTCGATCCAGAGATTCTCCACGAGGGACCCCTTTCCCCAGGTCCCCCAGAGGGCGAACTCCTCATCCTTGCGGCAGGTCCCGTCGCCGAAGATCGCAAAATCCTTCAGCGTGCTTGTCCCAAGGACGCCGAATCCGACCCCGGGACTTTTGACGGAGAGGTCGCTCCGACGGTTGCGGATGGTCGAATACCACATCCCGGCTCCCTGAATTTTAACGGATTTGATCCGGAATCCCCGGCTGGTCCGATACTCCCCCGGTGGAAGATAGAGGATTTTTCCCGTCGCTTCGGCCGCGGTGAGCGCACGCTGGAGCGCTTCCGTATCGTCTTGAACACCATCTCCGGCCGCGCCGAAGTCGCAGAGAGAAAGCGAACCTGCCGGACGGGGCAGCGGAGGCGGAACTTTTTCGAGTTCCAGCAGATCGATGACGTAGAATGCGGCCGTGTCGCCGGCGTCCTTTTGAAGCCGTACTTTTGCTCCCGCTGGAATTTCGCCGACTCTGGCGCGGGTTTCGTCGAAGAAATGGAACGCTGTGCCTCCGGGGAGTTTTTGCGCGGCAGGATCGTCGACCGGATCGGATTCCTTTCCGTAAAGCCATGTATGACGGCTGGTCAGCGGAAGATCACAACGATGCCCGCCGTCGATGTAGAGACTCAGTGTGAAATCGATCCCGCCGCCACGGGGGGCGTCGGGAACCGCACAGCGGATCACGACGGCGTCGGCTTTTGCCGGTGCGATCCATTCGACGTAATCCCCGGTCCGGTTCAACTTGACACCGCGCCGTCCGACACATTCCGCAGCGAACGTTCCGGCTTCCCTGGATGGGCCGATCTTTTCCGCGTTGGTTGCTCCATTTTCGGCCTGAAGCGTCCGCCAGGGGAAGATGCCGCCGGGTGCGGCGGCCGCGAGTTGAAGTCCGGCCGCCGTGAAAACGACCGGAAGAATCAGATGGATAATTCGGTTCATTTGAAGCTCTTTTCGTTCAGATTGCGTATGCTTTCCCGCTCGATCAGCACCGGATCGACCCGGTGCTCCCGCAAGGTTGGATCGCCGTGTCCATGAATGATCGCCGTTACGGTTTGGCACAGTTTTTCGACCGGAGTCACGAGGGTTGTGAGTTTCGGGCAGGTGTAACATTCAATTCCGGCGTGTGCGAGGGCTGTCACGATGCTCACGTCGTCAGGGCAGCGCAGGTTCCGTTCGTAGAGCGCACGCAGCGTGCCGAGCGCACCGGAAGTGGTATCCACCACCAGTGCTGTCAGATCGGGTGCTTTCCGCATGACTTCCAGAGTCTGAACATAACCGCTTTCCATGGAGTCCTGCCAGTATTCAACTTTGCTGTCCGGCTGCACGAGTGTGCGCCAGGGCAGTTTGTAATTGCGCGCCGCCTCTTTGAGTCCCTGCATATTCTCCTGAAAGGCGGGGGTCGACGGTTCGTTGTTGACCAGTCCGATGCGGCGATGTCCGTTGCGCACGAGCATTTCGAGTTTTCCGTAACCGGCAAGAAAGTGGTTGCCGTACACACTGTGGCAGTTCCGATAAAGTTCCACATGTTCGATTTTACCGATGAATATGACCGGCATACCCAGATTGTCGAGCCGTTCGAGGAGCGTTCGGCGCAGGGGAATTCCGGCAATGAAGATGACTGCCTGAATATTTTTGTTCTGTTCCGTGAGCCGGAAGAGAAGGTCAAGTTCCGACTCCGGCTGGACGCGGAGGTGGTTCAGCCGGAATCCCTGCTGCATGGCGGCCAGTTCGAGATGGTGAATCTCGTTCCAGATTTCAAACGAGAAGAAATCCGGATAGACCAGCAGCACTTCCTTCTGCGTTGTCGGGGCAAACGCGGGGACGGCAATCGCATCTCGGGGCATCACGAATGTTCCACGGCCGACCTGCCGGGCGACGAGTCCTTCCTGCTCGAGTTCCGCCAGAACCTTGCTCATGGTGGCGCGGCTGAAGCCGTACTGTTCGGCGAGTTTGCGTTCCGCGGGAAGCCGTGTTCCCACCTTGAGGGTCCGCAGATATTCCCGCAGCGTGATTTTCATCGCGGCGGAAGATTGAGGCGAGAGCGTCGATTCCATCTTCGATCTCCTGAGGTTCAATCTGCGAGTTCCGTATTGATTTCGGGGTTGTTCGGAGTGCGACCGCTGTTGAACACTTTGTACTTTTTCCGGCCGCTTTCCACGTGGCCGTCATACAAAAGCACATTTCCGCGCAGGTTGTGATTCAAACCGAAGCAGTCGTATGCTGCCATGAAATACTGGGTGTAGCCCTGGTCGCCTGTGAACTGGCAGCTGTCGAATGTGGTTACGAATTCCGATGGCGTGGTGCTTTCCACCGTTGCGAGTTCACTTTCCTGCTGCCCCTCGTTGGCCGCTTTGTAGCGGAACGTCCCCGCATAGAACCAGTAGGCGTTCTGATTGTTGTTGTAGCTCGCCTCGATGCCGCGTTTCGCGTAGGAGCGTGAGGAGTGGTAGATCCCGAATGGATTGACCGACGGGCAGCTGAGCATCCATTTCCGGTTGTCCTGCTGCTGCGGGAAGTAACCGAGATTGATCATCGCCAGTGTCCACGGTCCTTCCATGGTTCCGGTTCCCGGTTCCGGCGCGTTGAAGTCCGGCCCGTAGAGCCAGCCATCGTAATCGTTGATGTATTGCGCATCCGCCAGACCGATCTGCTTGAGATTGTTCAGACAGGCCGTCGCATTCGCCCGGGCCCGCGCCTGATTCAGCGCGGGCAGCAGCATGGAGGCGAGAATCGCAATGATTGCAATTACAACCAGAAGTTCGATCAATGTAAATGGTTTAAGAAGGTTTGTTCCGGTTTGGCGGGATTCGGGCGCGGCGATCTGTTTCATGATTCTCGACTCCTTCTGATTCTGTCCGACTTCGGATTGCAGTTGATTCAATCCAATTATGGCCATTCTATTTTTTTTTGAATTGGACTATTCCTTTTGCTATTAATTATGGACCATTTTTTCGGAAAAGTCAAGGCTTGAAACCAAAAAAAAGGGAAAATTCCCGTTTCTCAGACCGGTTCCGGCGGGGATTCGGCGGGGGGCGGTCAGTACAGGCAGCCCCGCAGGAACTGTGCGTAGACGGGGCCGAATTTCTGCTGGGAGTATTCGAATGCAAGATGGTGGGCGTTGGCGGCGAACCGGCCGCGGACGGTGTCGTCCTTCAGCCGGATCAGCGCGTCGGTCCACTCCTCCGGAGTTTCCGCGAGATAACCGGTTTCGCCGTCGCGCAGCACGCGAAGGTTCTCGCCGACCGGACTGGCGATCGCGGGGAGTCCCGCAGCAAGATATTCGATCAGCTTGAACGCGGACTTCCCGGCGGCAAACGGGTCGTCCGCCGGGAGCGGCATGATCCCGACGTGGCAGCGGGCGAGAAGTTCGCCCTCCTTCGCTTCCGACCAGTCAGCGAAGCGCATGTTTACCCCCGGAATCGCCCGCCGTCCCAGACTTTTCTTCGCGATGACCAGCAGCTCGAAATCAACCGCCAGCGCCATCGACTGCAACGCCTCGGTGTGACGTTCGAGATATTCGTACGTGACCGGAGTCCCGATCCACGCAATCGTGAAGTCGGGAAACTTCCGCGCCTGCTTCGGGAAGGCATCCAGATCGACCGCCGTCGGGATCTTGATGACATTCGCATTGTGTCTGCGCGCCTTTTCAAGCAGCAGATCGTTCGCACAGACCACACCGGCGGCTCCTTCGATCAGAAGGTCATATTTTTCCGCGAGAGCGCCCCTGCCTTCGTATTTCAGCCAGACGTCGTCGTCGAAATTCAGCACATAACGCCGGTTGCGCAGAAAATACGATTCGACGCCGAACGGGAGCTCCGGAAACAGTTCATATTCGATGAGCAGCCGTTTCGGCAGGTGCACGGCAGTCGAAGTCAACCGCCGCAGAAGCGCCTCCGCCGCAAGCAGACGCGACTTGCCGCCGCCGGCATAGAGCCGTTTCAGGTAGGCGTCCGGGAAGAACGAGTGGAAATGCGGCGCAAATCCGGCCGTTTTAAACGCATTCCGGTAGTCGAAATAGCGCAGCCGGCTCGATGCGCCGCGCCGCCCGTACCGGGTGTAGATTCCGAGTTCCTCCGCCACTGTATTCTCCGCTTTTTTCGTGGTAACGATTGCGTCATCCGGGTAACATAGCTCCGCTGCGGTTTTTTTTCAACCTGGCGGCGGGAAGAGAGTTTTACAATTTTTGTCGTATGTCGGTCCGGTTTGAACAAAATTGTAAAGCTCTCTGAAAATGACGAGCACGAGGATGGGATTTTTCGGGCGGGGAAGGCGTCCTTTTTCATTCTGGCACGCCTTTTGCTTTACATGTACCGAACCCGAAACAACCAGGAGGTGTTTATGAAACTTATCATCGCCTACATCAAACCGGAAAGGCTGAATGCGGTCAAGCAGGAGCTTTACAAGCGCAGCATTTTCAAGATGTCGGTCAGCAATGCGCTCGGCTGCGGCCAGCAGAAGGGGTACGTTGAGGCGTACCGCGGCGCGATCTCCGAAGTGAATCTGCTGAAAAAAGTACGACTTGCGATCGGAGTGAACGACGACTACGTCGAAACCACCATCGAAGGGATCGTTGCCGGAGCCCGGACCGGCCACATCGGAGACGGTAAGATCTTCGTTCTGCCGATGGAGGACTGCGTCCGGATCCGCACCGGCGAACACGGCCCGGAAGCGATCGGATGATCCGAAGAGTACAGGAAGGAGAATGGAATCATGAGAAATAAGTGGAAAATCATTCCAACTGCGGCATTGCTGTTTGCCGCGGTTGCGCTTCCTGCCGCGGAAGAGGCCGCCGCTGAGCCGGCGGCAACGGTGGAGCAGGCGCTTTTTTATGTTGACAACCTCTGGGTGCTGATCGGCGGTATGCTGGTGTTTCTGATGCACCTCGGCTTTGCGACGGTGGAGTCGGGACTCTGCCGGGCGAAGAACTGCACGAACATTCTGTTCAAGAATACGCTGGTTCCGGCGATCGGATTTCTGACCTACGCGGTTATGGGGTTTTCCCTCATGTACCCCGGAGATGCCTGGCAAATCGGCAAGGTTCTGGGATTTGCGGGGTTCGGCATGGGAGCGAATCCGGATGCGACGATCGCCGAGGCGATGTCGTACAACGGACACTTCACCTACTGGGCGGACTTCTTCTTTCAGGGGATGTTTGCCGCGACCGCTGCGACGATCGTCTCGGGCGCGGTGGCGGAACGGGTGAAAGTCAAGGCGTTTCTCGTGTTCACGCTGGTGTATGTCATGCTCGTCTACCCGGTGATCGGGTCCTGGGGCTGGGGCGGCGGCTGGCTCGCGGGGATGAATTTCCATGACTTTGCCGGTTCGACCTTCGTGCACAGCGTCGGCGGCTGGGCCGCGCTTGCGGGTGTGATTCTGCTTGGACCGCGGATCGGGAAATATGTGAACGGCCGCGCGATGCCGATCATGGGTCACAGCATGCCGCTGGCGACGATCGGTGTGTTCTGTCTGTGGCTCGGCTGGTTCGGGTTCAACGGCGGTTCGATCCTCTCGGCGGAGCCGACAAAGATTTCGTTCGTGTTGTGCACGACGATGTTCGGGGCCTCGGCGGGGGTGCTTGGAGCGATGCTCTGCAGCATGTTCTTCCTGCACAAGCCGGATCTTTCGATGACGCTGAACGGCTGTCTGGCCGGACTGGTTGCGATCACGGCGGGTGCGGACTGCGTGAGCCCGACTTCCTCGATCATCATCGGTCTGGTCGGAGGTGTGATTGTGGTTCCGGCGGTTCTGATGTTCGACCGGCTGCAGCTTGACGACCCGGTCGGTGCGCTCTCGGTTCACCTGGTCAATGGAATCTGGGGAACGCTTGCGGTGGGCATCTTCGCCTTTCCGGAGTGCGGATACAGTTTCTGGACGCAGCTGGTCGGCGTGCTGGCGGTCGGCGTGGTGGCATTCCCGGCGGCGTTCCTGATCTTCTGGGTGCTCAAGCACACGATGGGGATCCGGGTGTCCGAGGAGGAGGAGTTGCGCGGACTCGACCTCGGGGAACATGGAATGGAGGCTTATCCGGGATTCCAGTTCTTCAGCAATCAGTAATTCTCCGCGGAGAGCCGGGAAGTGCTCCTGAACGTCCCGGCGATTCGGACGGGAACCGGCATGGACAACCGGCTCCCGTTTTTTTGCGGCATCCGGGGAGACGGAATATGTCGGAGAATCCGGTTGGGAACTTGCAATCGACAAACAGTTGCTATGGTAAAAAGGAATGATGCAGCGATTATGAAATGAGAGAGGCTGATTCTCAAAGATGTGATACT
>NZ_CALXSK010000044.1 GCF_944391105.1 uncultured Victivallis sp.
CTTTGAGGCGGAGTTTAACAAATAACAGAAAAAATATAACCAAAGAAAGGGTCAGTCTCTTGACTTTTTCATAATAGTGGTGGATCACGGGCAGCAACAACTGGAATCCGGTCTGCCACGCCGGGATGGTGGCCGGGGCGCTCTGCGTCGTCGAACTTGAACCGGAACTTGCGGAAAAGACCGTGAAACGCGCGGTCGAGAATCTGCCGCGTTCCATGAAGGCGAGCTATTTCCCGAACGGAACCTATCCCGAGGGGCCGATGTACTGGGGATATGGAACGGAGTTCACCGCTGTTTTGCTGGGGTTGCTCGACGCCGGGTTCGGGGAGGATTTCGGTTTGTCGGCGCAGTCCGGCTTTTCGCAGACGGGGGATTTCATCCGGGCGACGACCGGGCCGACGGGGAAGCCGTTCAACTACGCGGACTGTTCTCTCGGGCGGGGGCCTTCATTTGCAGTGGTTTACCTTGCGGAGAAATTCAATCGCCCCGACTGGTTCGACGGGGTCGAGCGGAATTTGTTTCAGAATTATGCGAAGGCGCGGCCTGAAGGCGGGCGAACCGGGAACCGGCTGCTGCCGCTTTCGCTGCTCTACCTGAGGGAGTCCGGCGAGGCGCGGAGCGTGCCGCTCTCCTATTACAGCGGAGACAAGGCGCTTGTGCCGATTGCGGTTCTGCGTTCGGACCAGACGGCGAATGCGGCGTGGGTCGGGCTCAAGGGAGGTGCGCCTTCCGGACCGCACGGCCATATGGACGGCGGTTCGTTCGTGTTTGAAACGGGCGGATATCGATGGGCGGTCGATCTCGGAATGGAGAACTACACGAAGATCGAGGCGGCGATCCCGGATCTGTGGGACTCCCGCCAGGAGAGCGGCCGCTGGAAACTGTTCCGGCTCGGGCCGGAGAGTCACAACATCCTGCGCATCGACGGAGCGCCGCAGAATGTGAAGGGGAAGGCGCGTTTCACGGAGTGCACGGACGTGTCGGCAAAGATGGATCTGACCGCGCTCTACACTCCGGCGGCGCGGCGGGTCACGCGCCGGGTGACGCTTCTGCCGGGGAGGGCGCTGGAGATCCGGGATCGGCTCACCGGTCTTGCGCCGGGCGTCTCGGTCAGCTGGCAGATGTGCACGGAGTCCGGGCCCGAGGCGCTTCCGGATGGATCGCTCCGTCTCCGGCACGGGAAGAAGTCGCTGATTCTGAAGAAAAACCATCCGGGCGCGTGGAAGATCGTCCCGGCTGAAGAGCTGCGCAAACCGTTTGAATCCCCGAACCCCCGCGCGAAAATGGTGAGCTTTGAAACGGAGAGCCCGGAAAGCGGAACGATCGAACTGGTCGTGCACTTTCTGCCGGAATAAAAAATTTGCAAAACCGGCCGTCTGAACGTATATTATCAGAATTGCAATCAGGGGGGAAGGTTCCGGTGCTCAGGGTAGAAAATCTGACGAAATGCTACGATGCCGAAACGGCGCTCGACCACGTGTCGCTCTCGCTCGACGCGGGGCGCATTCTCGGACTCATCGGCGAGAACGGCGCCGGAAAGTCGACCTTCACAAAGTGTCTCACCGGGGTGGTGCGTCCGACCTCCGGGACGATTTCGATCGATCCGGGCGTCTCGATCGGCTGGATCCCGCAGGAGTTCAACCTCGTCCCGGATCTGACCGTCACGGAGAACATCTTTCTCGGGCGCGAAAAGAGCCGTTTCGGTCTGCTCGACCGTGCGGCGATGCGGCGGGAGGCCGAGCGGAGATTCCGGAAACTGAACGTCGAGATCGATCCGGATGCGCTCGTCTCCGAACTGCCGCCTTCCGGCAAACAGATGGTTGAATTTGCCAAGGCGCTCGATGAGAGCCACCGGCTGCTGCTGATGGACGAGCCGACCACGATCCTGAACGAGGAGGAGACGCGGCGGCTTTTCGCGATCATGCGCGAATTCAAGGCCGCGGGCGGATCGATCATTTACATCTCCCACAAGCTGGCCGAAGTGCGTGAGATCTGCGATGAGATCGCGGTTCTGCGCGACGGGGTGCTCGTGAGCGTCTCCCCCGCTTCGGAACTCGATCCGGCCGAGATGGCGCGCCGGATGGTGGGGCGGGAGCTCTCGCACATGTTTCCGGAGCCCCCGGCGAATCCGCCGGGCGGACCGGCACTGGAAGTCGAGCATCTCAAAAGCGGCCGGGCCGTGCACGATGTGAGTTTCACGCTGCGGCACGGGGAGATCCTCGGCGTGGCGGGGCTGGCCGGCGCGGGGCGGACCGAGATGGCGGAGGCGATCATGGCGCTGCGCCGGGTCGATGGCGGCACGATCCGCGTGGACGGCAGACCCGTGAAGTTCCGCCGTCCGTCCGACGCGGTGGCGGCCGGACTCTCGTATCTGCCGGAGGACCGGCAGGGGAGCGGGATTCTGCCGGGATTCTCGATCGGGGAGAACATCACGCTCGTGTCGCTTGCGCGCTACTGCCGTGGCGGGCTGCTGTGCCCGGCCTCGATCCGGGAGGCGGCGGAACGTTACGGACACGAGTTTCAGATCAAGCCGAACCGTCCGGGAGCGCTTTTGAGCGAACTATCCGGCGGCAATCAGCAGAAGGTCGCGATGGCCAAAGGCCTCGATACGCGACCGCGAATCTTTATTTTCGACGAACCGACGCGCGGCGTGGACATTGCGGCGCGGCGCGACATTTATGAATTCATCCGGAAGTGCGCCGACGACGGCGTGGCGTGTCTGCTGATCTCCTCGGACATGGAGGAGATTCTCGGCATGTGCCGCACGGTCATGGTCATGCGCGAGGGGCGGGTCGCGGGCTTCCGGTCCGGGGAGAAGCTGACCCAGGAGGAACTGATGTATCTGGCAATCGGAGTGGATCGATGAAGGGCAGGATCAATTGGAAAAGCGTCCGGGATTCCGGCGGCGTGTGGATTGCGCTGGTCGTGTTTCTCGTTGCGGCGGCGATTTCGAACGAGAACTTCCGCTCGCCGCAGAATCTGGTGAACATCACGCGCCAGGTGTCGTACAGCGGCATCATCGCGCTCGGAATGACTTTCGTGATCGCGGCGGGGGGGATCGATCTGGCGGTCGGTTCACTCTTTGCACTGGCGGGGGTGGTTTCGCTCTTTGCGATGAATGCGGCGGGCGGACCGGAGAGCGTGCAGCTCGTCGCGGGGCTCGGGGCCGCGCTCGGGGTCGGCGTGATCGGCGGAGCGTTGAATGGAGTGCTGGTCGGTGCGGCCCGGGTGCAGCCGTTCATCGTGACGCTCGGGACGATGTCGATTTTCCGGTCGCTCGCGCTCTACTTTTCGAACGCGGGGCTGGTGCGCACGGACAATGTGCTTTACCAGAAATGCGGGATGGCGGAGTTCGGAGGAATTCCGCTGCCGACGATTCTGCTTTTTGTACTGACTGCGTGCCTTGCTGTGGTGCTGAAGCTCACACGGTTCGGGCGGCATGTCTGCGCGGTCGGTTCGAACGAGCGGGTCGCATACTACTCGGCGATCCGGACGGGGCTGGTGAAGTTCTGGACCTACGTTCTGGTCGGCGGGCTGGCGGGGCTGAGTGCGTTTCTGCTCGGCGGGCGGCTCAATTCGGTCAGCAGCTCGGGAGCGGGGCTCTCGTATGAACTCGACGCGATTGCGGCGGTCATCATCGGCGGAACGGCGATGACCGGCGGAAAGGCGACGATTCCGGGGACGCTCGCGGGCGTGCTGCTGCTCGGGATTGTCTCGAACGTGCTCGACATGTGGGGAATCTCAGTCAACTTGCAGGGGACGGTCAAGGGACTGGTCATCATCATAGCCGTACTCATCCAGTACAAACGGAAGGATTGATTTTATGAAGAAGTTGTTTTCCTTGTTCGGCGCGGCGCTGCTGGCGTTCGCGGTTGTGTCGTGCGGAGAGGCGAAGGCAAAGAAGACGAAGATCGGCGTGTCGATACCGGCGGCCGATCACGGCTGGACCGGCGGTGTGATCTACAGCGCCGAGAGCGCGAAGAAGAAGCTTGAGGCCGCGAATCCTGATTTCGAAATCATCATCTCGACCGCGCGCGACGCCTCCGAGCAGGTCAACAAGATTGAAAATCTGCTCGTGCAGGGGGTGAAGGCGGTGGTCGTTCTGCCGCAGGAGCCGGGGCCGCTGACGAACGTCTGTGATATGGCGAAACGGGAGGGGGTCTTTCTGGTCACGGTCGACCGCGGGCTCGAGAAGCCGATTCAGGACGTCTATGTGGCCGGCGACAACGCCGGATTCGGCCGCACGGCCGCCCAGGCGCTCGTGAAGGCGCTCGACGGCAGGGGCGACATCCTCGTGATGGAGGGAATTCCGTGCGTTGTGAACACCGACCGGGTCGAGGCGTTCAAGGCCGAGATCGCGAAGAATCCGGGCATCCGGCTGCTCGAGTCCCAGTCCGCCTACTGGGACACCGAGAAGGGACTGAAGCTCATGGAGAACTTCCTGCAGAAATATCCGAAGATCGACGCGGTCTGGGTCGGGGATGACGATGTTCTCATCGGCGCGTTGAAGGCGCTCGAAGAGTCGAAGCGGCAGGATGTGAAGCTCATGCTCGGCGGCGGGGGCGCGAAGGCGATTGTGAAGCGCGTGCTCGACCGCGATCCGGTCGTCCAGATGACGGTCACGTATCCGCCGAAGATGATCGAAATCGGCATCGAATCGGCGATCGCGGGGCTGAAGAACGGCGGGAAGGCGAAAGAGGCGAAGATCGTGATTCCCTCCGAAGTGGTCACGCCGGAGAACGCGTCGGAATATTATTTCCCGGATTCGATTTACTGAAGGATGACGATGATTCCGGCACTTGCGGCATACGCGCTCGGGCGCCGTCATTTCGAGCACTTTCCGGGGCGGGATGATCTTGTGCCCGTGGTACTTGTGCACGGGTTGCTGCACCGGGGCATCGTCATGCGGAGTCTCGCGAAATTTCTGAATGAACGCGGATATCCGGTCTATGTGTATGACTACAAGACCACGCGGCGCGGGATCGTCGCGCACGGGCGGATGTTCGCGGAGTTCCTGCGGGAGCTGCCGGAAAAGCGGGTCGACCTGGTGACGCACAGCATGGGCGGCTTGCTGACCCGGGTGGCGCTTGCGGAATTCGAGGGGACGCCGATGGCGGAGAAGATCGACCGCGTGGTCATGGTCGCTCCGCCGAACCACGGGTCGCAGATGGCGGAGGATGTGGCGCGGAATTTCCCGCCGTCGAAACTTCTGGTGCGTCCGCTCGACGAGCTGTCGAACCGGGAGGGGGCGCTCTGCCGGTCTCTGCCGGTTCCGCGCGGGTTTGAGATCGGGATCATCGCGGGAGATGCCGATGGAAAGGTCTCCGTGGAGTCGACCAAACTTGACGGGATGAGCGATCATGGGATTGTGCATGCGCGGCACGTGAATATTTTGTTTCTGCCGGAGGCGCGCGGACAGATTCTTGCATTTCTCGAGACCGGCCGGTTCCTCCATTGAAACTGTTTGGAAAATTTTTCTGGAAAGGATTGTTTTATGCCGATTTTCAATTACAAATGCCGCGATTGCGGAACGGAATGTGAACTGCTCGTGGCTCGTTTCGACTCTGAGGTGGAGTGTCCGAAGTGCGGTTCGTCCGGGATGGAGAAACTCCCGAGCCGCTTCGGCGCGGTGCTGAACGGCGGAGCCGGTTCGTGCGCGAATCGGGATCTCTGCCCGTCGGGCCACAAGTGCTGCGGGAACTGCGGCTGCGGCGGTCACTGATGAACAAGCAGCAGCTGCTTACGGCGCTTGAGTCGATCGGGATGCGTCCCGGGCGGGGGCTCGGGCAGAACTTTCTGCTGGACGGGAATCTGCTCGACTTCATCGTGCGTCTCAGCGCGCCGAAGAAGGGGGAGAAGATCCTTGAGGTCGGGCCGGGATTCGGCGCGCTGACCTCCCGGTTGCTCAAGAGCGGTGCGGAAGTGTATGCGGTGGAGTTCGACCACCGCATCGCGGAATATTTGCGCGCGCACGTTGAGAAGGAGAACTTCCATCTGACCGAGGCCGACGCGTGCCGGGTCGATTACGTTGAGCTGCTGGGGGGAGGGGAGTTCCGGGCGATTGCGAATCTTCCTTATTCGATCAGTACGATTTTCATCGCGCGGATGCTCGATCTGCCGCGGCCGCCGGAGTCGATGTTCTTCATGCTTCAGCGCGAGATGGGGGAGCGGCTGAGCGCGGCGCCGGGAACGAAGAATTACGGAGCGTTGTCGGTGCGGACGCAGCTCAGATACGAGGTGAAACTTGAGAAAATCGTGCCTCCGGAGGTATTTTTCCCGCCGCCGGAGGTCGATTCCGCGATCGTTTCGTTCCGGCTGCGGCACGGTGGAGACGGGGATGATCCGGAGCTCTGCCGTTTGCTGCCCGGAGTGGTCAAGACCGTATTTGCACAGCGGAGAAAGCAGATGGGCAAAGTGCTCGGGCAGAACTACGGGAAGGAGCGGGCCGCGACAGCGCTCGCGGCGATGGATCTGCCGCCGGAGATCCGCCCGGACAAGCTCACGGTGGCGCAGTTCGCCGCATTGACCCGCCGTCTTTTTGATCTGCCCGGTCCGCGGTCGTGATGGACGTCTCCGGCGCGGAATCACGGTTTCTTTCGGGAAACGGGTTGCAACCGGGCGGGATTCATGGTATATTAAAGGATTTACCAGAGGAATATGGAACTATGGATCAACCCCGGAACACGGTAGTTGCGATCATCGGGCTTGGACTGCTCGGCGCTTCGCTCGGGATGGCGCTGCGCGGCGGAGCGTTCCGCCGGACCGGCTGGACGCGACGGGAAAGCATCCGCCGCTGGGCGGTCGACTGCGATGTACTTGACGAGTGCGAAGACTCACTTGAAGAGGTTCTCGGCAAGGCGGATCTGACGATTCTTGCCCTTCCGCTCCCTGAGATCGAACGGTATCTCAAAGAGTATGCGCACTGCTTCCGCCCCGGCTCGGTTGTGAGCGATATCGGCAGCTGCAAGTCCGGGGTGATGAGGGCGGCGGAAGCACTCAAACCGTTCGGCGTTCATTTCGTCGGCGGCCACCCGATGGCCGGAACCGAAAAGTCCGGTCCCGAGTCGGCGTTCCCGACGCTCTACCGCAATGCCGATGTTTTCGTCTGCCCCGGCGGGGATTCGCCGGAGGAGGCGGTTGAACTGGTTGAACGCCTCTGGCGGTCGGTCGGCACGAAGACCTCCCGCATCTCGGCGGAACGACACGACGACCTCGTTGCGCATACGAGTCATGTTCTGCACATCCTCGCCTCGGCGCTGGCGCTTTCGATTCTCGACGCGCCGGATGAGGAGTTGCGGCTTGAACGGTTCCGCGGTTGTGCTACCGGATTCCGCGACACCTCGCGCATCGCGTCGAGTTCGCCGCTCATGTGGCGCGAGATCATCGAGAACAACCGTGACGCCGTGCTGGTTGCCATGCGCGATTTCGACCGCAGATACGAAGCCTACCGCCGGATGATCGAAGCCGGCGATTTCGACTCCTTCGAGCGGGAGTTCGCCCACGGTAAAC
Organism: uncultured Victivallis sp.; assembly: GCF_944391105.1. Taxonomy (GTDB): domain Bacteria; phylum Verrucomicrobiota; class Lentisphaeria; order Victivallales; family Victivallaceae; genus Victivallis. The sequence goes on from NZ_CALXSK010000044.1 coordinate 7,510, forward strand.
TGCTGCGCGACAGCTGGCTGGAATACAAGAGCAGGAAACGGGAATGAACAAGGAATTAGCAATCAATATTGAAAATGCGTCTGTCCGTCTCGGCGGCCGCGAAATCATCCATGACATGCACTGGCAGGTCAAAAAAGGCGGCCGGTGCTTCATCCTCGGTGCGAACGGCGCCGGCAAAACCACGCTCGTGAAGACGCTCATGGGCTATGCGTGGCCGAAATTCGGTGCGAAGGTCGAAGTGCTCGGCCACCGGTTCGGACAGACCAACCTCGTAGAACTGCGCAAGCGGATCGCCTGGGTCAGTCCCTTCATGAACCAGTTCACGAATACCGAGAGCACGGGACTGGAGATGGTTCTCTCCGGATTCGACGGCACGCTCGGGCTCACGCGCAAGGCGACTGCCGAGGAGATCGATACGGCCAAGGCGCTGATGGAACGATTCCGCTGCGCGCACCTGACCGATCAGGAGATCTTCACGATGTCGAGCGGCGAGCAGGTCAAGATCATGATCGCGCGTGCGTTGCTGACGAAACCGGATCTGGTCATCCTCGACGAGCCGAGCGTCTATCTCGACATGGCCGGGCGCGAATTCCTGCTCGAGGAGATCCGCCAGATTGCGGAAAAACTCCCCGAGGTGACCATCATCTTCATCACGCAGCGAATCGAGGACATTCTGCCGGTCTTCAGCCGGGGGATGATCCTTGCGAAAGGACGGATTGTCGAGAGCGGTGAGCGCGATGAGATTCTGCGCGAGGAGGTCCTGAGCGCCGCCTACGGGCTGCCGATCAAGCTCTGGAAGAACAAGGCCGGCCGCTACTGGGCGATGCTCGAATAGCCGATCCGGGGGCCGGGAGGGGAATCGAACCTCCGATCGCTTAGAAGATCAGGTATTCAAGCATGCCGAGGTACTCGTAGACGGCGCGTTCACAGTCGCTCAGATTCTCGGCCGAGGGGACAATTTTGAGGATTCCGCCCGCATTTCCGCTGACCCGCGTGGCGGGTGCCGGAAGCGCATTGAGTTCGTACCGGTCGGAGAGCATCATGAGCCGTGGCATGTGGTACGCCTCCGAGACGAGAATTTTCCGACCCGGTTCCTTCGTGAATGCCTGAACCTCCTGCCGGGAGTTCAGCGCGTTCTCGAGGAAGGCGATGCGTTCCGGCGGGATGCCGTAATGTCCCAGAAATGCGTTGAGCGCCTCACGTTTCCGCCCGGGGGCATCGTGTTTCCCCGTGATGGATGCGACGATCCGGTACGGGATCTTCCGTTCTCCGAGCACCCGGCCGATGCGTGCAGCCTCGTGCAGCCGCAACTGCATCTCGTCGTCGAACCAGCGCTCGGGCGGAACGCCGGACTCGGCGTGAAACCCGTGTCCCGCAACGACGATGGTGTAATTTTCTTCCGGCAGCTCCTCCGGCTTCAGTGGCGGATAGACTCCGGTCAGCGTGTGCAGCAGGAGCTGCCCCGCGAGCGATCCGATGAGGAGAAGCAGCACTCCTGTGACGAGCAGCGCGTTTCCCGCCTTCCGGCAGCGGGTGCCGAGTTTCGGCCAGAGTACGAGTGCGAGGCCGGCCGCGAGCACAAGCAGAAGGAACGGCACCGGGAAGAACAGCCGGGCGATCAGCTTTTTCGCCATCAGCAGAAACATCACGCTTCTCCGGCACGCATTCTGCTGCGGATTTTCTCCGCAAGGGCCGCGTTCTGCGGAACGAGCCCGAGTTCCGCGCCGAAGGCGATTGCGTCTTCGGTGTTGCCCCAGACGTCGACGGGACGGTGCGCGTCGGAGCCGACGACCGCCTGGACGTTGTATTCGGCCATGACCTCCCAGAAGCATCTCCACGGATACTGCGGACGACGTCCTTCCGGGGTGTCGACCCAAAGTTTGCGCAGACCGTATGCGTTGATTTCGAACGGGATGCCGAATGTGTTCGACGCCTCTGCCAACTCCACGGCGAGCGAACGCAGCTCCGGACTCCAGCACGGGTATGCCGCGAGGAACATGTCCGGATGCGCGACATAGTCGAAGAGCCCCGTCGCCATCGCCTCGATGATGAGGTCGGTGAAGGCGCGTGTCCGTTCCGGCGAAGTCGGCGATCCGCCGCCGATCCCGGGCGGATCCGTGAAGTGCGGTCCGAGAATCCGGTAGTGGAACCGGCTGCCGCTCGAATAAGTGTCCTCATAAAATCCCCGCCCGAGAGAGGGGACGAAATCGACTTCCACCCCGGTGAGAATGCACAGCTCCGGGAAGAGTCGCCGCATGCGTGAGAGATCAAGTCGATACTCCGTCAACTCGGAAAATTCCATGCGGGAACTCCCGAACCGCCCGTCCGGAAACGGTGCGTGATCCGAAAATCCGAGCACGGAAATCCCCTGCTTCACCGCCTCCCGGCAGTATTCGTCGACTGCGCCGCTCGCATGACCGCAGCGGGCGGTGTGTGTATGAAAATTGATTCTTTCTCCGAAATTCATTTTCAGTACCTCAATTGTGAGTTCCAAGCGGCAGGAGCTCCTGGTGGATGGTGCTGCCGCTGACGGTGATCCGGTTGACCGCGTACCACTCGTTTCCCTCGCGTTCCAGTCGGAAGATCGAACCGCAGTAGACCGTCATCGGCCGGGACAAAAGCAGCTTTCGCCGGTGCATGTGGCCGAGCGCCCAGTAGTCGACCGGAGCTGCCGCAAGTTCCTCCAGCGGCACGGGGGCGGCATAGGGCTGCGTTCCGACGTTCGCGTGAACCAGGCCGATCCGGAATCCGGGTTCATTGGCGAGAAGCCGGGCTTCGCCGGCCGCAAGATTCTCCGTGACCAGACGGCTCCCATGGCTGACTCCCGCCACCGAAACTTTCTGCGGTTCGCCGTCGAAGGTGAAGCGTTCGATTTCCGGCTCCGTGCTGAAAAGCCGGACGTTGCGGGGAAGCAGCGGCGCGATCTCCCATTCGGGCAGCGGATCGTGATTTCCTGCGGCGATGAGCACCCGGATCCCCGATTTTTCAAGTTGCCGCATCGCTTCGAGGAACCGCCTCCTGCTCTCCGTACAGTGAAAATTCCGGTCGAACACATCTCCCGCGAACAGCAGAAAATCGGCATCTCCCGCGACGGTAGCATCGATGAGCCGGTCGAACGCGGCGAAGAGCCCCGCCCGGAGACGCGCGGCCTCCGCCGGGGTGACCCCTTCCAGACGGTCGAACGGGAATCCGAGGTGGAGATCTCCGGCGTGGATAAAACGGAAACTCATGCCCCCTCCAACCCGGCCGGTTTGTCCGGCAGTGCGATGCCGCAGCGCAGAGCGAACTCTCCTCCGGCGCGGAAGAGCTCCTCGCCGAATCCTCCGAGGCCGTGAGCGTCCGAACCAACGTGGAAGCGGCAGCCGCATTCGCGCGCGATGATCATGATCCGTTCGTATTCACGCAGTGCTCCGGCGGGGAGACGCGTGATCGCGGAGAGATTCAGCTCGATGGATTTGCGTTTTTCCGCGGCCGCGCGGAAACACTCTTCGAAGAGCGGATCGGGGATTCCGGCGAGCAGCTCTTCCGCGCGGTTGTAGAATCCGACCGGCACGAACGGATGCGCGATGCCGAAGGCGAAATCGATCTCACACACTTCGAGAAACCGGTCGACGAGCAGTTTGCGGAGTTCATCGGATCGTGTCATCCCCTCCGGACGCACGAACCCCTCCATGTGGATGTGGCTGGCCGGGACGAGGACGAAATCAAACAGCGCCGCATGTTCCGGCGTGAGCCCGACCACTCCGTTGCCGATATATTCCGTCTCGCATCCGACGAGCAGCCGGGTGCCGGGAATCGTGACGTCTGCAAGTTCCCGCCGCAGCGAGAGCACATGCGGAATGTCCTGCGGGCGATACCAGTCGCTCGCGCCCGGCACATCGGCGTCCCACAGGTGGTCGGCGAATCCGATGACCGGGAAGGATCTGCGGCGGATTTCCGCAAGATAACCGGCGGGTTCGGAATCCGGCCTCGCGCAGCTCGACAGGTTCGTATGAATGTGGAGATCGTGCATGTGATGTCCCTCAAAACCGGCATGTCCCGATGGAAGAAACAGCCTTGTGTAACATAGCACTTCGCCCCGTTTTTGTAAAGTTGCCGCCGGAAAAAATGATTTTTTTTTGTTTTCGCCGGAAATCAGGGTTGTATTTTCAAAATGATGATGCTAGTAGTAAAACAGCCCGGAGGGGAAAACCGGGTGCGAGTTCTTCCAAAATTGTCTATTACGGAATGCAAATCCAAACATAAAGGGAGGAGTCTATGACCAAAGCCACCGAGTGCAGAAATTTCGTTGTCGCCGGACATTCCGGCTGCGGGAAAACCACGCTCTGCGAACTGATGCTCTTCAAGTGCGGGGCGATTCCGCGGCCGGGCAGCGTCGAGGCGAAAAACACCGTCTCCGACTTCATGGCTGACGAACAGGAAAAGGGTTCGAGCATCTACTCCTCCGTGATGAACTGCAAGTGGAAGGGCGATGAGTTCTTCTTCGTCGACACTCCCGGATATGCCGAATTCATCGGGGAATACGTCGCCGCCGTGCGCGAGGCCGACGCCGCGCTCGTGGTGGTTGACGCCGTGGACGGTCCGCAGATCGGTACGGCCCGCGCCTGGAAACTCTCGAAACAGCGCGGCATTCCGCGCTTCGGCATCGTGAACCGTCTCGACCGCGAACGGGCCGACTTCAAGGCCACGCTGGAGCAGATGCGCCGGAATCATGGGAAAAACGTCATCATTCCGCTCTACTGGCCGGTCGGTTCGGAGGCGAACTTCAGCCGGGTGGTCAACGTTTTGTTCGACAAGGACATCCCGGCCGAGATCGCGGATGACGTGGCCGAATGCCGCGGACTCTGGCTCGACGCGATCGCCGAGACCGACGACGAGCTCATGATGCGCTACCTCGACGGCGAGGAGCTGACCGACGAGGAGATTCACACCGGGCTTCTGAAGACGATCAAGAGCGGCCGCACGATCCCGGTGTTCGCCGGCAGTTCGGTCAAGGATATCGGTATTACGGAACTCATGGATGCGATCGTCGCGCTTTTCCCGTCGCCGCTCAACTACGTTACGGTCGACGGTGCCAAGCGCAAGATCGGCGAGGATTGTCCGCCGATCGGCATTGTGTTCAAGAGCCTGAACGATCCGTTCAGCGGTCAGCTCACCTTTGTCCGGACTGTCTCCGGAGTGTTCAAGGCCGACACCGATGTTTACAATCTGTCGCGGCCGGGAGTCAAGGAGCGGTTCGGCTCGCTGCTCTTCATGAACGGCAAAAACCAGACTCCGGTAAAGGAGGCCGGGCCGGGCGCAATCTTTGCGGTTGCGAAGCTCAAGGATACGCACATCGGCGACACGATTTCGGCTGTTCAGAACGAAACGCCGCTGCCGGGGATCGAATATCCGGATGCGGTCATGTCCTACGCCGTTTCGGCCGCGAAGTCCGGTGACGACGAGAAGATCGCGGCCGGGCTCGCGAAGATTCGCGAATGTGATCCGACCGTCCGGCTTCGTCGGGACGAAATCACGCATGAGTTCCTGCTCTCCGGCATGGGGGATCAGCACCTCGCGATTGTTGCGAAGCGGCTGAAGGATCAGTTCAAGGTCGAAGCGGTTCTCGATACGCCGAAAGTGCCGTACCGCGAGACGATCACCGCTCCGGGTGAAGGGCATTACCGCCACAAGAAGCAGACCGGCGGCGCGGGGCAGTTCGCGGAAGTGTTCCTCCGGATCGCTCCGAACGAGGCGGGGTACGAGTTCGTGAACGAGGTCGTCGGCGGAACGATTCCGAAGAACTTCATCCCGGCGGTCGAAAAGGGCGTCGCCGAGACCATGGAGAGCGGCCCGCTGGTCGGCTGCACGGTCGAAAAGGTGCGCGTCGCCGTTTACGACGGCAAGTACCATCCGGTCGACTCGAATGAAATGGCGTTCAAGATCGCCGGCCGCATGGCCTTCAAGGAGGCGATGGCCCAGGCGAAACCTGTTCTGCTTGAACCGGTCATGCACGTCGACGTGCATATTCCGGATGCGTACATGGGCGACATCACCGGTGATTTGAACCACAAGCGCGGCCGGATTCTCGGCATGAGCGTCGAGGAGGGTATGGAAGTGGTCGCCGCCGAAGTCCCCTACGCCGAAATGCGGAAATACGCGACCGAATTGCGCAGTATGACCCAGGGACGCGGCTCTTTTGAGATGAATTTCGTCCGCTACGAACAGGTTCCGGCGAACGTCGCGAACGAGATCATCGCCAAACATCAGGCGGAGGCCGAAGCCGAGTAGAACGTCGGGGCTTACGGCAACGCGGGAGGCGGTTTCGTCTCCCGTTTTTTTGCTGCGGCGTGTAAAATTCCAGCATTATTTTACATGGTTGCAGTCATATTTTGCGGAGTATGAGAGGAGAGGTATGACGATCGCGGACATTGCCCGGATGGCCGGGGTGAGTGTGAGTTCGGTATCGAACTATTTCAATCGTCCCGGGCGGGTCGGGGCGGCGACGGCGGCCCGGATTCGCGCTGCGGTGGCGAAAACGGGATTCGTGCCGGATGTGCATCGCCCCGGTCCCAAAACCGGGGAGCGGATCGGGGTGAAAACGGGAAACATCGCATTTCTTCACCCCGGAGGCGGATTGCTGCGCCGTTTTCTGGCGCGACCGGGAATTCCGCGGCTGCTGGAGGGAATCGAACGGGCGCTGGAGGCGCGCCGTCTCCGGCTGTTGCTGCTCGGCGCGGGGGAGGGGGGAGCTCTGCCGGAAAATTTCGACTCTCGCAGCTGCGACGGGCTGATCGTGTACGGCGGAGCACTGCCTGTTTCGGCGGAAGGCCTGCTGCGCGGCGTCCGGATGGTCTCCTGCTGCGGTGTGCCGGAGGAGGGCGGCGCGACCGATCCGCTGGTGACGTGGGACGGTGTCCGGGCCGGAGAGATTGCGGCGGAGTTTCTGTTCCGGCAGGGGCATCGGCGGGTTGCGGTCTTCAATCCCGACGCGACCGATGCGGAGTATCGGCGTCGAGCGGCCGGATTCCGCCGCATTGCGCACAGCTGCCGGATGGAGGTGACGGAGTTTTCCGTGCCGGGAATTTCCGCCCATTCCCCCGCGGTTGCGAACCGGATTCTGGCGGGGCGTTTTCTGCACGGCCCGAATGCGCCGACCGGAGCGTTTTTCTGCTCGGACGGAGCCCTGACCGGAGTGTGGCGCGAGCTGGGCGGCGGCGCTCGCGGTCTTGAACTGCGCCATGTGATCGGTTGTGGAGCGGACGATGCGGCGCTGATTCAGCTCGCACCTCGTCCGGCAACGGTGGATCTGTGTTTCGAGGAGGTCGGCCACCGGACGGTGGAGCTTCTCTGCGCCCTGCTGCGCGGCGAAGAGCCGCCCGGGCGGGCGGTGATCGTCCGCCCGGTATTGCGGCCCGGCCGTTTCGGCGAATCTCAGAGCGTGTCGAAAAGCCAGGTCGAGAGATAACGCTCGCCGGAGTCGGGGAGCAGTACGACGATGGTTTTACCGCGCCACTCCGGTTTCCGGCTCATGCCGAGCGCGACCGAGAGCGCCGCACCGCCGGAAATCCCGATGAGGATCCCTTCCGTGCGCGCACACTTCCGGGCCGTTGCTCCCGCGTCTTCCGCGCTGACGGGCACGACTTCGTCGATGACGGAGCGGTCAAGCACCTCCGGAATGAAGCCGGCGCCGATCCCCTGAAGTTTGTGCGGTCCGGCCGGCCGGCCGGAGAGCACGGCGGAGGTGTCCGGCTCAACCGCGACGATCCGGATGTCGGGATTGTGCTCCTTCAGACAGCGGCCGACCCCGGTGATGGTTCCGCCGGTTCCGACCCCGGCGACGAAGGCGTCGATCTTTCCGTCGGCATCCGCCCAGATTTCCGGCCCGGTGGTCGCAAGATGAGTCGCGGGATTCGAGGGATTGGCGAACTGCTGCGGGATGAAGCTGCCGGGATTCGCGTTCCGGAGCTCTTCGGCTTTTGCGATTGCGCCCTGCATGCCGAGCGCTCCGTCGGTCAAAACAACCTCCGCGCCGTAGGCGGCGAGCAGTTTGCGCCGTTCGATGCTCATGGTTTCCGGCATGGTCAGGATCAATCGGTATCCCTTGACGGCGGCTGCGAGCGCAAGGCCGATGCCGGTGTTGCCGCTGGTCGGCTCAATGATGAGCGCGCCGGGCCGGAGGGCGCCGGATCTTTCGGCTTCTTCGATCATCGCGAGGCCGACGCGGTCCTTCACGCTGCCGCCCGGATTGGCCGATTCGAGTTTAACGAGAATTTCCGCATTTCCATCGTTGAGCCGGTTGATTCGGACAAGCGGCGTATTACCGATCAGTTCAGCGACATTGTTGGCGATGTGTCCCATGGTCTCTTCTCCTTCCAGGGCTGAATCCGGCCGGGCATGATTCCGTGCCGGTGCTTTTCTTCATCTGATAATATAACTCCGGGGGGCGTTTTTTGCAATTCGAGCCCGGACTGCGGCCTGCTGGCGGAAAAATCGCGATTTCCTCGAACTCCCGCGATTGCATTTCCCGTTTGCGGATGTACATTATTGAGAAAATGCAATCGGTTGTATTGTTACGCAATCCCAGATATAAAGGAGAAAAATGCGACAGGAAGAGATGAAACTGTACCTTGACCGCTGCCAGCGCTTTCTGCGGCGCTGCGAGCCGGATCTGCTTTCCGACGCGCGGGAGATTCAGGCGGAGTTCGCACACAGCAAAGAGCCGGTCCGCTGGGTCGACCGGCTGAAGCTGCAGTATAAGCCGATCAAGACCGGCGAAGACTGGGGCGAGGCGTGGGACAGCGCCTGGTTCCATCTCACGGCGGAGCTCCCGGAAGCGTGGAAGGGAAAACCGGTCGCGATGCAGCTGAATCTCTCCGGAGAAAGTCTCGTGTTCGACGCGGAAGGCGTTCCGGCGTTCGCACTGACCGGAAACAGCGTCATCAATGCGCACTACACGAAGGAATACTGCCAGTTCCCGCCGGATTTTCTGAAGGACGGGCGGCTGGATCTTTACGTGGAGGCGGCCGCAAATTCGCTGTTCGGCGTATTTATGGATGAGGAACCGCACCGGCTCATCGAAAAGCCGGAGGGGTATTTCCCCGGCAAGGTCAAGACGATGCGGATCGGTCTCTTCAATACCGAGCTCTGGCACATGCGGATCGAGCTGGAGCTGCTGTTGAATTATTATGAGACGCTTCCCGAGAACGACTACCGCCGCCGCAAGCTGCTCGCAGCCATGAACGAGGCGGTCAACGCCTATGCCGACGATCCGGCCAACGCGGCGGCGGCGCGCAGGCCGCTTGCAAAAATGCTTTCTCTTCCGGCGCTCGGGTCGGCGATGAAGGCGAGCCTGGTCGGTCATGCGCATATCGATACGGGGTGGCTCTGGCCGGTGCGGGAGACGATCCGCAAGTGTGCGCGCACGTTCGCCAATCAGCTCGACATGATGGAGAAATATCCGGGATATGTGTTCGGCGCCTCGCAGCCGCAGCACTACGCGTTCGTGAAGGAGCATTATCCCGAACTTTACGAAAAGATCCGCCGTCGCGTGGCCGAAGGGCGCTGGGAGCTTCAGGGCGGCATGTGGGTCGAGGCCGACTGCAATCTGATTTCCGGCGAGTCGATGGTCCGGCAGTTCCTGCACGGCAAGAACTTCTACATGGACGAGTTCGGGTTTGACGTGAAGAATCTCTGGATTCCGGACGTGTTCGGCTACTCGGCCGCGCTGCCGCAGATCATCCGGAAGAGCGGCTGCGATTTCTTCCTGACGCAGAAGATTTCGTGGAATCAGTTCAACCGCTTTCCGCACAACACGTTTTTCTGGGAGGGCATCGACGGATCCGAAGTTCTGACCCACTTCCCGCCGGAGGACACCTACAATGCGTTTGTGCTGCCGACGGAACTCTGCGCGGCGCAGAACCGCTTCAAGGAGTCGGATCAGCTCGATGAGTTCATCAGCCTTTTCGGCATCGGCGACGGCGGCGGCGGTCCGAAGGAAGAGCACCTGGAACGCGCTCTGCTGCTCGAAAATATGGAGGGAATGCCGAAGGTCAAGTTCGGCCGCGCCGACAAGTTCTTCGAGCGTCTCGCCGCGAGCGACGCCGTGAAGAACCGCAAACTCTGCCGCTGGGTCGGTGAGTTGTACCTGGAGATGCACCGCGGTACGCTGACCACGCAGGCCCGCACGAAGCGCAACAACCGCAAACTCGAACAGCTTCTGACAGCGACCGAGTTTATCTGCTCGATGGCTCCGGTTTCGGAGTATCCGGCGGCTGAGCTCGACAAGGCGTGGAAGACGCTTCTCATCAATCAGTTCCATGATATCATCCCGGGATCTTCCATCGGGAAGGTCTATGCCGTGACCGAGAAGCAGCATGCGGAACTCTTCGAGGTGTGCGGCCGTCTCATCGCCCGGGCGGCGGAATTGATCACGGTTCCGGAGTCGGATGCGCTGACGCTCGTCAACACGCTTTCGACGCCGTACACGAATCCGGTCGAACTGCCGGAGGATTGGGCCGACTGCGAAATCACCGATCTTGCCGGAAACGCCGTCGAAGTTCAGGGGCGTCGCGCGGCCGGGATGATTCCGGCTTCCGGTGCCGCGGTCTGGAAACGCGGCGCGAAACGCGCAGCCGCCGTTGAGGAGAGTCACTCCCTGGTGCTGGAGAACCTGCTGGTCCGGTATGAGTTCGACGCCCGCGGAGAACTTGTTCGCGCCTTTGACAAAGAGGCCGATTGCGAGACGCTTCGCCCCGGCGAAAACGGCAACGTCTTCAATCTCTACGTCGACCGTCCGAACACCTTTGAGGCGTGGGATGTGGATTTGTTCTACGAGCAGGAACAGCGGACCGGTGCGGAACTGATTTCGCATTCAAAGCGTGTTTCCGGTTCGGTCGAGTCGACGCTTTCATTCGAGTGGAAGGTTGGAAACGCCTCGTTTATCCGGCAGACGGTCCGTCTTGCGGCGAACTCGAAGCGGCTCGACTTCGAAACGGAGGTCGACTGGCACGAATCGCGCCGCATGCTCCGCGTGAATTTCCCGGTGGCGGTCAGCGCCGGCGAGGCCGCATTTGAAATCCAGTACGGCTATGTGAAGCGCCCGACCCATTCGAACACGAGCTGGGATATGGCGAAATTCGAGGTCGTGGGGCATCGTTACGTCGATTTCTCCGCCGGGAAATACGGTGTCGCGATGTTGACCGACTGCAAGTACGGTTACCGTACAAACGAAGGGAACCTTGATCTGTGTTTGCTGCGTTCGCCGAAATATCCGGACTGGAATGCCGATCAGGGACGCCAGGTGTTCACTTACGCCTATCTGCCCCATGTCGGAGCCCTTGCCGAATCGAATGTCTGGAGCGAGGCCGCGCAGCTGAACCGCCCCCCGCTGCAGTTTGCCGGCCGCCGGCTGACCGCGGAAGTGCCGTTCTCGGTGCTGGGCGGATCCGTTTCTCTTGAGGTTGTCAAGAAGGCGGAGAAGAGCGACGATCTCGTGATCCGGCTCGTGGAGACCGCAGGGTCGGCTTCGCGCACCCGGCTCTGCACAACGCTGAAAGATGTCCGGCTCATCGAGACCAACCTCATCGAATGGGAAGAGCTTGATTCCCGCGAGTTCCGGAACGGCGAAGTCGAACTCGACTTCCGGCCGTTCGACATCCGCACCTTCAAGGTGCGCCGGACACGCTGAACATCATACACATCAGGCCGTCCGCAAACCGGAGAACGATTTGCGGACGGCCTGTTTTTTTCTTTGCTTTTACCGGTTGGCGAGCCCGATTCTAACCACCCGGCCGCTCATGGCGGCAGGCGCGTCGAGCCGGAACTCGTTCCCGACGATCGAGGCGGTTCCCGTTCCCGGCGCGGCAAATTCTTCGAGAATCCGCCATTCGCCGTTCGCAGGCAGACGGAATGCGATCTGCGAAGGCGGATCATTGAATACGTGCAGGAAGAGCGCTGCCTCCGTGCCGTCCGCGCTGCGGCGGATCAGGAGCTGGTTCCCGCGCAGCTGCCGCCATGCCGGTCCCATCATCGTTGCGAGTCTGCTGGAACCGTGTTTCAATACCGGAACGAGCCGGCGGTAGAACTCCATCGCCCGGCAGGTCAGTTCCCACTGTTCCGGGGACAGCCCGAGAACGTCCCCCGAGAGGCAGAACCGTCCGAGCATGGCCGATGAGAGAATGTATGCAAGTTTCTTCTGATCGTGTTCGGGTTTCACAACGGCCCAGATCTGACACTGACGCGGCAGCATGAGCCGGTGGAGCGACCCCGCGATCACCGGAATTTCCGGCTCCTCATGCGCGTCCGAAAACGAAGACATCGAACTCAGAGCGAACATCGACGGCTCCAGCCGGTGGCCGCCCGAGGAGCAGTTTTCAATCACGAGCCCCGGGTTGGCTTCGCGCAGACGCCGGAACATCCGACAGGTTCCGAGCACCTGACGCCGCAGCCCTTCTCCGGGGGAGTCCGGATCGTCGCAGCCGAAGCCGACGGTCTCGTTGTAGTCGACCTTTACATAGCCGAACCCGTTCTTCCGCAGCATCTGGACAACTCGCTCCTCCAGATAGGCCACCGCTTCCGGATCATTCAGATTCCAGAAATGACGATCAGGGAAGATCGGAATTCCGTCGAGCGTGAGATGATGCTTCTCCTGCTCCGTGAATGCCCGGCTGCCCGGGCCGCACACTTCGAATTCAAACCAGATTCCGGGACGGAAACCGCGTTCGCGCAGCCGCTCAGCCGTCGCCTGGATCCCGTCCGGGAAGAGTTCGCCGCTCGGAATCCAGTCCCCCTGCGAGTTGAACCATTCCGTGCCGGGCGTCTTGAACCATCCGGCGTCGATCACAAAGTAACGCACCGGAGTTCCCCGGAGCTTATCGGCGATCGCAAGGATGCTCTTTTCGGTCGGATTCCCCCAGGTCGTACACCATTCGTTGAAGATGATCGGCAGCTCCTCCTCGGATTCCGGCACGTCGAGTCGTGCCTCCTGCTCCGCGAGCAGCCGTTCGCACAGCGCCTCGAATCCCCCGGTGGAACACGCAAGGAACGCTTCCGGCGCGGAGAAACTCTCCCCGGGCGCGATGGTTTTGCTCCAATGGCCGAATTCGCGGTCCGCCAGCCCGCCGGAGAGACTGAAACTGAAGTTGCGGCGGCGCGAAAACTCGATCTGCCACGATCCGGCCCAGGCGAGCTGAACTCCGTAAAAGAGTCCGGCCGCGGTGTCCTCCACTGCCGCGAACGGATGAAATCCACGTACCGGCATGGTGCCGATCTGTCCGAACCGTTCGCAGTTGATCGAGTGTCCGCTCCAAGAGCGTTCCAGATGGAGCGCTTCGGCCGTGTCGCAGACATGATACCCCTCCGCACTCCAGTTCGAGCGGAAGCGGTGCAGCTTGATCCGGCCGGACTGCTGCTCCGCCGTTTCCGGACCGATGCCCCCGATCGCGAAACTTTCGATCATGTCAAGCACGACCGGCCGGTCCGACAAATTGCGGAATTCGATCCGCACGGTGAAAACCGGCGTTTCGTTCCGCCAGGAGAGGCGGTGAATCAATTCGTATCCGCGCGGATCTGCGAGAGTGGTGACGATCTCCCGGTCGCCGACTTTCTGGTCGCGAAAGCGGAATGACTCGGTCGAGCCGTTCTCCCGCATCGTACGTCCCGCCCCGAAGCCGCAGGTATTGTGGTCGCCGCGGATCTTGACTTCCGCCAGCGGCACGGGCGACTCCTCCGGAACCGTTTCCCGGTCGGGAGCTCCGGCGGAAGCAAGGGTCAGTTCCACCCGGCCGCTTTTCGGATCGTGCCGATAGCGGAGCTCCGTGTCTCCGACCGGAAAACGGGAAAGTTCCACGATGCTCATGAGTTACATCTCCTTCGTTCAGAGGTCTTTCCCCAGGTCGACCAGCCCCGGCGCCGCAGGCGCTTTCGGTGGCGGGGCCGAATTTCCGGTCGCGGCGGCATCTTCTTCCGAAAGCAGATCGGCGGCCTTGACCAGACCCGCGCTCGGATCGGCGAAGTCGACCCCCGCACGGGCGGTTTCTCCGCCGACAAGCGTGACGATTCCGGTGTCCGGGTTGCGGAACAGCATCGGGATCGTACTGGAGATTTTGCGATACTGGTTCGCGACCGGCTTGCCGTCAACGGAGAAGGCCAGGTACTGGAACACTTTCGGCGAAAGCGGCATGAGCAGATGAATCCGGCTGAGCATGTCCACCTGAACCGAGAACCGCTCGTAGCCGACCGCTTTGCCGATCCGGATGACGGAGTAGATTTTCTTGCTGTCTTCGATCACAAGATAATAGGCTTTCGTCGCACCTTCCGTGATCGAGCGGATGTTGTAGGTGCGCTCGACCGAAACCGCGTTCGGATCCCCCTGCGGATTCAGGTCCGGAACGCCGACGGTCTGTTTCCAGACCGAGATTCCGGGCTCGACGTTGAATTTCAGATCCACGGTTTTGTATTCGCTCGGCAGCATCGAGTGCGAGACGTAGGCGTGAACCCGGTAGACCCCCGTCCGGTCAAGCTGGTAGTAACGGTTGATCGGCACAATCATGCGCTTGATCTGCCCCGGCTCCAGAACCAGGCCGCGCACGGACAGTTCCATCCCCGGCCGTTTGGGCACGATGTTTCCGCGCTGGTCGGTTACTTCGAACAGGATGTAGCCCTGGAGTTTCGGGTTCTTGCCGAAGAGCAGCGGCCGGGCGGTGTCGTTTCTCAGCGTGACGCATGCGTAGATCGGTTCGAACTGGATATAGTTGGTGCGGTTCAGCGTGAGATCCATGCCGATTTGCGCCGACGCGGTCAGCACCGCGCCGCAGATGAGAAGAGCTTGGCAGATGATTTTGATCATGTTGTTTCTCCTGTTGCCAGAGTTTGGATGCAATCGTTGGCGATACGGGCAGCGTCAAGCCGGTGGCAGGCGGGGGGCGCTTCCGGACAGTTCCGTTTCAGACAGCCCAGGCATGCCACGTCCGCCCGATAGATTCGATGATTCCCGCCGTAGGGCCCGGTTCTGGCCGGATCGGTCGGCCCGAAAAAACCGAACACCGGCTTCCGCAGGGCAGCCGCGGCGTGCATCGGACCGGAGTCATTGCTCAGAACCAGCCGCGAAGAACGCAGCAGTTCCATCATGACCCCGAGCGAGGTTTTCCCGGTCAGGTCGAGCAGCGGAACTTCGCTGCCCGCCGCCTGCCGGATCTCCGCCGCGGCCGGCGCGTCGCCGGCCGCACCGACGACGGCGAATACACACTCCGGCACTTCGGCGTGAATGCGCCGGATCACCTCGGCGAACAACGCGGGCGGAAAGGTTTTGGTTTTCCAGCGGCTTCCCGGCAGCAGAGCGACAAGCTGCTTCGGAAACGGCACAACCAGTTCCCGGAGTTTTGCCGCATTCTGCGGATTTTCCGGCAGAAACGGTTCGGGAACCGGATCGGAGCGGCCGAAGAGCGCGTTGACCAGATTCACATTGCGTTCCACCGCGTGTCCCGCCGGGACATCGAACGCGAGACGGTATCCGAGTTTTGCCGCCGGTTCGCGCGGATGTGCGAACCCCGCCACCGGCCCCCCGCTGGCCGCCGTCGCGAAAATCGCGCTTCGGACAAGTCCCTGAAAATCGATGATCAGATCGTAACGCCGACGCCGGAGCTCTTTCACCAGATGCGCGAATTCCGGAATCAGCGTCAGCGGCCGGCCGAGCCGCTTGCGGTTGAACAATATCCGGTGCGTGACCGGGAACGGACTGTAGTCGAGAATCTCCGCAAAAGCCGGATGCACAAGATAGTCCAGTTCGGCTTCCGGGCACTCCCTGCGCAGCAGTTCCAGTGCAGGAAATACGTGGAGGATATCCCCCAGACTGCTCGGCTTGATCGCCAGAATCCGTTTGATTTCGCTCTTCACTTGTCAGAACAAGGTCGCGTGAAGCTCAGCTGCCCATCGCGAGGCGGGTCGCAAGACGCTCCGGCAGGCCCGCGTCGATGATTTTCTGCTGCTGCCGGGCGATATCGTAGGGCAGCCGGTAACGCGTGACATAACGTGCCACAGTGTCGAGCACGGCGAAACTCGCCCGCGGATCGCGGTTGCGCGGCTGGCCGATGCTGCCGATGTTGAAGAGATATTTGTATCCGATCTTGATCTCGACCGGCAGTTCGTCGGCGAGGGTGTAGTCGAAATTGTCGTCCTCAAGTTCCGGGTTGTAGTTCCACTCCTCGATCTCGTCGATATGACTTGAGATCGGCTTTTTGCAGAACGCGACCGGCACATGCGAGTGGCCGCAGAAGCAGAGCGACGTGAACTGATAGTTGAAGTTGTCGGCCGCGTGATGAGCGTCGAAGATGTATCCCCAGTTTTCCGGCGAATCAAGCGTGGCGTGAACGAGCGTGGTGTTGCACCCCTGCAGGGTCGCGCGGAACGGGGCGCTGCCGATCCAGGCACGTTCGTTTTCATCGAGGTGGGCGCGCGTCCATTCAACGGCTCGTTTGGCGTGGGGGTTGAAGCCGGAGATTTCGATGTCGCCGTTGGCCGTGTACTCATCGTGATTGCCGCGAACCCGGGCGACGCAGTTCAGCTCGTACACCGTGCGCACACACAGTTGCGGATCGGCGTTGTATCCGACGATGTCGCCGAGCGAAACATAATGGTCGACTTCGAGTTCCCTGCACTTTTCAAGCACCACCTTCAACGCGTCATAGTTGGCGTGGATGTCGCTCAGAATCGCATATTTAGCCATCTTACCCCACTTCTCCGGACTGTTTCCCGGCGCGGGAGGCGTCAGGGGGTGCTCCCCCTTCTTCCCGCACCGTCCGCCGCCGAAATCCGGCGCGGATTTTTATCTGAAAATACGAAATACCGCAACAGGGGCACGTCGACTGCTGTAAGCCGGATTCTGTCCTCCGCCCGAGGCGGATGGGCAATCATCTGTCTGTGCGACCAGAACCCGGGGTTCATAACGCCGCGAGCAACGGCTCACCCTCTATTTGGTCTTGCTGCGGGAGGGGTTTACCATGCGGCACCGCTCTCGCTGACGCGCCCGGTGGGCTCTTACCCCACCTTTTCACCCTTACCCGGATGTATCCGGGCGGTATCCTTTCTGTTGCACTGGCCTTCCTGCGGCGTATTGTCCGCAGTATCCTTCTTTTCAAAAGGACTCCCCGCTCTATGCAGTCCGGACTTTCCTCAGCCGGAATGTTTGTGACACCCGGCCGCGATTGCCCGCAATCGACGTACCTTCTGTTAATATAATCATCTCCGTGGAATATACAAGTGCCGAACCGTTTTTTTTGCATCGGGAAGCGGAGGTTTTCTCCTTGCAATCGCGTTTCGGCTGGAGTATATTCTAAGGATGATGGACGGATGGAACAAATCGGATTCTGCCGGGCGGCCGGGCGCTTTGCAGCGGGAAGGGGGACTTCTCTGCATCGTCGGGGCGGCTGCGCTGGCGGTGCGTCTGGTGCTTTTTTTCTCGTGGCTGGATTCACCGCTGCGCTTTTTTCACCGGATTCCCGGGCTCGACATGCAGTCTCTGCTGCGTTACGGCGAGTGGGGCGTGGACGGGATGCCGGCGGTGTTCACACTGCACCGAACACTCGTGGCGCTGGTCTATCATCTGAACGGAGGGGCCCATTCGGTCGTGGCGCTCGCCGTGATTCAGATGTTCTGCGGGGTCGGAACCGCCGTGCTGACGGCGTATTCGGCGTTGCGGTTGTGGGGGAGCCGCCGTGCGGCGCTCGCGGCCGGACTGGTCGCGGCGTTTTACGCGCCCGCGGTGATGTATGAACTTTCCATGCTTCAGGAGACGTTGCTCCTGTTCGCATTTTCCGCGAGTTTCGCCGGAATTCTCCGGGCCCGCAGACATCATTTCAGCCGCAGCGCGGGGCTGCTTGCGGGCATTCTTCTCGGACTTGCTTCGATCGGACGGCCGACCGCCCTGCTGTGGGTGGTCGCGGCAGTCGGCTGGAGTGGCGCAATTCTGTTCCGGCAGCGGAAAGGTCGATGGCGCCGGGCGGGGTGGATCGTCGCCTGCGTCGCGGCGGTCTGGATCCTTGTGACGGTGCTCAACTGGAGTTTCAACGGCGGGAGAAGTCCGTTTTTCAATGTGATCGGATACTCTGCGACGGTCAACAATCTTGAGCCTTCCGCCGCCGGCGGAACGGGGGAGGCCGGGGCGACGTTCCGGAGTTCCGTACCGTACCGGCTGTTCCGGATCGGTCTGAATGCCGCCGGCCGGGTGCCGATGGTGTTCCTCGCCCACGAGATTCCGGACAACTTGAATTACTATTTCATTCGCGACTGTTTCCCCGGACTGAAGCTGCTGATCGGGCCGGGACTTTTGATTCCGTTTGCGCTGGCCGGTCTTCTCCTCGTCCTCCTGACGGGGCGGTTTCTGAAGCGGGAGGGCGTGATCGTTCTGGCCGTGCTGACGCTGGCTCTGCCGATCTCGGCGAACTGGCCGATGGGTCGTTACCGGCTGATTCTGCTGCTGCCGTTCGCGCTGCTGGCAGTGGAGAGCGTGCGGATCGCGCTCAGGCGTCCCCGCCGGTTGTTTCTTCCGCTGTCCGGAGCGGTTCTGGCCGCGGCATTCTTCGTGAATCCGATGCGGGAGACGCCGTTCTGGAGAGCGTCGGACTTCGTCGCCTGGGCGCTCGCACTCGAACAGCGCGCAGGGGGGAAAACGACGCCGGAGTCGGTGAGCGTTCTCGTGGACGGCTACCGTTTGACCGGTGCGGAGGCGCCCGCCATGAATCTCTTGATCCGGCTGATCATGCTGCGGGAATTCGACGCCGCCCGGCGGCTGATCGACGATGCGCTCGCAAACCGGGTCGGCAACGCTTCGCTGCTGCACTATTACGCGGCTCTGCTGCGTATGGAGCAGCGCGATCCAGCCGGAGCGGAGGCGGAGCTTTCGAAATGCGATCCGGCCGCAATGGAGGATCTGACGATCAAGTATTATTTCCTGCGCGGAGAGGCCGCGCGGCTTCAGGGACGAAACGCTGAGGCGCGCGAACTTTACCGGAAAGCGCAGAAGTCTCCGGATCCATTCGGATTCCGGGGACAGGTGGAACGGGCGCTCGCATTGCCCGGCATCGCCGGGGAATGAGACGGATGCGGACGGAAGGCGCGCTGCCGGGAGCGACGACACTGGCAGCAGCAGTGATTCCGTTCACGTGCAGAGACAGGAGGAGTGAATGAAACGTTTTTTGATGATCGCGGCAGCGGTATCCGCCGCAGTGACAGCGGGGGCCGCGATACTCGATTCCATCCGCTTCGGCGATCCGGAGTCGGAACTCAATCACGGATTTTTCGGGCAAGAAATCGGCCTGGTTGAGTCGGCCGCCCTGGGCGAGCCGGCTCGTAAACTTCTGCCGACGGAACCGATTTCATGGCAGGGCGGGAGCATGAAGTTCAAAATGCACGTGAATCCACGCCGGATCAACTATGCCACAGTGAAGCTCTGGGGCGGAGATGTGAATGAAAATCTGCTGATCGTCTCCATCGACGGCAAGCAGATCGGTTACCGCCTGTTCGGCGACGTGGACATTCTCGATCACGGCAGTGCGGAACCGGCTGTGCCGGGTCGGTTCTACTACGTCACCATGCCGATTCCGATGTCTGCGACCTACCGGCGGAGCATGGTGGAATTCGAAATCGCCGCGACCGGGCCGATCGCGCCGGAGAAACGCGATTTTGCCGATTATCAACTTGAGATGCGTTCTCCGAGCCGCGGCATCTACGGATTTTATGTTCATGACGATGGCTTTTTTCTTCCTCCCGCGGATGAGAGGCAGGGAATTCCGCCTGAGCCGATTCCGCCGGAACCGGAGGACGCCGGGCGGGCTGTTGAGGCGTTTCGAAGCCGGGCGAACGCCCGGATAAACCGCTGGTTCGAACCCGGCGCGCGTTTCCGGACTCAGGAGGAGATGCAACTCGCTGCACACGCGTATTCCATCCGCTGGACGAAGGCGTATCGGAACCCCGCGATTGTGGAGAAACTGATCGCCGGTCTCGATGAACTTGCGCTGCGCAATATGGAAGATCCCGGGTTCGTGCGCAACACGGTCGACACTCCCGATTCCGAATGGTGCGGATTCGGTCCGGCCGGCGAGGCGGTCGTCTTGATGAAAGAGGTGCTGCTTCCACATCTGGAGCGGCCGGTGGAGCTGCCGGACGGAAGCAAGGTTCCCCGCAAAACTCTGTGGGCGGATCTGTTCGAAGCCGGAGTGAAGCACCTTTCCACGCATCGCCGCCCCTTCGCGGATCAGTCGCGGATTGTCGATCTGAATCTTTACTGGAGCAACTGTGCATTGCGGCTGATTGCGCCGGGGAAGGGAATTGCTCCCGGGCGTGTCCTCGGATTTCTCCGGGAGTCGGCCGGGATCGAACCCTGGTCCGGGCCGCTTGATGCGAAGGGGGCGGCCAGCTGGCCGTCCGGCCGGTCGCACCGGTTTCTGACTGCAAAATCACTGGCGAAGGAGTTCGGAGACCTCCAGGTGCGCCGTGGATTGCTCGATTGGCTCGGGGAGGCTTACGAGGCGACCCGCCCCGCCCCCGGCGAAGCGGGAGACGGCCCGCTCCGGGAAGCTCTTCGAAAGGCGATCCGGGCCGAAAGCTGTTTCCGGTATCCGGGGGTGGATGCGCAGGGGAATCCGCTTTTCCGGGCCGAGAGCGTCATCGACTGGCGCAAAATGACTTTTCCCGGCCGGATCGCCTACGTGCAATCTCCGGAGCCCGGTGTTTCCATACTCCGGGCCGCGGCGGCCGCGGAAGATCCGTACGCGGCGGGAATTGTGCGCCAGATGATTTCTCAGGGCAGATTCGCCCCGTGGCTCGCACGCCGGATTGCAGAGGGCGGTGATGACGTGCTCACGCCCGGTCTGCTCCACCTGCCGGAACAGTATGAGGCCATTATGAAACTGCCGCAGCAGGGGAGCGGCGTGCTTCCCATGAGCGATGGGGAGCCGGATTTCGTTTTCAGCGACGAGGAGAACGGAGTGCTCGCCGTGAAAGACGGCAGGGAGATTCTCTACGCGTCGCTTTACTGGCGCGCGATGCGGGGAGTCAACTTCCTCGCCCGGGTGCATCATATTGCGCCAGAGTTTGAGCGCATTGCGACGGTGCGGGAGGAGATCCGGTTTTCCCCTTCCGGCATGACCTGGCTGCGGCGGAACTGGATCAACTCCGGGCGCGGTGCGGGAGGAGTCAGCTATCCCGGCGGACGGAACTCGGTTCATATCGGAGAAACGCTGCCTGTGGCCTGGATTCCGGAAGGGAGTTCGTTTCAGGTCGGGCAGGAGTCTCCGCACGCCGGGCGCGGCGACTTCTATCGACTCGATTACGGTCCGTATCTTGTCGGGATGAACAGTTCCCCCGGGCGGACCTTCCAGATCGAGTTGCCCGGCAAGGGCGCGGCTTACCGGATTCTTCCCGCCGGGCGGACGGTTTCGCCGGGGGAGTCCGTCGAAGTCGAGCCGATGAGCACCGTCGTTCTGAAACGGGTTCAATAGCCCCTTTTCGGAAGGAGAGCGCGGCGAACCGATAAAAAACGGTTTCCTGTTTGCATTTTCGGCGGAACGATGATACCGTATCAAATGCGGAAAATTCTTTATTAAAACGGGTGAAATATGAGCAAACTTCTGATCGGCATTGACTTCGGCTCCGACAGCGTCCGCGCTGTCCTGATCGGCGCGGAAACCGGCGAAACCCTTGCGTCGCATGTCCACAACTATCGGCGCTGGGCGGAGGGGCTCTACTGCGATGCCGCGAACAACCAATTCCGGCAGCATCCGCTCGACTACCTTGAGGGAATCGAGAGCGTGGTCCGCTCAGTTCTGAAGGGTGTCGATCCGACCCGGGTCGCCGGAATCGGCATCGATACGACCGGCTCGACGCCGTGCGCGGTCGACCGCGAAGGTACACCGCTTGCGCTCCGGTCGGAGTTCGCCGAAAATCCCAATGCGATGTTCATTCTCTGGAAGGATCATACCGCCATCGCTGAGGCCGCGCGAATCAATGAGTACGCGAAGAGCCGCGGCGGAGTCGACTACACGATGTACGAGGGCGGAATCTATTCGAGCGAGTGGTTCTGGAGCAAGATCCTGCATACGCTGCGAACCGATCCGGCCGTGCGTGAATCGGCCTTCAGCTGGGTCGAGCATTGCGACTGGATCACCGGCGAGCTCTGCGGGCGGACCGATCCGCTCACGATGACCCGCAGCCGCTGTGCCGCGGGACACAAGGCGATGTGGCACGAGTCGTGGGGAGGGTTGCCGCCGGAGTCGTTTCTGACCGGTGTCGATCCGCTGCTTGCCGGATTGCGGGCCCGGCTCTACACGGAGACGTCGACGGCGGAGGTCCCGGTCGGAACCCTTTCTCCGAAATGGGCGGCGAAACTCGGACTGCCGGAATCGGTGGTTGTTTCCGGCAGCGCGTTCGACTGCCACTTCGGGGCGGTCGGAGCGCAGATCGCCCCGTATGAACTTGTGAAGGTGGTTGGAACTTCGACCTGCGACATTCTCGTCGCGCCCGATGTGAAAACCTGTGTGCGCGGCATCTGCGGTCAGGTAAACGGTTCGGTGATTCCGGGGATGATCGGGCTGGAGGCCGGGCAGTCCGCATTCGGCGATGTGTACGCCTGGTTCAAGCGTCTGCTCGGATACGCCGGCGAAATTTCGATCGCGCAGTTGGAGCGGGAGGCTGCGGCGATCACTCCCGGTTCGACCGGAATTCTGGCTTTCGACTGGTTCAACGGCCGCCGCACGCCGGATGCGAATCCGCATCTGCGCGGAGGAATTCTCGGGTTGAATCTCGGTTCGAGTGCGCCGATGGTCTACCGGGCGCTGGCGGAGTCGACGGTGTTCGGCGCGCGCCGGATCATCGAGCGATTCCGCGAGGAGGGGGTTCCGGTCCGGGCGGTTTCCGCGATCGGTGGAATTGCGCGAAAATCTCCGTTCATCATGCAGATGTGCGCGGATGTTTTCCATTTGCCGATCAAGACGCCGGCGGCGGACCAGGCTTGTGCACTCGGCGGGGCGATGTTCGCGGCCGTGGCGGCGAAGGTTCATCCGGACCTGAATACGGCGATGGAGAAGATGGGGGCGGGTGCGGACCGGGTTTATGAACCGGTGCAGGAAAACTCCGTCTTGTATGAGAATGAGTACCGGCGCTATCTCGCGCTGGGCGGGCTGCTGGAAGAGGAGGCGATGAAACATGTATAAGAAACTCAAGGAGAAATGTTACCGCGCGAACATCGAACTGCCGCGCCTCGGACTGGTGATCTATACGTTCGGGAACGTCAGTGCGATCGACCGCAAACTCGGCGTGTTCGCAATCAAGCCGTCCGGCGTCGACTACGCGAAAATGAAACCGGATGACATGGTCATTGTCGATCTGGAGGGAAAGGTGGTGGACGGCAATCTGCGCCCATCGACTGATGTGAATACGCATCTGGTTCTCTACCGGGAGTTTCCGCATATCGGTGGAATCGTACACACCCATTCGACCTACGCTGTGGCGTGGGCGCAGGCGCAGCGGCCGGTTCCGATTTACGGAACGACGCACGCGGATCATCTCGCCTGCGACATCCCCTGCAGCGAACCGGTTCCCGACGAGCGCATCGAGGAGGATTACGAGATCGAGACCGGCCGCCGCATCGTGGAACATTTCCGGGCAAACAAACTCAATCCGAATGAGGTGCAGATGGTGCTCGCCGCCGGGCACGGCCCGTTCGCCTGGGGTGTGAACGAGGAGAAGGCGCTCTACAATGCGCGCATTCTTGAGGAGCTCTGCCGAATCGCGCTGCTGACCGAGCGGATCAATCCGCAGGTTCAGCGGCTGAAGCCGTCCCTGATCGCGAAACACTACAATCGCAAACACGGGAAGAACGCATACTATGGGCAGAAGGATTGATGCGAAAAAGTGTAAGATCCGGTTTATCACCGGCAGCCAGCACCTCTACGGCGAAGAGACCTTGAAGCAGGTTGCGGCCAACAGCCGCGCCGTCGTGGAGATGCTCAATGGCAGCGGAGAGATTCCGCAGCAGATCGTCTGGCAGCCGACTGTGACGACTCAGGCGGAGGTGACGGCCGCGATCATTGCGGCCAACAGTGATCCGGAGTGCGCCGGAGTCATCTGCTGGATGCACACCTTCAGTCCGGCGAAGATGTGGATCAACGGGTTGAAACTGCTGCAGAAACCGATGCTTCACCTGAACACCCAGGCGAATCGCGACATCCCCTGGAGCACGATCGACATGGATTTCATGAATCTGAACCAGGCGGCGCATGGGGATCGCGAATTCGGATTCATCTGCACACGGCTCGGAATTGCCCGCAAGGTGGTGAACGGCCATTGCGGAGATCCGCTGGTGCGAAGCCGGATTGCGGCCTGGGTGCGCGCGGCGACCGCCTGGCTCGATTCGCAGACGATGCGGATCGCCCGTTTCGGGGATAATATGCGGGAAGTCGCCGTCACGGAAGGGAACAAAGTCTCGGCACAGATCGCATTCGGATACGCGGTCGACGGGTACGGTGTCGGTGATCTTGCCGAGGTTGTCCGGGAGGTCGCGGACACGGAGGTCGACGAGCTTGTGCGGGAGTACCGGGATCTGTATACGATTCCGGACCGCTCGGATGCGGCCATGGCGTCGATCCGCACAGCGGCGCGGCAGGAAATCGGGATTCGGCGTTTTCTGGAGGAGGGGAACTACTCCGGCTTCACGGACACGTTTGAGGATCTGCACGGATTCGATCAGCTTCCGGGACTTGCCGCGCAGCGGCTCATGGCCGATGGCTACGGGTTTGGCGCGGAGGGGGACTGGAAGACCGCGGCGTTGCTCCATTCGTTGAAGGTCATGGCTTGCGGGCTTCCCGGCGGCGTGAGTTTCATGGAGGATTACACCTACCATTTTGAACCGGGGCGCGGTCGTGTGCTGGGTTCTCACATGCTGGAGGTTTGTCCGAGCATCGCCGCTGCGAAGCCGACGCTTGAGGTTCATCCGCTCGGAATCGGCGGAAAGTCCGATCCCGCGCGGCTGGTGTTCGGCACGAAGCCGGGTCCGGCGCTGAATGCGAGCATGATCGAGCTCGATGGGCATTTCCGTCTTGTCGTGAACGAGGTGGAAGTCGTTGCGCCGGATGAGGATCTTCCGAAACTCCCGGTTGCGCGGACGGTCTGGATTCCGAAGCCGGATCTGGCCGAAGGGGCGCGGCGCTGGATCGAAGCGGGTGGAGCGCATCACAGTGTACACGCTCCGGCGTTGACACCGGAACATCTGCGCGACTTTGCGCGCATTGCCGGGGTGGAACTCATCGAGATTCGTTGACGGGAAAGCTGTCCGGGGGAGGGGGAGTGCCGCGTCAGCGTGCACCCCCCTCTTCGCATGGAACGGTGATGATTTTGACACCCTGTTTCCGGATCGTCTCAAGCATCGGCAGATTTTCCGGGCATGCCCCGGTCACGAGGATATCGACCGCGCCCCAGGGAACGAGGCGCGCCATGCCCGCTGCGCGGAACTTGCTGTGATCGGCGAGCATGACCGCGAGGTGGGCATGTTCGATCATGGTGCGTGCGACGCCTGCGGTGGCGTCGTTTGTGTCGAGAATGCCCGCCTCATCGACTCCGCGGGCGGAGAAGAGCACCGCGTCGGCGTGATATCCGGCGATGGCGCGTTCCGCCCGGGTGCCGGTCAGGATGCCGGCCTTGCGGTCGAGTGTCCCGCCCGGAATGATGACTTCCGGCCCTTCGTCGGAGGGGAAACGTTGCCGGATCAGCTCCGCGAGGTGCAGAGAATTGGTGATGACGCTGCCGGAGTCGATCAGATTTCCGAGCCAGGTCGTCGTTGAACCGCCGTGAATGAAAATCACGCTGTTGCGGGCGATGAGTCCAGCGGCGGTTTCGGCGATCAGCCGTTTTTCGCGACTGAACCACTGTTCCCGGAGCGGGAAAGGGATGGACTGGTTTGCATCCGGTTCGATCCGGCGGATCCCGCCGTGGATTCGCCGCGCGATCCGGTTTTCCGCGAGCCGCCCGGCGATTCTCCGTGCGGTGGCGCTGCTGCATCCGAGCTCTCCGGCGATTTCGCCGGTGGTCAGGACTCCGCGTTTTTCCAGCAGGCGGCAGACGGCTTCCTCCTGACTGCTTCGATTCATGGCATTCTCCCTGTTTGGGAAACAAGATACTCTCCTTTCAGCCAGTTTGCAAGCCGAAAATTGAGCGAATGCGCAAAACATCTGAGCATTTGCAAAAAAAGAGGAAAAAAGCCGGTTCCGGCGGCTGGATTGCCGCAAAAACGCGAGGTATATTCGCATCAGAAAACCGGAAAGGAGATTTGGAAAATGAAACGGAAACCGATGCTGATCGCCCATCGCGGGCTCTCCGCGACCTACCCGGAAAACACGCTTGTCGCATTTGACCGGGCGCTTGATCTGGATGTCGATGCCATGGAGTTTGATGTCCACATGACGAGCGATGGCGAGCTGGTCGTGACGCATGACGACACGGTCGACCGCTGCAGCAATGGTACTGGTGCGGTGCGGAATTTCACGTTTGCCGAGCTCCGGAAACTTGATTTCGGCGCCTGGAAGGCTCCGGAGTTCGCCGGGACGCGGATTCCGACCCTGTGCGAGGTTCTCGATCTGGTGGATCGAAAGCGTCCGGAACTCTATCTTTGCGTGGAACTCAAGGAGGACGACTGCGAATGTGCCCGCAAGGTGATTGCGGAACTTGACCGGCGCGGCCGTCTGGGAAACTGTTCGATCATCAGCTTTCTGCCGCAGATGCTTTATTTTGTGAAAGGGCTGAACGAGAAGGCGTTTCTGCATGGTTTCATCGATGAGTCGGAGCTGGACAAGCCTGAAAAACGCGAGTATCTGAACCTGGTTGACCGGATC
This sequence comes from uncultured Victivallis sp., assembly GCF_944391105.1. Lineage (GTDB taxonomy): Bacteria > Verrucomicrobiota > Lentisphaeria > Victivallales > Victivallaceae > Victivallis. The sequence goes on from NZ_CALXSK010000044.1 coordinate 34,365, forward strand.
GGAGTATCGATCGGAAACGTTTCCGCAAAGTTCTCCCGCAGGCTGCATGAGCTGGGAATCGAAGTTGACTCCTGGGCTGCCGACACTCCGGAGCAGCTTCAAAAGATGATCGATGCAGGAGTCGATACCTTCACCTCGAATGCGCCGGACCGTGTTCTTGCCCGTTTCCGGCAGGAGTTTCACCGTTGACGGGCCAGGGGGGATTGCAATGAGTATCATCACGATTGTCGGAGCGGGGATGATGGGTTCGGCGATGTCCGGCCCGGCAGCGGACAATGGTCATGAGGTGCGTCTGGTCGGGACGCCGCTGGACCGGGAGATCATCGATTCTGTGAGGGAGAGCGGATTTCATCCGACGCTGCGCAAGGGGTTGCCTTCTGTGGTCAGGGCGTATCAGGTCGAGGAGCTTGACCGGGCGCTGGAGGGGGCGGATCTGGTCATCGGCGGGGTGAGCAGTTTCGGGGTCGACTGGTTTTCGGAAGAGGTTCTTCCGCTGCTGCGGCCCGGGATTCCGGTGCTTTCGGTGACGAAGGGATTGCGGGACAATCCGGATGGGACGCTTACGCCGTTTCCGTACCTGCTCGCGTCGCGCCTGCCGGAAAAGACGCGTGGAATGATTCCGTTCAATGCGATTGGTGGACCGTGCATCTGCTTTGAGTTGCTTGACAAACGTCATACGATGGTTTATTTCTGCGGGGAGGATCCGACAGTACTTGAGACGATTCGCGGTATGCTTGCGACGGGATACTATCACATTCTGACCACGACGGATGTGGCGGGGGTGGAAGGGTGTGTTGCGTTGAAGAACGCCTATGCGATGGGGGTATCGCTGGCGGTAGGTCTTGCGGATCGCGAGGTCGGGGATTTAGACGGGGAGGCTGCGACGGCACTGTGTGCGCCGGGGGCGCCGGATCGAAATCCGGTCTATAATCCTCAGGCGGCGCTTTTTGCGCAGAGCTGTCTTGAGATGCGCCGCATTGTGGAGCGCATGGGAGGAGACGGGGCGCTGGCCGGCGGGGTGCCGGGGGCAGGGGATCTTTACGTCACGATTTTCGGTGGCCGGACGCGTCGTCTCGGGACGCTTCTGGGGCGGGGCATACCGTTTGCGGAGGCGGAAAAGATTTTGAAAGGTGTCACGCTGGAATCGGTTGCGATTATTACGCGGGTAGCGCGTGCGCTTCGTGCCGGAGGTGTGAATCGGGTTGAATTTCCGTTATTGTTTCACATGGATGCGATTCTGAACGGCGGTGCGGAAGTTGATCTGCCGTGGGATCAGTTTGGTTGTTAAGATTCGAATCCGGGCCCTGCGTTGCGATTTTCGCCTGATCGGCTTGAAATTCTGCGGACGCGGGGTTATTTTATTGTGATGCCCGGGTAGCTCAGTGGATAGAGCAGAAGTTTCCTAAACTTTTGGTCGGAGGTTCGATTCCTCTCCCGGGTACCATTTTTACGCCCGGAAACGCCCTTTGAGGTACCACTGAGTACCACTCGAAAATTTCTCATCCCCCTGTTTTCGGCTTTCTCCGGCTTCGGACGATACTGGCAATTACCGGCGCATTTTCTGCTGTTATTCTTAGCCACAGAAACTTTTAACAAAGAGGTTCTTCTGTGGCTAAGAAATCGTTACGCTTGAGCGTCGGGTCGATTTTCACC
>NZ_CALXSK010000045.1 GCF_944391105.1 uncultured Victivallis sp.
TACACTCACCCGAACAATACCTTTCTCGCAGGCACGAGTTCGACGCAAAGCGGCGCACGGAATGCCGGAGAGCGGGGTCCCCGAAAAGTAGCGATCCCGCAACACGGGGACCCGAGGCCCCTGCCCGAAGGGTAAGCAACTTTACTACAGTCACCCGAACAATACTTTCTCGCAGGCATGAGTACGACGCAAAGCGGCGCACGGAATGCCGGAGAGCGGGGTCACCGAAAAGCAGCGATCCCGCAACGCGGGGACCCGAGGCCCGTGGCCGAAGGGGAAGCAACTTTACTACAGTCACCTGAACAATACCTTTCCCGCAGGCATGAGTACGACGCAAAGCGGCGCACGGAATGCCGGAGAGCGGGGTCCCCGAAAAGCAGCGAGCCCGCAACGCGGGGACCCGAGGTTCGTGGCCGAAGGGGAAGCAACTTTACTACAGTCCAATACCTTTCTCGCAGGCATGAGTACGACGCAAAGCGGCGCACGGAATGCCGGAGAGCGGGGCCCCCGAAAAGTAGCGATCCCGCAACGCGGGGACCCGAGGCCCGTGGCCGAAGGGTAAGCAACTTTTTGGGGAAATGGCAACCCCGCCAAGATTCGAACTTAGACTAACTGGACCAAAACCAGTTGTGCTACCATTACACCACGGGGTTATGAGTGGATGGTCATACAAAATAACTCCATTTGGCTAAAAAATCCAGATAAAAAATGAAAAAATTGCTACGTTTTTTAAAAAAGTGGTGTATATTTCGGAAATGAGCCGGAAGACCAACAGGGGAACAAGGGATACGATGAGCGGAGAAATCAGAAAAAAGCGTTCGATCAAGGAATATCTTCGGATCTACATTACAGGCCTGATCATGGGGGGAGCGGATGTGGTGCCCGGAGTTTCCGGAGGGACGATGGCGTTTATTCTCGGGATTTATGAGGAACTGATCGAGTCGATCAAGAAATTCACTTCGGCCGAGGCGATTGCGATAGGGCTGAAGTTTCAGGTGAAGAAGGCGTTTCAGACGCTGCCGTGGCCGTTTCTGCTGGCATTGGGTCTGGGAATAGTAACAGCGATCGTGCTGCTTTCGTCGCCGATACACTGGATGCTGGCGAATCGGCCGGTGCTGATCTGGGCGTTTTTCTTCGGGCTGGTGGTGGCATCGATCTTCACGGTGTTCGGGCGGGTGCGGAAATGGAATCCACCCGCGGTAATCGCGCTGATTGCGGGAACGGTTGCGGGCTGGGTAGTTGTCGGTCTGCCGCTGCTGAACAATCCGCCGGACAGCCTGCTTTATCTGGTGCTGTGCGGAGCGATCGCGATCTGTGCGATGATTCTGCCGGGGATTTCGGGTTCGTTCATTCTGCTTCTGATGGGGAAATATCACCTGGTGCTGAATGCGGTTCACGAACTTAAAAGCATGACGAATGTCGGGCAGAATCTGCTGATTCTGGTGTCGTTTGTCGTGGGGATCGTCATCGGGATCAGTTCGTTCGTGCGGCTGCTGAGCTGGCTGTTCCGGAAATTCCACGATCTGACCGTGGCGGTGCTGATCGGTTTCATGGCCGGTTCGCTGCGGAAAGTGTGGCCGTGGAAGGCGAGCGGAGCGGACGACGCCCCGAACGTGCTGCCGCAGGAGTTCAATACGGAATTCTGGTCGGCGATCGGACTGGCGGTGGCGGGCTTTGTACTTGTGCTCGTACTGGAAACCATCGCAAAACAGCTGGAAAAACGGAGCGCAAAGGCGAAGGAGGCGTAAATGTATCCGATCCTGATCTCGATTGGAAAATTTTCCATTCGCAGTTACGGAGCGATGGCCGCGGTGGGATTTCTGCTGGGGTGCTGGCTCGTGAACGTGAACCGCAAATACGCGAAGATGAGCGCGGATCAGGCGTCAACATCGGTGTTTGTGGCGATGATTTCGGGGATTATCGGGGCGCGGATCTTCTATGTGGTGCAGTTCTTCGACAATTACCGGGAGAATCTGTGGAATGTTTTCCGGATCGATCAGGGGGGGCTTGTATTTTACGGGGGTTTTCTGCTGACGCTGGTGACGTTGTGGCTCTACTGCCGCTGGAGCAAACTTGATATCATCCGGGTGTTTGATGTGTACGCGCCGGCGCTGGCGATAGCGCACGCCTGCGGACGGATCGGCTGCTTTCTGAACGGCTGCTGCTGGGGGAAACCGACGGATCTCTTCTTCGGGGTGACCTATCCGGAGGGGAGCACTCCGGCGCTGTGCTATCCGGGGCAGAGTCTCTACCCGGTGCAGCTCATCGAGGCCGGCGAACAGATTGCGCTTTTTTTCCTCTACTTCTGGATGGTACGTCATACGCGGCGCGGGGTGACGATGTCGAGTTATCTGATATTGTACGGGATTCTCCGTTTCCTGAACGAACTCATGCGCGGAGACAATGCGAAGGTGGTGGAGTCATTCACGATTGCCCAGGTCATCGGGTTTGCCCTGATCCCGGGAGGGATCGCGCTCCTGATCTACTTTTTGCGCACCGGGGCGAAGAAGCAAGATGAACCGGAAGATACTGAGCTTTCAAATTGATCCGCAGGAGGCGGGGACACGTCTGGACCGCTGCCTGTCGCGGCTGATCCCCGGGTCGTCCCGCACCTATCTGCAGAAGCTGATCGCCGAAGGACTGGTCACTTCCGAGGGGACGGCGCTTACGGTTCCCCGCTATCCGGTCCGGGCGGGAATGCGCGTAACGGTGGAAGTGCCGGAACCTGAGAGTACGGAGCCGGTCGCCGAACCGTTCGATTTTCCGATTCTTTATGAGGACGAGGCGATGCTCGTGATCGCCAAACCGGCGGGAGTAGTGGTGCATCCTGCGGCGGGGAATCCGACCGGAACGGTCGTGAATGCTCTGCTCGGGCGGTATCCGCATCTTGCCGAAACGCTCGCGTGCACATCGGGCCGCCCCGGAATCGTGCACCGGCTGGACAAAGATACGTCCGGCTGCCTCGTGATCGCCAAGACGCCGGAAGCGCAATACAAGCTCAGCAGCGCATTCGCGTGGCGCGAAACCGGCAAAACCTATCTTGCAATCGTGCGTGGAGTTCCGCGGCGTCCGGAGGGAGAGATCACCGGGCTCATCGGCCGCCATCCGGTCAACCGGCAGAAGATGGCGGTGGTCGAACGAAACGGGAAACTCGCCGTGACGCGTTATCGTCTTGTACGGAGCGGTATCATCAATGGAGTTCCGGTCAGTCTCATGGAAGTGAAGATTCTGACCGGGAGGACCCACCAGATCCGGGTGCACCTCTCATCGATCGGGATTCCGGTGCTCGGGGATGCGACCTACGGGGGAACGGCTGCGGCGCTTTCCGGAATCGGCCGGCAGATGCTGCACGCATGGAAGCTGAAAATTCCGCACCCGCTTACGGGAGAGGAACTGGAATTCACGGCGCCTGTTCCGGAGGACTTTCAGACAACGCTTAATCTTTTTTGATTTTTCCGGTCTTCCATTCTTGAAAAGAGAAACGGAAATGCTATGTTTTAAATGAGGGGTATTCATTCTGTGCTTTTTCGATCACCAGGCGATGAAGAAGAAGCGCTTCGGCGGCCTGCATTGTTCAGAAAAACAGATGCACGCAAATTCATCCAGCCTGTTTGCCGCGAAGAATATGTAATTGAAAAATTAACAAATTAAGCGACGAACGGTTTGGATTCGGCTGAAAAGGCGATATATTATACTCTATATGAGAAATGTCGGACGGGACGGGGAATGCCGCCATTGCGAACCACCGGCCCGGACAGTTATCCGGTTTGTCTGCAAAAGATTGAGATGACACCTGCGGCTCGGAATTTCAAAGAGCGACCGGAAACTGTCGAAGAAATATGAAACGGTATAAAGAGAGGTTATCATGCCGATCACACCACTGAAGACGAAATTCGGGAAACTGATCCGCGATTATCTCCGCGATGCGGAAATCCGTCAGAACGATCTGGCTGCCCGGCTGCAGATTTCGGGTTCGGCCGTCTCCCAGATGCTGCACGGTAAAATCGTGCCGAATCAGCAGCAGCTCAACGTGATCTGTGAACTCCTGGAGCTGGATCGAGCTCAGGCGTTTGAATTGCAATCGATGCTTTCGTGCATCCGGACGGGGGCGGAAAACATGCGTTCTCCGTTCAACGAGGTGATGTTTTCGCTGCGCTGCCAGCGTGGACTCACGCATCAGCAGCTTGCGAATCTGTCGGGAATTCCGGCGTCGCATCTGCAGGTGTTCGAGAACTGTTTCGAGGCGGTGCCGACACTGGATGAGGCGAGCAAACTTGCGCCGATTCTGGGCTGCACGCCGGCGGCTCTGCTGCAGAGTGCGGGAGTCGGCGGGCTGTCACGTGCGGCGATCGACCAGCTGACTGCGGCGGGCGAAATGACGGAGGACGAAGTGTGCGAGGCGGTCGGAGCTTATCGTTCGGAACGTCAGGCGCCGCTGCTGAACCTGGTTGACCTGGAGAAATTCGACGGGAAATCCCTGGCCGTTTTCGCGCAGCGCGCAGGCAAAGTGCTCGAACTCGGGGAGCGGGATCTGCCGGAAGACACGGTGGCCGTGAGCGCCTCGGGTCGGGATCTGGCGATCGGGCTGCCCGGAAACATTCAGCTGCTTGTCGCACAAACCAGACCGGCGGGCTATCGCGAGCTCGATCTCTGCCGTACGGAAGACGGGAAATTCGTTCTTCAGGAGACGCGGCGGAACAACGTAAAGGAGTTCCGGCTGGCGGGAACGCGCAAGCCGAATACCTCGCCGGCAGTCTGGAAGCTGCCGGTGCTGGAGATGATCATCCGCCCGACCAAACCGGGTGCAAAGATGAAACAGTAATCGCTGCCGGAACAAAGGGAAAAGCGGCGGTTTTTACAGACAATGCAGGGCCGGGCGGAACGGAAGGAGCAGCCCGGTCGTTTTGAATGCTGGGATTCAAATTGAACATCTGGATTTACATCATCATCATGGCGGTGATTCAGGGAGTGGCGGAGTTTCTGCCGGTGAGCTCCTCTGGACACCTTGCGCTGCTCGGAGCGCTGTTCGGATTCGACGGGGAGAAGAGCCAGGCGCTCGGAATCGTGCTGCATGCCGGTTCGCTGCTTGCAATTGTTGTTTTCTATTGGAAAACGCTGCTCGGGTTTCTGAAACCGGAACGGTGGAGACTTGCGGCGATGCTGATTGTTGCGACAATTCCGGCGGGAGCCGCCGGGCTGCTGCTTGAATTCACGGGAGCGGCGAAAGAGATGTTCGACAATTTGTTTATGGTCGGCTTCGCGTTTCTCATTACCGGCACGCTGCTGCGGATGACGGAGAAACCCAAGCTCATCGTCCGCCCGGCGGGGGAAGAGGACGCGCCTCCGACGCCGCTGGAGAACATCTCGCTGCGCCAGGCCGTTGTGATCGGGCTCGGGCAGATGTTCGCGATTCTGCCGGGACTGTCGCGTTCGGGAACGACGATCACGGCGGGGATTCTGACCGGGGTGAACCGGGAGGCGGCGGGAACGTTCTCATTTCTGATGGCGATCCCGGTGATTGCGGGAGCGGCGCTGGTTCACCTGCTGAAAATCGTGAAGAATCCTCCGGAGGCGGGAGAGATCAGCATTCTGCAAATGGGCGTCGGGCTGGCGGTCTCCGCGGCGGTCAGCTACGGGGCGCTGTATTTCTTGACCAAACTCATCAAGCGGGGGAAGCTCGCCTGTTTCGCCTGCTATCTCTATCTGCTCGGCGGAGGCGTGATTCTCTGGCAGCTTGCTGTGATGATTAGAAAGGCAAACGGATTATGAAAAAACTGCTGTTCATCGGCGCCGGAAAGATGGCGACGGCAATCGCGGGCGGACTCGTCCGGGCGAAGCTGTTCACTCCCGGCGAACTTCAGGCCTATGACGTGAGCGAAACCGCCGCGGCGGAATTCACGAAAGCGACCGGAGCGGCGTGCGCGATTCAGGATTGCGCCGCGCTCGCCCGCGACGCGGAACGGGTGCTGCTCGCAGTCAAGCCGCAGACCATGACCGCGGCCCTTGCGGGACTCTCGGAGGTGCTGGCAACGAAACCGGTCATCACGATCATCGCGGGGGTGCCGATTGCGCGAATTGCGGAATTGACCGGATCGCGGCAGGTGATCCGGGTCATGCCGAACACGCCGGCGCTGATCGGCAAAGGCGCGGCCGGGATCGCCGCTTCGCCGGAAACGACCCCGGAGGAGCTTGCGCTGGCGGAGAAGATTTTCGGATCGGTCGGCACGGTCATGCGGGTGGAAGAGCGGAATCTCGACGCGGTAACGGCGCTCTCCGGCAGCGGACCGGCTTATGTGTTTGAATTCATCCAGGCATTGGCGGACGGTGGAGTTGCCTCGGGTCTCTCGCGGGCGGTGGCGACGGAACTGGCCGTTCAGACCGTGATCGGCTCTGCGGAGATGGTCAAGGCGACGAAACTGCATCCGACCGTGCTGAAGGATCAGGTGACCAGTCCCGGCGGCACGACGATCCGGGCACTTGAAGTGCTCGAGGATCGTGCGTTTGCGGGAGCGGTGATCCAGGCGGTCCGAGCCGCCTGCCTCCGTTCGGAAGAACTCGGGAGGAACTGATGAACGAATCAACGGATGCCGCCCGGAAAGAAGCCGCGGGCTGCCTTTCGGTCGTCATGCCCGCATACAACGAAGAGCAGACGATTGAGGAGATCATCAACCGTGTGCTGATGCGTCCCGAGGTGGGGGAACTGCTGATCGTGAACGATGCGTCGACGGACCGCACGTGGGATAATCTGCAGAAATTTGCGGACAATCCGCGCGTGCGTCTCTTCAATCAGGAGGTCAACCAGGGCAAGGGAGCGGCGTTGATCCGCGGTTTCCGTGAAGCGACGAAGCCGTATGTGATCGTTCAGGACGCGGATTTCGAATACACGCCGGAGGATTATCCGATCGTGCTGGCGCCGCTGCTCGCGGGCAAGGCGGATGCGGTTTACGGCTCCCGCTTCATGGGGACTCCTGGGCAGGTCCGCTATTTCCGGCATGAGATGGGGAACAAGTTTCTGACGTTTCTGTCGAACTGGTTCTCGGACATTCACCTTTCGGATATGGAGACCTGTTACAAGGCGTTCCGGCGCGAGGTGATCCAGAACCTGAAGCTCGAGTCATGCCGGTTCGGCATCGAGGTGGAGCTCACGGCGAAGCTCGCGCGCTCGCGGCGGCTGCGGATCTGGGAGGTTCCGATCTCCTACAATCCGCGCCGGTTCGACGAGGGCAAGAAGATCGGCTGGAAAGACGGGGTGGCTGCACTCTGCCACATCGTGCGTTTCAATCTGTTCACGGGGGACGAAGCGAGTTTCGTGCGTCCGTGGGACGAAGTACTTTCCGAGCGCCGGGAAACGCGATGAACTCCCGGGAAGAGCAGGCCAAAATCGCGGAACTCGAAACGCGTCTCGCTGCGGAGCAGGCGCGGAACGCGGAGCTGGAAGCCCAGCTGAAATCCGAACGGGAAGCTGCGCTCGACCAGCGGTTCTCGATGGTCGAAAACAGCCTCCGGCTGCTTGAACTCAAGGAGTCGCTCGAAGCGGAGAAGGAGAAATCCGCGAAGCTGTTGCGAAATCTTCTGCCGGAACGGGTCATTGCGGATCTTCAGGAGAACGGCGCGAGCAAACCGGAGCGTTTTGAGCATGTGACGGTGCTTTTTTCGGACATCGTCGGCTTCACGGACCGCTGCGCCGCGCTCGATCCGGAAGAGGTGCTCGCGGAGCTCACCGACATCTTCACGGAGTTCGACCGCATTTTCACGAGGCACAACTGCGAACGGATCAAGACGATCGGAGACGCATATCTCTGTGTATCCGGGCTGCCGACGCCGACGGATCAGCATTGTGCGAACATTCTTGCGGGAGCCGGCGAAGCGCTGCATTATCTGGAGAACCGCAATCTCGTCAAATCACACGTGTGGCGAATGCGGTTCGGCGTCCACACCGGGCGCGTGGTCGGGGGAATCGTCGGTACGGAGAAGTATATTTACGACATTTTCGGCGATACGGTGAACACCGCCGCCCGCATGGAGCAGCTGTCGGAACCGATGCGGATCAACGTCTCGCAGGCGGTGCGTGACACGGCGCCGGAGACATTCCGTTTTCTCGAACGCCCGGCGCAGGAAGTCAAGGGGAAAGGGATGATGAAGATGTACTTTCTCGACGTTCACTCTCCGTGTCCGGAGCGGTAGATCTGCTTTCCCCAGCGGTCGAGGCCGTCGGCGGGAATGAACATGCCGCCTGCGCGGAAGACTCCCTCCGACTCATAAAGGCGGTGAAATGCCCGCCGCAGTGAATTGTCGGCCGGGTAAGCGGCGAAATCGCCGTCGTCCCGCCCGAATACGAAGAACAATCCGGAGCGTTCTTCCGGCGGCGCCGGAAAGAGAAAAAGTTCGCGCATGAACTTCGCGAGGTTCGACTCCGGCAGCAGTTCCATCCAGGCAGGATTGAGAATCCACGACTCGCAGACGAACAACCGGATCTCCTTGCGAAACTGTTTCCGGAAGAAACGGACCGCCGCGCGCAACGACTCTCCCGCCAGCTCCGGCGTCATCCCCCCGCCGCCGGGGATATGGACGCTGGGCACCCACTCATGCGGAGTCAGAAGCGGTTCAAAGATCGCAAGGTCGATCATCCGGCGAACGCCGGGAACCGCCCGGCCGGTCGCCGGATCCACGGGGATCCCGGTCAGCATGGAGCCCGTCCGGTCGAGCGTTGCAACCGTGCCGCCCCCGCCGCATCGAAATCCCCGGTCGTCAAGATTCCAGCCGTCGCGGCAGAACGCTTCGATCCGCCCGGAAACCCGGTTGCGGTAGATGGCCGGGACCCAGTCCGGCGCGGAATGGATCAGAAATTCGAAACGGCCGATGCGGAAAAGTCTCCCGTCGATCGAGTGCTTCAGCCAGTGATGCTGGCGGAAATCAGTGCCGGGCAGACCGTTGTGGGCGGAGCCGTAAATCGACGTGGTTCCGGCGATCCACTTCGCGATTCCGCGGAGATACGACTCATCGAGGCCGAGTCCGGCATGGGTTTCGGCGATCCGCGGCAGAGCGGCCATGGCGGCCATGAGCGAAAAGAGCCCGGCGCCCTCCTCGCCGAGCGGACCGACCGGATACGGAAGTTTCCCGTGATCCGGTCCGGGAACGGCGCGCAGCAGCCAGCCGTCCAGCAGATTGGCGTAGATGCGCAGCGCGGCATTCGAACGGACCGCGGCGGAGAGAGCCTCCATCCGCACTTCCGGGATCTCACGCTTCAGTTCGAGCAGAGGCATCCAGCGGCGGAAGAATTCCACGGTCAGATGTTGCGGCATCTCATCCGACGTCTCCAGCCAGAACGGGGCGAAGAACTCCTCGAATTCCGCCGAAAATCCGCACCCGTGTAAAAAATCCGCCAAAATCATCGCAAAACCTCCGCTTCCGACTTGAAATTCCGCCGATCACTGTTATTTTATTAAAATTGCCGTTTATGAGCATTGAACAAGAGTTTTTATAATATAACCTGTAAAACGGAGTTGTGCAAAAAAAATGAAAAAAGACATTCATCCGAAGTACGAAGACGCCATTGTGACCTGCGCCTGCGGCGAAGTCTGGCACATTAAATCCACCCGTCCGGAGATGAAGGTCGGCATCTGCGCGAAGTGCCACCCGTTCTTCACCGGCAAGCAGAAGTTCGTCGACACGGCGGGCCGCATTGACAAGTTCAACCGCCGTTACAAGAAGGCGTAAGAGCTTTTTTTCGTTTTTTTCATTGATGACCCGGGCTTGCCGGAACGATCCCGTTCTGCAAGCCCTTTTTCGGATTACGTTTCATGGTTCCAGAAGACATAGCCGCATACATCGAGAATCTGCACGGGCGTTTCGCTGAGCTTGAAGAACGCCTGGCCGACCCGACGATCTACTCGAAGGGAGCAGAGTTCCGCAGCGTTTCGCAGGAGCACCGCAAACTCGGCACCCTGTTTGAGAAGTTCGACAGCTGGAAAAAGGCCCTTGCGGAACTCGCGAAAAACCACGAGATGCTGACGGTGGAGGAAGACGCGGAAATGCGCGACCTGCTCAGTGCGGACATCGAGTCGCTTGAGCAGAAAGCCGCGAAACTGGAGGAGGAGATCCAGGTTTCCCTGCTGCCTCCCGACCCGAACGATGCGAAAAACATCATCGTCGAAATCAAACCGGCCGCGGGCGGGGACGAAGCGGCGCTCTTTGCCGGAGAGCTCTTCCGGGCCTATCTGCATTTTGCGGAAAAACAGGGGTGGAAGGTTGAAATCCTCGACCAGTCCGATACGGATCTCGGCGGAATCAAGGATGTTTCCTTCTCCCTTTCGGGCAGCGATGTCTATTCCCTGATGAAATATGAATCCGGCGTCCACCGTGTCCAGCGCGTGCCGACGACGGAGGCGGGCGGGCGCATTCATACATCGACCGTGACGGTCGCAGTCATGCCGGAGGCGGAGGAGGTCGAGCTCGATATCCGTCCGGAGGATCTGCGGTTCGACGTATTCCGGTCGAGCGGCCCCGGGGGGCAGTGCGTGAATACGACCGACTCGGCCGTGCGCGTAACCCACATTCCGACCGGACTCTCCGTTGCGAGCCAGCAGGAGAAGTCGCAGCACCGCAACAAGGAGATCGCACTGCGCATCCTCTATGCCCGCATGCTCGAACATAAGCAGCAGGAGGAGGCGAGCCGCCAGGCGGCCGACAAACGTTCTCAGGTCGGCACCGGCGACCGCAGTGAACGGATCCGCACCTACAACTTTCCCCAGAACCGCGTGACGGATCACCGGTACAATGTGAACACCTTCGATCTGCCGAAGCTCATGGAAGGGGATCTGAATTTGATCCTCGACCAGATTCTGATGATCGTCTGCGAGCAGCGGCTCGAACAGCTCCGCCACCAGCAGTAATCACCGGCGACATCGGCTATCGTTTCCGGGCGAGCGTGGCCCAGAAGGTCGGAATGTTCAAGTCGTGAAGCCGCCCGGAACCGTTCGTATCCTCATAGAGGTCGAGCAGCGCGAATCCCGCTTTCAGCTGTCCCGCGATCTGCTCTTCGGCGGTGTGGGAGAACTGGCAGCCGGAATTGGTCTCGATGCCGCGCCGGTAAAGCGCCTCATCCGCGAGTGGATCGACCGGCAACGCGTTTTCAATGCGGAGCCCCTCGTTGTCCGTGATGAAGTTGATCCCGTTGTCGAGCCCCGCCATCAGAAGGCCGCCGGGCTTCAGTACGCGGAAACATTCGCGCCAGACATGGGCAACATCGCGGACATAGACGTTCGCGACCGGATGGACGATCAGATCAAACTCACCGTCTCCGAACGGGAACCGTTCACTCATATCCGCGCAGACGATCCGGATCGGATACTTTTCCCGCGTCCTCACCTGCCGCTCGCGCCGGAGCTGCTGTTCGGAGAGATCCATGACCGTGACTTCCGCCCCCTGCGCGGCCAGAAGCGGACCTTGCTGGCCGCCGCCGGATGCGAGCGCCAGCACCCGTTTTCCCTTGAGTTCGCCGAACCATTTGCGCGGGACCGGTCTGGTCGGCGTCAGCAGCAGCCGGAAATTTCCGCGCAACGCCTCCTCATACTCCTCATGAGAAATCGGGATCGACCACTCCCAGCCGTTGCGGCACCAGCCGTCGATGATCTCGGCATTTTGCTGAGTATATTTCAGTTTCATTTTCGATCTTCCGTTTTACGGATTGTGGTAGGAGCCGCCGTGCAGGATGTTCGTCGCCCGGAAAAGCTGTTCCATCAACAGCAGCCGTGCCAGTTCATGTGTAAAAGTGAGTTTTGAGAGCGACCAGAGCAGATCAGCCCGCTGCTTGACCTCCGGGGCAAGACCGCAGGGACCGCCGATGACAAACACGATCTTGCGGTCGAACGAACCGAGTTTTGCAGCAAACTCCGTGCTGGTGAACTGCCTCCCCTCCTCCGAAAGCACGACGACGGCGGCGGAGCGCTCTTTTTCCAGCGCCTTGACGATCGCCTGCCCCTCTTTCGCAACGTTCGAGTCGGGCAGTTCAACGATCTCAAGTTTTGCGTAAGGGGAGAGCCACTTGGCAAATTCGTCACAGCGCGCCTGAAGCGCACGATCCTTGAGCTTACCGATCAGCACGAGTTTCAACAGCATGATCCGATCACCCCTCCCCCGAGCAGCCGGTCTCCGCGGTAAAAGACCGCCGCCTGCCCCGGCGTGACCGCGCGCAGCGGAAGAGCCGGAATCACACGGCAGCTCCCCTCCCCCGCCGGCTCGATCCGGCAGGGAACCGCCCGACTGCGGTAGCGGATCTGCACTTCCATCTCCCCGCCATCCGGGGGAGTGCCGAGCTGCCAGACAAGATCGTGAACCGGAAATTCACGCGAAAGCAGCGCTTCCGGATCCGTCTCAAGCCGGATATCGCCCGACTGCGGATCGATCGCCGCGATGTAGGCGGGAACGCCGAGCGCGACGTTAAGCCCCTTGCGCTGCCCGATTGTGAACTGATGGATCCCCGTATGTCGACCGACACTCCTCCCCCGGTAGACGAACCGCCCCGGTTTCGCGGCGAAGCCGCAGAGACGTCGCAACGTCTCACCGAAACATTCGCCCGGCACCTGAAAACAGGCGTCCTGACTGTCCGGTTTCTGCGAGGTCACCAGTCCGAGGCGCGCGGCGATTCGGCGAACCTCCTCCTTCGCGAGCGTGCCGACCGGCAGAGAGAGAACCGAAAGTTCGCGCTGTCCCAGCCGGTAGAGAAAATAGCTCTGATCCTTTTTCAGATCGTCTCCCCGGCGCAGTACAAATCCCTCCGGACTCGGGTCGAGCTTCGCATAATGTCCGGTCAGAACGCGATCGGCCCCGATCTCACAGGCGAATTCGACGAGCATGCCGAACTTCACAAGCAAATTGCAGTTGCAGCACGGATTCGGCGTTCTTCCGGCCATGTACTCACAGGCGGCCGGTTCGAGCACGCGCCCCCGGAAGCGTTCAAAACCCTCAAGGAAATGATGCTCGATTCCAAGCGTCTTCACGACCTGGGCGATTGCCGCTTCATCCCGTTCGGAGACGCAGAGCTGCGCCGCCGAAAACGCCGGGTCCGGATGTTTCAACCGCAGCGTCGCACCGACAACCTCGCACCCCGCTTCGAGCGCGAGTGCCGCCGCCACCGAGGAGTCGACCCCGCCCGACAGCGCGACCACGACTTTTTCCTTCATTCCGCACCTCAATTTCAATCTTTTCGATAGTATAAAGTAAAATGGTTAACTTTTCAAGTTGACTTGTAAAAAAAAACGTTTATATTGTCATAAAACACGAAGAAAATCGAGAGGAGATACCAATGGCCAAACCAGAAGACAACAATTTCGGGAATCTGACACCGCGTGCGCGGCAGATCCTGCTTCTCGCGAAACAGGAGGCCGAGCGTTTCAACCATGATCATATAGGAACCGAGCATCTGCTGCTGGGGATTCTCTGCCTCAACGAAGGGGTGGCGGTCAACGTACTCAAGTCGCTGGGCCTGAATCTTTCACAGCTGCGGCTTGAGGTGGAGAAATCGTGCGGGGTCGGCGGTTCGACCCAGACCGACGGCCCGCTGCCGCTGACGCCGCGCCTCAAACGCGTGCTGATGCTGGCAGCGACCGAAGCACAGGCGATGAACTACAACTTCGTCGGAACGGAACACCTGCTGCTGGCGATTTTGCGCGAAGGAGAGAGCGCGGCGGCTCGGATTCTGCAGAATCTGAACGTAAATCTGGACGAGGTCCGGCAGGCGGTCATCAAGACGCTCGACTCGGACTATCTGCCCGACAACAACGACGATCCGGATGTGCCGAACATTCCGCCGCAGCCGAACAACGGCGGCAACGGGGGAAGTGCGAATCAGACCGGCTCGGAGGGGTTGAATGCCTTGAACGCCTTCGGGCGCAATCTGACCGATCTTGCGGCGAAAGGCGAACTCGACCCGGTGATCGGTCGTACCGATGAGATCGAACGCGTGATCCAGGTGCTCTGCCGCCGGACCAAAAACAACCCCGTGCTGATCGGGGAAGCCGGCGTCGGCAAAACCGCGATTCTCGAAGGACTCGCGGAGGCGATCGTCGCCCGCAAGGTTCCGGATCTGCTCGCAGACAAGATGGTCTATGCCATCGACCTGCCGCTCATGGTCGCGGGGACCAAGTACCGCGGCCAGTTCGAGGAGCGGATCAAGGCTGTGATCGACGAGGTGCGCAACTCCGGCAAGGTGATTTTGTTCATCGACGAGCTGCATACGATCGTCGGCGCGGGCGGTGCAGAGGGGGCGATGGACGCCGCGAACATCATCAAGCCGGCGCTTTCGCGCGGCGAACTGCAGTGTGTCGGCGCAACGACGCTCGACGAATACCGCAAAGGAATCGAGAAGGACGCGGCGCTCGAACGGCGGTTTCAGCCCGTGCTCGTGAATCCGCCGAGCGTCGAGGATTCGATCAAGATCCTCGAAGGGCTCAAGGAGACCTATGAGAAGCACCATCACGTCCAGTATGCGGATGGTTCGCTCGAGGCGGCGGTGAAACTCTCGGACCGCTACATCACCGGGAGATTCCTGCCGGACAAGGCGATCGACGTCATGGACGAAGCGGGGGCGCGCGCGCGGATCAGCAGCGTCTGCCCGCCGCCGGACACCGCGTCTGCGGAACAGGAGATCGAGGCAGCCAAGGCGAACAAGGAGGCGGCGATCGTCGAGCAGAACTTCGAGGCCGCCGCCAAATGGCGGGATCGCGAACGCGAACTCAAACGCAATCTGCAGGAGCTCCAGGACAAGTGGAAGCAGGAGTGCGCCGAAAAGAAAACCGTCATCACGAAGAGCGACATTGCCGCCGTCGTTGCGAAACTCACCGGCGTGCCGCTTCAGCAGATGGAGGAGGGCGAGAGCAAGAAACTCCTGCGCATGGAGTCCGAACTCAAGAAAACCGTCATCGGTCAGGACAACGCGGTCGGAATCATCTCCCGGGCGCTGCGGCGCAGCCGTGCCGACCTGAAGAATCCGGCGCGTCCGATCGGATCTTTCATCTTCCTCGGACCGACCGGCGTGGGCAAGACGTTGCTGGCCAAGGCGCTCGCGGAGTTCATGTTCGGCGACCAGGATGCGCTCATTCAGGTCGATATGTCCGAATACATGGAGAAGTTCAACGTGTCTCGCCTCGTCGGATCTCCGCCGGGGTACGTCGGTCACGGTGAGGGAGGCGAGTTGACCGAGAAAGTTCGTCGCCGGCCCTACTCGGTCGTGCTCTTCGACGAGATCGAAAAGGCGCATCCGGATGTGATGCACATGCTTTTGCAGATTCTCGAAGAGGGGCGCATCACCGACACGCTCGGGCGGCGCATCGACTTCCGTAACACGATCATCATCATGACGAGCAACGTCGGCGCCGAACAGCTTGCAAAAGGAAGCGCTCCACTCGGGTTCGGAAGCGATTCGACCGAATCGCAGAGCGCCGATGAGCGGCTGCTCGGAATTGCGAAGAAGTTCTTCAAGCCGGAGTTCATCAACCGGGTCGACGACATCATCGTCTTCCGGAAGCTGAACAAAGAGGATCTGCTTGCGATCATCGACATCGAACTCGGCAAACTGCGCGAGCGGCTTCTCGGACGCAAACTCGGATTCGAAATCTCGGACGAGGTCAAGGATTTCCTGATCTCCAAAGGTTACGAACCGGAATTCGGCGCCCGTCCGCTGCGGCGCGCTGTCGAGCGCTACATCGAGGATCCGCTCGCGGAGGAGATTCTGCGCGGAAGATTCGAAAAGGCGAAGAAGGTGCGGGTCGAACTCGATCAGCAGAAGATCCTGTTCTTCCCGGAAAGCTGATTCCAGGTTGAAAAAACCTCGCCCCTCCGCCCCGGTCAACGGGCTGCGGCGGGGCGTTCTGTATTTCAGGGGGGGGAAGAGTTTACAGCCGGGCGTTGATCTTGCGGCAGAAGTCGCGGCACTGTTCGCGGGTCAATCTCAACTTGTGCGCCAGCAGAACCGCGATTGTCTCGGCAATCGCGTTGACGGCCTGACGGCTCGTGCTCTGAATCGACGGAATCGCCTCCGGCAGCAGATCGACCATCATGGAAGGGACGCCGTTTGCTGCCGGGTCATAAGCAGGAAGCGTGTGAATTTGCCGACAGTAACCGGAATAGGGTCCGGGTTCGAAACAGCGTTCGAGCAACGCAAAACGTTCTTCCGCCCGACCGCCGGTCGTCAGACCGACTCCCCAGACCGAGAGTGAAGTTGCGGAACGTTTCCCGGCGGGAAGTTTCACCATGCCCCAGTCGGCTTCCGGCATGCGTTCGCGCAGCAGCGCGTAGTCTACGCCGTCGCCGATGAGCATCGCGGCGAAGTCATTGCTCATGAGATCAACGAGAGCGCTTCGCACATCGCCGTGGCGATGGCTGCATACTCCCGGAAGCCGGTAGAGTTCGGAGAAGAATGAGAGCGCTTCGAATGCCGGGTCGCTGTCGATCACGCAGTTTCCGTTGCGGTCGAAAAATTCGCCGTTGTTCTGGAATACAAACGGAATGAAACTGTTCGGCGTGAACAGGATTGCCAGTCCGTAACAAATCACGCCGTCTGCGCCCGCTTCGGTCAGAAGTTCGGTGTGGCGCAGAAGGGAATTCCAGTTCCACGAGCCGTCGGGTTCGGGAATGCCGCGACGGCGGAACACCCGGCGGTTGTAAAACAGCATGAGAGGGTTGAATGAGAGCGGCAGTGCGCAGAGCTTGCCGCCGTAACTCATCGAGCGCAGCAGCTCCGGCGGAAATCCTTCCGGAGAGAGCCGGGTGGAACGTTCGAGAAAACCGTCGAGCGGAAGCAGCGCCTTTTCGGCGGCGAGGACCGGCAGCAAACCTTCGTTGAGCGCGATCAATCCGGGATGAGACTCCGAACCGGAATTCCTGGAGATGATCCAGTCAATGTAATGCGGATTGTAGTCATAAGTTACGGCGGGGAACGAAGAGAACTCCAGCTCCGGAGAAAGCGCGGCCGCCATATCCATGGTCTCCATCGAGGGCAGCACGCAATCCCAGTTGTAGAAATAGTTTTTCGGATCCTCGACCGCGGCAGTTCCGCGGACGAACGTGCCGGAACCGGGTCTGCGCTCCACCAGACCTTTTTTCTCCAGGGCACGATACGCGGAGAGGCAGACTGCCGTGCTGATCTCATACTGCCCGGCAAGATCGCGTACGCTCGGCAGACGCGACCCGGCGGGAAGTGTCCCGTCGGAAATCCGCGCCTCCATCTCCGCTGCGATCCGCCGCGTCATCGGAATTCCCTGGTTCGTACCGTTCATTTCCGTCTTCCTCCCTGTTGCATGCTGGTACCATTTCCATTCATAATAAATATATCACAATATATCACTTTGTCAAGAGAATTATTTTTAATTTATTTATCTAAAACAGAACTTGACAATGTGATTTATTTCTGGTATAATTATAAAAGAACAAATTCAACCGCAACCAAATATGAGGGACGGCAATGAAAAAGAGATCGTTTACCTTGATAGAGCTCCTGGTAGTGATTGCGATTATCGCCATTCTGGCGGGGATGCTGCTGCCCGCTTTGAACCAGGCGCGCAACAAAGCACGCGACATCAATTGCCTGAACAACCTCAGGCAGCTGACGCTCGGGACCATTCAGTATACCGATGCGAACAATGGAATTGTTCCGCCGCACTCCTACGGCGGGAATCCTGTCGATGCCACGTGGCTCGGTTTGATCACGCCCTATGTCGGAGCCAACCAGAGCACGGAATCGAATTGCAACAGCTGGTTGACGAAAAACAGCAACGGGACATATCAGCCGGTTTCCAAACTGATGCTTTGTCCCGCCCGCGGCGCCGCCAGCGGCACGAAAAACGAACTGCTCCTGGACAATTACGGAATCAATTTCAATATGACCTATCAGGATGCGGAACATTCCAATACGATCAAAAGGCTCCGCCGTCCCTCGGAACGCTGTCTGCTGGGAGACAACTCCCGCATCACCTCGTCCTACAATTTTCCGATTCTCGAAGGAAAAAGCGATCTGTCCACCCGTCACTTCAACAATGCGGGCAGCAACATCGGTTACTGCGACGGCCACGCGTCGCCGTTGCGCAAGAACGATCTGCCGGATGGACAGCACATCTACTTCTGGGGTCGCTATGCCCCCGGGAATTACGGGGAGTGATTTCCCTTTTCCGCAACGAGTTCCATGAAATCCACAAAACGATGGTGCGAATATGAAAAAACTGATATCCACTCTGCTGTTCGGCGCATTCGCGCTCTCCGTCATGGCGGCGGAACTTTTCACCGACAACTTCCCCGGAGAGAAAATCGGCTCTCACTGGAGCGGGAGCGGCGGAACATTCTCCGTTGCGGACAACGCGCTTACGATCCGCTCCGAAAAGAGCAATCCGGTTCTCTATCTCAACGGGAAGAACTGGAAAAACTACCGGGTCACCCTGAATGTGACCCGGCCGACGGGTTCGCGTCTTGAGCTTTATGTGGGATGGCGCTATCCCGAATTCGTGAAGCTGGTCTTTTCGCCCCCCTACCCCGGAACGCTCAAGTTCATCACGGCCAAAGGCGAAACCGCCGCGGAATTCAACTACGCACAGAAAGTCGATGCCAAGTCTCCGCTCGCGATCGAAGTCGACGTTCTCGGGCGCAAGGTGATCTGCCGCATCAACGGGGTGGAAATCGGCACCTACGAAGCGCCCGCACCGGTCTACGGCTCGATCGCCCTCGGCGGCGAATGGAACTCGAATCTGCAGATCCGCAATCTCACGGTCACGCAGCTGGAAGCTCCGGCGGAGCCGAAGCCGCCGGTCGTCGACCGCTTCACGCGGCCCGAGATCCGGAACGGAACCTTTTACGTCGACGGGAAACCCACCTTCATGCTCGGCGTGAATGATTCTCAGAACTTCTGGGAGTTCGGCAAGTTCAACGCCGAGCCGCCGTTCGCTCCGAACGACGTGTTCACGGACCTCATGAGCCGCGAGACCGCGAAGAAGATGGGATTCAACTCCCTGCACGTCCCGACCTCGGCCCGGCAGGCGGCGGACTCGTATCTGGAGGAGCTGAAACTCACTCCGGAGCAGGCCGACCAGCTGTTCGGGCTCGGCTACCCGCAACACTGGAGCGAGCGGGCGCGACACCGGGAACGGGTCGCCGGAATACCACTCGTGGTCGATTACTCGGCGCTGCATCTCTTCACGATGCCGACACAGCGGGAAAGACTCCGGAAGGCAGGATTTCCCGCTGAATTTTATCACGACGGCGGATTCATGCCCTACGTGCCGGAAGTTCCGCTCGGCAGAGCGATCTACAACACCTACTTCAGGGGCGGCGCCGAATACTGGCTCAACTACGGCAACTCGAATCCCTGGGTTTACGAACTCTTCAACGAAGTGCAGTGGTACCACTCCAAACACCTCGAAAACCGGAAACTTTTCGGCGAATGGCTTCGGAAAAAGTACGGCACGCTCGACCACCTCCGCGCGGTCTGGGGCGAGGAGACGCCCGCCTCGTTTGAATCCGTCGTCGACCTGACCCCATGGAGCGGCAAGGCGATGAAGGCCGACTGGATGATGTTCCTCGGCGACCGTTTCGTCGAAGTATTCAACGACGGCAAAGCCGCGATTCAGAGCGTCGACCCGCGCCGCAGCAACGTCTACTTCGACATCGAAATCGCAGTTGCTTCGGTCTGGTATGAACAGAACGGCATCGATTATTACAAACTCATGAAAGCCGCCGACCTCTTCGGCACCGAAGGGGGCATGCCGTTCGGCCTCTTCGCCGAAAGCGGCAAAAGCTATCTCGACGACGTGATGAACAACTCGAAGATCAAAGTCATGTTCGTCAACGACCTTGCGCGCAGTTTCGCCGGCGACAAGCCGATCCTGAATCAGGAGGCCTATGTCAAGCGCACGCACGGCAAACTCGGCATCGTGCCGACCCGGCGCAGCGATTTCCCGACACTCTTCTGGTTCGAGGTGTTCCACAACTTCTCCGGTTCGCAGGTCTACTGCTGGTGGCAGGGCTACCGCAACAACGGCTGGAAAACGCTCGAAGACGCCCGCAAAACCACCAAAACCGTTCCCCCGGCACTGCTGAATCCCTACGCTTATCCGTTCGAGTCTCTGAAGGGATTCAAGGATTTCGAAACCGAGATCGGACGGCTCGCCGAAATCGCTCTGCCCTATCCCCGCGTCACGCAGGAGATCGGCATTCTCTACTCTCTGCCGTCGGTCTGGCGGCAGCCGCACGCCGTGAGCGGGAATCAGAAATTCCCGTACCAGCAGAACTGCTTCCACTGGTACGATGCGTTCCTGCGCCGCCAGCTCCCGGTCGCGGTCATCACGGAACAGGAGCTCATCGAGCGCGGCCCCGGTTCCTTCAAGGTCATCGCCGTGCCGTATCCGTCGCATACGTTCGCCGAAACGCCGGAGAAACTGCGCGAATTCGCGAAAAACGGCGGCATCGTCCTCGTCGGGGAAGGCTCGATGAAATTCGATCCCTACGGCCGCGAACTCAAAAATTCGAAACTTTCCGGAAAAAACGTCCGGACCATTCCGGCCGGAATCCCCTCGGATGAACAGGCGAAAAGGTTGAATGCCGCCCTCGACGACGCGGGCTACCGTGCGCCTTTCCGAGTCACCTCCTCCGATGAAAAACTGCTCTCCGAACTCGAAGCGCGGGTCATCCGCCGCCCCGGGACCGATCTCTACTTCTTCTGCAACTGGGATTCGCGCACGGCGGGGACCGTCCAGTTCCATCCGGCCCGTCTCTCCGGAAACCGGATTTACGTAACTGACATGGTGCGCATGGCGCCGATGCCCGCCCCCTCCGGCAAGCTGGAGTGGAGCGCCTCTGAACTCGCCGCCGGACTCCCGGTCGCGATTCCCTCCCAGGAACGCGTGCTCATCGCCGTCTCGACCCAACCGTTCGCGGAGGCGACGAATGCACCGCTCACCGCCGAAGCCGTCCGTAAACTCGCCGCCGACGCAAAACAGTTCCTTGACGCCGAAAATGCGAAACTCGACCGGGAACTCACCGAAGTCGAAGCCGCCGAAAAAGCCGCCTTTCTCGCGGCCCGCAAGCCATACCCGGCCAATCCCCGCTCCTGTGTTCCGCTCGATCTTTCCGACACGGCAAACATGGGATTCCGCGATGACGCGGCAGGAGACCGCAAAGGCGGCTGGACCGATCAGGGGGCGATGGATTTCCGTGAATTCCCGACTGGGAAGCAGACATTTGCGGGCGTTCCGTTTCAGGTGATCGACCCCGCCGGAAACGACGGAAAAAGCTGTATCGTCCTCGCAGGAACCGTCAAATATTTCCCGCAGGAATCAGCGGACATCAAAGTCGGCGGCCTCGTGAAGAATCTTTACTTCCTCCACACCGCCGCCTGGGGAGGACAGAAGGGCAGACAGTTCGAATACCGCGTCACCTATAAGGACGGAACCACGGCTGTCATCCCGGTCAACGGCGGCAGCGAGTGCGCCGACTGGGTCGGCAACACACCGATTTCGAACGGCAGCATCGTCGCCGAAACCGCCAAGCCGAACGGCGTCAAAATCGGCGCCTACGTGACAAGCTGGAAGAATCCGCACCCGGATAAGCCGGTTCAATCGATCAAAGCGGTTTCCGCCGCGGCCGACGCCGTGCCGATCATCATCGCCATCACCGCCGAACGGTGACGTTACGCCCCGGCTTCGCAGCCGGAGCTTATTCACAGCTCAGAATACGCAAAAGCCGCCCCGCACGATACGGGACGGCTTTTTCAACGCACAACCGGAACGGTTATTTGAAGACCAGCACGCCCGCCTTCTTCGCCTCCTCGACCATCGCCTTCAGGTGATTGATGTTGCTGTGAACGTCGAATCGTGCAACTTCACATTTTCGACGAGTTTCTTCCAGACGTCTCCGGCGAAGAGTTTCTTCGACGTGACCGCTTCCTCGACCAGCTTCGCGCCCTGCGAGAAAACCCGGCCGCTGTCGATCGCGGGGTTGGTTTTCCAGACAAGGTAATTCCGATTCCAGAATTGGCAAATGAAACAGGACAATATTTTACATTTCCGCCATCACCCCATATTCGGAACGAGATATGCAAAAACCCTTTTTTTTTCTCCGGAAACCTTGTTTTCCGGATGAACCTGAGTATAGTTTATATTCCGATACCTCAACAAAACAAAGGAACGGTACCACATCATGCCGAAGACCAGAAAACAAATGGACATTTCCAGAATCGACCGGAATTTCTCCGCTCCCGGAATCGGGGATTTCAAAGTGTTTTACACCGATGTGAAAAAAGCTCCCTTTGTCATTGAAGGTCTGCCGTGGTTCAGGCAGAATCACTCCGCCTATTACCGCATTCCCCGGGAACTGACGCAGGAAGAAACCAATGAAGGGATAATAGCCTTGTCCAATCATACCGCGGGAGTCTGTGTCCGTTTCCGTTCCGATTCACCAGTGATCACGGTACGTGCGAAACTGGCATATTCCTCCGATATGAATCACATGCCGCGCGCGGGCAGCGCGGGATTTGATTCCTACTGCACGCCGGACGGCGGAAAACAGTGTTACAACAAAACCGTCCAGCCGAACCGCGACCAGATCGACATCGAAGCACTGCTCGGCATAAATCCCGGAAAAGGAATGTGCGACTGGCTGATCAATTTCCCTCTCTACGGAGGAGTGGAGACCGTTGAAATCGGCATTGTCAAAGGCTGCCGACTGGAAGGTGCGACCCCCCACAAGGTCAAAGATCCTGTTCTGTTTTACGGGTCCTCCATCACGCAGGGAGGATGCGCATCCCGTCCCGGCAACGCCTATACCTCCATGCTCTGCCGTGCGGTGGACGCGCCGCAGATCAATCTCGGCTTTTCCGGTTCTGCGCGCGGGGAGGAGGCGCTGGCAAAAGCCATCGGGCAGCTGAAACTCTCGGCGTTTATTTACGATTACGACCACAATACCCCCAGTGCAGACCACCTGAAAAAGACCCATGAAAAATTTTTCCGCATTGTCCGGGAACTGCAGCCGGAACTGCCGATAGTCATGCTTTCCATGTGTGATTATAAGGATACTCCGGACTGCAACCAGCGGCGGGAAATCATCCGGACAACTTACCGGAACGCGGTGAACGGCGGCGACCGGAATGTGTATTTCATCGATGGAGAAACCCTGTTCGGGAGGAAAATGCGCGACGCATGCACGGTGGACGGCTGTCATCCGAACGATCTGGGATTCTACCGGATGTATAAACATGTCCTGCCGGTTCTGAAAAAAATCGTAAGGAAAAATCCGCGAAAAGGAGTTTGAGAGAGGAGAAAATGGACTTCCGAGACTCTTACTCGTCAGAAATTCGATATGCGGCTGCGTGATCTGGAAATCAAATATCGCACGATTCCACAGGAAAAAGCACAGATGAGGGAAGAGCTGGAAGCCGCGGCAGCCGTGGTCCGGCAGGCAAAAGAGCAATTGCAGAATGTGAAGCGTTCCATCCGGGAAACCCGGTCCGCCATTGCCGGGATGAATGACAAGATCAGAAAAACCGAGCGCAGTCCACAATGGTCAGGAAAACGCGGAATATCAGGCAATGCCTGCCGATATTGAAGCCACCGGGACACGTATCTCCGAACAGGAAACAAGAGAAATTGAACTGTATGACGAACAGGAGAATGCCAGAAAGAACCTTCTGAACGCGAAAGGAGGACTATTCCGCGGCGGAACGTGCGGAGAAGCGGTTTCCGCCGCGGCCGACGCCGTGCCGATCATCATCGCCATCACCGCCGAACGGTGACGTTACGCCCCGGCTGAACTTATTCACAGCTCAGAATACGCAAAAGCCGCCCCGCACGACACGGGACGGCTTTTTCAACGCATAACCGGAACGGTTATTTGAAGACCAGCACGCTCGGGTCGTACCCCTCCGGCGCCTCGTAACCGAGCAGCTCGATGCAGGTCGCCGCCAGCGAACTGATGCCAAGCCCCTCGCGCAGCTCCGGCTTGTACTCGCCCTTCGACTCCGGATCGAAGATGATGCATGGAACCGGATTCAGCGAATGACTCGTCTTGCGCGCCGGAACACCGTTCTTGTCGAGCTTCACGTTGCCCTTCTTATCATGCTCAAGCATGTCGTCGGCGTTGCCGTGGTCGGCGCTGATGACCAGTACGCCGCCGGCCTTCTCGATCGCCTCCTTGATCCGCGCGAGGCAGAGATCGAGCGACTCCATCGCCACAATGACCGCCTCCATGCTCCCCGTGTGTCCGACCATGTCGCCGTTCGGGAAATTCAACCGGATCATACCGTATTTGCCGCTGCCGATCGCCTCGACCACCCGGTCGGTGATCTGCGCGCACTTCATCCACGGACGCTGTTCGAACGGAACAATGTCGGAACGGATCTCCTCGTAGTCATCGAGCGTCTCGCTGAACTTCCCGGAGCGGTTGCCGTTGAAGAAGTAGGTCACATGGCCGAATTTCTGCGTCTCGCTGACCGCAAGCTGCGAAACCCCTGTCGCACAGAGATATTCATCCATCGTGCGGTCGATCTCGGGCGGATTCACGAGGTAGAGCTTCGGCGCATGCAGATCGCCGTCGTACTCCATCATGCCCGCGTACATCACATCCGGCCGCACACCGCGGTCGAACTCAGCGAGTTCGTCTGCCTCGAACGCCTTTGTGATCTCAAGCGCCCGGTCGCCGCGGAAGTTGAAGAAGATCACCGAATCGTGATCGTGCATCGCCCCGACCGGCGTCTTCCCGTCATCGGAAATCACGAACGGCGGCAGATCCTGGTCGATCGCTCCCGTGCGTTTGCGCAGTTCCTCAACCGCCTCATGCGCACTCTTGAACATCTCGCCGTTGCCGTGCACGTGGATCTCCCACCCCTTGCGGACCATGTCCCAGTTCGCGCCGTAGCGGTCCATCGTGATGACCATGCGGCCGCCGCCGGAGGCGATCCGCGCATCGAAAGAGCTGTCGTTCAGCCCCGCAAGAAACTCCTCGAACGGATCGATGTAATCGAACGCGGAGGTCTCGGGAACATCGCGGCCGTCGAGCAGCGCATGGATCCGGACATGTTTCACGCCCGCCTTCTTCGCCTCCTCGACCATCGCCTTCAGGTGATTGATGTTGCTGTGGACGTTGCCGTCCGAGAAAAGCCCGAGAAAATGCAGCGTCGAATCGTGCGACTTCACATTTTCGACGAGTTTCTTCCAGACGTCGCCGGCGAAGAGCTTCTTCGACGTGACAGCCTCTTCGACCAGCTTCGCTCCCTGCGAGAAAACCCGGCCGCAGCCGATCGCGTTGTGCCCGACCTCGCTGTTGCCCATGTCCGCGTCGGAAGGCATGCCGACCGCCGTTCCGTGCGCCTTGAGTTTCGTGGTCGGGCAGCTCGCCATCAGACCGTCGAGCACCGGCGTGCGCGCCAGTTTCACGGCGTCTCCGTCGGCGTATTTGCCGAAACCGACCCCGTCGAGAATGCAGAGCACCACGGGTCCGCGGCGCGGCGTGAATTCCGGATTCTTCTTCAATGCTTCCAACATAATGATAAACTCCTCAAATCAATTTAATTGCGATGCCCTTCAACCTGGGCGGATATGACACCCTTCTTGCTGGTTTCGCAGAAGTGAATGAACTCCAGAACTTCCGGAATCTGCGGCAGTTCCGTCCGGATCTTCTCAAGCGCATTCGCCGGAATGAGTCCGCTGCGGTAGTAGATGCGGAAAATCTGCTTGATGACCGAAATCGTCTCGGTCGGAAATCCCGCGCGCTGCAGCCCGACCTTGTTGATCATCTTGACGCCGCCGTTGCGCCCCTCGGCCATCATGAACGGCGGAACATCCTTCGAAAAGACCGATCCGCCCGAGATGATCGCATACCGGCCGACCCGGCAGAACTGGTGAATGCCGACCAGTCCCGAGATCAGAGCGTTGTCGAACACCTGGCAGTAACCGGCAGTTCCGGCGTAGCCGACGTAGATGACGTTGTTCCCGACGATGCAGTTGTGGGCGACGTGAGTCGCATTCATGAACATGTTGTGGTTGCCGATCCGGGTCTCGCTGCCGGGCTTCGTTCCGGTATGAATCGTGCAGCCTTCGCGGAAGATGTTTCCGTCGCCGATATTCAGGTAGGTCGCCTCCCCCGGCACAACCGAATGATCCTGCGCCGGCTGCCCGAGTGCCGCGAACGGATGAATGACATTTTCGCGTCCGATGGTCGTATAGCCATCGATATTACAGTGCCCGATCAGGCGGGTTCCCGCCCCGATCTTCACGTTCGGGCCGATATAGCAGAAGGGACCGACTTCGACACCGTCTTCGAGCGTCGCTCCGTCGGCGACGATTGCAGAGGGATGGATTTTCGCCATGATACTCTATACCTCGCTGTTTTCTGGATTGCTGTAAGTTTGTCTAATATACCATCAAATCCGCCGACTATCAAATCCCGGCGCTTGCAAAACCCCGGAAAAGAGCGTATTTTAACAGGAAAGGATTGTTTGTTTGAATGAAACTCTGTCTGATACTCGACCGGCTGCGCAGCGCGCACAACACCGGCAACATATTCCGTATCGCCGAAGCGCTCGGCGCGGAGATCATCGCGTGCGGCTACACCCCCGCGCCGCCGCATCCGAAACTTGCCAAAACCGCAATGGGCACCGACCTTACAGTTCCGTGCCGCACCATGCCGGACGCAGTCTCGGCCATCCGGATGCTGCGAAACGAGGGATACCGGATGATTCTCGCGGCAGAACCGGGGCCGGAAAGCGTATTCGCCTGGGAAAAAAATTATGAATTCCCGCTCGCGGTTGTCTTCGGCAACGAGGCGCTCGGCGTCTCGCCCGAGGCGCTTGCGGAGGTAGACGGCCTCGTCGGGCTGCCGATGCTCGGCCGGAAAGCCTCCATCAACGTCGGAAATGCCGCCGCCGCCATTCTCTACGCGGTCGTAGCGGTCACTCAATACGGAGTTCGAAAACCATGAAAATCATCCTTGTCGGCAAAAATCTCGAGGACATCCGCCCTCTGCTCGCAGCTCGCGGCTTCGTCGAGGACTCCGCCGCACCGGAACTGGTCGTGGCACATGGCGGAGACGGCGCGCTGCTCGGAGCCGCACGCGCCTACCCGGATCTGCCGCTGCTGCCGATCCGCGACGCGCGCACTGCGCCGCTCTGCCCCGCACACGAGTGCGGAATCCAGCTCGATGCGTTTCGCGCCGGGGATACGCCCCTGACCCGCATGCCGAAAGTGTGCGGAACGGTCCGCAATGTCACGCTGTGCGCACTCAATGACGTATTTCTGCACAATCACGACCTCTCCAGCGCGCTGCGCTACCGCGTTCGAATCAACGGGGAACTTTATGCGAATGAAGTCGTCGGCGACGGCGTCGGAATCGCGAGCGTCCACGGCAGCACCGCCTATTACAAGAGCATCACCCACAGCGTTTTCCGGGTCGGTATCGGGCTGGCGTTCAGCAATTCGACCGAAGAGGTCAGCCATCTTGTGCTGGACTCCTCCTCGGTCATCGAGATCGAAGTCGTCCGGGGGCCGGGAATTCTCATTGCGGACAATGCCCCGGAACGGCCGCTGGTCTCGGAAGGCGAACTCGTCACCTTCCGCCAGTCAGAGGCCGGCGCAGAAGTCTACGGCCTTGAGAATTTCATGTGTCCCGCCTGCCGCGCGCTCCGGCATCCGAGTCCGCAGCCGCGTCCGTCCGGCTGGCTCTTCTGAACGATCCGCGATTTCACGCGTCCCGCGCGAATGCCCGTTCTCCGTCGGGACGGTGCACCAGCTCCTGCGGTGCCGCCGCGAGAAATGCATCGAACTCGGTTCTCGTGCAGAGAAACGAGATCCGCGAACGGAACTCGCCGCGAAATCCGCGTCCGCGAAGATAATCGTGCAGAATCTTCCGCGCGATCCGCATTGCGGACTCTTCGCCGTAGAGGTCGATCATCCCGTAAATGTGATTCCGGACAACTTCACTCCACTGTGCGATGGTCGGAGGAGCATACTCCTCCCCCTCGGCAAGTTCCCGGAAGAGCCACGGATTGCCCATCGCGCCCCGCGCAAGCATGACCGCGCCGCATCCGGTTTCGCGCCGGATCTCCCCGTAACTCTCCCGCCCGGTCACACCGCCGTTCGCAATGATCTGAACGTCCGGCAGCGCCTCGCGCACGAGCCGGATCTGGCGGAACGCCACAGGACCGGAGTAAAACGCCTCCTTGATGCGCCCGTGGATCGTAATCGCCTCTGCTCCAAGCTCAGCAAGTCCCTTCGCAAGCGCAAGCGTCGGAGCCGGATCTTCCGCATCGACAATCCGGATCTTCGCGGAGAGCCGGTGGCGCGACCGCTCACGGAACAGGGAAAAACATTCGAGCGCCCGGTCGATGTGCCGCCCGAGCTCGGCCCCCGCCCCCTTCTTCGCAACCTTCGGAACCGGACAGCCCAGATTGAAATCCAATATATCAAACGCATATTCGTTCAGGACGTCGAGCGCGATCTTCAAGTGCTCGAGGTTCGCGCCCACCAGTTGAACGCCGAGGAACGACTCATCTTCCCCACGCAGCAGCATCGACTCCGACCGTTTGCGCGCATAGGCCAGCGAAGCCGCATCAACCATCTCGGTGAATGCGTAACGGCAGCCGCAGCTGCGCGCAGCGCGGCGATAAGCAAGATCGGTATAGCCCGAAAGCGGCGCAAGAACAAGCGCCTCATCCGGATACGGAAACGGTGAACTCATCTGGTTACTTCATCTTGACAATCTGCTGCTGGAGTTTGCGCAGCGCCTGGTTCTGAATCTGCCGGACCCGTTCATTGGTGCAGCCGATGATCGCACCGACCTCTTCGAGCGTGCGAACCGGCTCGCCGTCAAGCCCGAACCGGAGACGCAACACCTGGCGTTCCCGCTCCGGCAACGTTTCAAGCAGAGCGAGAAGCTGCTCAATGTCCTCCAGATTGATCAACTCCTGATCCGGCCCCGGGGCGGTCTCATCATGCACGAACTCCATGAACTCGCCCCCGTCGGACTCCTCATTCGAAACCGGAGCATTGAGCGAATGCACTTCCACCTGATTCGAACTGCGCAGCCGCTGGATGGTCGCGACCGGCAGTTTCGCTGCATCGGCGACCTCTTCGTCGGTCGGTTCGCGGTCGAGCTTCTCGGCAAGTTCCCGCGCAACTTTGCGGATTCTCCGCCAGTTGATCTGCGTGCCGATCGGAACCCGCACCGTGCTGACCTGTTCGGCGATCGCCTGACGGATCGCCTGCTTGATCCACCACGCACTGTACGTGCTGAACCGTGCTCCGCGGGAGGGATCGAACTTCCGGGCCGCAGTGATGAGACCGCGGTTCCCCTCCGAGACAAGATCATCCCAGGAGAGTCCGCGGCCGAGAAAATCGTTTGCGATCTTCTGCACAAGCCGCAGATTCTGCTCGATCAGCGCATTGACGCGTTCCTCTTCGCTCTGCGCATTGGCGCGTTCCGCCTCGCTCTGCGCATTGGCGCGTTTATCCTCGCTCTTCGCGGTGACGCGTTCAGCAACGCTGTGCCGGGTTGTGCCGGTGTTCTCCTCCTCCACTTCCGACCTCGCAGTTAAGAATGGATCAAATCTGGTCGAGCGTGCCCTTGTATGCGTTCAGCAGCGCTTCCAGTGCAATGCGTTTCTCTCCGCCTTTCTTCGACCGGAAAATCAACTCCGGCTTTTCCGTCACCGTTCCAACGCAGGCGAACGGAATACCCTTGAGCTTCTCTTCGAACGCGGCACGATCAGACGGCCGCACCGTCGCCACAAAACGACTGTTCGACTCGGAGAAGAGAACCTCAATTTCATTGCAATCCTCCGCCGGAACCGCATCAAGATCAATCTCAAGCCCGAGACGCCCCGCCATCGCGACCCGCGCGAACGCCACGCCGAGTCCGCCGAGCGCCGGCGTCGTCAACGACTGCACCAGTTCCGCCTCGGTCGCCGCCGAAACCGCCCGGTAAATCGCCTTGGCCTGTTCGGCGTCGACCTTCGGGACCCGGTTGCCGAGCGCGTTGAGCATCGCGAAGTATTCACTGCCGCCGAGCTCAGGCAACGTGCGGCCGATCACATAGACGAGATCACCTGGCTGCTTCGCATCGGGCGTGACGGACTTGCGAATGTCATCCATTTTCGAAATCATGCTGAAGAGCAGCGAAGGCGGAATCGAAATTTTGCGCCCGCCGCGTGTACTGTCGTTCTTCATCGAGTCCTTGCCGGAGATGCACGGCACGAGGAACGCCTTCGTGTAATCCGCCAGCGCCTCGTTCGCGCGGACAAGCTGCGCGAGCTTGTACTCCCCGTCCGGCGTCTTTTCACTCTGCACCGGATCCGGCCAGCAGAAGTTGTCGAGGCAGGCGATCTTGTCGAGCTTGCCGCCGACCGCGATCACGCGGCGGATGCCCAGATCGATCTCAGACGCCGCCATGTGGTACGTGTCGATGTCACTGTAACGCGGCAGCAGCGCCGAAGAGAGGATCACGCCTTCCGTCGAGAGCGGTTCGATCATCGTGACCGTCGCATCGCCCTGCACATCACGGCACTTGCCGATGAACGGCTTGACCACGCTCAATCCTTTGACCTCATGATCATACTGGCGGGCCTTGTATTCGTCCGAACAGATATTCAACCGCCCCATCATCTCGACCAGATCCGCCGCACAGTCGCGGCAGGAGATCGACGGCTCGTCGAAGTGCGGTGCTTTCCAGACCGCCTTCAGGTGCATCTGCGGCAGACCGTCGTGCATGAACTCCAAATCAAGCAGACAGACGGTCTTTCCGTCATACAGGATGTGGAACTTGCCGTCGTCGGTGAACTCACCGAGGACCGACACCTCCACATCGCGTTCAGCAGCAAGCGTCTTGAACTCCTCAATCTTCTCGGGCGGAACCGCGAAACTCATGCGCTCCTGCGCTTCCGAAACCAGAATCTCCCACGGCTGAAGTCCGGCATACTTGACCGGCGCCTTCGCCAGATCCATGCGGCAGCCGTTGCACTGCTCGGCCATTTCGCCGACGCTCGAAGAGAGCCCGCCCGCACCGTTGTCAGTGATGAACCGGTAAAGTCCCCGGTCGCGCGCCTCACGGATGAAGTCGCCGAGCTTCTTCTGCGTGATCGGATCTCCGATCTGCACGGCCTGCACGGGACTGTCCTTGTGCAGCTCCTCGCTCGAAAAGGTCGCGCCGTGAATACCGTCCTTGCCGATGCGTCCGCCGCCCATGACGATGAGGTCGCCCGGCTCAATCCGCTTCGTCCAGCCCGGAACGCCGTTGATGCTTTTCGGCAGAGTGCCGACCGTGCCGCAGTAGACGAGCGGCTTGCCGATGTAACGCGCATCGAAGTATTCAAATCCGTTCCCGTAGGGGATGCCGGACTGGTTGCCGCCGTCGATCACCCCCTTGTGCACACCGTCACGCAACCGCCGCGGATGCAGCAGCCCCTCCGGAACATCCTTGTCGTCGGTGAAGGGCGAACCGAGGCAGTAGCCCCAGACGTTGATCAGGAGATCGGCCCCCTGCCCCGTCCCGAGCGGGTCGCGGTTCACGCCGACGATCCCGGTCATCGCGCCGCCATAGGGGTCGAGTGCGGACGGGCTGTTGTGGGTTTCGACTTTGTAGACGAGATCGACCTTGTCGTTGAAGGTGATAACCCCCGCATTGTCCTTGAAAACCGACACGAGATAGTCGACCTTCTCTGCGATCTCCTTCGTACTCTTCTGAATGAAGGTCTTGTAGCAGGAGGTGATCTCACGCTTCTCGCCGGTTTCGGCATCGGTGTAATCGACCTTCGCCGCAAAAATCTTGTGCTTGCAGTGTTCGCTCCAGGTCTGAGCGATGACCTCGAGCTCGACGTCGGTCGGATTGCGGCCGAGTCCGTACGCCTCGCGGTTCTTCGCATTGCGGAAATAGTTCTGGATCGCCTTCATCTCTTCAAGCGAGAGCGCGAGAATGCCTTTCCGGCTGATCTCCATAAGCTGCTCGTCGGAGACCTCGAGATTATATTCGCGCACCTTCACGTCGTCGACCGCCTTCACAAACGGCAGATTCATCGGAATGCCGTCGGAGACCTCCTCGCCGGAAAGCACGCAGACCGTCTGAATCAGTTCATTGGCCAGCAGCTTCGATGCGATCGCCTTCGCCTGTTCGCGTGTGAGCTCATGACCGTAGAAAAGGTATTCCGTCGAACTGAACACGACTTCATCCTCGCCGAGTTTGCGGCCGAGAATGTCGCCGACCGCGGACTTGGCGGAGCGGCCGACGTTGTCGGTCACGCCGGGCCGGAAACCGACCGCGACGAGGAAGTCGCATTCCGGAAGCGGCTGAAAGTTCT
Source organism: uncultured Victivallis sp. (assembly GCF_944391105.1). GTDB lineage: Bacteria > Verrucomicrobiota > Lentisphaeria > Victivallales > Victivallaceae > Victivallis. The sequence goes on from NZ_CALXSK010000045.1 coordinate 32,315, forward strand.
CGGACTTCGCCGCCGTCACGCGCCACCCCTGAAGAACGGGATTGTACAGCAGCGAGGCGATTTTCTGCGCCTCCTTCTCCGTAATGTCCGCCACAACGGTGTAGATGTCGCGCGTGCGGACCTGTTCCACGGGGAAACCGTAAAATTTTTCGATTTGTTTCTTCACACCCTCGCCGCGGGCGTCGCGCCACTGCGGCAGCGGCGAAATTTCGATTCTGTAATTCATCAGCCGGGCCTTTCGCTCAATATCCATCGGTCATGTGGTAATTTACACCCGAACCCGCTCCGTTACAAATGAAATCCGCCACTTTTTCCGGATTCCACAAGGATTCTCCGATTCCGCGGGGTTCCGAGCCGGAAAGGCTTGAAATATCCGGATCGTTGCATTATATTAACCGGAATATTTTTCTATTGCAGCAAACAATCATTGGGGAATAACGGGAATGCCGATCTCATTCAACGAAAAGAACCAAGTATTCAAACTCGACGCGGGGAACTCCACTTACGCGTTCATGATCGAACCGAACGGATATGTCGCCCACCTTTATTACGGGGATAAAATCGCGTCTGACGCATTCGAATATCTCTACCGCCGGATGGACCGGGCATTTTCACCTGCCGCCCCCGGAACGACCTCGTCGGAATCGCGTGATGTGATTCCGCAGGAATTCGGCACAAACGGCGTCGGAGACTTCCACGCACCATCCGCCATCATCCGGCAGGGGAACGGGCACACGGTGACTGATTTCAAGTATCGGTCGCATACGATCCGCCGGGGAAAGCCCTCCCTCCCCGGCCTTCCGGCGACCTTCGGAAGTGACGAGGAGGTCGATACGCTGGAGCTTTCGCTCTACGATGAAGCGAGTGATGTGGAATTTCTGCTTTCATACAGCCCATTTGCAAAATACAACGCGATCGCCCGTTCCGTAACGGTCATCAACCACTCGCAGGAACCGGTGCGCATTGAGAAAATCGCGAGCGCCGCACTTGATTTCGTGGATGGGCGTCTCGATCTGATTCATTTGCCGGGCGCCTGGGCGCGCGAGCGCAGTGTGGAGCGCCATCCGGTGAATCACTCCCGTACCGTGCTCGAATCCGTGCGCGGGCTTTCGAGCCACCAGCAAAACCCGTTTTTTGCTCTTGCGGCTCCGGAGACGACCGAGACGAGCGGAGAGGTTTTCGCGGCAACGCTGCTGTACAGCGGAAATTTCGCTGCGGAAATCGAGCTTGACCAGTTCAATCAGCTGCGCGCGCAGATCGGCATCAACGAGCGCACCTTTGAGTGGGAGCTCCGCTCCGGAGATCGCTTCACTGCCCCGGAGGCGCTCCTCGTCTATTCCCGGGACGGAATCGGCGGGATGAGCCGGACATACCACGACATGTTCCGGAATCACCTGATCCGCAGCCACTGGAAGGATTTGAAACGGCCGATTCTCGTCAACAACTGGGAGGCGACCTACTTTGACTTCAACGAGAAAAAACTGCTCTCGATCGCAAAAGACGCCGCGGAGCTCGGCATTGAGATGCTCGTGCTTGACGACGGCTGGTTCGGCAAACGGAACGACGACCACACCAGTCTCGGCGACTGGTTTGTGAACGAGGAGAAACTCAAGGGCGGACTGGGAAAACTTGCCGGGGAGATCAACAAACTCGGCCTCAAGTTCGGGCTCTGGTTCGAGCCGGAGATGATTTCGCGGGAGAGCGAGCTTTTCCGCGCCCATCCGGACTGGTGTCTGCATGTGCCGGGGCGCGGGGCGTCGGAAGGGCGCAATCAGCTGGTACTGGACATGTCGCGTCCGGAAGTGGTGGATTATCTGTTTCAAACGATCTGCAAGGTGCTGGACAGCGCGAACATCGAATACATCAAATGGGATGCGAACCGTCACCTTACAGAGGTTGGTTCCGCGGTGATGCCGGCGGACCGGCAGAAAGAGGTGTCGCACCGTTACGTGCTCGGGATGTACGAGCTGCATGAACGTCTTCTGAACCGTTACCCGAAACTTCTGATTGAGGGCTGTTCCGGCGGCGGCGGACGTTTTGACGCGGGAATGCTCTACTACGTTCCTCAGATCTGGACGAGCGACGACACGGATGCGATCGAACGTCTGAAGATCCAGTACGGGACAAGTCTGGTCTATCCCTGTTCGACGATGGGGGCGCACATTTCGGATTGCCCGAACCACCAGACGGGGCGGATCAATCCGTTTGCGACGCGGGGTTATGTTGCCTTGTCGGGGACGTTCGGTTACGAGCTTGATCTCAACAAGATGAACGCAGAGGAGCGGGCACTGATCCGGGAGCAGGTTTCGGAATATCACAAATACAATCACCTGATTGCGCAGGGAGATTTTTATCGTTTGACGGATCCGTTTGATCCCAGGACGGTAGTGGTGATCTGGGAACATGCGGCAAAGGACGGCTCCGAGGCATTGGTGACGATGGTTCAACCTCGGAACGTGCCGAATGGTCAGCTGTTCCGGGTGCGGTTGCGCGGACTTGATCCGGCGGGAGTTTATGAGGAAGAAAAGAGCGGCGTCTGCTACACAGGAGAGATGCTGATGAATGCCGGCCTGAACGTACCGCGTTACGAGCGTGACGGAGCCGGAGAACTGTTTCACTTTATTCGTCGCTGAAGGGACTTTTGCACGGGAAGTAAAGGAAAGCGCTTGATTTCCCGTGTTTCCCCTTGAAAAAAGCACAAACTGCGGATATTTTATAGGACAGTAACAGTCGGCCCGGTAGCTCAGAGGATAGAGCAGCTGCCTTCTAAGCAGTTGGCCGTGGGTTCGATTCCCGCCCGGGCTACCATTTTAACTCTCTGATTTCAAGCAAGAAGCAACGCAAAACCAACTTCTCTGCCTCATCCTGAATCAAGCTGATTTTTACTGCTTTTAGAACACGAATTAGAACATTTTTAGAACATCATTTTGGTTCTTATTCCATTTGTAACGTGCTCTTTTTCAAAGCAGGCCTGCACCAGCCGCAGAATGTCTGAAAGCAAATCTCATACAAATCCACTGTTTCTCTCTGTTCTCTCCTTTGAAAGAACATCCCCTCCCCTGCCAATGATGCAAATTCTAAGTTCAACTTGGAATTTGCATAAACCATCCTTGAACCCAGACCAGCACACCCCGGCGGAATCCATCGTTTCAGACCTCCGACCCCCAATGCAGACGGGAGGGAAATCGGAGGTTGTGTGGAATCGCTGTTATCTGCCCTGCGGGTGAGCGAGAAGCCACTTCTCCCGTTTCTCCCGGGCGATAGCTTCATCTTTGGCGAACTGACTGCAGAAGAACTTCCGGGTACGGCTCGGCGTCACATCTCTTTCATCGA
>NZ_CALXSK010000046.1 GCF_944391105.1 uncultured Victivallis sp.
CACTGCTTCGTTTCTTGCTGCAGTACAAATCAGGTGTATTGCAGCTTGGGTCTTTTAACTATTGACGACACGATCTACACCTACATCCGGACCTCCCGGTTCCCCGGGACCCGTCTGCTGAGCAACATCCGGATCTCCGGCCTGCGGCTGCTGACTCCCGGCTGGGACAGCCCCAGCTGAACAACTGGACCAATGGGATCGCCCTCTCCGGCGTGCGGGATTCCGTCGTCGAAAACTGTGAAGTCCGCCTGCCGGCTCACGACGGAATTTCGCTCAGGTGCACCGAAAACACCACCGTCCGCAACTGCATGACGTTCGGAGCCCGGCACGGAATCACGATCGGAGGCAACTTCCGCGGTCGCGGTTCGTTCCACACCCAGGTGGCGAACTGCCGGGTCAGCCGGGCGTGGGACACCGGCATCGTCGTCGGGATTCTGAGTTACGACGTGCTGGTGACCGGAAACCTCATCAAGGAGATCGGCAGCCATGCGATCGACATCTTCAACTGCAGAAAAGTAACCGTAACCGGCAACCAGATTCATAACTGGGTCATGCCCGGAATGAACCCCTATCCCGGGACGTTCCGGCAGGCGGTCGGGATCTTCATTCACACGGACTGGGGAGTGACCCGCACCATTCCGACAGAAAACATCACCGTTTCCGGGAACACCGTCGTCTGCGACTACGAGTTCACACTGCCGCTGGAGCAGCAGCGCGGAGAGAAAAAGGAAGCTGCCATTTATTACTCGCCGATCTGTCTTCAGATCACCGGGGATCTCGTCCGCAACGTGACCGTGACCGGCAACACGCTGACCGGCGGCGCCAAGGGAATTCACATCACCGCATTGCCGCAGAAGGAGATGCAGAGCGCGAAACCGCAGGACGGAACGCCGCAGAATCTCACCGTCGTCGGCAACACCGTGACCGGGCAGAAATTCACGGCGCTGGAGTGTTCGGGGAACGGAATTCCCATGCGGGGAATCGTCGCGAACAATCTCTTTGCCGACTATCCGACCGGCGGCTGGGACATCGGCGGGACCGGACTTGTCGAACACAATAATGTGAAATAACTCCGGTGTTTGCAACCGGGTTGTCCGCCGGGCGGACAAACTGACTCGATACGAGTTCGGGGGCAGGGCGACTTTCCGTCGCCTTCCGCCCCCGTTTCTTTCCTTTGCGTTTCCCGGTCGGGAAACGGCTTCCCCCGGCGAGGGCGGCCCCCGATCTCCGGGCGGGATTTCTTGCGGCGTGACTTCATGAGCCGTCCCGGCGGCAAAAAAAAACGCCGGATACTGGAAAAATGAAGAATCTGTGCTATTTTTATAAGGTCTGCCGAAGCCGTTTTCCGGTCGTCGACACGAGTTTTCCTATGTGTTGAAACTCATCTACAATAGAACAAAAGGAGTTCGGACAAATGATCAATCGCATGATTCTGAATCAGACATCCTATTTCGGCGCGGGAGCGGTCTCCGCCATTGTCGACGAAATCAAAAAACGCGGCTTCGGCAAGGCGCTCGTCGTGACTGACAAGGATCTCATCAAATTCCACGTCGCCGACAAGGTGACTTCGCTGCTGGACAAGGCTGGTCTCGCCTATGAGATCTTCAGCGATGTCAAGGCGAATCCCTCGGTCAACGTCGTGAAGCAGGGCGTGGCCGCGTTCAAGGCGGCGGGAGCGGATTACCTCATCGCCATCGGCGGCGGTTCGCCGACCGATACGTCGAAAGCGATCGGCATCATCATCAACAATCCGGAGTTTGCCGACGTCGTTTCGCTTGAGGGCTGTGCCGCGACCTCCAGACCGTGCGTACCGATCATCGCGATTCCGACCACGGCGGGTACCGCGGCCGAGGTGACGATCAACTACGTCATCACTGACGAGGAGAAGAAACGCAAATTCGTCTGCGTCGATCCGCACGACATCCCGGTCATCGCGGTGATTGACCCCGAGATGATGTCCTCGATGCCGAAGGGACTGACCGCCGCGACCGGCATGGACGCGCTGACTCACGCGATCGAAGGATATATCACCAAAGCCGCCTGGGAGCTGACCGACATGATGCACCTCAAGGCGATCGAGATCATCTCCCGTTCGCTGCGCGGCGCCGTGAACAACACGCCGGAAGGGCGGGACGGCATGGCGCTCGGGCAGTACATCGCCGGCATGGGCTTCTCGAACGTCGGACTCGGAATCGTTCACTCGATGGCGCACTCGCTCGGCGGATTCTACAACACGCCGCACGGCATCGCCAACGCGGTGCTGCTCCCTTACGTCATGGAGTACAACGCGCCCGCCACCGGTGAGAAGTATCGCGAAATCGCGCGGGCGATGGGCGTTGCGAATGTTGACGCCATGAGTACGGAAGAGGCCCGCAAGGCTGCGGTCGACGCGGTCCGCAAGCTCTCCGTCGACGTCGGCATTCCGCAGAAGATGCGCGAGCTGCCTTCGGTGAAGGAGGAGGATCTGCCTGCGCTGGCGGAGATGTCGTTCGCCGACGTCTGCACGGGCGGGAATCCGCGCGACACGAGTGTGGAGGATATTCTCGGAATCTACCGCAACGCGTTCTGAGCACGTTGCGCATTTGCGGTTTGAGGCGGTCGGGGCGTGTTCTGTTCCCGGCCGTTTTTTTGTGTCCCGGGCTTGAAAGCGTCGATGCGTCGTGATAGAGTATCCGGGAACGGAACGGAATGGGTTTTTCGAGGGAGGCGGAATGGTTACATTTGCAAAAAGAGCGTGGTTCGTCGTCATTTCGGTGCTGGTCGCAGCGATCGTCCTCCGGGCGGGAGAGGGGGAGTTGCCGCGCAACTTCCATGAGGTCGATCCGGTGAACGGCATCTTCCGCAGTGCGCAGCCAGATCATGAGAAGTTTGCCGAGCTGGAGAAACGGGGATTTCGGACCGTTCTCAATCTGCGGAACTTTCACTCCGACCGCGGGCGGCTCAAGGGGCTGAAAATCAAGGAGTGTCCCGTTCCGTGCAATGCCGGCAGCATGACGGAGGAGCATGTGTACGAAGCGCTCCGGATCATCCGGGACGAACCGAAATCGCTGCTGATCCACTGCTGGCACGGTTCCGACCGCACGGGGACAGTCGTGGCGGCATACCGCATTGTCTTCAACGGGCGCGACGTTGAAAGCGCGATCGCCGAGATGTGTGAGGAAAAGTTCGGCCATCACGCCACGATTTACGGAAATCTTCCGGATTTGCTGCGTTCGATCGACTGGGAGAAGATGCGGACGAGGCTCATGAACGAGGATCTGTTTGTCGCGCCGTTCGAATCGGGAGAGGCGTTGCGCATTGATGTTTCGCGGGAACCGTTCCGGGTGACGGTGAACGGAAAGTCGGCCCAGGATGCCGATGCTGCGCTGGCGCTCATCCGCGAGGAGTGGGCGAAAAAGCCCCGCCGGATAGCACTGCTGGTTTTCGATTGGGATCCCGGCGACACGCTTTACGAACCGTTCGCCATGAAAATGAATCGCCTGCCGGAGCTTCGGGAGGCAACGCGGATCGATGCCGTCCCCGTGAGGACGGAGAAAGATTCCATGCCGGAGTTCTGCCGCCGTTTCGGGCTGGAGGAAGGGATTGCGCGGAAAGTCCGGGTGATTCCGCACCGGATCACCTGGCCGCTTCCCGGGCGGATGGCGGACCGGGAGTGAGTCCGCTGTTCCGGGGAGCCCGGGCAATTGGGTTATTTCCCTCCGGACGCGAGCTGCGTTTTCCAGTGTTCGATGGTTTTCCGAAGTCCCTTCACCGCGTTGAAATATTCCGCAGCGGATTCGGAGAGCACATCGAACTCATTTTCCTCGGAGTGGAAGATGGCGGTATTCGCTTCGCAGAGCTTGTCGAGATCGGCCTGATTCGTCATCATGCGGATTTCCGCGTAAGGCACGAAGGGGCGGATGGAGGTTGTTTTTTTCGCGGACGGATCCATGGCACGGAAGTGGTAAAGGCATTCGATCCGTTTGCGTTTTGAGCCGGGCACGAACGAATTGTTCCGGTTGAAAAAACGCCGCATCTGCCTGCGCAGATCCTGGTCGCGACTCCGGCCGATGTTGTAGATCGTGAGAGCGTCGGTTACCGGGTTGAACGTTCCGACGGCGGTTTTGTTCCGGCGGAGGAGAGAGTGAAAGGTTCTGCTGTTCACGAGGAGTCGATAGAGGCGCTGCCGGAACTCTCCGTAGCGGGAGAGATTGTTGCTTTTTGCCGCACCGGTTCCGCCCTTGTAGATGTTGTCCCAGAATTCCCGTTCGATCAGGTTGAGATCCTCTTCGATCAGCCGGATCAGGTCGCCGGCATTCTCGTTTCCGGCCGGTTCCGGGCGGGGCTGCTGCCGGAGATCGCGGATGATGATTCGCAGATCCCGCACGGCCATGAAAAATTCTCCGGCCGATGAGATCAGCAAATCATCGCTCATATATTTGTTGAATTTCCCATGGCCGGTTATTTCTTTCGGCAGGGGGCTGGGAATCTTCTCCGGGATGTAGAAGAGTTCCATGTTGATGATGGAGAGATTGTCCAGGAGTGTTTCATAATTTTCGGCGTCGGCGGGGAGCGTTGAACTCATGATAACGGCATCAATGCACGCATCGTCGAGTTTGATTTTTCCTTTGCGGGTGACGGGATCGCGTCTGCCTTCGATCCGGTCGTGCAGCTGCGGCAGGCGTTTCCAGACGTCGAGGATGGTTGTCGCGCGTTTTTCGATGGGAAACTGTTCGAGATCCACCTCGAAATCATAGAGTTCTCCCTGTAATTTTCCACAGAGGGTGACGAATCCGACGATTTTCTGATGGAAGGATTGATAAACCTTATTCTCTCTCTGGTAGGAGCTGGAACCTGTATCGATATCCCGGACATTTTTCCAGAAATCCATTTCAATCTCATTGAGTTGTTGTTCGACCTCGACCAGGGCCGGAGTGATTTTTTCCTGAAGCGCAGCCTTTTTATCCTGCGGCTGTTCGGCCGCTGTTGAAAATATGGTAAACAGACACCATGCCGCAATCCACAAACCTTTTTTCATGGCAGTTTTCTTTCCTGTTGAATCGTTGACTCCGATTTTGGAGCCGCCTGTCCCCGGCTGCGGATTTCCACCGCTCTTCCGAAATGCTGAACGCATACACTGATAAATTAGAGCCTTTACCGCGAATAGTCAACCGATACCTCAGATTTATTTCTTTTTTTTCCGGGGACCGGCGAGGATTGCATTGAAAGGAACGTTGTGTGAGAGCGGGGAAGAAGGTATGCTTCAGAGTGGGGTAGCCGCCCCGTCAGATGGAGCGGCTGGCTCTGCGTCCTTGACTGAATCTGACTCAACGGACCAGATGCCGGGAATCGCCGCCCCGTCAGGTCAGGCGGTTGGCTCCGGGTCCTTAGTTGAACCTGACTCAGCGTCCCCGAAGTCTCCTCCCGGTGAATCAGACCATCCGGGGGCCACTGCCGATTCCTTGACCGAGTCTGACTCGACGGAACCGGTAGCTGATAATAATATATATCCGATACTGGATGAAATCAAGAGCCTGGTTGAAAAGAATCGACACATTGGTCGCTGCATTACGACCTTCCATGAAGTGCGAAAGGGGGCGGTGCTGTTGTGCGAGGAGAGGAGAGGGGAGGGGAGGAGAGCGGGAGCGGCCGCGTCAACCTCGAAACGGCGGAAGACCAGCGGATCGCCGCCGAAGAGTACGTCGCCTCCATCGCGGAATCGGGAGCGCCGAAACCGAACTGGTGGAAGGAGTTTCTGCAATCCGTCCGCATGTGGATTGCCGACCGTTTCCCGCACGCGCGGCAAGTCCGCATGACCGATCGCGAGATCGAAACTCTGCTCGCGCGATCCGCGCGCGCCGCCCGGAGAAACCGGCGCGGAGAGGGGAAAGTCATTGCGCCGGAATCGATGATCCGGTTCAGGGTAAACAAGAACGGCGAGACGATTTTCGGGATTGCCGGGAGGGATGGGGATTTCACCGCTCGGGAGATTATGGAGGATAAAACCATCTCCGAAAACACCCCGATCCTGACTTCCGAAGGGTCGGAGGTGTGGGGAGAAATCACCCCGGAAATGGCCGAGGCCGGAAAGGAACTCGGACTCGAAGCGCTGCCGATCAAACTCCTCAAGGGGAAACATTTCGGAAATCATGCCGGGTTCGGACTTGCTCATCTCTGGAATCAGCATGGCGCGGAACTCGAAGCGCGCGGTTACGACCTCTCTGACTTTCTTACCAGAATTTTCGGGAAGCCCAATCAGATTTACGCCTCCAAACAAGGCGACAATATCCGGCTTGAACCCGGGAAAACCTGCACGGTTACGCTCGGGGAATCCCCAAACAAGGCGACAATATCCGGCTTGAACTCGTCACGAAATCGATGCCGCGCAATCTCGGCGTTTTGGAATTGCGGAAAGAGAAAGGATTCTATTCCGTCGTAACGGCGTTTCCGATTGAAAAAGACTCACATCAATTTCGGGGTAATAAGATTTGGACGTATGAGGGATCAGCTCATACCAAGAGCAAGCAACGAACCCAGTCCCTTGAACCGCTCAGTGGCGATCAACGGTTGCAGCCACCGCTAGAAGATCGAGGAATCCAAACTAACAATAATATAACCTCTTCCGGAGAAAAGTCAAGCGGGAATACCGGGGCGGTCTATTCGGTTGATTCGGTCTGGACGGGAAGCGCCGCCAGCTACGATGCGCCGGTACAGCCGATTCATATCCCGGACGTCGGGATCGATTTCTCCAACACCAGAGCCGCGCGCGAGTTCCTGCGCAGCCATTTTCAAGGAGTGGAACTTCAAATCAAATCCGACGGCAGACTCGTCCTCATCACCGGAAGCGGTATCAAAAGCGGCTTGAAAAAGCGCGGCGTCCACCGCGAAGCATTCCCCGCTCTCGACCGGATCATCACCGAAGCATATCCAGCCGGATACCGGATCGCGGACGCGGAACAGAAACACTCTCATCTGAACGGACAATACCTCTACGCTTCCCTTGTGGAAATCAACGGCGAGATGTTTTCCGCCAGAATTCTGCTCGATGACGACAGGGCCGACCAGCGAGCGCATTTCAAAGATATCACGCTCCAGAAAATAGAGGGCGCTTCAACCCTCCCGGATGGAGATGCCGCACCGGAAGAGAAAGCGCCCCGTACCGGCGACGGCATTCCGTCCGCGGCTCTTGCAGCAGATGCCGTTGAAGTCGGTCCGCCGGAAACCTCTCCGTCGCCAACAGTCAATATAAAACAACTGATCGAACTTGTCAACCCGGAACTCAACAGAAATCCGGAAAACTCCGATCTCCGCTTATCCATCTCGGAGTTCTCCGCCGACGAGGAGAGCGACATCATCGCGCTCCTGCGGCCGTTCATCGGAGTTTACATGTCGAAGTCCGACGCGGAGATCGTCGACTATCTCCGGCGGCACGGCGTCGAACTCTCCGAAGAAGAAGCCCACGCATTCCACAAACTCGCCACCGACGAAAACCGCGCGGAAGCCCGCAAGCGCAGCGCAAAGCAGCGCAACGACTGGCTCTATGAAAACGTCCCAGTCTGGCAGCAGACCGTCGACGCCGCCGGAAGCGAGAACTTCAAGATCGTTCCCTCCATGCGGTTCCGCGACGAAATACGCAGGAAGAAGAGTGTTTGCCGTGGTGTGGGAAAGAACAGATGGGGACTCATCGTCGGCCCCCACGTCAGCCAATGGTTCTCAGGGGAACGACCCCTCCGCATTGACCTCAAAAGAAGAAGGGGGAAAAGCCGTCTCCCCAAGCTCCGTCAACCGGAGAGTCAAGCGGGGACGCTCCCTGCTCTCCGTCGGCGGAAACTAATGTAGCACCATCTTTGAAGAATGTCAAGCTGCTTCAGGGGGGATCTATCGCGGCGCCACGACGTTTACGGATAACTGGAACGCGATGGTCACGCTGTTCGAGGGAGAGGCGGACGCCTTGACGCCGGTTCACGAGCTCGGCCGGATCACTCCCCCCTGAGGGAATTTCTGCGGGAGAGCCTCTCCCCGCAGAAAGAGGCGGAATCCCGCTTCTGATCGATGAATGTGTTTTTCAGTTTTCCTTCCGGTCCAAAGTCCAGACCGTCAGGCCCCGGAGCTGTTCCGTAACCGGAGCCGGACGGAACAGCGAATAGCCGAGCGCTGCCGCCATCATGACCAGATTGCAGAGCAGTCCGGCCATGTAGATGTGAATATCCCACCGCAAAGACTGAGGAAGCCAGCCGAAATAGTTCAAAATGTTATAGGCACTGAATGCGAGCGCCGCCCACATCCCGACCAGTATCGCCTTGTTTCCAACCCGCGTCGTGAAAAATCCAAGCATGAACGGAGCCAGCCCGGCAGAGCAGATCAGCGCTCCGATGATGTTGCCGAGGTCATAGACGCTTTCCCTCGGAATCCGGGAGATGATCCACGCCCCTGCGATCATGATCACTCCGGCTGCTCCGGAGGCGATTTTGGCATTGATGAGCTCAAATCGGTCGTTCCCCTTGCGCCGGATCAGACGCAGACAATCCACCGTCCAGATGGTCGCCACAGCGTTGATCGAGCCGGAGAGCGAACTCATCGCCGCAGCCAGACATGCCGCAATGATGATCCCTCCAAGCCCCGGCCAGATTTCAGTCAGAATGAAGTGCGGAAACACATCATCCGGCGCCATCGCCGCAACCTCCGCCGAGGGAAACACCTGATAAAATGCGAACAGACAGCTCCCGATGAAGAGAAATGTCAGCCACGTCGGCATGCACAGAAACGCGCAGAACAACGTCGCTTTGCGCGCCTCGCGCACCGTCGGCGCGGCGAGGTAACGCTGAACGACCGTCTGATTGCAGGAGAATTCCGAGATCGCTCCGATCAGGCCGGTCAGCCCCATCAGGATGAAAGTGCGTTCGTCGAAACTGAACTCCATCGGCCCCAGACTGAATTTGTCAAATTCGTTGCAGATGTCGAAGATCTGCGGCAGGCCGCCCGGCATCTGGAGCATCACCGCCAGAATGCAGACAAGAGCTCCCCCGAACAGAATCGCGGTCTGCACCACATCCGTCCAGATGACCGCTTCAATTCCACCGGAAACCGTGTAGAAGCAGGTGATGACGCCGAACAGCAGAATCGCCGTCACTTCACTGATGTTCAGCAGTTCGGAGAGCGGCAGCACCACCAGATACAGAATCAGCATCAGCCGCAGCAGCTGCGAGAGCATGGCGTAAATCGCCGCATAGAGCCGGATGCCGGTCCCATACCGCCCTTTCAGGTATTCATATGCCGTGGAGATACGGCTTCGGCGGAAAAACGGGATGAACAACCACACCGCGACGAGCGCCACCAGCGGCAGCGTCAGGTTCGGGGTGAACCAGCGGTAATCCAGCGAGTACGCCGCGGCCGGCAGCGCCAGGAACGTGATCGAGCTGATCGCATTCCCGACCATCGAAATTCCCAGCACCCAGCCGGGAATTTTCCGCCCGCCGAGAAAATACTCCTCGCTGCTGTTGTTGCGCCGCATGAAATAGAGGCCGATGCCCGCCATCCCGAGCAGATAAAGAACGACCACGCACAAATTGGCAATGGAGGAAGAATTCATTCTGGCTTCTCCGGAATCAGTGTTTGCTCCACTCGCCGGCCTTGACCGGTTTGAGCTGATCGCGGAAAAGATAATAGACCTTGCCGTCTTCCGCACCGACGATCAGATCCTCCCGCCCGTCGTTGTCGAGATCGGTCGGAAAAAGCGAACTGTTGTGATTCCCGAAGCCGTACCAGGAGCCGTCCGGCTTCTTCAGCGCATAGAGCGTCCCGAAATGCGGCTCCTCGTTGGAGCCGATGTTCGGAAACAGCGCAAGCGTAGCGTCGCGGGGGATTTCTGCTCCCCGGGGCCAGAGCTCCCGATAGACCCCGATGTGACCCCAGAGCAGATCCCATTTCCCGTCGTTGTCCCAGTCGGTGACCGAGAGCTTGGCTCGTCCCCAGTGCTGATTCACTCCGCACAGAGAGAGCGGTTTCCCGGAGTTGTCGGTCAGGCGCACGACCTCGGCGATTTCCGCGGAGCCGCGCTGTTCCGGAACGGCGATCGACAAATAGCCGTCGAAATCGAGAAAAACCAGAACCGGTCTGTCCTTTCCGGCATAGTTGTATTTCTCCGGCACGATGGCGGGGCGCTGGCGCATTGCGGTGATGAGCTTTTCCCCACGGAAGGTGAAGAATTCGGACTCCACCTGGTACGGATCGGAGTCGGAGCGGCGGTAGAGTTTCATCTCCCCCTTGATGTCGCCGGTGATGATTTCATTGCGACCGTCTCCATCCCAGTCGCCGATGGTCGGCTGCAGATATCCCCAGTGCCGTTCGGAGGGTCCCTGGATGGAACCGTTCATGCCGGCCTCATGCCGGACGATTCGGCCGTTTTCCCGCAGATAGCGCGGCGTTCCGTAGACCAGCGGATCGGCGGTGCCGGGCCAGCAGATCAGATAGCCGGACGCATCGCCGGTGATCAAGTCGGGATACCGGTCGCCGTTCCAGTCGCCGCGCGCCGGGGTGACGAGAGACTCCGCCTGGAGGGCGCCTCCCTGCTGCAGTGCGACCGATTCCGTGAATTTTCCGGGTTCCGTCCCCTTGTAGATTGTGATCCGCCCGACGTTGCTTCCGGCGATCAGTTCCTCGCGGCCGTCTCCGTCGATGTCGGCCGCGCGCATGCTGCAGATGATGTAGTTGGTCGGCATCTCGGGAGTTTCCAGCAGCGGCATGGCGTCACTTGCGCGCACCGTGCCGTTTTCCGCCTTGATGCGGACGCAGTAGAGTCGATCGACGTCACTGGTGATGGCGAGAAAGCGTTCATCCCCGATTTTCAGTACGGCGGGCGAAGATGCCCAGAGCAGTGATTTTACCTGCAGCGGAGTAGCCGGATGGTGAGAACCGTAGAAAATCTGCTGCGGTTTGTCGAAGTTCAACCCTTCGGGAGTTTCCTTGCCGCGAGCCCAGAAAAAGTATTGGATGCTCTCGAAACCGAGCCAGCGGCCGGCGATGTCGTAGCCGCGTCCCGGTCCGGAATTCCGGTGTTCGATCCCGTCCCAGATCGGGGTGCGGTCCGGAAGGTTCCGGAGGTATGCATCGCTCGGCTGGGTGCTGATGACGAGATCCGGCACGCCGTCTCCGTCGAGGTCGCCGATATCCCAGCAGGCGGCCGGGTCTGGGCCGATGTCGCCGGGATAGAATTTCCCGCCGACCATCACGGGGGTTGCTCTGTCGAAACGCGGGGCGCCGGGTGTTCCGCTGTTGCGGTAGTAGATCAGCTGATTTCCCAGCGGAGTATTCGCACCATAGGCGATCAGGTCGAACAGGCCGTCCTTCCGGTGAATGGTTTTGAATTCCCGTCCGCTCAAGGCGATCTCTTCCCCGGAGTCGAAAACCTGGCAGTTGTCCTCCGTCCGGTTCAGATTGCGGTGGATCCGGGTCTGGTGACCGAAGAAGTAGTGGCCGGTCGGATCGCTCTGGCCGGAGAGCAGCAGATCGCGGGCTCCGGGGCCGCTCCACGGAACGACTTCGGCGGTCTGGGTGATCGGGCCGGTGATCGGTTCCAGGGCATCGGCGGCGATTTGAAGCTGCGGATAGACGGGACGCTCCTTTTTGTGCTCCCAGGGAATCAATGACGTCCCCCTCGTTTTTTTGAAGTCCGCATACATCTCATTCTGGTCGAGAGCGCGATCCAGCAGCCTGACCTCGGCGATTTCGCCGTCGAGGCGGCGCTGCGGCGCCAGCCCGCGCCCGATCACCAGCCGGGTGAAGGGGGCGACCTTTTCATACGGGCAGCCGTTGGCTCCGATTTCGATACCGTCGGCATAGAGCGTCATTCGGTTGCCGCCCCAGACCACGCCGAGTTCGAACCAGCAATCGAGCGGCAACGCGAGCGAACCGGAGGCCGCCCGCCCCTTGCGGGGATTGCCGTGAGCGTAGAGTTCGACGAACTTTTCCCGAAAACGCAGCTCCAGCTCGCTCTTGCCGTCGGCGGAATAGAGCGATATGAATCCTCCCGGAGTCGTCGCGGTGAAAGCCGCGTCCGGATAACGTTTGAGCCGCATCCGGATCAGCATGGTGAAGGACTCCAGCGGCTTCTCGAGCTGGACGACTTTCTCCTGGCCGGCGGCGCTGCATTCGAGCGCTTTCCCCTGCTGGTCGAAGCGGAGAACCACCTCCGCCGAGAGCGGCAGCCAACCCGCGAGCGTCAGTGCCGAAATCAGCATGAAACAACGGATCTTCATCGTTCAGTCTCCAATCTCCCGGAGGCCGAAATTCGCCCGGGTCTGCTGGTTGTAAATCGAGGGATTGGGAACGCCCGCCACATGCAGATCGCAGAAGAGAATGTTCGGCCCGCCCTGGTAATGTCTTCTCCCGGCCCGGCCCAGCGGATAGTTGGTTCCGTCCGCATCGATCCAGCCGCTGACGCTGAAGCCGGGTCCGTTCAGATTGGACGCGGCGACCTGGTCGGCGATCAGGATCACTTCGCTGAAGTTCCGCAGCTGCTTATAGGGGATGTTGTAGTTTCCGTAGAAGATTTTCCCGCCGCTGAAACTGCCTTCGCAGAGCGATCGATTGATGCCGTAATCGAAGCAATATTCAAATTTTCCGACCCAGTATCCGAGATTGGTCGCTTCGACCATGTGTTCCGGCTGGGAGGGGCAGTACCAGAGTTTGCTGTACGTATCGATGAATTTCCCGCAGACCAGAAGGCGGTACCAGTTGCTCAGGCCGTTGCCCATGTTGACCTGCGGGGTGGGGATGCCGTACACGTCGATGTAGCTGTTCTGCGCCATCCCGATTTGTTTGAGGTTGTTGACGCAGGCGATGGCTCTTGCTCTCTCGCGCGCCTGGTTCAGGGCCGGCAGAAGCATGGCTGCCAGAATTGCAATGATCGCAATTACGACGAGGAGCTCGATGAGTGTGAATGTGCGCTTTTTCATATTGCAACATCTCCTTGGGGTTGAAGGTGATTGTTTTCGGAAATGGCTTGAATGCCGGAATAAAGAGCATGAAGTTGAATTCGTTCATCCTCATTGAGTTCTTCGCAGGCGACCCGGCAGAATGCGGTCATCGGAACGCCGCATTCACGCAAAAAGAGTTTGGCGGACCGGGGATACTTGTATTCAACATGCCGCTGAACCAGAAGGAAGAACTCCTGGAGCTGCCGGGCCCGGAACGGATTGGTTCGGAAACAGTTCGCTTGTTCAGCCAGAAGTTCCGGGTAAAAGTTGGCGGAGGTTCCGCTGTAACCCGCCGCTCCGAGTTTGAGAGATTCGAGACAGGTGGTCAGATGGGCGTTGTAGAGTTTGAGTGGAGTGCCGTCACATGCCGCAAGTTTGGCCGCGATGAGTCCGGCGTTGCAGCAGGTGTCTTTCAAAAACGCGAGCCGGTCTCCGGCCATGTGGGCGAGTTCTCCGAGCAGAGCCGGAGAGATCAGCCGGTGATACGGATGCGGACACTCGTACAATCCGAACCGGATGTTCGCGGTTCGGGCGAGCAGTCGTTTGAATGCGTCGCGAAACTCCTGTTCATCCGCCTGCTCCGGCACGAGCTGGCAGGCCGGGATGACAACCGCGTCGACCCCGGTCGCGGCCATGTCGAAAACCGATTGCAGCTTCTCCTCATGGCTGTTGCCGAGACAGGCCGATGCGACCACGGGAACCCGCCCCCGGGAGGCGGCGACCGCTTCGCGCGCCAGCGTCAGGCGCTCTTCCGGCATCAGTTCGTACAGTTCACTGCTCATGCAGACGGCGAACAAACCGGCGACGCCCTGGCTGATGTAATATTCCAGCAGCGCCCGGTAAGCCGGAAGATCCAGTTCGCCGTTTTCCTGAAACGGCGTGAGAACCACCGGCCAGACTCCTTGTGAAAATTGAGTTTTCATTTCCAACAGACTTCTCCCTTGTTGTTCTGTTCTATATTATGACATAAAAGAGTGTTTCCAGCAAGATGTTTTCCTTTGCATTTTTTTTTATGATTTTGCAATTTCTATCATGAATTTGGAAAAAAGGCGATTTATTCATAAAAAAATGGTTTTTTTTGCAAATAATGGTTGAAATATCATGAATGGGGTCCTATACTTTCCCGGAATATGGAAAGAGGGATGAGAGATGGATTCCGCTGCAAAAATCAAACAACGCATTCAAACGAGAGCGGAAAAGATCCGCGATCCCGACAGCTATCTGCGCGGCCGCTGCGGGGGCATGCAGGAGGAGCCGGACAACATCTTGATATTCAGGCGCAGTCCGGAACGGAAAATCCATCTGATGGCGGAGCCTGCCGAACTTTATCATCCCCGGTATGTTTTGACGGTGAATCTGTCGGGGGAGGGGTTGATATGCGTCAATGAAAAATCCTTTCCGCTGCCGGAAGATTACGCTTCCCTGGTTTATCCCTATCAGCTGCATCACTACTTGATGGATCAGAACAACTTCTTCTGGCTGGTCATAACGTTTGAACTCCATCAGGGGGCTTGGATTCCTAATTTGATGTACAGGAGCACCCGGTTGGGTGAGATTCACTGGCAGCTGCTGGCGCGGATGCTGGAACTGTACTTCGCTCCCGCCGATCCGGGCGGAGTTGCCGCGCGTCTGCTGCAGCGCTATCTGGGTTGTTTTCTGCTGGAATTGAGCGACTGCTGCGAGCGCATTGATGCCGACCGGCATCTGGCGGCGGATAATGTGCATGTGCGGCTTTTCGAGAAGATCAACGGGTATATTTTTCAGAAACTCTCCGATCCGGGACTTTCGGTCGAGGAGATTGCAAGGCGGCATGAGATCTCTCCGGCCCGGCTGTATCGTCTTTTTCACAACATGGCCGGTTGCAATCCCGGAGAATACATCCGCGGCATCCGGATCCGTCAGGCGGTCAAACTGCTCGAAAGCCGGGAGCTGCTGGTTTCCGAGGTGGCGGATCGAACGGGATTCTCCTCTCTTCCGGTATTCTGCCGCTGCTTCCGGAATCTGACCGGATGCTCTCCGAGGGAATATCTGCATTTTCATGCTGACGCGGAGGGAACGCCCGCATTTTCTGAAAAAGGCAAAAAAAATGGTACACCCATAGGGATTTGAACCCCAAACCTTCTGGTCCGTAGCCAGACGCTCTATCCAATTGAGCTATGGGTGCACGTCCAATATTTTTTAATATATGCCTGAACGGTGCGAAAAGCAAGCGTTCGGGAGAGATTTTTCCGGAATTTCTTTTAACGCCGGCTGAACCGCTTTTCGATTTCGCGCAGCGTGATTGTAATCATGGTCGGGCGGCCGTGCGGACAGAGCGTGCCCTGGCGGCATTCTCCGAGCTGGCGCAGGAGCTCCTCCGCCGCGGGGAGCGGCAGTACGTCGTGCGCTTTCACCGCCGCGCGGCACGCTGCGCGTGCAACGTATTCCAGCTCCACCGGCAGTTTGTGTTCCGCATTTTCGATCAGCTCCTGAAGCATGTCCGGAATCATGCTCGTCAAATCGCGGTGTTCCGGCAGGGCCGCCGGTACCGAATTCAGCATCACGGTGTTGCTCCCGAGCGGTTCGACGTCGAAACCGATCGCTTCGAAAATCTTCCGGTTCCGCAGCAGCAGCGCGGCCATCGAGTGCGGCAGCTCCAGTGTCTGCGGCAGCAGCAGCGTCTGTGCGGCAACTCCCCGGCGGGCCGAGTCGAGCAGCCGTTCGAACATCACGCGCTCGTGGGCCGCATGCTGGTCGATCAGGATCAGGCCTGATTTCCCGGCGGCCAGAAGGTAGGTGTCGTCCAGCACTCCGATGATCCGCGTCGGCCATTCGCCGTTGAAAGGAATGTCGGGGTAGTCGAACTTCGACCGGACGGGAATCTCGACCGCGGGGGTGTCGGTCAGAAAACTCGCACTGGAGTCCGTCGTTGTTTTCGGAGCCGCTTGTTCCGGTGGCGGCGTCGGCGGGCATTCCGGTTTCTGCTCCGGTTTCTGCTCCGGCGTCGATTCCGGTTCGGACGCCGGTTCCGGAGCGATGCGCGGACGCTCCTCCCGGAATGTCGGCAGAGAGGGTTGTTCGCTGTTGCCTGGTTCGTATCGGACAGAGGCGGCGTCCAGTACAAGTTTCAGCGGGACCTGACCCGAAAGCGGCAGAGATTTTTCATCCGTCCGGGGGGCGGGCTGAGCCTCCCGCGTCCGGCGGAGCGCATTGCCGACCGCCGCCGCGACGGCCCGTCCGACGGCGTATTCGCGTTTGAACCGCACCTCCCGTTTGGCGGGGTGGACGTTCACGTCGACCTCCTGCGGAGACATCTCCAGAAACAGGATGACCGGAGGGAAGCGTCCGCTCTCGGCGAGCGTGGCGTACCCTTCCCGGATGCCGCGGAAGATCGCGGGGGATTCGACCGCCCGTCCGTTCACGAACGTCCGCTGTTCGCGGCGGCTGTTCCGTGTGAAACCGGGGCTGGCGATGTAGCCGGTGACCCGAATGCCGCTCTCCTGGTGGGAGACCGGCCAGAGTGCGTCGGCGTAAACGCGGCCGAAGAATTCGCGCAGCCTCGGTTCCGGTTTCTCCGAGGCGGGCGAGCGGAACGAGCAGCGACCGTCCATCACGAGTTCGAACGCCACCTCCGGCCGCGGAATCGCCAGTGCGAGCACCGCCTCCTCGATGTGGTGTGCTTCGGTCGCGTCTGCTTTCAGGAATTTCCGGCGCGCGGGAGTGTTGAAGAACAGGTCGCGGATCCGGATCGTCGTGCCGACCGCTCCGCCGCAGGGGGCGGCTTCGATGAGCCGGCCGCCTTCGACGACGACCCGGGTTCCTTCGAGTTGTTCGGCCGTCCGGGTCGTGAGTTCGAATCGGCTGATGGAGGCGATCGAGGGGAGCGCCTCCCCGCGGAACCCGAGTGTGACGATATTGTCGATGTCCTGTTCGCTGAGCAGTTTGCTGGTTCCGTGCGGCTCGATGCACAAAAGCGCGTCATCGCTGTCCATGCCGCAGCCGTCGTCGGTGACGCTGATCAGCCGGGAGCCGGCGCGTTCGATTTCGATGCGGATCCGTCTTGCTCCGGCGTCGATGGCGTTTTCGACAAGCTCCTTGACGACCGAGGCGGGGCGTTCGATGACTTCACCTGCCGCAATCCGGTTGCTGAGATGTTCGGACATGATTTTAATTCGACTCATGATTCGGCTCCGGGAATTTGACGGAGGCGGGCTCCGTTCGGATTGTTTCCTCTTTCTTTTGCGGGACGTCGGCGGTTCGCTGGTTCTTCTGTCTGGCCGCTTGTTCCGACGCGAGTTTCCGGTACTGTCCGGCTGTTGCGGAGTCTCCGAGTTCCTCGTAGGCGCGGCTCAAGCTCAGGTTGATGCCCGGCTGGTCGGGATCGATGGCGCGCGCGGTCAGAAGTTCGCGGATCCCGGCTTCGTACCACTGCATCCGGATCAATGTTTCGCCGAGATTCGCGTGGGCGACGGGGTCCTTCGGTTGTTTCGCCAGCACTGCACGAAATACGCTGCTGGCTTCGAAATACCTGCCGGACAGAAAGTAGACGTTGCCGAGCATCCGCATTGCGACAAGATTGTCTCGATCGAGATTCAGCACCCGGCGAAGCGAGTGCTCCGCCTCGGGATAACGCTTCTGGGTGAAGAATCGCGCCGATTCGTTGAGCAGTGCCCGGATGAGCTCCGGGGAGGCCGTCGACTCCCGCGGCGTGTGGAGCTGATCCGCCCCCCCGCTGTTGTAACTGCGGACAACCCCCAGCGTCAGAAGCACGACGCCGGCGAGAAGGCCGAGCAGTCCGATGAGTCCCTTCCGTTCTCTGTTCATTCCTGTTCGCCGGGGTTGTCCAGAATCGGGAAATGGCAGTATACCGTGTGGGCGCCGGAAAGGCGGACCGGCCCGGGAATTCGGCAGCGGCAGTGTTCCTTCTCCTCCGGCGTGAGGCTCCCGCGGCGTTCGCACCGGTCGCAGAAGCGGCAGCCCGGGGCGAACTCCTCCGGGGATGGAACGTGGCCGGGAATGGTTGACAGGCGTTTTTCCTCTCCGCCGAGATGCGGAACCGCTTTCAGGAGCGCCCGGGTGTAAGGATGGGCCGGGTGAGCGAAGAGTTCCGTCGCGGAGGAGTATTCGACGATGTTGCCCGCGTACATCACTGCGACCCGGTTCGCGAGCCGGGCGACGATGCCGAGGTTGTGGGTCACGAGGATCACCGCCATGTTGCGCACCCGGCGCAATTCGTCGATGAGTTCGAGGATCTGCGCCTGAATCGTCACGTCGAGTGCCGTGGTCGGTTCATCGGCGACAAGGAGTTCCGGATTGCCCGCGAGAGCCATGGCGATCATGACGCGCTGCTGCATGCCGCCGGACATCTCGTGCGGAAACGCGTCGATCCGGCTCTCCGGCGCAGGGATTCCGACCTGGCGCAGAAGTTCGATGACCTCTCCGCGGATGTCCGTCACATCCGGGCGGTGCAGAGTGAGCACCTCGGCGATCTGGCTGCCGACCCGGAATACGGGATTGAGCGAGACCGACGGCTCCTGAAAGATATAGGCGATTCCGCCGCCGCGGATCTTCCGCAGTTTCCGCGCGGAGATGCGCGTAAGGTCGACAACGCCCTCCTTCGTCCGGAACTCGATTGCGCCGGCCCGGACGCGGGCTGGAGGGGACGGCAGCAGTGAGGTCAGCGAAAGGCAGCTGATGCTCTTCCCGCAGCCGGACTCCCCGACCAGGGCGAGAATTTCGCCCCGTTCGACCTCGAAAGAGACGTCGCTTACGATGTCCGGGGCGTCTGCCCCGAACGAGATGTTCAGATTTTTTACCGATAAAAGCGCCATGCCGGAAATCAATTCTGCGGTGGAAAAAAACGTCCGTTTCTTCAATATAACACGAAATTTACCAAGATTCCACAATATTTCGGCGCGGACAGTAGAAAAAAATGGAAAACGCCATTATATTACCGGGGAAAAATAAGAGATCTATAACCATTCCGTACAGATTGCGAGGGTGCATGGAAAGAGCGTTCATCTCGGGACGGGGGCTCATCAGTCCCATTGGAAAGACGGTACAGGAGAATATCGCCGGGCTGCGTTCCGGCAGAAGCGGGCTCATTCGGGTTCCGTCGTTTGTCGAGCATAAACTCGAGAGTCTGGTCGGCGGGTCGGCGGGGGAGATTCCCGCCTGTCCTCTGATCGACCGCAAGACGCTGCGGTTCTGCCCGCCGGTCGGTGTCATGTCCGTGGTCGCCGTGCTTGAGGCGATTGCCGAAGCCGGGATCACGCTTGAGGAACTTCGTTCGATGCGCGTGGCGATCATCGGCGGGGTGGCCGGAGGCAACTACCGGGAGCTTTATGAGGAGACCGCCAGTTACATGAACGCAAACTACCGGCTCCGCAACGTGAGTCCTTACTGCGTGCCGCGCATCATGCCTTCGAACGCGGTTGCGAGTCTTTCGCTGCTGCTCGGGCTGACCGGGGAGTCTTTCGACGTTTCGGCGGCGTGCGCTTCCAGTGCGATTTCTGTCATGGTCGGAACCCGCTTGATCCGTTCGGGCCAGTACGATGTGGTGATCGCCGGCGGCGCGGAGAAGCTCGACTGGGTCGAAGCGCTCGGGTTCACCGCCTGCCGCGCACTCTCGCGCAAATTCAACGACACGCCCGAGAAGGCGAGCCGTCCGTTCGACCGTGACCGGGACGGGTTCGTGCTTGCGGAGGGGGCGGCCTACGTGGTGCTGGAGTCGGAATCGCATCTGAAGGCGCGCGGCGGCCGGGCGATTTCGGAAGTTTCCGGTATCGCAGCAAACAGCAACGCAAAAGACATGGTGGTCCCCGATACGGCGGCTTCCGCGGATGTCATGCGCAATGCGATCGCCGACGCGGGGCTGCGGCCGGAGGAGGTCGGGTATGTGAACACGCACGGCACCGGCACGCCGGTCGGCGACCCGGTGGAACTTGCCGCGATCCGCGAGGTGTTCGGCACGAAGATTGCGATCAACAGCACGAAGTCTCAGACCGGACACATGGTCGGAGCGACCGGTGCGGCGGAGATCATCTTCACCTCGCTGATGCTGGAGCACAAATTCATTTCGCCTTCGATCAATCTCGACAATCCCGATCCGGAATTCGAGTGGGCGGATCTCGTGCGCGAGTGCCGCGACGGTGTCGATATCCGGCACGGAATTTCCAACAGCTTCGCCTTCGGCGGTTCGAATGCCGCGGTGGTGATCTCCGACTGCGGGAAATAACGGCGGTGAGAGGGGAGGGCAAGCCGCAGCGGCCCCGGCTGCCGGAGTGGCTGAAGGTCCGGGTCCGTGCGGGCGGCGCCCGAGAGGAAGTCGCCGGAATCCTGCGCGATTTGCGGCTCAACACGGTCTGTTCCGGAGCGCTGTGTCCGAATCTCGGGGAGTGCTTCTGTTCCGGAACGGCGACGTTCCTCATCATGGGCGGCAGCTGCACGCGCAACTGCCGCTTCTGCGCGATCGACCATTCACCGCACCCAGCTCTGCCGGAGGAAGATGAGGCCGAGCGGCTTGCGGAGGCCGCTGCGCGGCTCCGTCTCCATTATGTGGTGGTGACCAGCGTGACCCGGGATGATCTGCCGGACGGGGGGGCGCACTGTTTTGCCGAGGTGATCGAGGCGTTGCACCGGCGGCTGCCGGAGGCGGGCGTTGAGGTTCTGACCCCCGATTTCAACTGCGACCGCGAAGCCATCGCTTCGGTGCTTGCCGCGCGGCCGACCGTATTCAACCACAATGTCGAGACGGTCGAACGGCTGTCGGGGGAGATCCGCACGCGGGCGACTTACCGGAAATCCCTGGAAGTGCTGCGTCTTGCGCATGAGATCGGCGGCGGGATTCCCGTGAAATCCGGCATCATGCTCGGATTGGGGGAGCGCGATGAAGAGGTTGTTCAGACGCTGAAGGATCTGCGGGGCGCAGGCGTCTCGATCGTGACGATCGGGCAGTATCTGCCGCCTTCTGCGCAGCATTGGCCGCTCGACCGTTTCGTCACGCCGGAGGAGTTTGCCCGCTTCGGCCGGATTGCGGAGGAGCTGGGATTTTCGGCGGTTGCGAGTTCGCCGCTCGTGCGCAGCAGTTACCACGCCGGGGAGCTGCACAAGAAGGGCGAGTCCGGATCGTAAGCGGTTTCCGCCCGGTGTCGCGCTGACTCCGGCGAACGGTTCGCATAGCAGTACCGGCAGCCGTGCGGACAGCAGTCCGGCGTTCCGATGTCGATGCTTCTGATGCAGTTGCACAGTTTTCTCTGGCCGGAATCCTTCTTCGCTCCAACTTTGTGTCCGCAGATCGCTTCGATCCATTCACTGCCGATGCAGGCGGCCGGGGGCAGCGGCAGATCCGATTCGGCGCAGGTCTCGAGTCGGATTCCGCTCCGGGAGGCGATGACGGCGAGTTCGGAAGCGAGGCCGCGGCACTCTTCCGGAGCGGGTTCGCGGACTTGCGTTCCCGCGAGGTTCCGGCGGGTCCGCGCATAGAAGTCGAGAAAACTTGTGATGCAGCGGATCGTACAGCCTGCGAGTTCTTCGGCGATGCGGCGGAACGATTCGCAGTGAAACGTGGCGTCGTAACGCGGAGAAAACGCGATCGGATCGTACCGCCAGACCAGTTTTTCCGGGCCGATTCGCCGTGCAAGTGCGCGGAAGGTCGCAATTCGCTCCCGCAGAGGCGGCACGCCCGGTTCGAGATCGGAGTCGTAGGCGTTCAGCGTGAAGCCGAGCCCGAAGGGGATGGCGAACGTTTCGAGTCCGTCAAGTCCGGCGAGCAGGGGTGCCGGATTCTTGCTCCAGAACACGATGCAGTCGACGGCGGAAGGCGAAAGGTCCACGCGGCGAATCTGTCTGGGATTCATCGGATTGCGGGTCATGGCGAATCCGGCGGCAAGCCGGTTCAGCAGCCACGGCATGTAAAAGGCCGGAATGTCGGTCCGGCGGCTTGCGCTCACGATCATTTCAGAACAGGCTCTCCATACCGGTTTCGAGTTCGAGCAGTTTCCGTTTCAGGTCGAGCCCGCCCGCGTAGCCGACGAGTTTCCCGTTCGCGCCGATGACGCGATGGCAGGGGATGAGGATCGCGATCGGATTGCAGTGGTTCGCCATTCCGACGGCGCGGCAGCCGCCGGGGGAGCCGACCGCTTCAGCGATCTCTTTGTAAGAGGCGGTTCCGCCGTATGGAATCCGCCGCAGCGCCCGCCAGACCCGCTGCTGAAACGGCGTGCCCTGCGGGTTCAGCGGCAGGTCGAATTCATGCCGCGTTCCGGCAAAATACTCTTCGAGTTCGCGGAACGCCGTTGCGATGAGCGGATCGTCCGGAACAGTCTCGGGTTCATCGCACAGCAGGGCAAGTTCGCTTATGGCGTTCTCATCGCTCCGGATGCCGATTCTGCAGAGTGGAAATTTTTGACAGCCGAATCCCATGAATATCCCCCGTTCCCTCAATAGAAGATACGCCGTTTCCGGAAAAATGCAAGCGCTCACCCCTGCCGTAACGCGAGAATTGCCAGAGCGAGCGCATAAAACGGCGCGGCCATCCCGAATGAGCCGCCGGCGCTTGCGAGGAAGGTCACACCGAGCAGAAGCGGCAGAACGATTTCCAGCCAGGAGAGAATCTGTTCCGAAAGCGCTTCGCCGGATTTCCTCCGTTTCGGGATCTGCGCGACGCCGAGCAGAATCACCCAGAGCCCGATGCCGATCGCGCCGAGCCGGTCGCGCCGGGAAAAGAAGAACAGCAGCGTTCCACTCGTCGCGAGGGCGGTCAGCACAAGCCCGATGCGCAGACGCCTGTTGCGCACCCCCGCTCCGAGCAGCGTCATCCCCGTCGCGGTCAGGAAAAAGAGTCCGCATCCGGCGAGAGCTCCCAGGGAAGGGCGCAGCAGCAGCAGCGGCACCGGAAGGCATGTGAGCACGCCCCGGAACCATCTTGCCCCGGGCTGCCGTCCGAAGAGGAGAAATCGGGTTATTTCCGCTGTTTTTTTCATCGGTGTGTTTGTGTTTGAAACAAAGATATGGTATATTTTTAAAATATCAAGTGAGACGGGGATTTTTTTTATGGCATTGATTCTTGGGATTGAAACCAGCTGTGACGAAACCGCCGCCGCCGTGGTGCGCGACGGGTTCGAAGTGCTGTCGAACAGCGTCGCGTCGCAGATCGCCAAACACGCCGCCCACGGAGGCGTCGTTCCCGAACTGGCGGCCCGGGAACATCTGACGGCGCTCACTCCGGTGCTGGAGGGGGCGTTGCGCGAAGCTGACGTGACGCTTCGCGACATTGATGCGATCGCGGTTACGCAGGGGCCGGGACTGATTCCGGCACTGCTTGTCGGGCTGTCGTTTGCGAAGGGGCTTGCGATGGGGAACCGCATTCCCTACGTCGGCGTGAACCATTTTATCGGGCACATTTACGGAGCGTTTCTGGACGAGGCGAACCGGGAGCTTGAGGATTCGGCGAACTATCCGCTGCTGGCGCTCGTGGTCTCCGGCGGACACACGTCGCTCGTGCTGATCGATGAACATGGGCGCGCGAGCGCGCTCGGGAGCACGATCGACGACGCCGCCGGCGAGGCGCTCGACAAGGGGGCGAAACTGCTCGGACTCGGATATCCCGGCGGCCCGATCATGCAGAAGACGGCCGAGGGGGGCGATCCGCACCGGTTCGAGTTTCCGCGTCCGCTGACCGGAGCGGCCGGCAAGCCGCTCGCACCGGAGAACCGCTACAATTTCAGCTTCAGCGGCATCAAGACCGCACTGCTTTACCATGTGAAGAATCACGCCGGAGCGGACGGCACGCTTCCGGTGGAGCTGCTGAAGGACACGGCCGCGTCCTACCAGGAGGCGGTGGTCGACGTGCTTGTGCGCAAGACGCTTGCAGCCGCGAAGGCGATGGGGGCGAAAATGATCGTCGCCGCAGGCGGCGTCGCCTGCAACGGCGTGCTGCGCGAGCGGCTCGAACAGCTTGTGCCGCGGGGAGTGAAGCTCCGGCTGGCGGCTCGTAAATACTGCACCGACAACGCCGCGATGATCGGCGGACTCGGATATCATTACTGGAAAAAAGGAACGTTTTCTCCGCTCGACATCGATTCGTACGCGCGGCTGCCGCGGATCACGCAGATTCCGTTCCTGGATTAGGAGGAGACACTTCGATGGTGAAATTGATCGTATTCGATCTGGACGGAACGCTGATCGACTCCCGGCACGATCTGGCCGGGGCGGTCAATCACATGCGCGGTTCGATGGGGCTTGAACCGATTTCGACGGAACGGGTTGTGACGTTTGTGGGCAACGGGGTCGCGAACCTCGTGCGGCGCGCGGTCGCGGACGCGGACGTCGACTTCGAGGAGGCGCTGCGCCGCATGAAACGTTACTATGCCGAGCATCTGGTCGAGACGACCTCGCTCTATCCCGGCGTGTCGAACGGGCTCTCCGAACTCGGCCGCGCCGGGATCACGCTGGCAGTGCTTTCCAATAAGCCGACCGAGGCGAGCCGGCGGATTCTGCAGGCTCTCGGGGTCGGCGACCGGTTCGCCGAGATCATCGGCGGCGACAGCGACTATCCGCTGAAACCGGAGCCGGACGCGCTTCTGGCGCTCATGCGCAAATTCGACTGCCGCCCGGAGCAGTGCTGGATGTTCGGCGATCACTACACCGACCTGGAGGCGGCGCGCCGGGCCGGCTGCCGGCGGGCGCTCGCACGTTACGGGTTCGGAGACCCGAAGAGCGAGACATTCGATTTCGAAGTCGGCTCGTTTCCGGAATTCGTCATGGCTGTCAAGGGATATTGAACGGGATATTCCTCCAATTTCAAATCATCAGGAGCGTTGTATGTATCATCTGAGATTTCGCCAGGTCCATCTCGATTTTCACACCTCTCCGGACATCCCGGGAATCGGGGAGAAATTCGACCGCAGACAGTGGCAGGAACGGCTGAAACGGGCGCACGTGAATTCGATCACCTGCTTCTCAATCTGCCACCACGGCTGGAGCTACCATCCGACGAAGGTCGGGAAAATGCACCCGCATCTGAAGTTCAATCTGCTGCGCGAGCAGATGGACGCCGCGCACGAGATCGATGTGAATGTTCCGGTCTACATCACGGCCGGGTTCAATCACCGGCTTTCGGTGGAGCATCCGGAGTGGAATGAGTATTCCTTTGAAGGGAAGGGGCCGAATCCGCTGCGCGGCGGCTTCATCAAACTCTGTTTCAATACCCCGTATCTCGATCTGCTGTGCGAGGAGATCGAGGAGGTCGCCGCGCTGTTTCCGGATGCGAACGGGATCTTTCTGGACATCATCAATCAGGGGCCGTGCTGCTGTCCGCACTGCATGAAGGGGATGCTCGAAGCGGGACTTGATCCCGAGCTGGAAGCCGACCGGCTTAAATTCGCCCGGAAGGTCCTGGAGAACTACTATGCGCGCACGACCGCCGCCGCCCGCAAACTCAACCCGGAGATGCCGGTGTTCCACAACAGCGGTCACGTGTCGGTCGGCGATACCGGAATCCTCAAGTATTTCAGCCATCTCGAACTCGAGAGTCTGCCGACCGGCGGCTGGGGATACGATCACTACCCGTTCTCGGCGGCGTACAGCCGCAATCTCGGGCTCGATTTTCTCGGCATGACCGGGAAGTTCCATACCACGTGGGGAGAGTTCGGCGGCTTCAAGCATCCGAATGCGCTGCGTTACGAATGTGCCGCGATGATCGCAAACGGTTCGAAATGCAGCGTCGGCGATCAGCTCCATCCGGACGGCGAACTCGACGAGACCACCTACGACATGATCGGGGAGGCCTACGCCGAGGTCGAGCAGAAGGAGGCGTGGTGCGACAACGTCAAATCGCTTGCGGAAACGGCGATTCTCTCGGTGGCCGGAATCACGGGAAAACGCGAAGTCCCGCCCGATGTGGGTGCGGCGCGCATTCTGCTGGAGGCTCACATTCCATTCGATGTGATCGATTCGGGGATGGCGTTCGATCGTTACCGCTTCCTCGTGCTGCCGGACGAAGTGACGGTCGACGCGGCGCTGCGGGAGAAACTTGAGCGCTTCCTTGCGAACGGCGGGAAATTGATTCTTTCGGCCGGGAGCGGACTCGATCCGGAGGGGAAGAAGTTCGTCGTTGATCTGCCGTTCGCCGACGAGGGGTGGAGTCCGTTCTCCCCGGACTACGTGCTAGCCGCTCCCGAATTCACGCCTTCGTATATGAAGACCCCGTTCGTGATGTATCTGCCATCGCGCCGGATCAGGGCGCGTGGCGGCGTGTCGCTCGGGCAGGTGTTCGATCCCTACTTCAACCGCGGGTTCCGGCAGTTCTGCAGCCACCAGCATGCGCCGTACCGCACCGAGCCGTCGGGATTCGACGCGGGGGTGATGACGGACAAGGTTCTGTACTTCGCGCATCCGGTCTTTTCGATCTACCGCGGATTCGGCATGGTCTATCTGCAGGAGTTCGTGGTGAATGCGCTGCGGCGTTTCTTCGGGGCGGATCTGCAGGTCCGGACTTCGATGCCGACGACGGCCCGCGTGACCCTTTTCGACCAGCCGGAGGAGAAACGTGCCGTGCTGCATCTGCTTTATGCGAACACGATCAACCGCGGCGGCGGCGGATTGCATCTGCCGAATCAGCCGCATTCGAACGGTTATGCGATCGAGGTGATCGAGGAGCTTCTGCCGCTGGAAGACGTAAAGGTTTCGGTGAAGGTTCCGCACGCGGTCAGGTCGGTGCGCTTCGTCCCGCAGGGCGAGGCGGTTCCTTACGAGATGAAGGAGGGGCGGATCGAATTCACCGTGCCGAGGCTGCTCTGCCACCAGATGGTCGAATTCGCCTATTGAAAATCCGGAACAGGAGGGGAGCGCGATGGATCGGATTCGTGAAATCGTCGACGCGGGGATTCGCGACGGAGTGGTTCGCGGAGTTGCGGTTGCCGCCGGAAGTCCAGACGGTCTGCTGCTGAAAGCTGGATACGGCGAGGCGGCGCCCGGAGTGCCGATGACGCCCGGAACGATCATCGACGTCGCAAGCGTGACCAAGGCGGTGGCGACGACGACCGCGCTGTTGATCTGCCGCGACCGCGGTCTGGTGGATTTCGATGCGCCGTTCACGCGGTATCTGCCCGATTTCGAGCCGGAGCTGCCGGAGCCGGTTACGGTACGGCAGCTGGCGATGCATGTTTCCGGATTCACGCATGACGGGCACGAGGTGCGGCAGTATTTCTCCGAGTCGGGGGTGGAGATCATGCGGAACATCCTGCGGTTTCCGCCCGAAAAACCGGCGGGGGTGTGCGTCGAGTACATGTGCTGGAACTTTCTGCTGCTGGGGCTTATCGTCGAGCGTGTGACCGGGGAGAGACTCGACACCTTCTGCGCCCGCGAAATTTTCACCCCGCTGGGCATGTCCGACACATCGCTCGGAAAGCCGGCGTCGTCGGACCGGGCGAAGCTCGCGCAGACGATCGAGACGGTGCGGCCGGGAGAGATTTCGGATTTCATCGCGTTCCGGGTCTACCGGGACGGTCTGTGTGCGGGTAATGCGGGGCTCTTCTCGACCGTGCGGGATTTGATTAAATTCGGCAGCTGCATTCTGCGGCACGGGGAAAAACTCTTCAGCGAGGAGTCGTTCCGCGAGATGACGACGCCCCGCACACCGGAAGGAGCACTGCCTGAACGCAGTTTCGGCTGGGTGGTGCGGGACGAATTTTCGCCGCCCGCCGCTTCCGCCGGGACGGTGTTCCACTCCGGCTGGAGCGGGCAGACGGTGCTGTATGACTGGGAGAGGGGGCGTTCCGCCGTGGTGTTGACCACACGGTGCGGCGATTACGACCGGGCGAAACGCGACCGGTTCGCGATTGCGGAACTGCTGCTTGAGCAATTCAATTGAGGTAAGGAGGAGATGATGAACCAGTTCCAGTTTTTTGTCGATGATTCCAGGTGCGTCAAATGCGGCGCATGCATCCGGGACTGCGCCGTTGAGATGCTGGAATTCGATCCGGATCGGGAGTTTCCGCATGTGATCCCGGGAACCGAAGAAAACTGTACGCACTGCCAGCACTGCCTTGCGGTCTGCCCGGTCGGGGCGCTGGAGATTTTCGGGCGCGACCCGGAGGAGAGTTTGCCGCCGGATTCGAATCCCGATCCGGAGGAGATCCTTTCGCTTATCGCGAACCGCCGTTCATTCCGCAACTACCGGCACGAGAATCTCGACGCTGTGACACTCGATAAACTCAAGGATATGCTTAAATTCGTGCCGACCGGCGTGAATGATCACTCGCTTTATTTCGCATTCGTCGACGACGTGACGGTCATGGACGAGTTCCGGAAATGCGTTTCGGACGGGGTCTCCGCGATGTTCCGTCAGGATCCGCTCCCGCCGTTCCTTGCTCGGATGTCTCGTTATCACAAGCAGTTGCGGAGTGGGAAGGATGTGATTTTCCGAGGGGCGCCGCACATGCTTGTGGTTGCGGCGAAGGTGGATTCCCCGACGCCGGCGGTCGATCCCGTGATTGCGCTCTCGTATTTTGAACTTTACGCGCAGTCGCTCGGAGTCGGCACGCTCTGGTGCGGACTTGCGATGGCGGCGTTGAACGAGTTTCCGGAATTGATGGCGAGACTGCAGCTTCCGGACGGATATCGGGCCGGATACTGCATGCTGTTCGGCCCGAGTGATTTGTGCTATCACCGGGCGGTGCAGCCTGACCCGGTGCGAATCGCTTCCGTCCGGTGAAGAAATGGCGTGCGTTCCTGTGACGTTCCGCTCGACTCCCATGCTGGAGGCGGCCGCATCGGTCGTCGGCGTGCTGCGAGGGGCGGGATTCGAGAGCGGACTTGTCGGCGGCTGCGTCCGCGATCTGCTGCTCGGCCGGACGCCGTCGGACTGCGACATCGTGACGACGGCCCGCCCGGAGCGGATCGCGGAATTGTTCGACGACTGTCGGCTGGTCGGGGCGAGCTTCGGTGTTTCACTCGTTCGCACGGGAGGATTCGAATTCGAAGTAGCCTCCGCCCGCGAGGAGCGGTTCTACCTCGACGGCCGTCACCCGGAGGAGGTGCGTTACACGGATGACCTCGCAGTGGACATGCGCCGTCGCGATTTCACGGTCAACGCGCTCTGGTTTGATCCGGTGGAGAAGTGCGTCCACGACACGGTCGGCGGGCTTGCGGATCTCGCGCGCGGAGTCATCCGCACGGTCGGGGATCCTCAGGAGCGGTTCGGCGAGGATTTTCTGCGCATGTTGCGGGCGGTGCGGTTCGCCGCGCGGCTGCGGTTTGCGCTTGCTCCGGAGACGGAGCGGGCCATTTCCGCGCTCTCTGCGAAAGCCGCGCGCATTGCCGGCGAGCGGCTCCGGGCGGAGATCACTTTGATGCTGACCGGGCCGGATCCTGCGCGGGCGATGCGGCTGCTTCAGAGAACCGGCCTCATGGCTGCCGTTCTGCCGGAGGTCGCGGCCATGGAGGGGGTCGAACAGCCGCCGGAGTTTCATCCGGAGGGAGATGTGTTCGTCCATACTATGCTGATGCTGGAACACATGGCGTATCCCGATCCGCTGCTCGGCTGGAGCGTGCTGCTGCACGATGTCGGCAAACCGCGCACGTACAGCGTGGAAGAGGAGAGCGGACGAATCCGTTTTTTCGGCCACGAGGCGCTCGGGGCGGAGATGGCGGCGGATATCCTGGACCGCCTCCGCTTCTCCTGTGTCGACCGGGAGCGTGTGGTTCAGGCCGTCCGGAATCACATGCGGTTCGCCTTTGTGACGGAGATGAAAGCCGCGAAACTGCGGAGGTTGCTGGCGGATCCGAATTTTTCACTTGAACTGGAACTGCATCGGCTCGACTGCATCGCATGTCATGGAATTATGACCGGGTTCGTCTTTCTGCTGGACGAGCTGCGTCGCGCGCCGGACCGGGCGGTTCTGCCGGAGCCGCTGGTGATGGGGCGCGACCTCGTGGCGGCGGGGAGGCGTCCGGGGCCGGGATTCCGGCGGGCGCTCGATGCGGTGTACGACCGCCAGCTTGCGGGAGAGTTCGGTTCGCGGGAGGAGGCGCTCGCTTCCGCGCTGTCGCTGCTCGACGCCGAAGAGAGGCGCGCAGAAGGAGAAAACAGTTGATTTCCGGCGCGTTATGGTGTATATTACGCGATCAAACAAACAAGGGGCCCTGAAAAAATGTCGCTTTACCAGAATGATAACTTGAGCGCGCTCGACTACGTGCAGCAGGATTACCTGCGCGAACTTCAGCTCGAACGGTTGAAGAAGATCGTTTCCCACGCCTACAACCATGTCGCGCTCTTCCGCAGCCGTATGGATGAACGTAAACTGCGGCCGGAGGATGTGAAGACGCTCGCCGACCTCGGCAAACTTCCCTTCATGGTGAAGGCCGATCTGAGAGACACCTATCCGTTCGGACTCTTCGCCGTGCCGATGTCGCAGGTGGTGCGTCTGCACGCCTCCAGCGGAACCACCGGCAAGCCGATTGTGGTCGGCTACACCCGGCAGGATCTCGAAGTCTGGATGGAGGTCATGAAGCGCGCGCTTGCGAGCTGCGGACTCACGAATGAGGATATCATTCAAGTTTCCTACGGATATGGACTCTTCACCGGCGGTCTCGGCGCGCACTACGGCGCGGAAGCGCTCGGTGCGACCGTGGTTCCGACCTCCGGCGGCAACACGCAGCGGCAGATCATGCTCATGCGCGACTTCGGGACGACCGCGGTTTGCTGCACGCCCTCCTATTTCTATCATATGACGGAGAAGGCGATGGAGAACGGCATCGACATGCGCACTCTGCCGATCCGGGCAGGCGTCTTCGGCGCGGAACCGTGGACCGAGGAGATGCGCAAACGCATCGAGCTGGCCGCCGGGATCAAGGCGTACGACATTTACGGTCTCTCCGAGATCATCGGGCCGGGCGTGGCGATCGAATGCCGCTGCCAGAAGGGAATGCACATCTTCGAGGATCACTTCTATCCGGAGATCATCAATCCGGAGACCGGCGAAGTGCTTCCGGACGGGGAGTTCGGTGAACTTGTGCTCACGACGCTTTCGAAGTACGCCATGCCGATGATCCGCTACCGGACGCGCGACCTGACGCGGATCGTCGCCGAGCCGTGCGAATGCGGGCGGACGCTCCGGCGCATTGCGCGCATCTCCTCGCGCAGCGACGACATGTTCATCATCCGCGGCGTGAACGTCTTCCCGTCGCAGATCGAGACGGCGCTGCTTTCGGTCGAGGGGACGACCGCGAACTACAACATCATTCTGAGCACCGAGAACGGCCTCGACAACCTTGAAGTCGACGTGGAAGTGACCGAGGAGCTCTTCTCGGACAAGGTCCGTTCGATGGAGGGGCTTCAGCAGCGGCTGACCGCGGCGGTCGAGGGGCTGATCGGGCTGCGGGTCCGGGTCAAGCTCGTCGCTCCGAACACGATCCAGCGCAGCGAGGGCAAGGCGCGCCGCGTGATCGACCGGCGCGAACGCTGAGGAGAGCGGAGTGTTTCGAGGGGAGACGAACGGAGTCTCCCCTCTTTTGTGTCGTCGGGAGGAGGCGAGGAGCGTGAACCGTTTTTTGAAGAAACTTCAGATTGTGCTTTCGGCTGTGAGCTGGATGACGATTGCGGCGATTGTCGGGAAGGCGGTTGCGGGCTGGAGCGGGCCGGAGTGGTTTTCGTTCTGGGTGTTTCCGGTCATGGTGTCGGCCGCGGTCGGGTATCTTACGAACTTCATCGCGATCGAAATGCTCTTCAAGCCGTATGAGCGGACGGGGTTTCACTGGTTGAGAGTGCTTTCGCTCGGGCTCTGGCGGCAGGGGATGATTCCGGCCAACAAGGCGAAGATCGGCCATGTGCTCGGCGAAGAAATCACGGAACGGCTGCTGAAACCGGAGGAAATTTCACGCGAAATCGGGGCGCGTCTCTCGAAGATGAGCACCGATCCGGCGCTGCTCGAACAGATCCGGACTGCGGTGCAGCTCATGCTGCGGAAGAACGAGGAGACGGTCATCCGGTTTCTGATTCCGAGGATCGAGGCGTCGCTTTCCGAAGCGCTCGACCAGAGTCTGACGCCGGAAAATCTGCGGATCTTCTGGGACGAGGTTCTGGAGAAGCAGCTCTCTTCGCCCGCTGTGCGCGGGACGCTTGCGTCGGGGATCGTTTCGGGACTTCGGGCGCGGACTCCCGAACTGCGCGAACTTCTGCGCGAATTTCTGCGAGACGGCGTCCGGCGTTATGTGAATGACCGATTGGCATTCATTCCGCGATCCGGCGAGATCGCCGCCGGAATCGTGAATCATTTGAACTGGAACGATATTGAACTTCAAATCGCCGCGAAACTTGAGGACGAACGGATCTACGGACTGATCGGGGAGGAACTCTCCGAACAGACCGTCCGGCTGCGTAGCTGGCTTCACAGCGACGAGGCTGCGCCGCAGATGCGCGGGTTTCTCGACGGCACGCGTGCGAAACTCGGCGAGTTCCTCCACCTCTGGCTGACGGAGAACGTGCCGCAGATGGCGAACAGGATTCTCACTTCAGACGATCTGTGGGGCTGGGTGCGTGGCGAACTGCTGCCGGCGCTGCAGCGTTATCTCGACTTCTGGATGGCGCATGAGGGGCGGCGCATCATCGTGGAGATGCTCGATCTGAACAACCGGATCGAGCAGTCGATCGCCGGACAGGATGTGCGTGAGTTTCATGGGATGATCAACCGGATCGCCGCGGAGCACCTCGGCATGATCCAGGTGCTCGGCTATATCCTCGGCGCGATTGTCGGCGCGCTTCAGCAGATTGCGGCGCTGCTGTCGCACTGAGAACTTTTTCCTTCCGGCTTGACAACGGTTTCCCGGAAAGCTATTGTATTTCCTGGAAAATTTGTGGCGGGAGGCATATGATGAAGCGTGTTCCATTTCCAGCACGACAGGATGCGGCAGGATTGCCGGCAGCCGGAATGCGGAGACTCCGGGAGGTGTTCGGGTGAAGACGGGGGTGCCGGGAGTCCGGCTTGCGGCCGCGGGCGTATTTCTGTTGATGGCGGGTTGTTCGAGCATTACGAACTCCCACTTGCAGAAGGAGCCGATGATGAAGGCCTATCTTTCCGGACGGAATGCGGAGGTGGCGCAGCGGATCGGCGACAAGCTCCGTTCCTCCGCCGGAACCGGAGACGAACTCATGTGGCGCCTCGAAGCCGGTGCGTTCTACTTCAACCAGGGGGACGACCGCCGCAGCGTGGGTGAATTCGAGCAGGCGGAGAAACTCATCGGCGAATATGACGACCGCCCGACCGTCAGTGTGCGCGATGCAGGCAGCGAAAGCGGCGCGATGCTGACGAACCTGAATGCGCTGCCGTATTGCGGATTCTGCCGGGATCGGATCGCTCTGTCGATCTACAAGTCACTCGCTTATCTCGGAGAGGGGCGCGAGGAGTCGTTCCTCGCGCAGCTGCGGCGGCTTCGCGTGACCCAGAAGGAGGTCGCCGAAAAGTACCGCGAGTTTTTCGAGGCCGAACAAAAGGAGATCGCCGAGGCGAAGAAAAAGAATCCGGCCGCCGCCCGCAGCGTTTCGCAGGGGGGCGGAACCCTTTCCGGGCAGACCGGCAGCGATGAGTTCAACCGGGCACTGGCGGAAACCCGTAAAATTGCGCATCGCGGATATGGGAATTTCCTGAATCCGGCGGCGCTCTTTCTCTCGGCGCTGGGGTCGCTGCGGGAGGGAGACATGGACAATGCGCGGATCGATTTCCGGAGATTGTATGAATCTTCACCGTCCAATCCGCTGTTTCAGCGCTGCTATGTGACGGTGCTCAAGCAGCTGGGCGACCAGGTTCCGGCGGAACTCGAGGGCGCCAAGCCGTTCGATTTCCCGCTCGACCGCGACTGCGTCTACGTACTGTTTGCGAACGGGCGGGGAGCGGCGTTTCGACAGGTGGCGATTTATTTTCCGGTGATGACGGCGTATCCGGTTTGCGAATATTATCCGGCGCCGTACCGGTATCTGGCCGTGACCGGGGGAGGGGAGACGGTGAACACCGCGCCGCTCTCGGACATGGATGCGATTCTCGCCCAGGAGTATGATGAGCGGCTGCCGGGCATGATCGTCCGGATCGTGCTTTCCACCGCGATCAAGGAGGGGGCCAGTTACGCGGGCGCGTGGGCGGTCTATCGCGAGAATGAACTGGCCGGTGCGATGGTTCTGCTCGGCTCGATGCTCTACCGGGCGGCGTTCAACACGGCCGATACGCGGAACTGGGAGCTGCTGCCGAAGGAGTTTCAGCTCGCGATTCTGCCGATGCCGGCGGATCGCCGGATCACGGTCGCGCCGGACGGAAACCGTGCGGACGCCGTGACGCTGAATATCCCGGCGGAAGACCGTTCGGCGATCGTGTATGTCAATGCGCCGTCATCCGGCGCGATGCGGTGTCGGATTCTGGGAATGCCGTCCAAATAAAAAGGAGATGGTATGATAAATAGCTGACGTTCGCGGTTTCTGCTTGCGGCGTGTAATTTATGGCGATTAACTTAC